>CAYGUC010000020.1:0-90224 GCA_964353005.1 uncultured Flavobacteriaceae bacterium | reverse complement strand
TACCACTAGCAGAAACCTGACCACTTACTGTAAAAGGTTTGCTTTTGGTTATAGACTCATAGTCTAACGTTTGACCGATAGATATAAATGGTACTATAAAGAATACTAGTAGTAGTTTTCTCAAATGTTGTACGTTAGTAATTTACTTAAAATGCCCCTGACCATGCTCTATTTCAATCGCTTAACAATAAACAAATTGAAGGCGCGAAATAACAAAATTTTAAGACACTAACAAAGGAAAGACGTAAAGAATTGAAGGTTTTCTCACACAAATTTAGTTAGACAATAACGCTATAATACCCAAAAGATATTCAATATTTTTGTTTTGGGTATTATAGCTGTTCTTATCCTTAAAATAATTAATACCCTACTTTAAGAATTGCAACTTTATCTAAAACTTTTTCTTTAGTATAGTACTGATGTAAAATAAAGAATTCTTTATCGTCTTTGTTTACCAAAGCAAAATCTCTCATATAACTACCAAAATAAAGCATTCGGGATGCATTATTACCAAGGTCTGTTTCTAAATTAATAGTTTTTATTTTTTCTGGAGTTACCGTAGTTAAGTAATATTTTCCTGCGCGAGTAGCAAGAGAAGTAAAACTATCCTCTGTTATTTCAATATTTTGGTATATAAAATCTTCTTTTTGATTAGATCCAGAATGTAACGACCCAAAATGAACGGGCTTAAAATTATTATCCAGCACTGTATATTTAAATCCAGAATTTAAGGTTACACTTTTTGGTATAGAACTGTTAGGAACACTTTCTGTAGTTTTTTCTATATCATTTTTACGAATAACATAAAATTGTCCCATTTTATATATGGCATCAAAATCTACTAAATAATTATAGTAGTTAATTGATGTTTCTCCTTGTTTTGCAGAAAATGCTTCAGATAGTTCTACATTTAATTTCCCTGTTGAATCTAGCGTAAATATTTCAAATTGGCTACTTATCAAAGATAATTGATGATTATTTATAAATCGTAAAACATCATCTCCTTCATTAATTATAAGTAAAGGAGATACCACATTTTTATATTTTTTCTCTGTACCGTGAGAAAATTTAGTCTGAAACTTTACAGCTCCTGTAAGATCCATATAGATAATATCAAAATCTGTTTTTGCATAGGTTTCTGATTTCTTCCCTTTTTTATGATATCCAAAAACAGTAGCAAAACCTACTGGATTTAATTCTTTATTATAAACCGTTTTGGTTATCACTTTTGGTTTACGTGGAGTATCAAATTCAAAAGATTGGATCGTCATTTTTCCATTCTCTTCATTATAGGATACCATTTTATATTTACTATCCTCTTTCTTTTTTACAAACCATACAATATAGTTTTTGCCAACATTATTTTCGCTTTCTCTTAAAAACTCATATTCTTGAAGTTCTGGTGTTTCTTTAAGATTAACCAAATCCTTTTTTTCAACATCACTAATATAACCCTTGGAGTCAACATATTTAAAATATGCTTTTCTATTAACAATCCAGGGAGCTATATTTTTAATTCCTAACAGTCCTTCTCCTTTCAATTTAAGCTCTGTGAGTGATAATAATTCTTTATCTAGTGTTGGTGCATATTTAAAAGCTTTGTTTAAGTCATTATAATGATAATCTAAAAGAGTCCCTGTCTCAAAACCTGTTATATCTATCATTCCGCTAGCTGGTTTAAAAAACACATTTTTTCCTTCTGGAAGATCATCGACTTTATGAAACAAATACTTTTTAGTATCTATAACAGACATATCTTTTGTAAGAATACTGCCTTCTAAGACTACTGGTACGATCGTATTTTGATAACTGTTATCTATTGTTGCAGCAGACATTAATTTTCCAAAAAAACCTTTATCATTATGCTCTTTTTTTGCTGCTTCTATTTCTTGAGTAGTACTTATTATTTGAGAACCATTTACATGACTATATGCATAAAAGGAAATTTCATTATTGTCTTTATTTAAAGACCAATTTAATAAATGTGCCCCTCCTGTTTTACCAATATTTGGGATATCTATGAGTACAGAGTCTTTAATTGCAGGATGTGATTGACCAGATACAATAGTACTATGGCATAAAATAATTAATACTATAATAGTTTTTAAAAAATGTTTTTTCATGTATAATTTATATTATCATTAGAATGATTACAAAGAACGGTTTTTAAGAATAGTTAACAAAATATTAAGACAGTCAAATTGTTTTAATATATGGTTTTGCCTTTTAAAATAAATGGTTATACCTGCTTAACTATGCGGTATCGTATAAAAACGTATAAATTATTTTTTTATATTTTTTTATTTAGTTTGAGCTTTTGTGTAGTATAATACTATCTAGAAATCGTACTATAATTTAGCAATAATATCTAAAAGAAAAACCACCCTAAAAAGAGTGGTTTAATTATATTTAAGTTTTATACCAGGACTTTATTTTCTATCAAAAAACAATTCTAGCACTGGTTTTCCTGTACTTGGATTTGTATCTATTATAGTTAATTTATCTCCTCCTACAGAAAAAGTAAATTGTGACTCATTGGATACAACTACATTACCACTTGCATCTAAAAACTCTATCTTATTTCCATTAGCTTTATATTTAGTCGAACTTTCTTGTACTGGTAGACAATCTGTTTTTTCTATATTAGCTTCAAAATTTTTACGACTAAATGTATCGTTGGTAAAAGTATAGGTAGTGTTTTTTTCACAATCTAAGAGTGAAACAGGAGTACCTTCTCCTGTATTAGAGCTTGATAATTTCCAAGTTCCAACAATTGAATTGTTAATTGCATCATCATCACTACCACAGGATATGCATAAAAGTGTAAAGAATAAACTACAAACTAAAAAAGGGGTTCTCATAATACTATATGGTTTTAAGTTTTTATAATTATAAACTATCTAGATAACGAAATTAAACAAAAAAATTGTGTGAGATACTAGATTTATTGGTATTTATGACTGATCCTACACAGAATAAAAATCTTATTTATATAAAAAGTGTGTTTTGTAAGTAAACTTCTTTGATATCAAATTACTTATTAGCCTTATTCTCAACACCTATACTATCTTCACCTAATTTCTAAGCACTATAAGATCAAGAATTACTTAGGTTATAAATTGGCTCTGTATGATCTAATACTTCTTTAAGTTCTTTTGAGGCTTTATAGTATTGTTCAGCAACTTTTTCTTCAGGATATTCTTCAAAAATCATTTTTCTTTTATTATAAAAAGAATCCATAAATTCCTGATAAGAGGAATCATTACAAAGTTTAAGAATTACAGCTTTTTTAAATTGATGAAGAGTTCCTAATAAGTTACTCAAAAACTCTCTAGAAGAGTCTTGTTGCATATATTCATGAAGAACAGGTAAACTATGCCAATGATTAAAAAAAGGAAGAGCATCTTCGTAAAAGAACTGTTTAAATTTTTCTTTTATGGGAATTAAATCTTCAAGGTTTCTTATTTCTACTCCCTCTTTTGGCAAGATATTATTAAAATTAGTTTCAACACTAAAAGATTTATAAACTTCATGATAACTAATTTCTGTTCCGAAAAGATCATTTTTAGCTAGAATAGGATGGACAATTTTTTCTAATTCTGGGAAAGCTATATGGAGCCAAAATCTATGAATCACAACAAAATCTTTAACATCATCATTTACTACATTATAGTCTTCAGTAATACTATATCCTAATGTAAAAAAATGTTTTTCATTTTTTTTTACAAATTCTCCTCCATGTTTATCAAAATTACTTGAAAAATCACTTATTTTTTGTTCTTCAAGAAAATTTAGAAACTCCTTATTTATAACCTCTGAATTCATTATTTATTTAAAATTTAATTTATTCATATCTAAAACTTCTCCAAAACTATCATTTCCATCGCTAATAATTTTAAATACATCTTCTCTATAAATTCTAATCTCAGATCCCTGAACAAAAGATTCATCTGGTAAATCAAACTTATTTAGTTCTCCTTTGGTACTTCTTACTTCAAATTTAATATACTTTTTATTAGGGTTATTCTTAAATATATCAATCAATTCACTTTTTTGATTAGGTGTCCAAGGAGAGTTTACACTTAATTTACTGTCGTTTATTACGGCTCTAAAATAATCTATTTCTAAAACTTCATCAAACTGTTTTATAACAAATAAATCGTCTGCAATAACTACTTTAGAACTTCCTTTTATATATATCTGAGTAAGATGCTTGTATCCGTTTTGAAATAGTGTTTTAAATGGTTCTTTTGTTTTTATAAGCCCCGTAACAAGTGTTTCAAAATCTTTTCCTTTTTTAGTTACAACTTTAAAGAAATTAGCTTTTGACCATTTTGTCCATAGACTTCCTCCATTTTTAGAAATTTCAAAAGCATAAGCGGGGTTTTCTTTTAAAAGTTTCCATGCATCAATATCATCTGCACCTTGCAATAATCCTTTTAATTCTGCCCCGTTACTTGTTGAAAGTAAATCCTTATCTAAAAGTTTCCAATTATCAGTGCCTAATTCTTCTATTCTCTTTAATAAACCAGAATCCGTTGCATCATCTAAACTATTTATCCAAGTTCGTAAAGATGTATGCGAATCCTCTATTTTGGCAAGTAACCCGGTTTTTCCTATCGAACTATTAACAGCCTTAGAAAATTTAATCGAAATACTTGTAAAAGATCCTGGTTGCCCTGTTTTATTAATTATTTCTAAATTATCAAAGCCTAATTCCTTTTTCCATTGTCCTGCTTTGGTTTCAAAAATAATTCTTTTAAGATCCTCAATACTATAGCTTCCTTTTGGGGATTCTTTTATTAACTTATTTAATGCATTAAGATTGCCGTCTAAACCTGGCCCTGCTATCCAATCTGTTTTTATGGATTCTACAGGTCCCTTACCTGCTGATTTTAATACATCCTCTATATGACTTAAAAGTTTGTTATGTACATTTTTACCTATACCATACCTAATAAATTTATCCGCAGTCTCTTCAACTACAGTAACTGTTAATTCTACTTGATTTTCTACATTGGTAAGCCAAATACTACCCATTTCTTTTCCGGTTGCATGCTTTATTTGAAAAACATCTTCTCCATCGGCTACAACATCAAGTGTATTTTGTATTTTATTTACAAATTGTTTGGTTCTAATCCCCGTGTCTGCACCGTTTGCTACAACAGTGATTGTACGTGTCTGTTCTCCTGCTTCATCAATAAATTTTACATTTTCAAAAATGGCATCAGCACCATCTTCAAGTTTAGCAATCTCTCCTTCTTGAAGTACTCTTAAATCAGAAAGTTTACCTTGTTCATCAACTTTAGCTAATACTTTTCCATCAACTTTAATTACCAAAAATTTATCTACAATTTCTGTCTTAAATTTTTTAGGTAATCTACCAAGTCCTTTTACGCTTGAAAAATAAAATGTTTTGCTTAATGCTAGTGTTTTATCATATAAAAGCCTTGCAGAAGCAGGTGCATTTGTAATCTTTATACGCTGCTGCGCCAGCAAATTTTGTACTTTCTTAAACTCCTCATTAAACTTAACAGGAGTTGCTGCTTTTATTTTTTCGAGCGATTGTAAAAGCACTTTACCATCAATGTCTATTTTATATCCTTTAAACGATGGAATATCATCTACGAACTTAATAAAGGCGGCTTTACTTGTTAAAGATATGTTTTTAATTCCACTAGTTGTTTTTTGAGCGATCTTTACTATGCCTGGTAATGCTGCCGGTAACGTAGCTATTCCAAAAATCATATTAGTAGTTTCGATCCCTTCGATAAAATCTTTTCCTAAAGCATCTTTTAATTCGTCTTCGTTAACTGCTATAATAGCATCGGTAGTTGCAAAAACAATTTCTGCTCCTGCCAAAAATTTTGCTGCAAAGGCTGCTGATGTTCCTCCTGATGGAATAAAAGTAGCAACAGACCCTGCTATTACTACTGCATCTAGCATTACTCTACCCACAACTGCATTTTGCTGAGCATTAATACTGTTGCTCATCCAAGCCAAATACATTGCAGGTACAGCTATAACAGTCCCTTTTTTAAATTCTACTTGATTTGTAATCTTCGTATCTGCTATAAACTCTACAATTATAAAATCTAAAGGTCCTAGTTTATCGGTATTAATTATAGTTTTTCTATTTCCAGATTCATCTTGTATTGCAAGATTTACTTTTACAGAAGCAGAATTAGCAGTAAGTATAATATCAGAACTATATTCATAATCATTTTTACTATTTCCAACATTGTCTGTGAAATTTCCATTTCGTGCCATAGGAAAATAGCGTTCTGTATCTTTTTCAATATTAATCTTATCTATTTTACTTGTTTTTGCAGATAAATAATCTACATTAACAAGCATATGATCTTTTATACTTTTTGAAAGTTCTTTATTTGGATCGCCATATGCGATTCTCATTACGCCAGATAATTGTTCTATAAAATTGGTTGCATAACGATTATCTGTATTAAATATTTCTGTCAAACCTGAACTAGAAAGAATTCTCCAAACTTTTGAAAAGAGTAGGTACTGGTCTTTTTTTAATGCCTCTATAATCGTTTCTGCATCTGAAAAATTTGTACCAAGATTATCAAAAATATAACCTACTAAACTTTCTGTATCATTAAAAAAGATGCTATCATCCCCTTTATCTAAAGCATATTGAAGAAGATCTAATCTGTCTTGTACTACCCCTACATCATCTTGACTTACTAACTTGGCGTATAACGAAATAAACGAGCTCATTAAACTACTAGAGCTCAAAACTCCTTCATCCGTACATTTTTTTAAATATTCAAAATTCTTTACTCCAGTATTAATATCCCCATTATCATAAGTTAGAAAATTATAGACTGCTAATTTTTCATTTTTTGTAGTTAAATTAGTAAATACATTAACTATTAATTGCTCTTCGATATTGGTTAAAGCAGTTATACTACTATCCTTATCTATGGCCCATTTTGCTAATTCAATCCTAGTATTTACATCCTCATTTTTACTTAATATTTTGGTAACACCGTCATAAAAAATATCTGAATATAAATTATAATCATTGTCATTAGAGTTTTTGATTATTTTTTTGAAGTTATCTAAAGGTTCTTCGCCAGCGATTAAGAAATCATAAATCTTATTTGTGTTTTCAGGAATATTACTGAACATTCTAAATGTTAACGCTCTTATTACCTTTCTTTGGGGTTCTTGTAAAACAAGAAAATTAGGAGTACTAAAAAAAGATATATCTAGCATTTTTAAAAACGCATCCTGATCATTTCTGGTTGCAAATAGCTCGCCTAGACTATCTCCAAAAACTCTAAGATCCTCTTCTATATGATTAGAGTTAACATTAGAGGTAACTAAATCTATAATTTTAAATAAATTTTGATAATCCCCATTAGATCCTTTTAAATAATCGTGAAATTTATTATCTATTTGATCTGGGTTAAAGGAAATAATTTTTTTTAGAGCGGGAACTACATAATAAGGTCTAACAAGGTCTCCTGCTGATTTTTTATAATATTCATATAAAACATCTACTAAATAGGCTCTTTCTGCTTTTAAATAAGCCCCATCTTCTTGTAAGCATATAAATAAAATCTCTCCTAAAAAAGAGGTATAATTATCTTTATCGTATGGATTAATAGATCTATCATCCATTTCTGATAATAATGTTTCTATTAATTCGTTTTTTCCGTCTGTACCCCTAAAATCGTCAAAAAGTTTACCATAGTCTTTACTCTTTATGTTATGTAAAAGGTATAGCACAACTGCTTCTCCTTTTTCATTTATACTCTCTTTTGCAATATTCTTAATTGCTTTTATAATATACGAGTAATCTATCTTTTCTAAAACATCTGAACAAAGTGTTCTGGTTGTAGAAATAATTTTATCAATATCTGGATTTGTAGCAGTAACTGCTGCTATAAACTTATCTTTCTGACTTTTACCATCGGTATCACTTAAACCTGCGCATTTGCTATTGTTAATCATACCATCTAAAATCTCTTTTAAGAATTGAGATTCTGGCAAATCTGCCCCAGACAAATAATTATACCACGCATTTATTCGTTTATGGTTATTATCCCCACTGGTACTGGATAAATTTGACTGATGAGCTTTTAGTAGATCTTCATCTATTTTAGGAACGTCTTTTCCTTTTAGATAATGTGCAAAAGACCACCAAGAAACATTTGCTTTATTTGCACTATCTCCTTTTTTTCCTTTTAAAATAGCAAAATAATAGCGGGATAATGCTATAGCACCAGAAGAACCTGCATTACTAAGCGTTTTTCTAATTAGTGCACTACTATTTTGATCTGATTCTCCATTTTTTTTAAAAAACTCTTTTAATGTTTCATATGTTTCTGATGCTGCAGCATTTTGATTTCCTGTTGGATCTTCAAATGCTTTGTTATAATATTCTTTTAATTGTTCGGTAGTTGCAGAGGAGACTTTATATTTATCTCTAAACGGAAAAAAAGGTGCAATAATGGCTTTTTTTCGGTTTGCTACTCCGTAATAAATTAATGGCTTTTTCTCTTTTAATAATTTATCATTAACCTCATTTAATTTATTATTTAGCTGTTCTATATTTAAAGGGCTGTTTTCTGCACCTAAATCTGTTAAATCTAATTGATCTTCTAAATACCCTGAGAAAAGATTTGTATTAAATGTATGGTCTCCTACAACATACACATACCAATTCTTAGCATTTTTATGCTCTGCTACATTTTTCTTATTATAGTTGATTAGAAACTCTAATTGATTGGCTATACCAATATTTATTTCTTCTATAGTTTTAAAATCAACTTTTCTAGTAATAGGTTCTTTATCTTTTGCAAAAACAATTTCCTGCACTCCTAAAAAGAATACTATTGTGCAAAAAAACTTAAACATTGCTTTTGTATATTTTATAGACATATTATGTTTTTTATATATCATAGTTTTTTTAAAATCTTACTTTAAAATCTCCCTCCCCAGTTTGCCGTTTTTATAAACTGACAGGTTTCTAAATCTAAATATTGAAATTCAAAATATGCTCCTCCGTCTGAGATCATAATTTCTGCATATTCTTGTCCCTCTATTGTTTTCATTTTGGTAAAACTTTCTAAAAAGCCTTGTTGTGGTTTTTCTTCTATAAGTTTTCCCCAAAAATTCTTTACTTTATCTTTATGCGGATGGATAATCCATACTTCTCTTTCTGGTTTAGAATATTCTTCATTCTTTATACCATGTATCATCTTTTCAGATTTAAAACAAGGTGCTTCTATCCAACATTTTAATGTTCCATCGCCATAATACAATGCAGCATTTTTAGGATGCTTATGTTTTGAATTCTTACCATAAATAATAAGTTTTAAATTATTTGGTAGTTCATACTCTCCATTTTCATGTACCTGCATATCGTTTTATTTTTCCAAATAATTATATTTATACTTATCTATAAGCCCTTTCAAGGCTTTTTCTATAGACTCTACTAATAGGTTAATTGTATTATCCTCAGAATCTCCTTGATCCTGAGATTGTTTCATTATTTTTGGCAGATCGATTTCTGTTTCTAAAGCTTTGTCTATAAAATTCCTAACGGTTTCTTTATCTTCTTTGTTTTCGGCAATAGATTTAGAAAAGAAATATAAATGATACTTTTCTTGTACATCAAAAGCCTGTACAACCTCTTCAGGAATAGTACTTATTTCGATTTCCTCTTCAAATTCAAATCCTTCTTCTATGATACCCTCTTGATCTTCTTGCGATGCTCCTTCTGTTGTGGTAGATGAACTAAAATTATATACTGCATCATACGAGCTTACCAAATTGGATTCCTGAGATTTATTTTGTCTATAATATTTTTCTATTGCCTTAATTATTAAGTCTGAGATTTTATCTTTAACATCCTCTAGTTTGTCTGCAATTTCATTATTTAAAGCGTCTATCTGATCTTGTATTTTTTTCTTTTCTTCTTCTGTTTCTGCATCTGCTAATTGTGCTTCTAAGTCTTTTAACTTATCCTTGTCTTCTAAAAGCTCTTTTAACTTATCTTCGGGTATATCTCCTTTAATTTCATTTAAAACCCCTTCTAAATTCTGTCCTGTTAAGTCTCCCTCTCTAATTTTATCTACTATATCTTCCAAAACATCTAAAATACCCTCGGTAAGATCAATAATTGCATCAATTTCATTACTAATATCATCTACTCCTCCCCAATTCTCATCATAATCGGTTACTACTATTCCATCTAATAGCTGGTAGTCACTATTAATTCTAATATTATCAAAACTTACTTTAAGTTTAGTGTCTTGTAAATAGGGTACTATGATATATCCCCATCCCGAAAAAGATCCGTTAGCTCCTTCGACTTCTTTTACCGTTACCGGAAAGTCTCCTGCTGTAAATGTTTCGTTTACTACTAATTGTGATAATGGATCTTGGTTTGTTATTATAATTTCTGGAGTTATACCGCAATTATAGGTAGATTCTTCATCTGGAGTTAATGTTGTCGTAAATTCATAAATTTGTGAATAGGTATATGGTCCTTTATCTAAACACTGCCCTCCCACTCTAAATTCATAAGTTGTTCCTGGTTCTAGATTATAGACTGTCGTATATTCATTTATGGTACCACCATCAAACCAAATGGCATTTTCTGCATCTTTTTTGCGGTACTGCACATTATAACGCAAATGGTCTACTCCTTGCCAAAGAATCTTTTCTGTAGTTGTATTTTTAGACTCTGCTAATATGTACTCAGGTTCTGCACAACTACCAGTATAGGTAAAATAATAAATCTCACTATATCCATTATTTTTAAATACCGAAGTTTCGCTTATACCATCACTTACCATGGCGCGTACTCGCCAACCATAGGTTTTATCTGGTAGTAAAGAGGTTTCTCCTGGCCCATATAATAAGGTAGTAGCAAAAGTATTGGTTTGGTATAAAGGACGACTAGCCAAAAATGCTGCTTGAGGATCCATTTGGTTGTCCCAAAGTTCTGCTAATGTAAATTCATATTCTACATTGGTAGCATTTAAATGTCTTGGAGTCCATTGAAAAATAATATTTTGAGGATCCCGCATTAATACTTGCTCGCCCCTATTGGGTAAGTTTAAAAACGGAGGATCATTAAGAACCAAGTATACTGCAGTACAACTTTTACGAGAGATTTGTTGCCCTGATTTTGCATCATACACTTCGAAACAAAAACGATACAATCCCTCTGGTAAAGGCACGCTATATTGCTGAGGACTAATTCCTCTTAAATTTTGAAATTCAAAATAGGCTTGTAAATCCAAATTAGATAATCGTAATGGTACTCCTCCATCTAAAAAAATAGGATTTGCACCAATAACCACATCTGTACTTTGTATAGATAATCCTGCATTATTTTCTACAAAGAATTTTAAATTAACTTGCCGATTAGATTCTGTAATATCGGTTAGTAACAAATTAAGAATAATCTTATCAGATACAGAAGTACTATACTCTGACAGTTTTAAACTATATGGCGGTATAACTTGTGGAGTAACATTTACTGGAAAAACCTGTGACCACACCGTAGATGAGATACATACCATGAACAGTATTAGATAATATGTGTGTGTTTTTTGCATAAAAAATTTAGTCTCTAAAAGCGATTTTCTTAAATATGAAGTCGCAAATCATTATCTATTTTCTTTTTGAATTTTTATATCTACTAGTATATACGAGTTTTGTCCGTCGTCTACAAAATCTTTGATTTTAATTGCTCCCTTTTTTCCTTCTTGGGTCTGAAAAAGAACGATTCTTGGCTGCATAGTGTTATCAAAATCCTGTAAACCTCCCGGGGTTTCTTGTATCGTTAAACTATTTAATAATACGTCATCTTGCATCGTATCATATTGCGAAACCGATAAAGATGCTGTACAACCACATAGTTCTTGCGAATTGATAAAAATAGTGCTTTTAGGATTCTGAAACACATCAAAAGTAGTTTCAGAAATTTTAGTAGGACTTACAAATCGATTACGACTAAAAGTACTGCTTAGTCCAAAAAAAACAAGGTCGATACGTTGTTCTATTTCTGGGGTTACTTCTTGACCTGTATATACTTTACGGTCTATAATACTGTAAAAACTACCTGTGGTATTAGAACTATGAGCAGTGTTTATTCCTAATTTTATATCTTGTATTTCTCTTAGATTGGTATTCCTAAAAAACTCTATTTCCTTACGCATTACCTTTGTTTCTTTACCATTAAATGCGGTTAGAATGATGGAATGTCTTCCTTCTTGTGTAAAAACAACTTCTGGATTTTCTTCTGTAGAAGTTAATGTGGAAGCTCCTTCAAAATCCCATTGATACTCTGTGGCACTAATGGATGTGTTTTTAAATTGAATACGTGCTGGAACCTGATAATCATCATCCTCAAAAGTAACGGTGTGCTCAAAATCGGAAACTAAAAAAGGAGATACAGTAACTGTTTTTTGTATATCATACGTTTCTCTGCCATTACTTATTTCTAAAGTGATTTTGTGTTCTCCTGGTTCTGTAAAAGTTACTTGTCCTGGATCTTTAATAGAAGATGTTGCTGGGATACCTCCTTCAAAAGTCCATAAAAAAGTATCTGCACCAGAGGAATTGTTTTGTATGGTGTATGTAGCAGGAGAAAAATCATCTACTAAATTAGTAACTTCAAAATCAATTACTACCGGATCATCTATTTGTATCTCTATAACCTTTGTATCTCTGGATCCATCTTGATTACTTGCGGTAAGCTCTATTTTATATACTCCTTTTGCGTCGTATTGTATTACACCAGGGTTACGACTTACGGATCTGGATGGCACTCCTCCTTCAAAACTCCATTCGTAATCTTCTCCTCCTTCTGTTTTATTAAAAAATACTATTTGTACTGGTATAGAGAAATCCTCATTAAATACCTCATATTCAAAATCTACAACAACTGGTACTATTTCTTCTTTAGCGCAGCCTGCCAGAAGTACTAGTGAAATTAATATGTAAATTATTTTATTCATTTTTTTTGTTTTAACATCTCCCTAAATCCCTCTTCAAAGAGGGACTTTTCTCTCCGCTTTGAAACTCCCTTCCTTTGAAGGAAGGGCTGGGGATGGATGTTTTTATTACTATTTCTAAACACCTCCCTAAATCCCTTTTCAAAGAGGGACTTTTCTCTCTGCTTTTAAACTCCTTTCCTTTGAAGGAAGGGCTGGGGATAGATGTTTTTATTTTAAACAATCTTCAATAGTTTTTGATAACTCTTCTAAGACATTATTGATATTATTTTCTATCTGCTTGTTTGTAAATCTAATAAACCGTACCCCTAATTTTTCAATTCTTTCTTGTCTTTTACTATCTTCTAACATTCTATTATCATGAGAATTACCATCAACTTCAATAGCTAATCCAATTTCTTTTGCATAAAAATCAACAACATAACCCAAAATGGGAAACTGACGTAAAAACTGTACTTTACATTGTTTACCTTTTATCTTATTCCATAATTTCCGCTCGCTAGCAGTCATATTTTTCCTGAGCTTTTTAGAAAACTCTCTTGCTTCCAGAGTGTATGGTAATATGTTATGCATTGAATTTTTGTTAATTCTTACTCATTTTTATCCTGTTTTAACATCTCCCTAAATCCCTCTTCAAAGAGGGACTTTTCTCTCCGCTTTGAAACTCCCTTCCTTCACATCTTAGATTCTCTGTTTCTTATCTCCATCTCACAAAGTCCTCTACTCAAATACTAATTTACGAGTTGCTGTGCCTTTTGGGGTTTCTAAAAGTAACAGATACACTCCTGTTGGTAATGTTACGGAATAGTCAAGTAAAAAATCTCTGTTATTTTTTTCTGACCTCTCACTCATGGTGGCCCCAGACATTAGATTTACTATTTTAACAGTAATATTAGAATCCTCTGCTAAGGTAATTTTTGTTTTAAAAGCTCCATTATTAGGATTGGGATACACAATAAACTCTTCTATGAACTCTCCTTGAGAGGTGAAAACTTCTGGAGATTCTATAGCTGGTTGCACTAAAATAGTTTTTGTAAAATCTTGATAACAATCTTTTTGATATGATCTTAGATTAATATCATAAGGGCCTTCCTGATCAAACTTAAGTACTAACTTCTCTTTACTTTCTGAAATAACTTCTACTCCCTCAGGGATTGTCCACTCTATCTTTTCTCCCATAGGCTCACTTACATTCACCAAAATCACTTCTTCATCCGTATATGTTTGAGTAGTAATCAAGAAATCAGAATCTATTGGGATATCCAAAACTTCGACTTCTATATCTTTAATTCCGATACAGCCAAGACTGCTTGTTATAGTTGCTATATATCTTCCTGCTTTGGTTATTTCTACAGCACTATCTGTACTTGTAAATCCATTTTGACTAGACCAGGAATAGGTTGCTCCCGGATCATTAATTGCAATATCTAAGAATAAAGACTGATCATTACAAAGAGATCTTTTGTCTTCTAAATTAACTATAATAGGGTCTGGATCTGTAAGGTTTACTTCATAAAATGCTTTACAGCCTTTATTGTCTATTACTTCAATCCTATAGGTGCCAGAAGCTAAACCATCTAAGGATGTTGTTGTATTGTTCGTATTCCAGCTATACCTATAAGGAGGGTTTCCTCCTGTTACCTCTACTTCAATTTTTCCATCATTTCCTTCAAAACAGGTTGGATTTATTATAGATACAGGATTAATTTCTAATCCGTTTGGCTGAACTATTTTAACTCTTCCTTCTATCTGACACCCTTTAGCATCTGTTACAAAAACCAAATAGGTACCTGAAAAAAGATTTTGAATGGTTGCTGTAGTTTTTCCATTACTCCATTCATAGGTATATGGGCGAGTTCCTCCTTTAACTATAGCTGTTGCCTGTGCATCGTCTCCATTAGCGCAGGTTACTACTGTATTTGTAAAAGAAATTTCTAATTTATCTGGTTGGGATAAGTATTTGGTACTGTCTATTTCAGTAACTACTCTATATTCCCTAGACCCATCTGTGCTAATAAATTCTTCGTAAGTAGCCAGTATAATTCCATTTTTATCTTCTACATTTAATGCATAGGTACCAACACTTTGGTTTTCAATAATGCTATCATTTACTGCTATATCTTGCCATACACCTCCTATATTTTTTTTCCATCGATAGCAATACGGCATAAAATTGGCTCTACATTCTCCTGCATTGGCAATGGTATTATCAAAAGATACCCCTCCTTTTACATGTGCTACTAATGCACCATCTTGAAATTGATCTGGTATTCCTAAAGGGCTATTAAAGTCTATACCATTACTATATTCATTATCTATATTACAAGAAATCGGATTATAAATTTCTATTACCACCTCCAGAGGGTCAGGTTCTCCCATATTATATTCTATATCTATAAAAAAACATCCTTCTTTGTCTGTAGCAGGATTAAAGTTTGCGTCCCAAGCGCTTAGTTTATAAACCCCTTTGCCTATAGAATGTAATAGTACTTGATACCCTTGATCTCCTGGTAATACGTTTGTTATTGTAGACGTAAGAACTTCTCCTGCTTCATTTTTCCATTCAAAAGTATAGCTTCCATCATTTAATGGTGTTCCTCCAAAAATTCTGGCACTAATTCTTCCATCCTCAAAACCAAAAGCTCGGGGTTCATTAATAAGTGTAAGCTCTAAATCTAAAGCAGCATCTGGTTCGTCTATTACAACTTCTTTTACTATAACATCTCCCAGTTTAATTTCACCTCCTACATCTATCTGATCTTTGGCTTCACATTCATTAGCATCTCGTATTTTTATTTCATAAGTATTGGCAGAAAGTCCAGAAATGGTATGCGTAAATTGTGCTAAAAATGGTATCCATTTGGTTTCATCCCAAGCTTCTCCTTTAACTCTTATAAGGTATTCATATCCTTCAACTCCACCCTGTGCTGCTAAATCTATAGTACCATCGCTTCCATTTATACACCATACATCTACTTTATTTACATCATCATTAGGCTCTCCTACAAAGGCAACTGGTGTTGGTCTTTGTATTTCAAACTCTCTAAAATGGTCTGGACCCTCTGTATAATAATTTATACTGTTATAGAAACCCAGTACATCTACTCGAAATCCTATCCCTGGAGTACTTGCTGGTAATCCACTTATAGTGTGTGTATTTCCTGGTCCAAAAGAAGTTATATTATTGTCATTTTTTACAACACTAGAAGTTCTAAGATCAATTACTGAAAAATATACATCATCTTTTAAAGGATCTAAAGGTCTGTCAAAAGTTAATGTTATAGAACCATCACCATTACCACTATCATCAATAGAATCATAACAGGTAACATCTTTTGTGCTTATAGCAATAATGTGTGGTGCAGATTTTCTTACTTGGTATCCAATTATATTAGAAGCTTCCTGATTACAAGATTGAATACGAAAGAAAATTTCTTCACCAATTATATCTTCGGTTAAAAAATCCATTAATACTATAGAAGCATTTTGATCATTAGGAATACTTAACTCAAACCAATCGTATTTTGGACGAGTACAAAAACGTGGTGGAAAAAAACCACATAAATATTGTTCTACTCCATTTTGAATACCATACTGCCAATTATATACGCTATTATCAAAACCTGGGGATGCTGTAATATTTATCGGATCTTCATATCCTGCTAAATTTGAAGCGGTTGCTCTAGAAATTTCTGGTACAGATATGGCTTCTATATTAAAACTAACATTTTGACTTACATCACTACTATTAGAATGACTTATACTATAGTTTCTTATAGTACATGGATTTAAGGGAAAAGTTCTTGGCTGTGTAGCTTCTACAGTCTTACCTCCATCACAAGTAGTACCAAACACCTGATCTCTAGCATCTTTAGCAAATGCATACAATTCTATACGCTCTACAATACCAGTAAGTCTATAGTTTGTCTCAGAATAACTTCCTGTAGCATTATCCGATAAATTAACAAAAGCCTCTGATCTTCCATCTGTATAAAAAGCTGTTAACCGAATAACTTCACCGCAACGACGATCTCTAAAACCTGAAGAATAACTATAATTTGTTATTTTAACAATCGTTTCTTGTGCAAACAAAGTAACGCCAAAAAATAACACAAATACTATGGTTATATATCTTTTCATAATTTAAAAAATTACTTCTTTTGTTTCCATTTTAGAATGATTTCCTTGATTTGTAACTACTTTAAGGCTGTATACATAAGTATTGCCCGGAGATATGGAACTATCCACAATCTCGTTGGTTACATTAGGCATCTGTTTAAATAAAACAGGTTTACCATCTTTTTTTGACTTATAGATTATAATTTCGAGTACATTTTTTGGCATTTTTCGCCAGGAAATCAAAATATTTTTATTTACTCTATCTGCTACTAACGAAAATCCTTTTATTAATTCCTCGCTAGTAGATTTTTGACTTGTAATTGTTACTGGTGTTGAAGGTATTGATTGCAAACCACTTTCGTCTTCTGCAAAAATTGCATATCGATATTGCACTCCAGGTTTTAGTTTATCATCTTTAAAATTAGTAATAGTATCTGTTTTAAAAACCAACTGCCATCCTTTTTCAGAATCTTCTATACTTTGTCTATACAGTTTATGCTCTGCTACATCATCACTTGTACTATTAATCCATTGTAATTGTACTCCATCCCGATTAACTTTATATCCTTTAAAAATAGGAGAAGAAGGCGGAACAACATCTGGTTTTTGAAGACTTAATTTTTCTGAATAGTCCGACATATTAAATCTTTTATCTACTGCAACTATTTGATAAAAAACAGTACTATTTAAAGATTTAACCTGTACTGTATCTACAAACGAGTTTTGAGTAACAGGATCTATAGTAATTTGTGATACCTCTTCTTTTTCCAGATTACCACGAAATACTCTGTATCCTAAGATATCCTTTTCTATATTGGCTTCCCATTTTAATTTTACTACCCCTAACGTATCTACAACTCCTACCAAACCTATTGGCATATTAGGAGGAATAGAGTCAATAGTTTGCACAAATGCTGTTAAAGATGTTGTTTTTTGATTATTTCTACCTATTGCTGCTATTCTAAAATAGTTAGATGGTTCTGGTTCTGGATAGGTTATCTTTCTACTATTAGCAGCGATATTTGTTTTTACTACTTTATACGGTCCTTTTTCTTGAGCTGCCCAATTTAACTCAAATCCTGTAATTTCAGTTTCTGCGGTTTCGGCAAAATCCCATTTAATAATAACGTTACCCAATGCATCAAATTCATGTCTGGATATATGAGGTACTGAGGATAATTTTTTAACGCCTTGTGCAGATACTATTTTAGATGGTTGCCCTTCTTCTCCAAAAGGAGAAATCCCAATAACTCTATACTGATATGTTTTATTATTTTGCGATAAGGTATCTACATAAAACATTCTTCTAGAGGGAGTTTCTGGTTTGTCATTAAGATTTACCAAAGGAGTATCTCCTCCTAATCTTTCAAAATCTTTTCCATTCTCTGATCTCTCTACAAAATATGCATTATAAATAGGTTTAAACATTGCATATTCCCAAGTAAGTAAAACACTTTTATCATCAGATACTGCAATAAGATCTATAGGCTGTGGTAACGGCTCTGTGGGAATTACTTTTACCGTAATAATACCTGGTTCTATTTTTAACAATTCTTCAGGAACCTTAGATATAATCTTATAAAGATACTCTTCATTTAATCTAATATCTGTATCCTCATAACCTAATGCTGCCATTTTTGCTGCTTCAAAATTTAAATCTGCTGCAAATAGTGCAAATGAAAAGCGTTGTTCTATCTCTCTTGATTTATTAATAATCTGAGCTAACCCTCCTTGCATCTGTTCTACCTCAAAACTCTCTCCGTATAATGCCTGGGCTAAAATAGCCGCATAATCATTTTGTTCTACTTTATCTTGCCATTCTTCTAAAGGTAATGGTAATAAAGGGGTTGTAGTGATTAGTTTCTTTTCAGGAGGGTTTAATAGTTCTCCATTTCGTAAAACAGTATATCTTTCTATTTCATACCCATATTTATTTGCTCGTAACCAAGAAGATGGAGTACTGCATGCCCATCGTAAAAGTATTTTATCTCCTTGTACCCTGGCAAGTACCTTTATTTCACTTTTATTATCATTTTCCTGACTGTAGCCAATTGAGTGCATACTGCACAAGGCTATCATAATTAGATAGTGAAATGGTATTTTAAAAAGTATTTTTTTTATTCCTATCAACTGTATATTATTTTACTTTAATTTATAAACTTTACCACTATTTTTTTCTACATATTATTGCCTGGCTGAAACGGGATTTTTATACTTATAATTAGCTGAAGTTCCTTTTATTCCTCCAGGTAAGGTATACTGCAACTGTATATTATATTTACCGTATAGCATAAATTTGTAATCTTCTGATATTATACTTAACTCTGATGAAGTAGAAGGTATTACTCCATTTGCGTAATCATTGATTACTCTGTCTCTAATATCTAAATAATCCTGATAATAGATATCTGGCAGATTATATCTAAATGGAAACCTAGTAGCTCTCCAATTTAGGTCTACATTATTTTCAAGACTTGTTAAATAATTACTTAGTATTGGCAATGCTCTTTTTGGTATATATCCATACTCTGAAGGGTTTCTGGTAATACTATAATTAGATCCTTGTGCATATTTTTGATATATAACAGGGTTTATATCTTTTGTAAAGTAATCATCTTTTAAATCGGATTCTACTGCTACCAAAGCTTTGTTTTCTGAATACTTATTCCCTGTTAACTCTACTAAATCAAAACCTTCATTATTATCAATTTTTGAAGTTAAATAAATTACTATTGAATTTATTTTCCCCCAGTTATCATCGTTAATCTTAATGCTCTTTACTTTATCTGCAAAAGTTTTATATTGACTGGTTTTAAAATCATAAGTTAATCGTTCTATTTCTCCTTCTTTAAGAACATCTACTGCTTTATTTTCTTTTATTTCAACTGTATTTCCCTCCTCATATTCTGTGGTTTCAGATGACGATTCATTACTTGACGATTCTGTATTTGTGGTTTTTGTAGAACTAATTACAGACATCTTATAATTTGTATCTTTCCCAACCTTAGGTAGTTTATAGGATACTTTATTGTCTAATGTGTTATAATTAAAATCAGATTCTAATGCTTCTCCATTAACATCTACGTACTTTATTGTACTTTTCCATTGGGTATTATCAAAAAGATAGTCTTGTCCTCTAAGAAGTTGTATATACCCTGTTTCATATTCTTCAGGATAAAATAATTGTTGATCTACAACAGGATATGAATATTGAATATTATGTAAAGGGATATGGCTTGGTGCTGCCCCAGTAGTAAAATTTCTTTCTTCTACTTCTATTGCTTTTTGACCGTCTTCTAAAATTGTTTTAAAAGTACCATCTACTTTTTCTTGAAAACTAACTTCTACTGTTGCTTTTAATTTAGTAGCTGGTGGCAAAATATCATCTGATATAAATGTTACACGGTCATTCATCTGCCCCCATTCTAACCTACCCAAAATTTCATTCCCTGTTTCGTCTGTAATATTAAATTTTTCAAGGATTACTTTATATACATTATCACCACTATCTTCTGGTATAATAATTGGTTCATTAACTTTCATTGCAAATGCTGCTTGTGGTGCTGCAAAAACATCTATATCATCTCCCCCATCTTTTGGAGTAACATCTGTAATCATTTTAATTCCGCCAAGAGGAGAACTATTATCGAGTTCACATTCTTTTCCTATAGTAACTTTAAATCGGAAACTTCCTTTTATTAACCCACCAAGTAAATTATAATAACCGCCTGCATATCCTCTAAACCAAAATGGATTTGGTCCTTTTCCTTGCATTAAGATAGCGGCTCCCCCTTTAATAATAGGGATTTTTTTCTTTATGAAGAACAACTTAATTCGAATCCCCAGCTCTCCTTGTAAATATGCATAGGATTGTCCGTTAGCATACCATCCGTTAATTCCAATCTCATCGTTAGAACCCACACATTTTGCACTACCGTAATCTTTTAACATGATATCAAATCCTACGCCTGCTTGAAAACGTGCATAAAGAATTAAAAAATTAATATCTCCTGTATCTATTTTAAAATCTGCACCAAATGCAAATCCTCTGCCTTCGCCCAATGCATTTAGATCTCGCATATAATCTAATTCTGCTGCATCTACTCCTAATATTTCTGCAACTTCTGGTGGAGGTGGTGGACTACCTGGTATACGGTCTCCCATCATAAAGTATCCTCCTGTTTCTATAGAAAAAGAACCGACACCCATTTTTAGCCCTAAACGATCTGTAGGAGTACCCATATGCACATACCATTCTTCTTTAGAAATATGAACAACTCCCCATCCTGCACGACCTTTAGATGCTCTTCCTTGTACTATTCCTCCTGCCACATTTACATACAAATCAAAAGTAGCATGAAACGAATCGTTTACAAAATCGAACTCCATTCCCATCTTAGCACTAATTGCTGCTTCTCCAACAATCTCTGGTTCGTATTCTAAATCTGCTTTATCCAAAAATGTTTTTCCTGCCTTACTATCCATAACGCCTTGGATAAGCTCATTATCGACCATACCGCTAAGCTTTTCAGTAAGTTTACCTACAGGATTCGGAAAATCAAATGCTTTCATGAGTTGGGCTTCTCCAAAGAGTCCTAATCTATTTACACCCCCATGATTATTAAACTCTATTTCAAAACCAGCTCCTACTGCAATTGCGCTTTCATCTCCGATTGCCGCAAACACCATTGCTTTTACCCCTAGACTAGAATCTTCGCTAGGGATATAAGAAAGTCCAGAGGGAGAAAAATCTGGTCCTGCATTTGGTCTTCTAGTCATTTTATAAAATGCTCCTCCTGCAAATCCAGATATTTGTAATGGTCCTACTTGTATTTTTAATCCTCTAACAGAAGCATCTACATACCAGTATCTAAATTCATTTTTCCCGAAAATTGCTTTACAGGTAATTGGACCAAAACTACCAAAAGTTCCTTCTATCTCTGCTGAAAAACCATCTCCATATATTGGGTCATTATTCATGAGCTCTAATCCACCTTTAAGTTGGATCGCCCCCATGTTTGCTTCTATATTAATTCTGGAAAGATCTAATCGATCATATTTCCATCGTTGTTTATAGTTCTCTTCCTGAAACTTGCCAAAAATTCCTAAACGGGCATCGGCAGCAAAACCTTTGCTTTCTTTACCCATTAAATTTATCATCAAATCAAATTCTATCCCTGCTTCATATTCATTAGACATAAAAGCAATATTGGCTATCGAAACTGGAAATTTTGCAATCTTTACTTCATCTTTATACCCAAAGTAATCTACTTGAATTACAGGAGATACTGTTTGTAAAATAAGATTTTGAAACTCTATCCCTTTAAATTGTACGGTATGTTTTTCTTCTTTATCTCCTTCGCCTGTAGTATATGTTTGTCCTTCATTTGCTAAGGATTCTTTTTGACTTGCAGAAATTGCCATTCGACCATTTAAAACAGCTTTGGGGCGAAAATTACCATCCATCACCATTAGCTCTACCGAAGAATTTGGAAGTAATTCTGCTTTTGCTTTAAATACATCAAAACTTAGGGTATCTAATGTTGAGACAACCAGACCATATTCGTTTTCAGAAATAATTCCCTCATATCCTAAACCCATTCTGCCATCTTCACCTGTACCTGTTGTGCCATTTTGGTCTCCTTTATCTGAAATGGGAAGTAATATTTGCCCTTTAAAATCTGCCCCTATTAATCGATTAGATGCTAATTCAACACCTATTTTATCTACAGAATATGCCCAAGATTTAGATTCTGATGTTCTTCCTGATTTTAATGGAATAATATTTTCTGCAGAAAAATACCCAGAAACGCCATAACTATCTATCAATAAATTTGCTGCCTCAAAAGTAATCCTACTTTTTTCTGAAATACTTTCTTTAGTTTTAAATTCCTGCGGAAGACCAACTTTAAGGGATTGTACATATACTCCTCGCCAAGTTTCTGCATTTGGCAATAATAATCCTTCGTCATAATAATGTTGCGGAAAATTGACATTTTCTGTTCTAAGATCACTAAAATCAAAAACTGCTTGATTAACCGAAAACATGAATCTATCGGGCTGACTAGCCATAACGAAAGGAGAAAGGCTTATTTCGACAATAAGATCATTCCAATCTGAAGCCACTGCTTTAAAAGCTCCTTTTACCCTATTTGGTATTTGAATAGGATCTTTAAGCGCTCCTTTATAGGTTACTGTTTCTGGTAATGGTTGCCCCAACTCATCGACTGGTAAAATCATATTTCTGGAAAACTGCACCTCTCCTTCAATCCCCATTTCTTTTACCCCATCGCAATTAATAGTAACAAAAGTTCTGTTTTGTGTATCTCCAGTTTTATAATCAAATCCACCTTTAAGTATTAATAACCAGTTGCCACCATTAAATGGTATAAATATATCCCCTAACAGTACTAAATTAGCCTCTCCAATAATGCCCCCTTGATGAGAAAGCTTAACATTGTTTGCCCCAAAAAAAAGCTCTATTGGTAATCCTTGCTCGTCTGATTGAGGTAAAATAATTTTTACAAAAACAGTAAGTTCTGTATACTCTTTTGTGAATTTTGCTTTGGTAAACCCTAACTGATATTCAACTTCATTAAGTTTATGCTTAATTCCTACTGGTAATACTTGAATATCTTCATTTCTAAATGATGAAATCCATCGCCCTGTACTATCTATTTCTTTAAAACCAGCTTTTGCTTCAGATCTAGAGTCATTTACACTAGTGGCAGTAACTGGAAATTCGTTTCGAATATTAGAAAAAGTGAATTCTGGTGAAGTAATTTTATTAACCAGCTTTTGAATTGGAAATTTTTTATCTAATTCAGAAAAATGAACAAATTTAGAAGTATTTTGTTCTTCTACTTTGGGATTATTATTTTTTACAGATAAAGAATCCTTTTCATTAGCAAAAAGACTAAAAGAATATATACTAACACTACATACAAGTAGAAGTAACTTTATTTTCATAAAAAAATGTTAAGAGTAAAATCTACAATATTACAAAAAATTGTTTAACAACAGTATCTTATTTACGGTAAAAAGACAACAAATAAGCTAACCCTTAAGGTGTTTCTAAAACAAATGAATATGGACTTCATACTAAACTAATCTTAATATTGCATAACAAATAGTTAGCAAATACAATATCATTAGATTAAGCTCTTCGAAAAAAATATTACCAAAACCTAAAATAAAGTACATAAGATTAAAAAAAGTAAAATCTAACTCCTAGAATTTATCATTCTTTATTACCAAACTATGCTTAATTAGCATAATAATAAAACTTCTAAAAAATGAATTTTTATTAACTGTTATAGTATAGTTCTCCTTATTTTTTTCTGTTACCCAAAGTTTTTATTTCTTTTAGTTAGCATTCAATTAAAAAAAATAACCAACGTTTTCAACGGTGGTTATTTAATATAAAATCATTATGCTTTTAATTTATCACATTTTTTCAGATAATTTTGCCAACTCCTCTGATTTTACCTGCATATATTCGCTTACTTTTTGTATTTCTTCACTAGGTAATATATTCATTAAACGGTTAAACTGTTTACTTAAACTACTACTTGCATCACTAAGTTTAAGAAAAGAATCCATATCTTTTGCTTCTACAGCCTTTTTATAGTCTACCATATACTTTTCGTAATCTTTTATATACTTTTTAGTATATGAATTATCTGTAGAATCAAAAGTTCCTGGTATACGCATAATACCATTATCTTCTTCTTTTGGTTTTTTCTTTTCAACGGGAGCTTTTTTCTTTTTTATTACTGCCTTTTCTTTTTCAATTTCTTCAGAAACAGCTTCTCGTATGGAGTCTGGCATAACTGTTTCTACAGTAGTATCTACGGTATCTGATTTAGGATCTTTTTTACAAGAAACTATGGACAACAAAACTGTACAAAGAGAAATAATTAAAATAGGTTTTTTCATGATTTTAATTTTAGGGAGAAAAATAGTTAGATTATTAATTAAATAACATTGTTAGGTTATACTTTTCAACTGATAAAATAACGAAAAAATTACTGTAAAAGTACTTTTAATCCTACAAAATCAACTTCTTTCTGGTCTCCCGATTGCATATCCTTAACTGTAAATGTATTGTTTTCCATTTCTAAAGTTCCAACAAGTACTACAAACGGAATATTTCTTTTATTTGCATAATTCATTTGCTTTTTCATTTTAGCATTATCTGGATAAATTTCGGCTGTTATACCTTCTTTTCTTAAGGTATCCACTACTTTTAAAGAATACAGTGCTTCTTTGTCTCCAAAATTTATAAATAATACTTTTGTTGTTGGTATTACCGCATTAGGAAATAAGCCTAATTCTTCTATTACTAAATAAATCCTATCTAAACCAAATGATATTCCTACACCGCTTACATCTTTTAACCCAAAAATCCCTGTTAAATCATCATATCTACCTCCCCCTCCAATAGATCCCATACTAACAGTATCTGGAGCAGAAACTTCAAAAATTGCACCTGTATAATAATTTAATCCTCTAGCCAAAGTAACATCTAAATCTAACGTTGCCGTTTCTAAAGGCATTTCTTGAATCGCATCTACTATAAACTGTAACTCTTCTACACCTTTCCATCCTTCTTCAGAAGAAGACAACATACCTCGCAGATTTTCTATCTTTTCTGATGTTGTTCCTGTAAAATTAAAAAGAGGCTTTACTTTTTCGATAGCTGTTTCAGAAATCCCTTTACTTAACATTTCTTTTTTCACACCATCTTCACCTATTTTATCTAGTTTATCTAATGCAACTGTAAAATCTATTAATTTATCACTAGCTCCTATAACTTCTGCTATACCAGAAAGAATTTTACGATTATTCATTTTAATCGTTACTCCTTTAAGGCCTAATTTCGTAAAAACCTTGTCATACAACTTAATAAAATCAACTTCTTGCAAAAGAGATGTACTACCTACTACATCTGCATCACATTGAAAAAATTCTCTAAACCTTCCTTTTTGAGGCCTATCTGCCCGCCAAACTGGTTGAATTTGAAATCGTTTAAAAGGAAAATCAATTTCATTTTGATGTTGTACTACGTAACGGGCAAAAGGTACGGTAAGATCATAACGAAGTGCTTTTTCGCTGATTTTAGAGGTTATTTTGCTGCTATCTTTGGTTGCATATAATGCTTCATCTATTTTATTAAGATAGTCTCCGCTATTTAATATTTTAAAAATTAACCTGTCTCCTTCTTCCCCATATTTCCCCATTAAAGTTTCGCTATTCTCAAAACTAGGAGTTTCAATTGGCTGAAAACCAAATAATCGAAATTGCTCTCTAATGGTATTTATAATATAACTTCTTTTCGCTACTTCTACTGGAGAAAAATCTCTCGTTCCTTTTGGTATGGATGGTTTTTGTGCCATTATCTAGTTTTAAATAAGTTTATATAGAATTTCACCTCTTAATGCTTCTTTTTTTTAACAAAAACATACATAATATTCTATATTTACTCATAAATCATTTTATTTTTTTCTGAAAAACATATAGTAATCTAACAATCAACAGTGTACCTAAATATTTTTAGCTAACAACTAATGTATACTCAATATTTTAAGCTGCAAATATCCGAAAAAGTACAAAGGCTTTTTAGTAATAGTAGTAAAAAATTCTAGTTTTTCAGTAACTTTAATCGCATTTTGAAGTCCTATACTAAAGAACAAATTATCATAAACCATTATGTTTTCACTTTTTAGAGAAAATATTAGAATCGCAATGGATTCTATAAAAGGGCAAGTTTTACGAACTATTCTCACTATATTAATTATCGCGATTGGTATTACGTCTTTAGTAGGTATACTTACTTTAGTTGGAGCTTTAGAAAATACAATTTCTGGTGACT
Source organism: uncultured Flavobacteriaceae bacterium (assembly GCA_964353005.1). Classification (GTDB taxonomy): domain Bacteria; phylum Bacteroidota; class Bacteroidia; order Flavobacteriales; family Flavobacteriaceae; genus Aquimarina. The sequence continues at coordinate 63,227 of CAYGUC010000020.1, read as the reverse complement.
TTGCATCTATGGGTGCTAACACCTTTAATATCCAACGTTATGAATTTGAAACCAGGAACAATAGAGAAAAAGAAAAAATAAACCCTATTATCAGCTATCGTGATGTAAGAGAATTCAATGACCGATTTCGATATCCTTTCTCAAAAACTTCCGTTTACTTTACAGGAACACGAAATGCTGAAGTTAAGTATGAAAATGAAAAAACGGATCCTGAAGTATCTGTTGTAGGTATAAATGAAAATTATCTGGAAAATACAGGTACAAAAATTGATAAAGGAAGAAACTTTACTTTTTTTGATGTAGAAAACAATAATCATGTTTGCCTTATTGGTTCTGATTTTAAAAAGAACCTTTTTAGAAATGAAAATCCTTTAGGAAAAACCATTAGTGTTAGAGGTGTTAAATTTAAAATAATTGGTCTTTTAGAAAGTAAAGGTGCTACTTTTAAGAACAACCAAGATTTACGCGTTCTTATCCCTTTGCAACTTGCCAGATCTATTTTTACGATTCCAAATATCAATTATGGCATTAGTATTATGGTAGACGATAAACAGTTTCTTGAAGGAGCTCAGGACGAAGCCATTACTACTTTTAGAAATATTCGACGATTAAACCCTTTAGAAGAAAACAATTTTGGCTTGGAACGTAGTGACGACTTATTAAACAAAATCGCAAGTATTACTGTCTACTTATATTATGCAGCATGGATTATTAGCATTATTACTATACTAGGATCTTCTATTGCTTTAATGAACATCATGCTGGTATCTGTTACCGAAAGAACCAGAGAAATTGGTGTTAGAAAAGCTCTTGGCGCAAAAAAGCATACCATCGCTGGTCAATTTTTTATGGAAACGATTATAATTGGTCAAATTGGAGGATTAACAGGCATCATTTTAGGAATAGCTATTGGCGCAGGAATTTCATCATTAGCCAACTTCTCTTTTACCACCCCTTGGTTAGCAATCATAGCTGCAACTACTATATCCTTTGTTATTGCGGTTGTTTCTGGATTATATCCTGCTCTAAAAGCTGCAAAACAAGATCCTATAGAGTCTTTGCGGTATGAGTGATTTAAGAGCCTTGATAAAAGCTCAAAAAATATATTTTATTTTCCCGAGGCAAAACCTTGAGAATTAAACTTTTTGATTATAGATTTAAGCAAAAAACTATCCATTTTCTTTATCCTGAATCCATTTCGCGAAATAGCGATATAGTTCTCCGTTAGTAATATTTGCCCCTTTCTCAATTAAAGCAAATTTATCTCCATTTTTATCTTCACTATACTCCTTAGATGCATTGTAAAAAACCACTTCGTCATTTAACAAGTTATCTTGTAACCATTGGTATCCTTCTTTAGTCGTAATATCAATCGATTTATTATTCACTTTTATTGCAATAAGCTGCATTTGGTCGTCTGCCAATGCAAATAAATGTATTTGATCTTTTGAAAAATGCTCTACGTATCTGGCATTACCAAGCACTTTTTCCCAAACTAAATCACTAAAAATATCTATTTCTTCTTCAGCTACCTCTGGTTTATTTAATTTAATATCGTTCCATTCCTCTGCGGTAATGGTTTGAGTAGATAAAAAATTAATAAATTCTACATGCAACTCCTCTAATTGCTCTTTACTTAATCTTTGGTATTTCATTTTAAAAAAAATTGATTGCAAAAATAAGTATAAATAAGAAAACCGTCCTTATATCTAAGAACGGTTTTTTACCTCTTTATAATTCTGGTTTTTTATTTTAATTTTATCTAAAAAATTAATTAAATATATATCGTAACCCTATCTGAGCTTGCCATCTGGATTGAAGACTGGAGTCATATCCAAAAGTTTTAACTAAATCCGGATTAAAAGAATATGTTGGCGTATTTGTATTATCTACATCAACCCCTAAAACTTGTACATTATTAGGTTGTTGTACTAATCCCCAATCTGAATGGATTAAATTACCTATGTTTAAAACATCTAAACTAAATTGGATAGTATTTACTCTCTCACCTACATTAATATTAAAATCCTGTATTAATTTAAAATCTATTTTATTTCTCCAAGGAGCAATAGCCCCGTATCGTTCTGCATAGCTTCCTCTATTTTGACGAAGATAATCATCTTGTTGAATATACGCTTCAAAAGCAGCTCGTTGTGCCTCTTTGGTATTAAAATCAGAACCACTAAAAGTATAGGTTGCTAATTGATCCTGCGTAGGGATATAAATTAAATCATTTAATCCAGATCCATCTCCATTAATATCGCCTGCATATGTATAATTAAATCTACCACCCTGTGCAAACTCTGCAAAAGCAGAAATGGTAGTAGCATATTTATCATTACCATATTTCCATTTTTTAGAAGCAACAGCTATGATTCTATGTGTATCTCCATATTTTGAATAGGACTGAACATCCTTATTTACGTTCCCTAAAGCAGGATTACCAGCAAAAGCATCCCCTGTTATTTCTGCTTCTATAGAGTTAACATCTTTAGAGTCTAAATAACTATATGCAACACTGGCATACAAATTATTTTTAAAATTCTTAGCTGCTTTAAACGAAGCATTTATAACTCTTCCTTTATTAGAATTAGTTAGAACAAAGGCATTATTAGCTCCTTTATCTACACCTCCATAAATATCTCTATTATCTATTCCTACCAACGTACCTGTAGGGGTTTTCAATCCCCAATTCTGTACATGAACACCATTTATATCATTGGTATATGCAAAATCACCTGTAATAATTATCCCGTTTTTCAATCTGTAATCTACACCAAAGCTAGATCTCCATACTTGCGGAAATTGAAAATCAGGATCTACCATCTGGAAAAATCCATCATCTGCTCCACTAACTTGATTTCCTATCCATACAAATGGTAATCTACCAGTAAATATACCTGTACCCCCACGTACCTGAAAAGTTTTATCACCTTTTACATCATAATTAAAACCTAACCTTGGAGATACCAATAATTTATCAGAAGGCAAGGTAGTAGAATCCAGATTTACTGCTTCTCCTGTAGATGGATCATAATATACAGTACTATTATTTCGGGTGGCACCGTTATCTGTATCTATATATTTTTGAATAAGATCTGTAGTATTAAAATACAATGGTTTATCAAATCTAATCCCATAGGTAAACTTAAACTGTTCTGTTATATTCCATTCTTCCTGAATATAAAATGCTAATTGCCCTACATTTAATTCTGCTAATTTCCAACCTCCATCATTGCCTTGCCCTGCTGCATTTAAAGCAGTAAATCTTTCTTGGGCAAACCTTAGATTTTGTACCAATCCTCCATTAGCATCACTTGCATCTGCAATAAAAGAATTCACCGACTCATATGGTCTAAATAAACCAAAATAATTGGCCCCTCCAAAATTTTCAAAAGCGGTTAAATTAAATGAATTCTTAAACCTAAACATTTCAAAAGAAACTCCAGCAGTTATAGTGTGATCTCCTAAAAACACATTTAGATTGTTTGTTGCTTGAATTACTTTTTGGTCTAATTTATTATTAATAGAAAAAGGTTCATGCCCCGCTATGATATAATTAGAACTTGCTCCATCTTGGATCGTTATTACTGGTGCTGGTGCAGATAATGGATTTCTAAAGTCATCAAAATGGGTATAACCAGCTTGAAACTTGTTAGAAAACGTATTAGAGAACCTAGAGTTAACTTCTAACTGAAAAGAATTAATATTGTTATTAATCTCATAACCAGAGTTTTCAAATTGCAACGTCGCTGCACTAGGACCACGAATACCTAAAGCCGTTGGATGTGCTGGGGTTTCTTTCGATGCCCTTAAAAAATTATATATTATTGCAGCGCGATGTTTATCGTTTACATTCCAATCTAATTTAAAAATACCTTTTATAGATTCTGAGTCATAAGTAAATCCTTTATATGCTCCTGTATTATACCCAAGATTGGCAAGTGCATTGCTAACCGCAATTAGATCTGATTCTACTACTCTGGACTCATTTATTGCACCGCTACCTGTATTAGGAAGCCAAGGGGCCCCTAAATCTGTACGTTGATCTCTTTCTGCATTTGCAAAAAAGAATAATTTATTTTTAATAATTGGTCCACCAATACTAAAACCATATTGTGCTTGCTCCAGATCTGACTTAAATACGTCTTCACCTTTTATTTTTCCGCCTGTTAAATCTTCATTTCTAAAGAAGCCATAAACAGTTCCTTTAAATGTATTCGTTCCACTTTTAGTAACAGCATTAACAGATGCTCCTGTAAATCCAGATAATGTTACATCATATGGCGCTGTAGCTACTTGAATTTGATCAATTGCATCTAAAGAAATAGGCTGTGCATTTGTCTGTCCTCCTGGGGTAGCTGCATCTAATCCAAATGGGTTGTTAAAAACAGCACCATCCAGACTAAAATTATTGAATTGGTCATTTCTGCCCCCAAAAGAATTTCCACTAGCGGTAGGCTCTAATCTTGTAAAATCAGCTGCAGACCTCGAAATAGTAGGCAGGGTACTCAATTCCCTTCTTCCAACACTGGTTTCAGCCCCAGTTCGTTCACTACTAAAAGTATTACTTTTAGTAGTAGTTATTACAACTTCTGCCAATTGATTGTCTTCTTCTACCAAAACAACATTAAGATTAAATGTTTGCCCTAATTGTAAAAAAACTTCATCTAAAAGATATTTTTTAAAACCAACATAACTTATTGTTATTTTATATGGACCTCCTACCCTTAAATTATTTAAGTTAAAACGTCCATCAAAATCGGTAACACCTCCATAAGACGTTCCTGTGGGGGTATGCACAGCAGTAATATTGGCTCCAGGAAGTAATTGACTTGCGTTATCTCTTACTATTCCAGAAATATTAGAGGTAGTTATCTGGGCACTAACCGTAAATCCCAACAATACCAAAACTATTAGAATATTTTTTTTCATTTAATACTAACTTTTAATTAATGTGAAATAAAAATAAAACAAAAAAATCGCTCAAAAGAGCGATTTTTTTAATCTTATAAAACAGTTATTAACCGTTTTTCCTTATTAAGCCTGAGGAATTACCTCAAAAGAAATAGGAGCAATAACTTCTCTATGAAGACGAACAGAAGCTTCATACTGCCCTAGACGTTTTATCGTTCCACCTGGTACAGTAATAAATTTCTTTTCTATCTCCACTCCTTGTTTTGTAAATGCCTGAGCGACATCTGCATTAGAAATAGATCCAAATAGTTTATCTCCACTTCCAACTTTTGCAGAAATCTTTATTTCTAATGCTCCAAGTTTGTCAGCAACCTTTTGTGCATCTTCTACTTCTTTCTTTTCTTTAAAAGCACGTTGCTTCAAAGTTTCTGCTAGTACTTTTTTTGCTGAAGGAGTAGCCAATACAGCTAAACCAACAGGAATCAAATAGTTACGACCATAACCATTTTTAACTTGTACTATATCGTCTACGAATCCTAGATTCTCAACGTCTTTCTTTAATATAAGTTCCATAATGCTATGACGAATTTTATTTTAATAAATCACCAACGTATGGCATTAAGGCTAAATGTCTTGCTCTTTTTACAGCAACACTAACTTTACGTTGATATTTTAATGAAGTTCCTGTAAGACGGCGAGGTAATAATTTACCTTGCTCATTTACAAATGCCATTAAGAAATCAGGATCTTTATAATCAATATATTTAATACCTGATTTTTTGAAACGACAATACTTCTTAGTTTTTGTCGTATCTATATTAAGAGGAGTAAGATATCTGATCTCCCCATCTTTTTTTCCTTTAGCTTGTTGTTCTATAGATGACATAATTAAGCTTTTTGTTTGTTTCTATTTCTTCTTTTCTCTGCCCAAGCAATTGCATACTTGTCCAAACGTACAGTAAGATAACGCATTACACGCTCATCTCTTCTATACTCTACCTCTAAAGCATTAATTGCCTCACCAGGCACTTGATACTCAAATAAGTGATAAAATCCACTTTTTTTGTGTTGGATTGCATAAGCAAGCTTTTTAAGCCCCCAATCCTCTTTTGATATCATCTTGGCACCGTTAGAAACAAGAATATCTTCATATTTCTTTACTGTTTCCTTTATCTGATCATCAGATAAAACGGGATTCAAGATGAAAACAGTTTCGTATTGATTCATAATAAATCTATATTAAATTAAAATTGGCTGCAAAAGTAACACTATTTTTTGAATTTTCAAATCTTATTTTCATTTCGATGAAACACTATTTTTATCGATAAAAAGCCAAAATTGTTTGTGGAAACAATTTATATTCATTAATATTGTACTAAGAAATTAACACTATACAAGTGGAGCAATCTCAATTAAAATGTGCGGTGGTAGATGATTCCCGCCTTCAACGACTAGCTATTGTTAAGCTAATAGACGAACATTCTTCACTAGAATTAGTGGCTGAATGGAATAATGCTATTGAAACTAAAAATGGCCTGCTCGATACCCAAGTAGACTTATTATTTTTAGATATCGAAATGCCAATTCTAACAGGGTTTGATCTTTTGGATGACTTAGAAAATAAGCCCCATATTATTTTTGTTACAGGAAAAACTAAATATGCCTTTAAAGCTTTTGACTACGATGCAGTTGATTACTTAAGAAAACCTCTTAAGAAAGATCGTTTCAATGCTGCTGTAGACAAGGCTCTTAGTATGTCTCGTATAGGTGGCGAAAATGCTATAATTGAAGACGACGATTATATTTTTGTAAAAAGCAACTTGAAAAAGCGAAAAATATTTCTTAATCAATTAAAATATGTAGAAGCTTTAGGAGATTACGTAAAGCTTATCATGGAAGAAGGAGATCCAATTGTTGTTTTAGCAACGATGAAATCTTTTGAAGCGCAACTTCCTGAAGACCGCTTTTTGAGGATTCATAAATCATACATTGTTAATCTAGATAAAGTAGAGCGCTATAACAGTCGTAATATAGAAATAGCAGATGAAAAAATACCACTTAGCCGACATAAAAAACACTCTCTTATTGAAGCATTAAGTAATAGCTAATAATTATCTACATTAATTATAACCCTTACACCTGAAAATTCTTTTATAACTTTAAAAGAAGTATGTATTTTTTTAATAACCACTTTTGTTTTATTTAAAGATTGCCCCTGCGGTATCTTTATTACTATGTTTTTGTGATATTGATTTCGAATTCGTGATATAGGAGGGAATTCTGGCCCTAAAATATTTTGTTTAAATATATTTTTAAGAGATTTAGCTAACCAATCTGAAGCTTCATTGACTTTATTATAATCCTTATGCTTACACGTTATTTTTATTAATTTATAAAAAGGAGGGTATTTATACTGATGTCTTTCTTCAATTTGATCTGAATACATACCTACGTAATCATTAACAGACACTTGCTGTAAAATTTGATGATAGGGATTATATGTTTGAATCAAAACCTTACCTCTTTTTTTTGTTCTACCAGCCCTACCTGCTACTTGTTGCATTAACTGGTAACTGCGCTCATGAGCTCTAAAATCAGGAAAATTCAGTAAGTTATCAGCGTTCATTACTCCAACCAAACTTACATTTCTAAAATCTAAGCCTTTAGAAAGCATTTGTGTGCCTACAAGAATATCAATCTCCCCTTCCTCAAAACGATTTATTATTTTTTCATATCCGTGTTTACCTCTGGTGGTATCTTGATCCATTCTCCCAATTTTATAATCAGGAAATAATTCTTCTAATTCTTTTTCTATTTGCTCAGTCCCAAAACCTTTAGTATTTAAATCTACACTATCACAAGCAATACATTTTTGAGGCATAGCTATATTATGACCACAATAGTGACATCTTAATTGATTTTTAAAGTTATGATATGTAAGACTTACATCACAATTAGGGCATTGTGGCGAATGCCCACAAGTATTACACTCTACGACAGGAGAATATCCTCTTCTGTTCTGAAAAAGTATTACTTGCTCTTCTTCTTTTAAAGCATCTTGAATAGCCAATAACAAAGTATCACTAAAATGCCCTGTCATTTCTTTTTTTCTATATTTTGTTTTTATATCAACAAGGTTAATTTCTGGCATTAACACATTACCAAACCTTCTTGTTAGTTGCACAAATCCGTATTTTCCTTGCTGTGCATTATAATATGTTTCAATTGAAGGAGTTGCGGATCCAAGAATTATCTTAGCACCAAACATTTTTGCTAAAACGATCGCTGAATCTCTAGCATGATATCTTGGTGCTGGATCATACTGTTTAAAAGTATTTTCATGCTCCTCATCGACTATTATCAATCCCAAATCGATAAATGGTAAAAACATTGCCGATCTGGCTCCTATTATTATTTGTGCTTTTGGTTTTTTGTCTTTAACATTATTCCAAGCTTCTACCCTTTCATTAACTGAATACTTAGAATGATATACTGCAAGTTGCTCTCCAAAATACTCTTGTAATCTAGTAATAAGCTGTGTAGTAAGAGCAATTTCTGGCAATAAATACAAAACCTGCTTTCCTTTCTTTATAACTTCTTCTATAAGCTTAACATAGACTTCGGTTTTACCAGAAGAAGTAACTCCATGAAAAAGGCACACATCTTTATTTTCAAAAGATTTTTTAATTTTATCTAAAGCTTTTAATTGATATTCATTAAGATGTTTTGTTTCTTCATTTTTTTCTCCCAAATATTGAACCCTATCTGCCTGTAAACGATATTCTTCTAATATTCTTTTATCAATTAATGATCGTATCACTGCAGCAGAAGCATTTGAAATCTTTATAAGTTCATCAACTTTTATTGGCTTTTTAGTTTTAGCTTGTATGGTGAACAAATGAAGTAAAACTTCCCGTTGTTTAGGCACCCTTGTCATAGAATCTAACAAAACCCTTAATGAATCCTCCTTGAGATAGTCCTTATTTAATCGTATATACCTAACCATTTTAGGTTTATACTGCTCATAGATTTCTTCCTGGACTGTGATTACTTTTTTTTCTAATAAACGCTTTATTACTGGAAGTACATTTTTCTTTCCTATAATATCCATCACTTCTTGTATACGAAGTAAGCTTTGGTATTGAAGAGCTTCATAAATTAAAAATTCATCATCTTTTAAAAGAGATTCATCAAAATCTGAAGATTCATTTTTGATAACAATAGTCTCACTTTCTAACAAGAACGCTCCGGGCAGAGCTGCCCGCATGACCTCTCCTTTTGTACTTAAATAATAATCAGAAATCCATGACCATAATTGTAACTGATTAGAAGTAACTATAGGAGATTCATCAAGTATATGTTCAATTTCTTTTGCTTCATAAACCACAGGAGCGATTTGATGCACTTTAGTGACTAAAGCGGCATATATTTTACTTTTTCCAAATTGAACAGCCACACGCATCCCAGGTTTTAAAAAACCTGCTTCGTCTTTATTTACACTATAAGTAAACTCTTTATCAAGAGGAATGGGAAGAATTACATTTATAAAATATGACATTATCAATTATAAAAAAAGGCATTATTATAACAAAAATACAAGTTTAACTGATAGAATAATGCTTAATTTTAATAATAAAAAAGTCTGACTTGTATTTTAGTCAGACCTTATAAACAATTTGAATATTTTCTATTTGCTTGCTCCCAGCATTCCTCCTTTTATGATTTGACAGGCTGGTTCATTTCCTAACCATATTTTAAACAAAGCATACTTAAAGTCCCTTCCTTTTATAAAACCAAGTTCTTTTCCGTTTTTGTAAGTTTTGACACCTTTTCCTTTTAAATAAACTAGATCATAAAAATCATTAATCTGCATCGTAGAGTCAAACAATTTAAGAAAATCGTCTATCCTCGTATCCAGACTTTGCGTATTACCAAACATTGCATCATCAAAACCTTTTTTAAAAACCTTAATCATTCTTTCATTCGTAACTTTGTTAGAAGCAATATTTAATCGAATAGCCATAGTTTCATCCGAATCCAATACTTTTTTATCGTCTACATAATGTGTTTTGGTATAAAGTGTTCCCGCATATGTTTTAAAAGATAAAACCTTTCTCATTGCACCTCCATTATAAACCAACTCTTCTCCATCAAAATTGATCTTATCAGGAACCACAATACTACCTATTCTAATTTGTGCCATAGCAGAAATACTAAAAATAGTTGCAATAGCCAGAGTAATTATTTTTTTCATTATTTAATTTTTTATTGATTATTTTGATAGTTTGGTCATAAACATTTCAAAAAACTAACATTAAAAAAATGTTAAAACCCAAAATAGGCAACAAAAAACTAGTTTAATTAAATCCTAATCCATTGTTGAGTTCTATATAAAAATGCTATGTATCCTCTAACATTAAGGATATCTGGATTCTCCGCATCTATCCAGATTTTACAGCGATATGTTTTTCCGTCTTCTGGATCCAGAATCGTTCCTTTTTCATACTGATTTTCGTCCTTTTCGAGACCTTTAAGAATCACCATTCCTTCTATAGGTTTATTATAATCTTCCCCTTTACATGCAATACATGTTTTATTTTTATCAGCTTCCTTTAAAACTCTTTGTATTTTCCCAAACCATTGTCCTTTATTTTTGTATATAACAACAATGGATCGGGCTCTACCAGTATTATCATCTATTGTTTTCCAACTACCTTCTATTTGACCTTGTGAATACATTGATCCTGAAATAAAGAAAGCAAAAATTAAAAACATTTTATAAAAACTCATATCGTTATAGCATTTGCAGACTTTAATATTAAAAAATTAAGGTTTAAATTCCAAAAAGAAATAAAAACCCTTTAAAATTGATAGTATTTATTTCCTAAAATGACAATTTAAAAAATCTAATTCATGAAACGAGTAATTATATTTCTTTTATAATTAATCTATAGCACATTATTTTCTCACCAAATGAATAACGAAATATTAGAAAAAATATAAATAAGATAGATGAAGAATTAGGGAATTAGTCATTTTTAAACAAAGAAATCTTTATAATCTGCATTATAGATGAAAACAATAAAAGACTTAGAATAATTTCTACCATAACCAAATCCAACAAGCTTCATAAAGAATTTTTATAGGATGCTATAACGACTAATTTTCATTATGTACTTGATGTAAAATATGTTGTTTTTGAATAAAATTCTTTGCACAGTATACTTACATGCCTTAAAAGAACTTACGAATCAACAGATAGAAAACATTATATCACAAGTGTATTATCTAACAAAAAAATTGGAACTTCATAGTTTAGTACAAAACTTATTTTTAGAAGAAATAAAAGAAAAGATTCAGAAATTTTCATTACTATCAAAACTATATTCAGGCACTTTACCTTTTACACCTTCGAAAAAAGAATACATAAAAGTAAGATCTTTTTCAATATCCCCTGAAGGGTAAAACGGTTCTGATATTTTATTTTGTTTTTTTCCAAAATCAAAAGTAACCATAATGATAGGTACATTAGCAGCAATAGCAATATGATAAAAACCAGTTTTCCATTCTTTTACTCTTTTCCTTGTTCCTTCTGGCGCTAAAGATAATCGCAATTCTTCTCTTTGCTTAAATAATTCTGCAATCGCCTCTACCTTGTTTTGACCAGGAGTTCTATCTAGTGATATTCCACCTACTTTTTTAAGATACCATCCTAAGGGCCATTTAAAAAGTTCTTTTTTACCTAAAAAACTAATCTTCACACCCTCTAACTGCCTTATTAGAAGCCCTATATAAAAATCATGCCAACTAGTATGAGGAACCACAACTATAACACATTTTCGTATAGTTTCTGCTTTAAAACTCCCAATAATTTTCCATCCTAAAACTCTGTGATATATAAAGGAAGAAAAGCGTTTCATTTATTAGTTTTTTGTATTTAAATAATAAGATAGAATTTGCATACAAATTCTATCTTATTGGTATTGTAAAATTGAAAAAGGGATTATAATGAACGATAAATTTCTTTCAATTTTTCTGCATTTATTTTAGACTTCCAGTCATCTCCTAGTGCATTCTCCCAAAGAGGCTCTAAACTTAAAGCTACTGAAGTCATTGTATTCAATTGATCTTCGGTCACATTAGCACAAACATCTGTAGGTAGATTAATACCATGATGTTCTTTCATTTTTTTAAATAATGCCACCCCATCTGGATAATAGTCTTCTAGTTTATCAAATACTATACAGTTACCTATCCCATGTTTAGTACCTAATACATATGCTAGTCCATAGCTCATTGCATGAGCTACTCCTACCTGAGAATATGCTATACTCATACCACCATGCCATGAAGCCATCATAAGTTTTGCATCTGCGTCTTCTTTATTTAAATCAGAACCCAAAAATATTTCTTTACAAAGATCTAATGCTTTCTCTCCATAGCTTTGACTAAAAGCATTCAGGTATGTACCATCTAAAGATTCGATACAGTGAATATAACAATCCATACCTGTATAAAACCATTGATCTTTAGGTACATCATATATTAATTCTGGATCCAATACTACTTGATCAAAAGGAGTAAAATCTGAATTTATTCCTAATTTACGCTCAGGACCTGTTAGCACCGTTGTACGAGATACTTCTGCACCTGTTCCCGAAATTGTAGGAATTCCGACATGATACACTGCCTTATTACTTACCAGATCCCATCCTTGATAATCTGCTGCACTACCTGGATTTGATAACATAATCGCTACAGCTTTAGATAAATCTAGTATAGACCCTCCTCCAATCCCTATAATTCCACTAGGAATATATTGATGATCTTTTTTAATTTCAGTAACTATAGTATCTACTTGCGATGTTTTTGGTTCTTCTGCTGTTGATATATATATAAGTTGATCTGTGTAAGACAATGAAATTCTATCTTCTATAAAAGAAGTATTATTCTGAAAAACATCATCTATTAAATAAATAAATGGAGCGACTCCATTTCGTTCTGGTGAAATAATATCACTAACTTGGTTAAAAGCCCCTTTTCCAAATACTACTTTTGGTACCATAGGGAAATTCTTATGTTTAGGAGCTATCACCTCTTCTGAGGTTGTTATAGATTTTGGATTCAATAGATTTTCTTTATTTATAATTCTTTTTGCTCTTTCTAAATCTTCCGGGGTATCAATTTCGACGCCTTCGTGTTGGGTTTCTACCATTTTTATATTTTTACCATATTCTAGATATCTTATACATTCAATTTTTTCTGAAGCTTCTAAAGAACGCATAGGCAACCTATAAAAATCTAAAATAGCTTGTTTTCTAAATGCATAAACACCTTTATGTTTATGGTATACATGGTTTATTTCTTTATCTCTTGGATATGGTATAGGAGCTCTTGAAAAATATAGTGCATAATTATTTTCATCTACTATAACTTTAACGCTATTAGGGTTCATAATATCTTCCCAATCTTTCATTGGTGTCATAAGACTAGCCAAATCTATACGCTCTGAGTCTTCTTGATAAAATACACTAAGTACTTTTTCTAGACTTTCTCTATCTGTAAAAGGTTCATCTCCTTGGACGTTTACAACAATATCCACATCCATATTTTCAACAGCTTCTGCTATTCGATCACTTCCACAAGAATGTTCTTTATTGCTCATAATAGCAATACCTCCATTAGAAGTGATTTCTTTATATATGATATCGCTATCTGTAACCACAAATACAGATTCAAACAGCCCTGAATCAAGAGTTGCTTCGTATGTCCTTCTTATGACACTTTTCCCCCCAAGATCTTGCATTAATTTACCAGGAAATCGCGTCGCTGCATATCTCGCAGGAATCATTGCGATAGTTTTAAGAGTATTTTTATTCAAAATTTTATTGCTTTTCTTCAATTGCAAAAATAACTTTTTTAAATTAATTTTCTAACGCTATAAACTATTTAGTTTTATTATAATTTCTTAAAGAAATCTTAATACATAGAATTTTAATTACTTATATCTATTATTTTTCATAGAAAAAATCATCCTTAAAGCCTATTAAGTATAATTTTTTCTTGGCTCTAGTAACTGCTGTATATAACCATCTTAAATAATCTTTATTTATCCCATCTGCAAGATAAGGTTGTTCTATAAAAACATTATCCCATTGCCCTCCTTGTGATTTATGACATGTTATTGCATAAGAAAACTTAACTTGTAAACTATTAAAAAACTTGTTGTTTTTAACTCCCATAAATTTTTTATATTTAGATTTCTCATCTTCAAAATCCTTCATTACTTCTTGATATAACTTATTAGATTCTTCATACGTTAAAGACGGTGTCTCTGATGTTAAAGTATCTAATAACAAAACCGTTTCAAAAGGTTTTTGGTCTGGGTAATCTACCATTTCGATATTGACGATGGCAAATCTAAATCCGTACAATTCTTTTATGGAATAAATTTCTAAAACTTTGATTATATCTCCATTTGCTATAAAACCAGCTTCACTTTTGTTATCCAGCCAAAAATAATTGTTTTTAACCACCATTAAATAATCACCAGATGAAAGTTCTTCTTCCTGAAAAAGTATTCTCGATCTAATTTGTTGGTTATAAATATTTGCTCTTTTATTAGATCGCAATATAATTACTGACTCTTCATGTCCTGAGCTTGAGTATGCTTCATTTAAAGCTTCCATTATTTCATGACCGTCAAAAAATCTTACTACATCCGGGTATCCGTTTATTTGAAATTGAAAAGAGTCATAAAATCCATCATTCAAAATTTCTCTTAATCGAGTAGCATTCATTAATATCCCACTATTTTCTGCCTGCCGAACAACTTCATCTAATTCTATTTGAGTTACATCTTTATTAAACCCCACCGAAAGGGTATTTGTGTCTAAAGCTGGACTAACTTCTAATTTTACAGGAGGCAACTGTGCTGTATCGCCAATAAAAAGAATTTTACAATTATATCCTGAATACACATATAACATCAGATCATCTAACAAAGAACCATTTTCAAACAATTTACTATCACTTGGCGTATCTGGAATCATTGAAGCTTCATCTACTATAAAAATTGTGTTACGGCTTTTGTTTTGTTTTAATTGAAAAGCTAATCCTCCGCTCTTATTTTTTTTTGGGTAGTAAATATTTCTGTGAATAGTCTGAGCTTGTTTACCCGAAAAATTGCTAATTACTTTAGCGGCTCTTCCTGTAGGTGCTAAAAGAACTGCATTTAATTTTGCTTTCCATAGGTTTTTAACTAAAACTCCTATCAAAGTAGTTTTTCCGGTACCTGCATACCCTTTTAGTAAAAAAAGTGATTCTTTCGATCCTGACAACATAAAATGAGATAGTTTTTGAAGAACAATATCTTGTTTTATAGTAGGTTCAAAAGGAAAATCTTTTTTTAATATTTCATAAAATTCGTTTTCCTTCATTAAAAAAAAATATCTGTACGATTCATATCTCTGCTAATAATTCAAAGATAAGGATGATTTTTTGGCAATAAACTTTTACGATTAAAAAAAAATTGTAGATTTGCGTATACACTAATGTTTAAAGCTAAATCATAAAATGAAAATTGTTGTTCAATTAGTTCTGTGGGTAGTTATAGGATTCTTAGGATACTTAGTATTCAATTCTGTTAACGGTCCTGTTAAGTTCAATAAAGTAAAGCAAGTTCGATATGCCAAGGCTGTTGAGAATTTGAGGGATATCCGTAATGCACAATTAGCATATAGATCGATAACTGGAAAATTCGCAAAAGACCCGGCTCAATTAATTACTTTTATCGACACTGCTAAATTTACTTTAACCCAAAGAAGAGACTCTAGTTTTATTAGATTCAACAAAATACTTAAGATTGACGAACCAAGAGATACTGTTGTTGTTGACACTCTTGGGTATGCATCTGTAAAAGATTCTTTATTTAAAACAGGGAATCATAAAAACATGATGAAAGTACCAATCGAAGGTGTTGATGCTAATTTTGAAATGGATGCTGGTTTTATTAACAAAAATGATCTAAGAATTGCTGTTTTTGAAGCTAAAGTTTCTAAGGATATACTTTTACACGATCAAGATAAAGATCTTTTATCTCAAGAAAGAGAAGTACAATCTGTAGATGGCGTAAATGGGCCTTTTTTATCTGTAGGATCTATGACAGAGGTTATGACTTCTGGTAACTGGCCAAGAACTTATGGTGCAAACGACCAATAACATAGATACCAAATTAAAGACATTGTCCATTCAGGTTAGCTTGAATGGACTTTCTTTTTGTGTTTTAGACAACTCTCAGAACCAGGTCATATCATTACATCATGAAAATTTTGGGATGCAATTAACTCCTAAACAAGTTCTTGAAAAAATAAAATACGCCCTTGACCATAACCTTGAGTTAAAAAAAACATTTGACAAAATAGAAGTTATTTTTCAAAATGATTTATATACTGTTGTCCCAAAATCCCTATTTAAGGAAGAGTTATTAAACGATTATCTCAAATTCAACATAAAGGTTCTGGAGAATGATTTTATAGCTTATGATGAATTAGATCAACATGATATTGTATCTGTATATATACCATACACAAATATTAATAATTTCTTTTTTGAATCTTTTGGGTCTTTTACATACAAACATGCTAGTACCATATTGATTAATTCTTTACTTATACAAGAAAAAAACAATCCATCTACTACTGTTTTTGCTAATATAAATGAAGTTTCTTTTGATATAGTTGTTATTACGAAAGGCAATCTTATTTTAAGTAATACTTTCCCTTATCACACTAAAGAAGATTTTCTGTATTATTTGATGTATACTGCAGAACAATTAAAATTAAACCCAGAAGAATTTAAGTTAGTTTTTTTAGGTAACGTTTTAAAGGATAGTGACTTTTTTAAAATTGCGCATACCTATATTCGAAATGTTAGTTTTGGTAACCTACCTCGTAACGTAAAATTAGCATCTAACATAGGTTCTTTTGAGCCTCACCAACATTTTGTTTTACTAAGCCATTTCTAACATGCGTATTATTTCAGGAAAATTTAAAGGAAAAAGACTAACTGCCCCAAAAAAACTTCCAGTTCGTCCAACTACTGATATGGCTAAAGAGGCCTTGTTTAATATAATTAATAATAACTATAGTTTTTCTAACATAACTGTCTTAGACCTTTTTTCAGGCACAGGAAACATTAGTTATGAATTTATATCCAGAGGCACTACAGATATTACTGCAGTTGACTCTCATTATGCTTGTCTGGGTTACATTAAAAGCGTAGCAAAAGAGCTTGATTGTTCTATAGAAGTAATCAAAAGTGATGCTTATAGCTATCTTGAAAAAGTAAAACGTAAATCGGATATAATTTTTGCAGATCCGCCATACAATTTTACAGATGAACAATTTTTAAAAATACCATCTTTAGTCTTTGAAAATGATTTATTAAATCAAGATGGTGTTTTGATTATTGAGCACTCTAAACATACTTCTTTGGAAGAATCTCCTTATTTTAGTAATGCCAGAAAATATGGAGGATCTACTTTTAGTTTTTTTGAAAAATAATATATTTTAGATTACACACTCTGCTCCCATCACAGATGTCCGAATAGTATTTTCATTAATAATTGTAAGATTACTTAAAGAATTGATCTGATGCCTTGTATCATCAATAATCTCTTCATAAAAGGCTAAAATCTTGACATCAAATCCAGGAGTTTCTTCTGCCGTGATTTTAAATATATTCATTTGATAAATAAAATTATTTAATATATGATGGCTTGATGATAACATCGCTTTATAAATATTTAATTTAATATTTTCTATACTTGCTTTTTTGCTACATCTTTTTGTATCTATAAAAAGAAATACAAAAAAGAGCACCAAAGGGATTATTAATTCATCAAACTCATATTTTTCAAGTTTAGCTAATAAAATCACCAATTTTTCGAATAAATCTAAATCAAAAATAATAGATGTTAAATAAAGAGAAACAGACAAAAATAATCCTATAAGTGTTAGTTTGTAATTATTCATTTGATATGTGTGAAAGGGGTTAGGGGGAACAATACATGAAGAATTTTGATATATAGCATCTAGGACCATATATGTATTTACTTGTATAAATATATAAAAAATATATTATGCAAGTACCACAAACTAATTTTATTATTTTTTAATCCAAGAACTACAATACTTACTAACTTATAAAAATAATATATTTATGGCACTTGTTTACCCATAGATGCTTCCCAGAGCATAAACCATTCTTCGTCACTAATATTAATTTTTAAGGCTTTTACAGCAGATTGTATTCGATTAATTTTGGTAGAACCAATAATAGGTAAAATCCCTGACGGGTGTTTCAATACCCAAGATATTAAAACCTGATCTGAAGTTGTATTATGTTTTTCTGCTAATTTATTAACTACCTTATTAATTCGCATACACCTATCGTCTGGAGTTTTAGAAAAGAATTTTCCTGCTGCTAGCACTGAATATGCCATGGGTTTTATCTTTTCTGTAATACATTGATCCAAAGTGCCGTCCAGAAATGGATCTAATTGTAATGCTGATACTTCTACTTGATTAGTCACCAAAGGTATATAAGCATTTAACATCTCAAATTGTGTTTTGGTAAAATTAGAAACTCCAAAATGCAATACTTTCCCATCATTTTTAAGCCTTGTAACTGCTTCAGCTATCTCCTCCGGATTCATCAAGGGGCTAGGCCTATGAATTAAAAGAAGATCTATATAACTTGTTTGCAAATTTATTAAGGATTGTTCTACAGAACGTATAATATATTCTTTACTGGTATTATAGGATGTTATGACATTATTTGGTCTATTAGGTGTCACCAACTTAATACCACATTTTGTTACAAGTTGTATTTTTTCGCGCAGCGCATTTTTATTTTTAATTGCATTACCGAATAATGTTTCTGTTGTATAATGTCCGTATATATCTGCATGATCAAAAGTGGTAACATTACTGTCCAGACAATCTATTATTAATCTTTGTGCCTGATTTACGGTTAAATTAACTCCCCATTCTCCCCAATTCATGCATCCTGCTACTATTTTGGAAAACAAAGGTCCTTGTGGTGAAATCCTAACTTTCATACTTTAAAGATTAAAAAATTATTTTTGATACAATAAATCTGCAACCTCGAATTAAATTTTCGAGGGCACTTCTAGAAAACATTTTTTGTTTTTTTGAGGTGAACCCCAGGGATATTACGTCTTTCTACGACTTAAATAATTTAGTAATCTATCGCTTCATAAATTACCTTTTGTATCTCTGACCGTATATCACTAGATATAAGTTTTCGGTTTGCAGCATCAGGAAAAGTTCGGTTGCTTAAAAAAACATATATAATTTCTTGTTCTGGATCTGCCCAGGTAAAAGTACCTGTAAAACCACTATGCCCAAAACTTGTCATAGAAATACAACCACAAGTTGGGCCTACATCTCCTAACTGGGGTTTATCGAATCCTATACCTCTACGAACATTTTTATGACAATAATAACAGGTATTAAATTCTTCTAATGTTTCTTTACGAAAATACTGTTTACCACCATAACTACCCCCATTAAGGTACATTTGCATTATTTTGGCCACATCATTTGCATTAGAAAATAATCCTGCATGCCCTCCTATACCTCCCAACATAGCCGCTCCTTGATCATGAACATATCCATGTACAATTTCATCTCTAAAAATCCTATCGTATTCTGTAGGAACTATTTCTTTTTTCTTAAATTTTGTTAGAGGTAAATATGTAGCATGATTGGCTCCAAGAGATTTATAAAAATGCTGTTGCGTTAAATTATGTAATGTATTTCCATAATAACTTTCAATATATGATTTTAACAAATAAAATGGTAAATCACTATATTTATAACTTAGTCTGTTTCGCAAATCACTATCTCTAATTTGTACAAGAAGAGAATCCTTCATATCACTTCTAAAATAAAGATTATTTGTTACTTCTATATTAAAATCATCTGATCGGCTATTTCTATAATATTTTTTATCAGGTCTTTTCGTTATGGAATCCATTGTATAAATATAAAATGGTATCCATGCTCTTAATTTTGCATAATGAGACAACATGGATCTAACAGTTATATGTTCTTTATTAGAACCTTTAAAAGAAGGTAGCATTTCTCCTACTCTTGTATTTAAAGATAATATTCCTTTATCTTTTAATTCTATAGTAAGTGGCAATGTTGCTAATATTTTAGTAAGTGAAGCCAAATCATATACATCGCTTCCTTTAACTTTCCTAAATTTATCATAGGTATGATACCCATAATTTTTATTAAATATTACTTTTCCTTTTCTGGCTACAATAAGTTGTACTCCAGGTGCCATTTTTTCTTTTATTGCAAAATTTACTATAGAGTCTATTTTTTTGAGTTTAGTAGAACTCATACCTACACTTTCTGGCAAACCATACGTTAATCTTTGCAAAGATTTAGTATTAAACCCTGTCCCTACAGGAAATTCTTCGCCTATACTCACAGGAAGCTTTCCTTTAGCCTCTAGCGCACCAAAAAGTAATTGTCCCGATTTTTCTTGTGCGATTTTACTATTTTGATAAGCCATTACTATCCCTTCTAAATTAGTTGTAGTTAACATATCAAGCATTGCATAGGGTTTAGCGAATACATTAAGAATTGTAGTATTTGCTCTTGCTATTTCGTATAACCAAACTAATTCTTTGTCTTTAAACTTATATTCTTCCCAAGGGGAATTATTAGATTTATGAAAACCAACAATTACATAATTATAATTACGTAATTGCTCCATAATCTCTCCTAGCTGATTCCCTTTTACCCAATCTACTTGAGCATATTTATTTAACTCTTCAAAAAATATATCTCCAGAAGCATCTCCCAAAGAAACATAAGCTATTTTTTTTATATCTAAGTTTTTAATTGGTAATATTGCTCTATCATTTTTAATGACTGTCAAAGAGTTTTCCACCAATTTATGATGTAAGACTTTATTTTTTTTATTATTTAGCTCTTCAAAAATAAAGTCTGTATGGATTGGTGTATACTTATAAAGTCCAACTTTATATTTAGCTAACAAAATTTTTCTTACAGAATGTGACAATCGTTCTTCTGTTATGGTTCCAGAATAGTAAGCAGAGACTATTTTTTGTGATGCCAGTGGCACATTTTCTGACATTAAAAGAATATCATTACCAGCCAAAAAAGCTTCTAAATCAATATCCCCTGGCTCTTTAAAAGCAGAAACTCCTTTCATATTAAGAGCATCTGTAAAAATCAATCCTTCAAAACGCAAACTATCTTTTAACAAATTAGTTACTACTTTTTTTGAAATAGAGGAAGGGTAATTTGATCTATACTCTATACTTGGAACATTAAGGTGGGCTACCATTATACTTAACAACCCCTCTTTAATAAGTCTTTTGTATGGATATAGCTCTACACTATCTAATCTTTTGGCATCAAAATTAATAGTAGGTAATGTTTTATGCGAATCACTATCTGTATCTCCGTGACCAGGAAAATGTTTTGCACTAGCCATAACATTTTCAAGCTGCATACCTTTCATAAAAGCTAATGCTTTTTGAGTTACCTTTTCTTTATCTTCTCCAAAAGATCGGTTACCGATTATAGGGTTTTCTGGATTGGTATTAATATCCACTACAGGTGCAAAATTAACATGAACCCCTATTCGCTTGCAATGTTTTGCAATTTGCCTTCCTGTTTCTTCTATTAGTTTATCATCTTGTATAGCCCCAAGTGTCATATTCCAAGGAAAAACCTGAGTAGAATCTAACCGCATGCCCAATCCCCATTCTGCATCTATACCTATTAGCAATGGTACTTTAGATAACTTTTGGTACTTATTATTTAATTTTGCTTGTTCTACAGGACTTCCTTTAGAAAAAATAACTCCTCCTATTTGAAAATCCTCTATCCAGGATTTCACTTCCTCTTTTTTCTTTTGTGCATCAGATGAGGATACACTTACCATAAACAACTGTCCTACTTTTTCTTTTAAAGTCATCCTGTTATACACGCTATCTACCCACCTTTTTTGAGCCTCATAATCCTCTACTAATAAAGGATTTTTTGACTGAGCGTAGATATTGTAAGTTATAAGAAATATTAAGAGAAAAATATACTTTGTAATTCTATGCTGCACGAAAATTTTAGTTTAAAAAACGATTATGCCAACTATCTTTTGCAGGAACTTCCCAATTGGTTCGATACTCGGCAATATTATTAACCAAGTTATTAAAAACAATAGTATTTGGAGATACCGATTTATTTTTTGCCATTTTTTTAAAATCATTAAGAGGTTTATAGGCAACAAATTCTCCTTGTTTAAAAGATACATTCATTTTATCTATTAAATCTACATTATATTCTTGTTCTAATTGCTGAATAAAACGTACAGAAGTATCTATAGAACACCCAGTTGCTGGATTTACTCCCTGATCCAAACCTATGGTTATAAACCGTTTGTATTTAATTTCGTAACCAGCTTTTAAATCTGCCCCATGTGCAGTCCATTGTTCCAAAAATTCATTTATTTTTTTTTCTATATCTACTAATTCATCCGAAGTGAAGGATCTATTAGCCTGATAAATCCAGACTCTGGATGTTTCAGGAAGGGTATTAAAATCTACTAACATGGCTATTTTTTATTAAAGTAACAAAAAGTATTACTATTTATTATTACAAAAAAGAGTTAATACGAAAAACATACTAACTCTAAAAAATTATTTTATCTAGAATAACTTTTACAAATCCTGAGCATTAGCTATAAGCTCTGCCACATCTAAAACCTGTATACTGTCTTCTTTTTCTTTACTTTTCACTCCATCTGTCATCATGGTATTACAAAATGGGCAACCTGCAGCAATAATATCTGGTTTTGTTTCTATCGCATCTTCTGTACGCTCTACATTAACATCTTTATTACCAGGTTCTGGTTCTTTAAACATCTGTGCTCCTCCTGCTCCACAACATAAACCATTTTTCTTACAGCGCTTCATTTCTATCAGCTCTACCTCTAGTTTTCTAAGCAAATCTCTTGGAGCTTCATATACATTATTAGCTCTGCCAAGGTAACATGGGTCGTGAAAAGTAATTCGTTTTCCTTTAAACTTACCTCCTTCAACCTTTAGTCTACCTTCATCTAACAAAGATTTAAGAAACTGTGTATGATGCATTACTTCATAATCTCCTCCTAAAGCAGGATACTCATTCTTTAATGTATTAAAGCAATGCGGACACGCTGTAACTACTTTCTTAATTTCATAGGCGTTCATTACCTCTATATTAGTAACTGCCTGCATTTGAAACAAAAATTCATTCCCTGCTCTTTTAGCAGGGTCTCCTGTACAACTTTCTTCGGTACCTAATACAGCAAAGTCTACCTTAGCATTATGAAGTAATTTTACAAAAGCTTTCGTAATTTTTTTGGCTCTATCATCAAAACTACCAGCACATCCTACCCAAAATAAAACTTCTGGCTTTTTACCTTCGGCCATATATTCTGCCATTGTTGGCACCTTTACTGTTTCGCTCATATTATCTAATTTTAAAGTTTATGATCTTTAGCTTTTATATTTAAAATCATAAATACTCTTATCTTAATCGTGTTTTCCGTCATCAAAGACTTCAATAGTAACCACTCTTTCTACTAATTCGGTAAATTTACCTGTATATCTGGTAGCTTTTACTAAGTGGTTGTCTATCCAATGATAGTTTCCACCTCTTGGTTTCCCCATCAAAAGGCTATGGTATTTAAAACCATATGTTCGTAACCAAGTTTCTGTTACTTCTCTGTGGTCTTCTGTTCTTGAAGTAAAAAAACATATAATATGTCCTTCATCATACCATTTATTTAATGTTTTTAAAGCATCAGGGAACGGCTCGCATGTTGCCATTCTTTCTGGCTCTTCATTTGGTACATCTTCTGTAATAGTTCCATCTATATCTATAAGATAGTTTTTAATACCTTCTGGCAAAACTGGACTTATATGTTCTCCTTCTTCTATCTTGTCATGCAATAATTTATCTACTTCTTCCTTCTTCATAATTTTTGATAATTTGTGGTTTAATTGGTTAAAAAAAGTGGTTAACTTTATAATAAAATCTTTTTATATTATTCGTCACTCCAATTTAATCTATCCATCTGGTTAAATGGCCATGGAGCTCCGTTGTTTTCTATGTTAGACATCATATTGTTCAAATCAGATGGTGCTGCACTTTGCTCCATTACTAGATAACGTCTCATATCCATAATGATAGAAAGAGGACTTATACTAACAGGGCATGCTTCAACACAAGCATTACAACTGGTGCAAGCCCATAATTCTTCTGGAGTTATATAATCGTTTAATAATTGTTTACCGTCTTCTATAAAACTACCATTCTTATCTATGTTATCTCCTACTTCTTGTAAACGATCTCTGGTATCCATCATAATTTTACGAGGAGAAAGTTTTTTTCCTGTTTGATTTGCAGGACACTCGCTTGTACAACGACCGCACTCTGTACAGGTATAAGAATTAAGTAACTGTACCCAGTTTAGATCCATAACATCTGAGGCTCCAAATTTTTCTGGCTCTCCTTCTTCTTGATTTTCTTCGGTAGCTGCAAACGGATCTGCATCTGGATCCATCATCATTTTTACTTCATTAGTAACCGATTCTAAATTATCCAATTGTCCTTTTGGGTTTAAGTCTCCAAAATAGGTGTTAGGAAAAGCTAATAATATATGTAAATGCTTAGAGAAATATAAATAATTTAAAAAGACAAGGATTCCTAAAATATGTAGCCACCAAGCTGTTCTTTCTATAATGAAGAGAGATGTTTCTGACATACCATTAAATAATGGAGATATGTACTGGCTTACAGGGTAGGATCCTGCTTTAATATAATGATCTGCTCCTAAAGCTTGTAATTGAAGATCTGTTGCATTCATTACTAAAAACAATGTCATCAATACCATTTCAAAATATAAAATAAGGTTTCCATCATTTTTTGGCCAACCTTGCATTTCTGGATTCCAAAAACGTTTTAATCTAATTACATTACGCCTAATCCAAAAAACAATTACTACTATTAATACTAATAGTGCTAAAATCTCGAAAGAGCCAATTAAAAAGTCATATATCCCTCCTAAAAATGCAAAGATTCTATGGGTTCCAAAAATACCATCGATTACAATTTCAAGTACTTCAATATTAATAATAACAAACCCAAGATATACTATAATATGCAATATTCCTGATACTGGTCTGCGCACCATTTTAGATTGCCCTAATGCAATCCTAGCCATGTTTTTAAACCTTTCTCCTTTATTATCAGAACGTTCTATATCTTTTCCTAATCGTATATTACGAATTACTTTTTGGATATTCTTAATAAAATATCCAACACCTACAGCTAGAGCAAGGATAAAAATGATGTTAGGTATATATTGCATAGTTATTATTTTATTGAGTCTGTTGGTTTTTCGTAAGGAGTATTTTTCTTTCCAAAAACAGAAATATGAACATATCGTTTTGGATTTAATCGTAAATCTTGTAGCAATAACTCTAATTGCTTACTTGTTTTTTCTAAATTATCATATAACTTATCGTCTTTTAATAATTTGCCTGCCGTTCCTTTTCCTGAATTAAGATCTTTCGATATTTTATCAAAATTAGCTAATACAGTTTCTAAACTATTTCCTAGTTTAGAAATATTTATTTGCGATAAAGAATCAGAAACCTGATTAAGGTTTGTAGACATTTTATCCAAATTATCAATAGTATTATTAAGCTTCCCTTCGTTACCAGAGAGTATGGATTTTAAAGAACCTGAGGCTGCATTAAAGTTTTTTACCGTACTGCTTAAATCTTTAAATATAGAATTCAGGTTATTTTTATTATCTATATTTAGAATTCCATTAACTGAGTTTAGTAGCGTATCTGCATCAATTATTACTGCTTCTAATTTTTCTTGTAGAGGTTCTAATTTGTCATTTACCAGTTCTAGCAATCCTGATTCTATTTTACCAGGCAAGGTATCTCCGTCTTTTGCCTCTAGTCCTTTTTCGTATACTGGTACTATTGCCATAGATTTTCCACTAATTAGTCCTGCGCTATATACTTTTGCAATACTATTTCTTGAAAATGAAAAATCACTATCTACGCTAAACTCAACAACGAGATTTCCTTTTGTATCTACAAAACCGATAGATACTACTTGTCCAATCACTTTACCATTTATGGTAACAGGAGAAGAAGGTATTAAACCTTCGACATTATCATAAACCGAATAAAAGGTTCTATTATTTTCAAGGAGGTTTTTTCCTTTCAGGAAGCTATAGCCAAAAATTAAAAGTGCTATTGCGCAGATTGCTAATATTCCTGTTTTGACTTCTCTAGTAAATTTCAAAATAGATTATATTTTAGGACACAAATTTAGAATAAAAATACTTTTCTATAGATAATTTCTTAAGTAATTATCTGTATTTATTTAGATTAATTCGAAGATGTGCTTGCTTTTAATGCTTCTGTTAATGGAATTGATTCTTTATTACGAAATGCAACTACAAAACTAGAGTCGAATCCTTTTCCTACTGCAATTTCTCTAAGTTCCTGTGCTAAAGTATAGTTAGATGTGCTTCCGAAATAATATTTATACAATTCTCCTGTTTTATTTTTTGATAGTTGATCCAATCCATTAAAGTTAAAAGGCTCTAGTTCTATGTCTCCGGATCCAGCTGCTATTTGCACTTTAAAAGTTATATCGTCATACACTTGATCTCCTTCCATTTTTGCCGTAACCTTTGTAACTTCTACTGTTTTAGGTTTAGTTACTTTATAAATTGCATCCAAACTTTCTTTATAGTCAACAACAGAGGTTGTTATAGATTTAGCCATTTCTTCTTGTCCTTTTTTAGAGTTAAGATATTTTCCTTCGGTATTATTGGTAAGAAATCCTAATTCTATTAATACACTTGGCATATATGTCTGATGAAGCACTACAAAGCCTGCTTGTTTTACTCCCCTACTTTTTCTATCTAATGCTTTTTTAAAGCGATTTTGTACAAAACTAGCTAAAGTTAAACTTTGATCCAGATATTCTTCTTGCATTAAAGTGAGTCCTATAATAGATTCAGGAGAATTAGGGTCAAAACCATCATAATTTGCTTCGTAATTATCTTCTAAAAGAATAACTGAGTTCTCATTCTTGGCCACATTAAAGTTTTCGTCATTTGCGTGTAACCCCAAAACAAAAGTTTCTGTACCAGAAGCTTGAGATCGATGCGAATTACAATGTACAGATACAAAAAGATCTGCTCCTGCTTTATTTGCTATACTACCTCGTTCATGCAATTCTATAAACTCATCTGTTTTTCTGGTATATACTACTTTAAACCTGCCATCTTTTTCTAAAGCAGCACCTACTGCTAAAACAACATTTAAGGCTATTTCTTTTTCTTTATACCCATTACCTCTGTTTCCTGGGTCGTGCCCCCCGTGCCCTGCATCTAAAACAACAACAAATTTATCTTTTTCTTGTGCTAAAACAGAAAATATAAAGGTAGATCCTATAAAAATAAAGACTACGAGAAAAATACTATGTACTATACTTCGTTTCATTAATTATAAATAATTTAATCGGTTTTGAAACATTCTGGTATTGTTTCAGTTTTTAATATAATAAGTTAAAAATCTAAAGATTATGATCTACAAAATAAACCTAAATCTATATTTGTTTATATGGCTTAAAAAACATGTATTTGATATAATTTTTTATTTTTTTATGAATTACAATCTAAGCATAAAAAATATATGTAATTTTGGCACTTCAAAAACTAAGCCATAGTTATACAAAAATAGGATTTAAACCATTGCAAACAAAGGTACGCTACATACTTTATTCACTAAGTTTTTCACTGTTTTGTTTTTGTCAAATTACAGCACAAGAAACAAACAAGACTGAGGAAATACAAATTCCTGCTTCTCAAGATACAATTACCAATGCACAAAAAGGTATCGAGATTAACGCAGAGGAGCTGCTTAATGAAAAAGAACAAGACACTGTAAAACAAGACTCTATCACTACTGAGCCACAATTATTAACAGATAAAGTAGTTTACAAGGCTGTTGACTATATGCGACTAAGTCGTAAAGAAAACAAAATGTATCTTTATGATAAAGCTGAAATCGTTTATGGAGATATGCAAATTAACGCCGGTTTTATTATTGTAGACAATAAAAAAAACGAGGTCTATGCATACGGAATCAAAGATTCTTTAGGTGAATATACGCAGACACCTGTTTTTAAACAGTCCCAAAATGTTGTAGAACCAGATTCTATCCGTTTTAATTTTGATACAGAAAAAGCACTTATTTATAATTCCAGAACCGAGCAAAACGGATTTAAGATTAAAAATGAGATCTCTAAACGAGAAAACGATTCTGTAGTTTATATGAAGAATGTAAAATTTACAACTTCAGACAATATTGATGATCCCGAATATTATTTTTATGCCAGACGAATTAAGTTTGTTCCTAAAAAGAAAATTGTAACTGGTTTAGTTAATATGTTTATTGCAGATGTCCCTACGCCTTTAGGATTGCCTTTTGGGTATTTTCCGCTTACTGAGGACAGAACATCTGGATTTATACTTCCTAGCCCCGGAGAGGAAAATAATCGTGGATATTTTTTACAAAACGGAGGGTACTATTTTGCTATTAGCGACTATGTTGATCTAACACTAACAGGAGATTACTATACCAACGGTAGTTATACTTTTGCTACAGAATCCGCCTATGCTCTACGATATAAGTTTAGAGGTAATCTAAGATTTCGATACGAAAACAATTTACAAAGTGAACGAGGATTTCCTGATTTTTCTAAAACTACAACATATAATATACAATGGTCACATAGCCAAGATGCAAAATCTAATCCAAACTCCAGATTCTCTGCTTCTGTAAACTTTGGTAGTAGTGATTTCTTTCAACAATCTACCAATCAATTAAATACTGGTAACTTCTTAAATAACCAATTAAGTTCCTCTATATCCTATTCTAAAACGTTTCAAGGAGAACCACAGGTAAATGCTAATATTGCAGCAACGCACAATTCTAATACCAGAACAGAAGTAGTAAATTTATCTCTACCTAATACCAGTGTTAGTGTTTCCAGAATATTTCCTTTTGCTCCAAAAATTGGAGTCAAAAAAGGAATTATACAAAACATAAATACACAATACAACTTTAGAGGAGAAAACAGAATTACCACCAGAGATAGCCTTTTATTTAAAGCAAAAATGTTTGATGATGCTCAAGTTGGTATGCAACACACTATACCTCTTAGTACAAATTTTAAAATATTTAAATATTTAAGTGCTACAGCAGGAACCAATTTTCAGGAAAGCTGGGTTTTTGAGACTATTAATCAAAGTTATGACCCTGATGCCAAAGATGGTGCCGGAGAAGTAGTGCGAGACACTATAAAAGGCTTTGATTCTTTTAGAACTTATAATTTTTCAACGAGTATAGGAACCACCATATATGGTACTTTTAATTTTAAAAAAGGTAAAAAAGTAGAAGCCATACGTCATACCATGAGACCTTCTATAAGTTATAGTATTAACCCTGCGTTTAGCGAATTTTATGATTCTTATACAGTTACAGACAATCCTAATACCACCAATATTGATGAAACCGAGGTAGTCGAATATTCTAGATTTGAAGGAGGTTATTTTGGCGCACCAAGCAATGTGTTTTCTAGTAGTATTGGTTTTTCTTTAAGTAATAATGTAGAAATGAAAGTAAAAAGTAAAGACACTACTGCTACAGAGTCTAAAAAAATTACTTTGCTAAACAACCTTAATTTAAGTACTTCCTACAATGTGGCTGGAGATTCTTTAAAACTTAGCCCATTGTCTATTACTGGTAATATTCCTATTATTCAAAATAAGCTGGATATTAACTTTAATACACAATTAGATCCATATGCATTAGACAATAATAATCGTAAGATTGACGTATGGAACATTGATAATGGCGGTAGTCTTTTTCGTTTAACAAGAGCTAGTGCTAATTTTGGATATTCTTTTTCTAGTAAAGATTTTGAAAAAGGAAAATCTAATGACGATCCTTACGAAAACCAAACCTTTAGAAATGAAGGTAGACCCGACAACCTTTTTGGAGGAGGCACAAACTTTGAAGATTCACAATCTTTTGATAAACCCAAGGATAAAGAGTCTGACAAAGACGTAAAAAATTATAATTATAAAATACCCTGGTCACTTCGATTATCCTATAATGTAAATTATAGTAATAGTGCACGACAAAACGAAATATCTTCGCATTCTATTATGTTTTCTGGAGATGTTGAATTAGCCCCAAGATGGTCTGTTGGTATATCCTCTGGATATGATCTTAAAAACCCTGGATTTACGTATACAAACTTAAGATTCCAAAGGGATTTAGAAAGTTGGATTATGAATTTTAACTGGATTCCATTTAGTGAAAGAACATCCTGGAATTTCTTTATTGGTATTAAGTCTTCTGTGCTTAGTGATATTAAATGGGATAAGAGACGAGAGCCAGACAGACAGTTGTAGATTTGAAATTTGAGACAAAAGATTAAATAAAATTAAAACTATAATACTCTTCTTATGAAAAAAATTATAACTACATCCAAAGCTCCTGCTCCTATAGGACCATATAATCAAGCCATTTTAAGCGGAAATACCTTATATACTTCTGGACAAATTGCTATTCATCCAGAAACTGGCGAATTAGTATTAGATACTATTACTAAAGAAGCCGAACAAGTAATGCAAAATCTTAAAGCTGTATTAGATGAAGCTGGAATGACATTTGAAAATGTGATAAAAACCACTATTTTTTTAAACGACATGAATAATTTTGCGGAAGTAAACGCTGTTTATGGTGCTTATTTTAGTGATGATACTGCTCCTGCCAGAGAAACTGTTGCCGTTGCTGCTCTGCCTAAATTTGTAAATGTAGAAATATCTGTGATTGCCGTACAATAGTAATTACGTTTTATAAAATATTTGTTATAAATATAACCTCACAGGTCTTAAGATCTGTGAGGTTATGTTTTTATTTTACTTAATAACAATTTTTCTACTTGTCTTTACTTTATCCGTTGTTATGACAACCACATAATTACCGCTTTTAACACTGCTAACATCAAATGCCAGATTATAAATACCTTTGGTTACTGATGTATTTTGTAATTGCTGTATTATTTTTCCATTTAAATCATAAAGATCTATGGTTACTTTAGTATCGGTATTTACTAAATAATGAATATTACCTTCGCTAGCCATAGGGTTTGGATATACTCCTATCACAATAAAATCTTCGTTTGGAAGCACTATTTCTGGTTTTTTAGCTAGTGTCAACTCTTCATTTATACTTCTGTTAATTGCTACTGCAGCATTTGTTGCTTTTCTAATTTTACAATCTTTATTATTCACATACCAACTTCTTGATCTTCTTTCTCCAACTGCTGGTTTAGTTATATCTTCGATATCAAACCAATCTGCTTGTACTTTATTTTCGGTTACATCCAAAACAAAATACCCGTGGTTATCCATATCCACATCTTTAATATGTTTGTTAAGCAATTTTATATAAAACTCTGCTATCCCCGATGCTACTCCGCCTAAAAAGTCGAGGTTTTGTGAAGTTATACTTGGCACCACAAATTCACACATTTCGCATTCTCCCTTATACTTAACCTCTCCTACAAAAGTGCTATGTATATCTCCTGTAAGAACCACTACATTATCTATTGCATTTGTTTTTATATGATTTAACAATCTATCTCGTTCTTCAGTGTACCCATCCCATGCATCTTTAGATGGCACTCCGTTCCAAGGCATTACCATGACTTGATTACCAATAATTCTCCATTTCGCCGTAGAGGATGATAATTGATTAGTTAACCAGTTAAATTGCTCTGTTCCCAATATTGATTTATAGGTAGCTTTATTTGTTTTTGTGTTATAGTCTTCGTTATATACCGTTCCTTTTTTAAGCAGTGCTTCTAATTGAGATTTTTTCTTGCTTTGTATATTGGTATCCAAATATTCTTTATTCACGATATAATCGGCAAAATTATCGACTACTATATTAAACTCTGCTTTTGATAATCCTTTTTTATTGCTTTTAGAAGTTTCAGACACCTCTAGTATCATAGGTAATACTGTACTAAGTATTTCTTTTACATCCTCTTTATTAGTAAGGTCTTTTTGAGCTATGACATTGGTAGCATATTCTTTAAATTCTGCATTAGAACCTGCTGCACTAATCAAGTTTTTTGAACTATTTATTTGGGTATCTCTACCTTCAATTCGGGTATCTAACATAATAAGATCCATTAATTTACCATAGGAGATAGTACGGTATAATCTATATTGCTCGATAGTATTAGCTCGAACTGGCATCCACTCAAAATATGCTTTATGCGCATTATTTTTTCTTACTTCCCAGCTTCCTTCGGTATCGGGAGAATGATTTTCTGCACCAAATTTATTAGCATCATTAGCAAACTCATGATCGTCCCATATATTTATAAACGGGTGGTTTTGATGTGCATTTCGAAGCATAGGATCTAATCTATAATACGAATATCGTACCCGATAGTCGTCTAAAGTTATTATTTCATTTTCAGGAAGATGTCCTCTACCGATCTCATCACTATATCCATATCCTCCAGATTCGTATTCATAGATATAATCTCCTAAATGAATCACAGCATCGATATCCTTTCGTGCTGCGATTTGGGTATAGGTATTAAAATATCCATTTTGGTAATTAGAACAAGATACTACGGCAAATCTTAGGTTATTAACCATATCCTCTTTTGCAGGGGTAGTTCTTGTTTTACCCACCAAAGATTTTACTCCAAGGCTTTCAAATTGATAATAATATGTTGTAAAAGCATCCAAACCAGTAACATCTACTTTTACGGTATAGTCTATATCCTGATTAGTAGTTACCAGACCTTGTTGTACCGTTTGTGTCATTTCTGGATCGGTTGCTATTTTCCAGTTTACTTGTACAAAGCTATTGTTTGTAGTTACTCTGGTCCAAATAATTACAGCATCTTGCAAAGGATCTCCAGATGCTACACCGTGGTAAAAAGGAGCTAGATTAGCATCAAAATAATTGCTAATATTTTTATTATTACTTGTTCGTTCAATTTTTGTTAGTCTGGTTTCTATCTGTTGCGCATAGAAACATTGTGTTATTAGGAATAGCACAATAAATTTTTGTGTGAATGATTTCATGTAAATATTTTTCGTTAGAAATAGTTGATTTCGAACGAAATTATAGCAATAGATTAACAAAAAACTTTACAGATTTTCTATTTAATACAATCTTAATTTGGGTAACTATATGATATATATTTTAAAAAGAAAAGTTAACTTTTTACTAATCGTTAAGTGATTTAAATTTATTATGCATGCATAGCTTTTGAATAGTGTATTTAAGTTTTTTTAGGACGAGACAGCTCATTCGGGATACTAAATCACATAATACATAAGCATAAAAAAACCAGCTACATCGCTGTAACTGGTTCTTAATATTTATTGCTTACTCTTGCCTGCCAATAGATGTAAATCTATCTTAGGATTAGTGTTTAATATATAAACTTTTTTTAGGACGACACATCCTTACCGCCACTAGAAAAATTCTAGCGGTAGCAACCATACTATGCCCGATCGGTTTTAATTATAAAGGTATTATTACTTACACAGGTATTGTTTCTATTTTTCTATATAATTTCTATTGTCAGATTGAGCTTGTCGAAATCCAATTTAAAATCATAGGCTTAAGAACTTCGACAAGCTCCCTTTGACATCTAAGAGGAAAGTAAATAAAAACTTTCGGATGCTAGTGATACCTATTTAACTTTCTAAGAGTTATTTCTTAGTAAAAAAACAGCTATGGTTTTGATGACCATAGCTGCTTTTAATTTGACTAGTTTTAAAATAATAGTATTCCTTATTTATTCGATAACAGGAGATATAGTATTCATTATATGATTCTTACATTGTATTATTTGTTTATATCCTGCATAAAACAGGATAAATACCTTTAGTATTTCTAGTATCACATACATAAAGTGTTCTGTATTTGACGGAGATACCCCCCCCGTTTATAACCTCCTCTGCATACCTATCTAAAACAGGTAGTAAGTACAAAGATTGTATTACTACAATAATGAGAAGAACTACTACTGCTAAAAATAATTTTTGATCTGCATTTTTAATAGTTCTTATTTGCAATAATAAAATTAAACTAAAAACAAGTTCTACTTTATTTAGTGTTCCAAAAATTATTCTTCCTATTTCTACTCCTATTGCAGTAGTTACAGACGGTGCCAGAAATTTTAAAGGAGCTTCCATAAAACTTATTGCTAATACAAATCCTACCCAAATAAATGTACATACAAAACTATACTGATATATCTTTTTCATTAGTATCTATTCTTTATCTACTAAACTTAGGATTTTTTATTCTTTTGTGCCATACATTTTATGGTTTCTTTAATGGTAAACCAGCAAAAATATCCTATCCCTACAGAAAAAATAATATCTCCAATAATACGTAACCATTTAATAGTTTGAAATGATGGAGAATACAATAACTCTGTGCTTCTTGCATACCAATATCCAGATTTAATAGATGCTAGTGCTTGTATAATACCTTGGGGTAACAAACTAAATACTACCATAGCAAGTAGCCCAATATTTAAAGACCAGAATGATATTTTTAATACTTTATCGTTCCACACTGTTTTTGAAATCATGCGAAGTGAAAACAATATTAATCCCATTCCTAACATACCATAAACCCCAAATAAAGCTGTATGTGCATGTACTGCCGTTGTATTTAGTCCTTGTATATAATATAGCGCAATTGGCGGGTTTATCAGGAAACCAAATACACCTGCTCCTAGCATATTCCAGAAGGAAACTGCAAGAAAGAAATAAATTGGCCATTTGTATTCTTTTACCCATTCTTTAGCTTTTAACAGACTCCAGTTTTCCCAGATTTCATAACCAATTAAAGTCAACGGCACTACTTCTAAAGCGCTAAATGTAGCTCCTAAAGCTATAGCATGAACGGGAGTCCCTGAAAAATACAGGTGATGCAGTGTTCCTATAATACCTCCTGAAAGGAATATAATAGCAGACAGTACGGTAACTCTTCCTGCAGTTTTTGCTGGTATAAGCTTCATTTTTGTGAACAAAAAAGCGATGACAACGGTTGCAAAGACTTCAAAAAAACCTTCTACCCATAAGTGAACCAGCCACCATCTCCAATAATTTATTACAGACAGAGAGGAGTTTTCGCCATACATTAATCCTGAAAAGAAAAATGCACCTATTGCAATTACAGATATTAAGAATAGTATTAATAAGTGTCTGGTATTATCTTTTCTGCGTATACCAACAAGAATATGTCTTCCTACTAAAAATACCCACAATACTAAGCCTACTGCTAATAGTATCTGCCAAAATCTACCTAAATCCATGTACTCATATCCTTGATGCCCAAAGAAAAAGTTAGTAGTTAACTCTAAATATTGTTTTACACCAAGCCACTCTCCTACCATAGAGCCCAATACAACAATTAGTATTGCTATAAATAAAAAGTTGATACCAAATGTTTGATATTTTAGTTCTTTATTACTTACTAAAGGTGCAATAAACAGCCCCGTGGATAACCATGCTGCTGCAATCCAAAAAATTGCTAATTGTGTATGCCATGTTCTGCTTATAGTATATGGTAAGTATTTAGATAATTCTAATCCAAAAAATGCTTGTCCTTCTACAGTATAATGTACTGTAATAATACCCAGAACTACTTGTAATGCTATTAAAAGACTTATTACTAAAAAGTATTTTAATGTTGCTTTTTGAGAGGCAAACAAGGTAATATTTGTTAAAGGGTTTACATTAGGTATTTCTCCTTTTTCTTCTCGCTCTCTATGGCTGCTTCGTATATGGTACCAAACCATAATAGATATAAATAATAGCAGTAAAACGATCGAAAATCCCGACCATATCTGTGCATCTACTGTTATAAGGTTATCAATTAATGGCTCGTGCGGCCAATTAGAGGTATAGGTAATAGTATCTCCTATTCTATTGGTAGAGGCTGCCCAGGATGTCCAAAATAAAAATGCATTAAGGTCGTCTAATTTAGATGCATCTACCAGCATGTCTTTTGGTATTGCATATTCTGCATTTCCTTTTGAAAATATGTCTTTATAATGCTTTGCATTGTATAAAATAGCTTCTTTTCTGTCGGCAGTAATCCAAACATTTTTTGTTATCGTATCATAAGTATTTGTTTTGATTTGATCTACCAATCGCCCTTTTAACAGTCCTTTATTTTCGGCAGACAGGCTTTCATAACTCTCGCCATAAGCCAAAGACCATTTGTTTAATAAAAACATTGCTTCTTTATGAATCCAATCGGCAGACCAGTCTGGTGCGACATAACTACCATGCCCCCAAATTGAGCCTACTTCCATCCCGCCGATAGACTCCCAAACATTTTGCCCTCGTTGTATGTTTGCTTTTGTAAAAATTACCTCATTTGTTTCTGCTACCAGAACTTTTTCTGGTATAGGTGGTTTTTCTTGATATATCTTGACTCCTACCCAAATTAGTGCCGTAAAAGAAAGCACTACGATGGTAATAAATCCTATCCATATTTTTTTCATTGTGTTAGTTTTAGGTTTTCGTTAATTTTTAACGCAAAACTAACACCTCAACTACTCCTGTTTTTATGATTGAGATCATGTTGAATAAAATATAGATTTTTAGAATTAATCTGCTCCTATAATTTTTATATGTGCTTTATGAATATGTTTATCTAAAAGTATTTGACAAGCTAATCTACTATCTGTATAACAATCTAATTGATTTTTTAATGTTGTTTTTTCTAATTTATCTGGTAATGGTTGTACCGCTTTAGATAATTTAATTCTAATATGGCAGGTACCGCATAACCCTTTGCCTTTACAATCTCCTATATCTTCAAATAAGGTAGTAGTTAATAAATCCAGTAGTGTAGGATATTCTAATCTCTTGTAGTTTAATACATGAGAGTCTCCTATTGAATCTGTTATATATAAACAATACATAATATCTAAGTATAGGTGCAAACTACAATTATATACTAATTCTATTTTATGATTGAACTCATAAAACAAGAAATAAAAAGGGTCTACTTTTGAAGGAAATAAAAATATCCTATTATGCAAGTAACCTCATTACTTAAAGATCTTAATTACGGAGATAAAAACCCTGTAATCACCAAATTAATTGAAAACGATGCTACCAAAGAACTACGAATTGTATTTAAAAAAGGTCAGGAAATGAAGGAGCATAAAACCATGTTTCCTATTACTGTAGAGGTTTTTGAAGGTGAAATTGGTTTTGGTGCAAAAAATATAACGTATGTTCTTAAAAAAGGAGATATTATATCCTTAGATTCTAATGTAAGTCATAACCTTATTGCTGTAGAAGATAGTATTATAAGACTTTCCTTATCTAAAAACGATTCTGTAGAAAGAGTACAAAATGTGAATAGATAATATTACTATCTTTTTAACTTTGGAACAAGCCCAATTAGGTATGCGTATATTTTTTTTGACACATTCCTTGAAGAATTACTCCCTAATAAGGTACTAAAGTCCTTTGCGTAATAACTCTGCCGTTGCTGGATTAGTTGCCAAAGGCTCCTTATAAACATCATAAAGTCGCTTAGCATAAATATATCTGACTTATGTGGGCGCTTTGCTAAAGAATCTCTACAAAAGATAACCGTATCTACTTTTATTCTGCTACTCCTGCTGCTATTTGTGCATCGCCTCCTGGTACTAGTGGTCCATATAATAATGCCTTTACTTCGAAACCTGCTCTAATTGCTTTTTCGCCAGTAGTACCTGTAGATATTAGTTTTATGTTTTTGGAGTGAAGTATTTCTTGATATTGAAGAACAAATCTGGGAGATATCTGATTTTGAAGCCTCTACTGTGACTATTTCCAGAGCCACAGATAAAATTACCAATAACATAGTAGCTTGGCAAAACAGACCTCTAGAGCTTGTATATCTTATTATTTGAATGAATGTGCTCACCGATATAGGAGCTTGTAGAGTTGAAGACCTCTTGATTACTGCTACTGATAATCTTAATCGTTTAACTAGTAGCATTAAAATGTATTTCAGAAGCTACCACACAGATCTGTGTAATACATCAAATACATATGCTTACAGATATGTCGTTTGGAAATATAAAAAAGCATTTACCAAGGATATAAAACTTATTTATGATGCACCTACCAGAGAAGCAGTAAAAGCTGCTTTGGATGGTTTTCCCAAAAAATAGAAATCAAAATATTCCTACGCCATAAAAAGCTGGATAGACAATTGGGAGGAGCTTACAGCTTTCTTTGAATCCCCATTAGAGATCAGAAAAATTATTTATACAACTAACCGTATTGAAAACCTCAATGGAAAAATCAGAAAGTACACCAAAAACAAAATGTCATTGTCGACGGATCAGGCTATGATGAAATCTTTATACTTGCCTACCAGATAAGCCACTAGAAAATGACTTATGTTGATAAAAATTAGAGAATAATCCTCAATCAGTTCTTAATTATATATGAAAAAAGGGTAAGACTTTAAAAAAGTCAAACCCTTGGTATTTTAAGTTACATACTTAATGAAACAGTATAAAAAATTATTTTGCAATATTAACAGCTCTGGTTTCTCGTATTACGGTAACTTTTACCTGACCAGGATACGTCATATCTGTTTGTATTTTTTGTGAAATTTCAAAAGAAAGACTTGCTGCTTTTTCATCATTTACTTTTTCACTCTCCACAATTACTCGTAACTCTCTACCAGCCTGAATTGCATATGCTTTCTTAACACCTTCAAATCTAAAAGCGATACCCTCTAAATCCTTTAACCTTTGGATATAAGAATCTAAAACTTGTCTTCTTGCACCTGGTCTAGCTCCACTAATTGCATCACAAACCTGAACAATAGGGGATATTAAAGAAGTCATTTCTACTTCATCGTGATGAGCTCCTATCGCATTACATACCTCTTCCTTTTCTCCATATTTTTCTGCCCACTGCATTCCTAATATAGCGTGAGGAACTTCTGTTTCTGTATCTGGCACTTTACCTATATCATGTAACAAACCTGCTCTTTTTGCTAACTTAGGATTTAACCCTAGCTCGGCAGCCATTACTCCACATAGTTTAGCAACTTCTCTAGAGTGTTGCAATAAATTTTGACCATAAGAAGATCTATATTTCATCCTACCTACAGTCTTTATTAATTCTGGGTGCAATCCATGAATCCCTAAATCTATTACAGTACGCTTACCTACCTCAATAATCTCTTCATCGATCTGCTTTCTGGTCTTTTTCACTACTTCTTCTATTCGGGCAGGATGAATTCTACCATCGGTAACTAATTTATGTAATGATAAACGAGCTACTTCTCTTCTTACAGAATCAAAACAAGATAAAATAATAGCTTCGGGAGTATCATCTACTATAATTTCAACTCCTGTCGCAGCTTCGATAGCTCTAATATTTCTTCCTTCTCTACCAATAATACGACCTTTAACATCATCACTTTCAATATTAAATACAGAAACACAATTTTCTATTGCTTCCTCTGTCCCTATTCGTTGAATGGTATTAATTATAACTTTTTTCGCTTCTTGTTGAGCTGTTAATTTAGCTTCTTCAATAGTACCTTGAATTAGAGCCATCGCATCTGTTTTTGCTTGCCCTTTTAACGATTCTACAAGTTGGTCTTTAGCTTCTTCGGCAGACAATCCAGATATAACTTCTAGTTGCTGCACTTGGCTTTTATGAAGTTTTTTTAACTCACTTTGTTTCTTTTCTAAGTAATCTTGGCGCAGATCACTTTCTTTCATTTTTTGTTCTAACTCTGTACTAAGCTTTTTATTTTTAGACAACTCATTAGAAACCTGCGATTCCTTATCTCTTATTCTCTTTTCAGCTTCAGCAATCTTTTTATCGCGAGACAATATTACTTTTTCATGTTCGGATTTTAATTCAATAAATTTTTCTTTTGCTTGTAATATTTTATCTTTTTTAATTGTCTCTCCTTCACTTTTAGCATCTCTTAGAATACTTTCAGAAGTCTTTTTAGCATTTTTGATTATTTCTGATGCTTTGCTTTTTTCCAAAACTTTGGCGATAATAAACCCTATCACCAGTCCTGCTATTCCAGCAATTATCAAAAAAACAATATTATTATCCATAATTTATGTGAGTATTTATATATAAAAAAAGCCTGCACTAGTAAAGGTTTTGTATAAACTCTGTAAAAACAGGTTTAGGGCTAACAAATTGCTCAAGAATCCGCTCAAGGCGGCGCGCTTTTACAATTTAAACTCACCCTTTTTAATTAATTCTTGTTGAGTTTATCAAAATAACAACTGGTGCAGGCAGTAACCTATTTATTTTTTAAGAACGTTTATGATGATAAGTGGTTATAAAGCAAATCGTTTAAATCATTTAACCTATTTGCTACATTAACCATATCTCCATTTTTATCTATAGTTTTTTGTTCTACTTGTGCCGCTAGCTGTAAAGCACACATTGCTAATACATCTTGCTTATCTCTTACCGCATAACTTTGCTCAAACTGCTTAATCATACCTTCTATCTTTTTCGCTGCTTTTCGTAAACCTTCTTCCTGATCCGGATTAATAGTTAATGGATATACGCGATCTGCGATAGTTAGTTTTATTTTAAGCTTCTCTATCATATTAACTTACTCAGAGAGCTGTGCAATACACATGTCAATCTCTCTTATTAAAGCATTTATTTTGAGCTTGGTTTCCCTTTTATGTTCGTCACTGCCTAGCATTGCATTAGCATTTTTGAGCGCACTGAATTTCTCTTCCCACTGCCTTAACTGATCTATCTGAAGCTCTGAATTGGACTCCAACTCTGCTATTTTCTCTTTTAAATCTGCATTTTGTTGTTTCATAAATTCATATTTATGAAGCAACTTACTTATCCTATTTTCAAGAGAATCAATAATTTCAATCAAATCACTCATTGTAAATTTCACGCAATACTTCGTTACACAAAGTTAACATACCAATTGAAAAAACCCAATAGTTTTTTAACTAATTTTAAAGTTAGTTTTTATTACTACTTATCCTTTGCTATTTCACCTACTTTAACCAGAGAAGATGCTATTATTTGATGCATATCATAATATCTGTATTCTGCTAATCTACCACCAAAAATATAATTTTCATATAGTTTAGATTCTTCTCTATATTTTTTAAAAACTGTTTGGTTTTTATCATTATTAATTGGATAATATGCCTCTTTATCTTTATTCCAATTTTCTGGATATTCCTTGGTGATAATTGTTTTATCTTGTTTACCAAATTCAAAATGTTTGTGTTCTATTATCCTAGTGTATGGATATGATGTATCATTATAATTAACAACAGCATTACCCTGATAATTATCCACATCCAGTAATTCGTGTTCAAATCGTAAAGACCTATATTCTAACTGTCCATATTTATAGTCAAAAAATTCGTCTATTTTACCAGTATAAACTACTTTATTTGCTAATGACTCCAACTCTTTTCTACTTTCAAAAAAATCTACTCCTACCTTAGTTTCAACACCATTTAATAATCCATTAATGATAGTATTGTATCCTCCAACTGGAATACCTTGGTACCTGTCATTAAAATAATTATTGTCGAAGGTAAATCTTACAGGCAAACGTTTAATAATAAAAGCAGGTAGTTCTGTTGCTTTTTTACCCCATTGCTTTTCTGTATATTCTTTAATAAAAGTCTCGTAAATATCCTTTCCAGCTAAGGACAATGCTTGCTCTTCAAGATTTCTGGGGGATTCTACACCATATTCTTGTATCTGTTTATCAATTATTTTTTTTGCCTCTGCGGGTGTTTTAGTTCCCCATAACTGATAAAATGTATTCATATTAAAAGGCAAATTATATAATTTTCCTTTTGATAGGGATAAAGGAGAATTTATATAATTATTAAAAACCGCAAATTGATTTACATAATCCCATATCTTTTTATCATTAGTATGAAAAATATGGGCTCCATATTTATGCACATTAATCCCTTCTTTTTCCTCACAATACACATTACCTCCCAAATGATCCCGCTTATCAATTACCAAACATTTTTTATTACGCTTAGTCATTTCATGAGCAAACACACTTCCAAATAATCCTGCCCCTACAATTAGATAATCATATCTTTTTTCTTTCACTAGTATTCTTTTTTATTTAGAATATTATTTCTTTAATTTCACTTGTCAAAATTACTGCTTTTAATAAGATTTACTACTATCCTATTTAGAATCGAATTAATGAAACTAATATTTTTATTATTTCAACAAAAAACAGACCGATTAATTAGCATCTATTTCTTTTGATTTATGTTCAAAAAAATAAAATGTATGTATATTGGCATTTTAAAATTTACATATTTATATGGCAGGATATTTCATTTCTCGAAATTACAAATCTCTTTTTAATGCGGCAGGTAAAGCAAAAACCGATTGTGAAACTATTTTAAACGATATCGGATTTAAAAATCTTGGGTTTAAACAATCTTCAATTCCTAATTCTGCGATTGGTACTATTAAAAATTTCTTAGGGATAACTTATGCGTTATTGCGCTTACCATACAAGAGCACTTTATGCACACAATATCCTTTAAATAAATTTAGAGGATATGTATTATGCATTGCTAGATTAAAAAAATGCAAAATTATCACTATTGTGCATGATGTACGATTTTTAAAGGGCAGAACAGGAAATGCTAGTAAAGAACTTCAAAAAATTACTCCATCCTCTGCTATCATAGTACATAATGATGCCATGAAAAACTGGTTTTTAGAACAAGGGGTAACTATA
Source organism: uncultured Flavobacteriaceae bacterium (assembly GCA_964353005.1). Lineage (GTDB taxonomy): Bacteria > Bacteroidota > Bacteroidia > Flavobacteriales > Flavobacteriaceae > Aquimarina. The sequence continues at coordinate 20,260 of CAYGUC010000020.1, read as the reverse complement.
CCAATAGTAGTATTGGGTATTTTTGATTATATTTTGGATAAAGGATTACCTACCCAAAATAATAACTTTGAAAAAGAAGGTGATTATGAAATTGTATATGCTGGTGGTTTTGGCGAAGGAAAAAACTCATATATCTATGATTTAGACCTATTAAGCCAAAAAGATTTCAAAATGAACTTATATGGTATTGGATTTGACTCCCAAAAACTAAAAACAGAAAAAGAAAACTCTGTTTTATCCTATAAAGGAGCTTTTCCTTCTGATGTCGTTGCGTACGAAATCGAAGGGTCATTTGGATTAGTTTGGGATGGTATCTCGACAGAGGAATGTAGCGGACAATACGGTCAATACTTAAAATATAACAATCCTCATAAAACCTCTCTATATATTTTATGTGGTCTACCTGTTATCGTCTGGGATAAGGCTGCTATTAGCACCTTTATAATAGAGAAAAATATAGGTTTTACTATTTCTAATCTAGATCAATTAAGTGATAAGCTTAATAGCCTATCTATAGAAGAGTATAAAACAATGAAAGACAATGTCAATAAGGCAAGAACAAAAATTATTTCTGGCGGATATTTAAAAGATGCTATTAATCAAGCCCTAAAAATGACTTAACCTTCCAAAAAAATAAGTAGTTTTATAAACCAATTACAAATCATTCATACAGATTCCTCTTTTTATGAAAAAAATTATTGTTTTCATTTTCCTTAGCATGTATTTTTGTTATGGACAGAATGAACCCATTAAAAGTGCCTTTATTCACCCATTAGACATTCCAATTATTACCTCTGGAACATTTGGTGAATTAAGATCCAATCATTTCCATTCTGGTTTAGACATGAAAACTAAGGGAGAAGAAGGTCTTAATGTGTATGCTTCTGCTTCTGGTAGAGTTAGCAGGATAAAAGTTTCTCATGGTGGTTATGGTAAAGCCCTATATATATCCCACCCCAATGGATATAGTACTGTTTATGCGCATTTAAAAAAATTTTCACCAGAGATTGAAGCCTATGTAAAAGAAAAACAATACGCAAAAGAATCTTATGAAATAGAACTTTATCCAAAATCTGGATCTTTATTAGTAAAACAAGGAGATACTATAGCCTATAGTGGTAATACTGGAGGAAGCTCTGGCCCTCATCTTCATTTTGAGATTAGGGACTCTCGATCCAGACCTGTGAATCCTATGGCTTTTGGTATAGAAGTCTTAGATACAAAAAAACCAATCATAAATAGCTTGTGGGGATACAGCCTCGATGAAAACACCCATATTAACAACACTCAAAACCCTATAAAACTAAGATTATCTGCACAAGAAGACGGTAGCTTTAGAGCTGAAACCATTGAGGCTTTTGGTAAAATTGGTTTTGGGGTATCGACTATAGACAAACAAGATTTAGCAGGAAATAACAATGGCATTTACCAAATCATTACCGAAATTAATGGTCAGGAAAATCTAAAATTAGAAATGAATGGTTTTTCCTTTGCGGAAACACGATATATTAACAGACTTATAGATTACTCCTATTTTAAAGAGTACCGAAGCAGAATAGCTAAACTTTTTGTAGAAAAAAATAATCCATTGTCTGTTTTTAAAAAGAAAATGAATAATGGAATAATCGAAATACAAGATAGTCTTTCCTACAACTACACTATATACGTAAAAGATTATAAAAATAACACCACCACAATACACATACCAATACAAGGAAAGTACACCGAACTTATTACAAAAACAGACCTCTTAAAAACAGAAGAGCACGCTAAAGCTAATGAAAATTACACGTATAGTTCTGGCATCTTTGATCTTTTAATACCTAAGGGAAGTTTATATGAGGATACTTATCTGGATATATCTGTTAGCGGGGAAACTGCAAAAATCCATAACGATAAAACGCCTTTACATAAAAACATGACACTTGTTTTTGATGTATCTCACTATAAAGAAGAAGACAGAAAAAAACTATTTATAGCGCGAGTTAATCCATCTGGTAAACCGTATTACTCTACTACTTCAAAAAAAGGAGATAGATTATCTACCAGAACAAGGACATTCGGAACGTACTCCCTTTTTAGTGACACTCGAAAACCTACCATTGTACCTATTAACGTGTCTGAAAAAAAATGGATATCGGATGCTACCCACCTTAAAATTAAAATAAATGATGCCGAATCTGGAGTAAAAAGCTACAGAGGTACCATAAACGGAAAATTTATTTTATTAGAATATGATTATAAAACAGGAATGCTAGTTTATGACTTTAATGATAAAATAAATACCAGTTCAGAAAATAATTTTAAACTTGTTGTGTTAGATAATGTAAACAATAGAGCAACATTCGAAACAACATTCTTTAGAAAACCTTAAATACTCTTACTTCCTTGAAAAACCAACTTCTCTTTCTTTTGATTTCCCTGATTTTAATCAGTGTTTCTTCCTCGGCCCAAGACGCAATTATAAAAGGCGTTATTCTAAATGAAAATAATAGACCTGTTCAAGGAGCTAACATCACCTATAAAGATTCAGGAACCCAATCTGATAAAAATGGAGTATACCAACTTACTATTCCGGCAAATCAAGAAGTCGAAATAACGGTATCCCATATTAGTCTTAAGAACATGCAGTTCACTATTAATCTTGAAGAAAATCAAGAGTATGAGTTAAATCCTGTCTTAAAAAACGATATAGAACAAATTAGTGAAGTAATTATATCTGGAAGAGAAAGAAAAATGGTAGAAGGCATAACAACCCTAGACCCAGAAACTATTAGAGCAACACCCTCTGCAAATGCAGGAGTTGAAGGGCTTCTTAAAAGTTTACCGGGAGTTAGTTCTAATAACGAATTAAGCACACAATACTCTGTAAGAGGAGGAAATTATGATGAAAATTTAGTGTATGTAAATGAAATTGAAATTTACCGACCTTTTTTAATTAGATCTGGTCAGCAAGAAGGTCTTAGCTTTGTGAATACGGATTTGGTACGCAATGTAGATTTTTCTGCAGGAGGTTTTCAAGCTAAATACGGCGATAAGCTTTCTTCGGTTTTAGATATCACTTATAAAAGACCTACCAGATTAGGAGCTACAGGAGATTTTAGTCTTTTAGGAGGGAGCATTTCTGCTGGAGGTATTTCTAAAAATAAAAAAATGGCAGCTATAGTAGGGGCTCGATATAGAGATAATAGTTTGCTAGTTGATGCAAAAAAAGCAGAAACCAATTTTCAACCAAGATTTGCCGATATACAAACTTACCTTTCTTATAATTTTTCTAATAAATTTGAATTGGGCTTTTTGGGTAACGTAGGAATTAACACTTACGACTACGAACCATTAAAAGAACAAGTAAATTTTGGAACTTTACAAACAGTTCAAGCCTTAACTGTATTGTATGAAGGTCAAGAAAAAGATAAATACGAAACCTACTTTGGCGCATTAAAAGGAACCTATAGAGCTAACGACAATTTAACTTTAAAATTAATAGCTTCTGCCTACCACACACAAGAACAAGAATATTATGATATACTTGCTGCCTATGCGCTAGGAACGGTTAATACCGATATTGGTAGTGAAAACTTAGGAGAAGTAGAATTTAGTGAAGGTATTGGTTCTCAATTAACTCATGCCCGAAATGATTTGGATGCATTGATTTTGAATTTGGAGCATAAAGGAACTTATATTGCCGACAAACATCAATTAGATTGGGGTGTTAAATATACCTCTGAGGATATTAGAGATCGTCTACAAGAATATGAAATCATTGATTCAGCAGGCTTCTCTATAAGACCTCCTTTATTTGATTTTGTAAATAATCAGCCTTATTCTCCTTTTGCTACTCCAATTGTTCCCTTCACAAATACCAGAGCTATAAATAATGCGAAAATTGACAGAATATCGGGATATGCTCAATATAGTATTCGATCTACTATAAAAGAAAGTGAAATTTGGGCAAATATAGGAGTAAGAGCACATAACTGGAATATTTCTGGGAGTACAGTTAACAGCGCAGATTCTCAAATAGTTTTTAGCCCAAGAGCACAGGTTGCTATAAAACCAGATTGGGAATCGGATATGATATTTAGAGTGTCTGGCGGTTTGTACCACCAACCTCCTTTTTACAGAGAACTAAGGGATTCTCTAGGTGTTGTTAGACCTAATGTTAAAGCACAGCAGTCTATACATATTGTTTTAGGAAACGATTATAGTTTTTCTATGTGGAAAAGACCTTTTAAATTAACCACAGAAATATATTATAAGAAACTAACAGATGTAAATCCGTATACTATTGAAAATGTTAGAATACGATATCGTGCAAGAAATAATGCTGAGGCTTATGCACAAGGAGTAGATCTAAGACTTAATGGGGAATTTGTACCAGGAACAGAAAGTTGGGTGAGTTTTGGATATTTAAAAACGGAAGAAAATATTGACAATCGTGGGTATATATCGCGGCCTACAGATCAGCGATTAAAAATAGGAGTGCTTTTTCAAGATTATGTACCAACTATACCAAGTTTAAAGATGTATCTTAATATGGTATATCAAACCGGTGTACCGGGAGGATCGCCCAGCTATGCCGATCCTTATAATTTCCAAACGCGATTACGAGATTATAGAAGAGCAGATTTAGGTCTATCTTATGTATTAGTAGATAAAGACAAAAGATTAAGAGAAGGTCATTTTCTTAATGTATTCAGAGAATTATACCTTGGCTTCGAAATCTATAATATTTTTAACAATCAAAATGCTATTACGAATACGTATGTAAGAGATGCTGCTAGCAGAAGACAGTTTTCTATCCCTAATTACTTAACTCCAAGGGTATTTAATGTACGATTAGGAATGAAGTTTTAGAAAAAAAATAGTATTTATAACAAACATAGATACTATTTTTTTTCTAAAATTGTAATAAGTTTTTTTATAAAACTAAAGATTACTCCTCAATAAATTTCTTTAATACATCCACTACATAATCTACTTCTTCTTTTGTATTATATTTTGAAAAAGAAAAACGTATAGATGGTTTTTGTAAGTCTTCATCCGATAGGATTTCTGTTAACACATGAGATCCTTTACTGCTTCCGCTTTGACATGCACTTCCTTTAGAACAGGCAATTCCATTAATATCTAAATGGAATAATAATATACCTGCTTTTTCTACAGAAACAGGAAGACATACATTGATTAACGTATAGGTACTCTTTTTTGCATCACAGCAACTGGCGTTAAACTTCACACCTTCAATCTTACTTTTCAGGGTATCTATAAAATACTGCTTTAGATTTTGAATATATGATTTTTCTTCTTCCAGATTTTCATAAGATAATCGTAATGCCTCATCCATACCAGCAATATTATGTACACTCTCTGTCCCAGCACGGTAACCACGCTCCTGCTCTCCTCCAAAAATTAGGGGTTTTAAACCAGAATTTTTTCGGATATATGCAAAACCAATTCCTTTTGGTCCATGAAATTTATGAGCGCTTACTGCAGTATAATCCACATCTATTTCACTTAGGTTAACTTCGTAATGCCCTACAGACTGTACCATATCACTATGAAAAATAGCTTCATGTTGCTTACAAAGTTTTCCCACACGATCAATATCCAAAATAGTTCCCACTTCATTATTAACGTGCATTAAACTCACTAAGGTTTTCTCCTTAGACGAACTTAATAAAGATTCTAAGTGCTCATAATCAATAGTTCCATCTGGTTGTATACCTACATAGCTTACCAGTATATCATTACGAGATTCTATTTCTTGTACTGTATGCAATACTGCATGGTGTTCTATCTTTGATGTTATAATATGGGTAACTTTTAAGTCTCTAACCACACTATTTATAACGAGATTATCTGCTTCTGTACCTCCAGAAGTAAAAATAATCTCTGACGCTTTTACTCCTAAATAGTTAGCTATATTTTTACGGGCTTGTTCAATATGATTCTTTGCAGACCTTCCATAACCATGTATCGATGATGGATTTCCAAAATCCTCTTTTAATACCGAAACCATTTTAGTAATAACTTCTGGTCTAACCTCTGTGGTAGCAGCACTATCAAAATATACCTTTTGCATATAACAAATAATTAGTTGTTTTAAAAAATAGATTTAATAATTTTTGAAATACAGTAAGTATTTTCTCATCAATAAATCATAAATCAAGGGTACAAAACTAGTTTAAATAAAATTATTTTCGACGAGACGCGTTATAATCTTTCAATTCCTTTACTTTTGTCAAAAAAAATACTCATTCTGACATGAAAAAGCTGTTTTCATTTCTATTTTTATTATTTTTCATTTCTTGCGATGATGGCGATATTGTTATTACCAGTTTCGAATTTAATGACTCTGATTTACAATTATGTAAAGGTGCTAAAGAAAATGAATTTGTTTTTTTTAAAATTGGCAAAACCATTAACGAGGCCATTTCGTATAATTTTATTAATGAAACATTCTCTGATACTATTGTAAGTTCAACTCCTTTGCAAATTGAATTAACAGAAACATCAAGCAATCTAATTTATCGAAATTTTGATATAAAAATAACCAATGATTATTTTTGTTCTAATGTTCCTCCCAATGATATTACTATAGTCGAAGAGCTTATAGGAACTAATGGAACTGCCGAAATAGATACCCAAGTTACTGTAGAAGATGATGATGATGGTATTCCTGCAGAGGATGAAGATTTGAATAGAAATGGTAATCTTGAAGATGATGATACCGATGGAGATGGCATCCCTAACTATAAAGATCAAGATGATGACAACGATAATATTTTAACAAGCGTAGAAATACCAAATGAAATCCCTGATAATGATAACCCCAGAGACACCGACGGAGATGGGATACCTGATTATCTTGAGGAAGATGATGATAATGATGGAATTTTAACCCGAAATGAAGATGCGAATGCTAATGGAAATCCCAGAGATGATAGAGACTCTGAATCTGGAAAATTATTTTATTTGGATCCTCAATCCACCAATACTGCCGTTAGTGTAGATCCCAAGCTTGATAATACCATAAAAACAACATTTAGAACCACAGTATCTATAAATGGACTTATTTTTGATGGTAATAATCAAAATTTTGAAGATAAAAACTTTTCATTTGGTTTTAGAGATGTTACCATCCCTAAAACCACAAAAAAATTATAGTTTATTTAATTCTTAATTATGAATAAATGTTTTTTCAGTATACTTATAAGTATACTAATAGCCAGCTGTAGCGAAGGAGATATTATTGAGAATGATATTACTAATTTTGATGCTCCTTTAGAAAACTGCGCTAATTTAAATGAAAACACTTTCGTTTTTTTTAAAGTAGATAATACTATCAATAGCGCCATATCTATTAATTTTAGTAGCACTACATTTAATATAAACCCAAAAACAAGTGATATTTCTACAACCGAGCCTACTACCATTGCTCTTAATGCAGATACAAATCAATTAATATACAGGGAATTTAGCTCTGCCATTTCAGGATCTGATTATTTTTGCTCTATCGTACCTCCTAATAACACTACTGTAACTAAAGAGCTAATTAGCTCTAATGGAACACTTGAAATTAGTTATACAGAGGTAGAACCTACCGCCAATACCCAAAAAAGATTTACACGAACATTAACCATTCTAAACTCAACTCTAGAAGGTGATGGTATTACAATTCGAAATGAAATATTAGCTCTTGGCAGCGATACTATAGAAGCCGATATATCCATTAATTTTACAGGAGAAATTAAAAGTTGTTCAGAAACTACTCCTAACACTTTTACTATATACAAATTAAACGAAGGCAGAAATAAAGTCATTACTTTAAATTTTGTGAATGAAACTTTTGATATCATTCCATTAATAGAAAATATTTCTGAAGAAACACCTCTTAAAATCGAATTAAATCCGACTACCAATAAAATTACATATAAGGAATTTGATTCTGCTATTCCAGAAATCAATATTACAGAATCTTTTTGTAATAATAATAGTATTCCAACCTCTGTTAACACAACCAGAGAGTTAGTAAGCAATAGTGGTACTATAGAAATTAGTTATGTAAAACTAACCCCTGTAGATGGCAAAGAGAGATTTGATAGATCTTATACTTTAAAAAATGTTATTCTGGAAGGTAATGGAACCCCTGTACAAATAGATGATTTATTACTAGAAACAGAAGAAATTATATTAGAATAGTTTTCTATTACTTTAAGATAATATGACCCCTAGCTATTTGGGGTTTTGTAAAATGTATATTTCCATAGCCCCTAAACCGTATTTTTTATAATCTGCATCTGAAACTCTTATATTATCATACCTTCCAAAAAAATATTTTAGCTCTTCTTTTAATACTCCTTGCCCTACTCCGTGAATAAAAATTACTTTCGGAATACGTTTATTAATAGCAAAATCTAATTGCCGCTTGGCAGTATCTAACTGAAGTGTAATTATATCATAATTAGCCATTCCTTTAGTAGATTTCACTAACTTATTAATATGTAAATCTACCTCCATTGGTGCTACGTCCCGTTCTTTTGGTTTTACCGCTACCCTTTTAGGTTTCTTTTTGAAGACTTCTTTTTCTTGTAGATTCTTATATACCTCTTCATAAGAAGGAATAATCATCTCTCCTGTTTCAATTTTTACTACTTCTCTAATAAAAAAATTAATCTCAAAACCATCTTCAGTCTCTACAGTTATCTCGTCTGAAATAATATTAATAACTCTACCCGTGATCGGCTCATCTAAAACAGATACTGTATCTCCTATTTTTATTGTACTCATTCTTCCTCTAAATATGAATCAGACTCAATATCCTTTTTTGATTTTACAGTAGTAGTAACCATAAACAAGCCCAGCATTAATAAAACAATCCCTATACTTTGAATATAATAATTTTTATCCTCAAAAAATGTTTCACTTATAATTGCTGTACCACCAATTATTATAAAAAGTACTCTTAATATTCTTTTTGTTTTTTCGTAATTCATCTACTAAATTAATTTCTTTATTAACTACATAAGAACTAATTATAAAAACTTCTATATACTGTTCTTATTAAAAATAGCATAGTTTTTTAATATCGCAAAAGTATTAAATAATAGATTTCTTAAGCTCTAAAAGCTTTAAATAACTTAATTATGTATATTGCACCTTAAAATTATAAAGATTTTCGCCTTTGGAGACTTATATGTTACCGTGTCTAAACAAAAAAATTTTTGGTATTGAATGTTTAGGTTGTGGTATGCAAAGATCTATCCTTCTCCTTTTTAAAGGAGATTTTGTTGCTGCATTTTATATGTATCCAGCAATTTACCCTCTTTTAATTCTACTTCTTTTTTTGGGACTCAACTTTTTTATTAAATTTAAGTACGACAAGTATATTAAAATATTTTTAATGATACTTACGATACTTACTATGCTTATAAGCTATATAATTAAAATGAAAATTATTTTTTAACTAATCAATTAAATCATGGAAAAACAAACATTACCTAATTCTACCTTAATTTTAGTTCTTGGAATTTTATCGATTGTAGGATGTTGTTGTTATGGTATAGGAATTATTCTTGCAATTATAACTTTAGTATTAGCAAAAAAAGCTACAACTTTATACAATGAAAATCAAGAATTATACACAGGGTTTCAAAATGTAAAAACAGGTAAAATATTAGCTATAGTTGGTATTGCTCTTGGTGCAATATATCTAGCATATGTTATATTCATATTTGCAACCATTGGTATGGATGGTTATATGGAGATGATAGAAGAAATGAAAAGATCTGCAGGAGCGTAATTTTTAATCCTACAAAATAAATAAAAAGCTGTTCGAAATATTATTTCGAACAGCTTTTTATATAAATACTAATTGAATCAACATATTTGGAAACTTTAATTAACCTATTAGAATCCAATATCCTACAATGCCCTGGAAAGAAATTAATTGGCTTAAATTGTCTTGGCTGTGGATTTCAACGTAGTTTTATACTACTTTTAAAAGGAAACTTGATAGATTCATTTTTAATGTACCCAGCACTCATTCCTATTATAATAATGTTTGTATATTTAATTATGCATTTTTTTTTAAACTTTAAAAAAGGTGCAAAAACTCTTCAATATTTTTATCTTCTTAATACTATACTTATCATTGCAAATTATATTATAAAATTCTAGTATATTTTATGGAAACTAAACAACAATTACCAAATGCTACTTTGGTATTAATATTTGGTATTGCGTCAATTGTAACTTGCTTTTGTTACGGAATCTTAGGACTAATATTTGGTGTTATCGCATTGGTTCTTGCAAAAAAAGCTAAAGATCTGCACTTAGCTGACCCCGAATTATATTTAGGGTATGATAACTTAAAGGCAGGTAAGATTTGTGCTATAATAGGTGTAACACTAAGTTCTTTATATCTTTTTGTTATTATTGGCTATATAATTTTTATGGGAGCAATGTTACCTTGGTCTGAGATATTAAATCAATAAAAATAAACTTATATAAAAGTAAAAGTGGTCACTAAAGTGACCACTTTTACTTTTATATATAATAATACATTATAAATACTATTCAAACTCTTTAAGAGTTTTTATAATAATAGATACACAATCTAATAATTGTTCTTTATTCATTACTAACGGAGGTGCAAAACGAATGATATTACCATGAGTTGGTTTAGCTAATAGTCCATTTTCCTTAAGAGCAACACAAATATTCCAGGCAGTATCGCTTTCTTCAGAATCATTAATTAAGATTGCATTTAATAATCCTTTACCTCGAACTAGCTTTGCTATTTTAGAACTTTCGATATATTTACCTAATTCTGACCTAAATAATTCACCAAGCACAAAAGCATTTTCTGCTAACTTTTCATCTCTAACAACCTCTAATGCAGCAATAGCAACTACTGCGGCAACAGGGTTACCTCCAAAAGTACTTCCGTGATTACCTGGCTTTATCACTTCCATAATAGAATCATTTGCCAATACTGCTGAAACTGGATAAGCTCCACCACTAATTGCTTTTCCTAAAATCAAAACATCTGGTTTTACTTCGGGTTTACCAGAACAATTTTTATCACTACAAGAACAATTACCACAAGTAGCAAGTAATCTTCCTGTTCTTGCGATCCCTGTTTGTACTTCATCTGCCATAAAAAGTACATTGTATTTCTCACAAAGTGCTTTAGCTTTCGCTAAATACCCTTCAGAAGGAACATATACTCCGGCTTCTCCTTGAATTGGCTCTACTAAAAATCCTGCTACATTTTTATTCTTTTCTAATGCCTTTTCTAATGCAGATAAATTGTCATATTCGATTTTAATAAACCCTGCGGTATAAGGTCCAAAATTTTTTCTGGCTACAGGGTCATTAGAAAAAGATATAATCGTAGTAGTTCTGCCGTGAAAGTTATTTTCACATACAATTATCTGAGCTTCGTTTTCTGGTATTCCCTTTTTTTCATATGCCCATTTTCTACAAAGTTTTAGTGCTGTTTCTACTGCTTCAGCACCTGTATTCATAGGTAATAGTTTATCAAAACCAAAATACTCAGTTGCAAACTTTTCATATTCTCCTAACTTGTCGTTATAAAACGCACGTGATGTTAATGTTAGCGTTTGTGCCTGACTTACCATTGCTCCTACTATTTTAGGATGACAATGTCCTTGATTAACTGCAGAATATGCACTTAAAAAATCATAATACTTTTTGCCTTCTACATCCCAAACATATACACCTTCGCCTTTATTTAAAACAACTGGTAGCGGATGATAATTATGGGCTCCATACTTATCTTCTAAATCAATAGAATGTTGTGATGACTTTTTTTCTAAAATTGCCATTATTCACGGTATTAAAAATAAAACTTTACAATTCCTACTTTAACACTAAAGCTAAGGAGAGAAATCATCCTAATGAAGTTGGACGCAAATTACTAAATATACCTCTCTTTATAAAACACTTATTAAAATAATTTTATTTCTAAAGAAGATTGTTTAATACTTTAACATTTTTACTTCGATTAATACTATATTTTATTTACTCCTTAACATGATAAAATCTGATCAGAAATCAATAACCTTAAAGTAATCTTGTGCGGTGTATTTTTTGAAAATGTATTTTGTTTCTTAGGCTCGTGTCAACAATAAAAACCTTTAGGAAGTTTTTTACTACTCCTATTACAAGTATCTAACTACATTATTATATGGTAAAATTGATTTCTTTTTTCAATTTCTTTTATAAGATATATCGAATAATTAATCAGTATTTGCTTTCTATTCTTATTTTTGCGCTATGGCAAGAAAAAATCGAAGACAAATCTTTGAAAGCGTCGAAGTTATTGATGCAGGTGCAAAAGGAAAAAGCATTGCTAAAGCACCAGATGGAAAAGTTATATTTATCAACAATGCTGTTCCTGGTGACATTATAGATGTTCAGGTAACTAAAAAGCGTAAAGCTTTTTATGAAGGCTCAGCAACTACATTTCATCAATTATCTGATAAGCGAGTAGATCCAACCTGTAAGCATTTTGGAACTTGTGGAGGATGTAAATGGCAGTTTATGGGCTATGAATACCAATTGGCATATAAGCAACAAGAAATAATAAATAATTTAACCAGACTAGGTAAAGTCGAATTACCCGAAGTAAGTTCTATACTAGGCTCTGAAGATCATTTTTTCTACAGAAATAAAATGGAATTTTCCTTTAGCGATAGTAGATGGTTAACCCTTGATGAAATTAAAAGTGATTCTGAAATTAAAAACAGAAATGCATTAGGGTTTCATATTCCTGGTATGTGGGATAAGATTTTAGATATTGATAAATGTTATCTTCAGGAAGACCCAAGTAACGCTATTAGAGATAAAGTAAAAGCATTTGCTACAGAAAATAATTTCGAATTTTATAATGCCCGAAATCAACAAGGTTTTCTGCGTACATTAATGCTTCGAATATCTTCGACAGGCGAAATTATGGTTTTATTACAATTTTTTCATGAAGATGTAGAAAAAAGAACTCTTTTATTAGATTATATTGGTTCTGAGTTTCCCGAAATAACTTCTTTACAATATACAATTAATCCAAAAGGCAATGACACTATATATGATCAAGAGGTTATTTGCTACAAGGGTAAGGATTATATCGAAGAAGAAATGGAAGGGTTACGTTTTAGAATTAATGCAAAATCTTTTTATCAAACCAATTCTAAACAAGCATACGAATTATATAAAATAACCCGAGACTTTGCTGGATTAACGGGAGAAGAACTGGTTTATGATTTATATACAGGAACTGGTACAATTGCACAATTTGTTGCTAAAAAAGCAAAAAAAGTAATTGGTGTAGAAGCTGTACCTGAAGCTATCGAGGATGCCAAAGAAAATGCTAAACGTAACTCTATCTCTAATGTAGAGTTTTATGTGGGAGACATGAAAAAAGTCTTTACAAAAAGTTTTATAGCACAGCATGGTCAACCTGAAGTTGTAATCACCGACCCTCCCAGAGATGGTATGCATAAAGATGTAGTAGCGCAGTTAATACATATCGCCCCACAAAAAATAGTGTATGTTAGTTGTAATAGTGCAACACAAGCACGTGATCTTGCGTTATTAGATGAAATGTATATGATTACTAAAGTCCAACCTGTAGATATGTTTCCACAAACATATCATGTAGAAAATGTAGTATTATTAGAAAAAAGATAATATAATGAAAATATACAAATGTTTGTTATATACACTAATCGCAATATGTACTTTATCTGCAAACTATAGCTGTGAGCGTGATGATATATGTGCAGAAGGAACGCCTACTACTCCATTCTTAATTATTAAATTTATAGATTTTGAAACAGGCACTTTAATCAAAGCCCCTGTAGAGTTACAAGTACAAGCAGTTGGAGTAGATACTCCTTTTACCTTAGGAACCGTTAGAGACTCTATCTTAATACCGTTAAGAAATAATGAATCTATAACAGATTATGAATTTACAATAAATTCTGACACTACTAATAATACAGATACAGACCCAAATCCCGATAAAGACATTGTAAGCTTTCAATATACGGCAAAAGAAGAATATGTAAGCAGTGCATGTGGATTTAAAGTAAATTATGAAGGGCTTACTTTCTCTCCTCCAATAATGGGAGATGACGGTAACTGGATTAAAAGTATAACAATACAAAGAGAGAATATAACCGATGAAACAACTGCACACGTATTTATTTTTCATTAGTATTTTGATTTGCGGTATTTTCTATGCCCAAGAGGAAACTAAAATTAGCGCTAAAGACACTCTTCCTCCTTCAGAAAAATACGGCTTTAGGGCTGGAGTTGACCTTGGACGATTAATTCGTACAGCTGCAGATGATAAGTATTCTGGGTTTGAAATTATTGGAGATTACAGATTCTACAAAAAGTTTTATATCGCCGCAGAAATAGGAAATGAATCTCTATTAAGAGATGAAGAAAACATTAATATAGAAGGTTCTGGTAATTATATTAGGGCTGGTGTAGATTATAATGTATATGATAATTGGTATGGTATGCAAAATAGCATTTATGTAGGTATGCGTTATGGATTTTCTACTTTTGATCAAGCCTTAAACGATTATTCCATTTTTACCAGAACAAATTACTTTGGAGCGAATAAAATAACCGAAAGTATTAAAGAAAGTGGTTTAAATGCCAGTTGGATAGAGTTAGTTCTTGGCATTAAAGTAGAATTAGTTAAAAACCTATATTTAGGAGCTAACGTATCTTTAAGAAGCTTAGTAAGTGAAAAAAAATCCAATAGATTTGATAATCTATATATTCCAGGGTTTGGTCGTACTAATGATTTTAGCAATATTGGAGTTGGATATGGGTATTCTGTTAGTTATCTTATTCCTTTTTTTAAGAAAAAGAAATAATCTAATATTTTTAATTTATTTCATATGTTTCTTAAACCAATCTAAAATTTCTTCATGACTATCAAAATACTGAAAAGGTAGCGAGTGACTTTTCTCATTATACACTTTTAATTGATATTCTTTATTAGCTTTTTGAAGCTCTTCGGCCATTTGTAATGCATGATTTACAGATACAAAACCATCCTGACGTGAATGTAAAATATAAATTGGGCTATTAATTCTATCTGCCCATTGTACCGCAGATCTATCTTTAATATACTGTTCTTTATGAACATCAAAATCCTTTAGAACATTACGTAATCCTTTATAATTATCTTCTTCTTTTTCTGCATCATTCCAACCATTTAAAAAAACAGGTCTATTTTGTATTAGTGTCTTCAAATTAGAAACCCCACCTATTACTGCTGCTGCATTTACAGAAATGGATTTAGTTAATTTATAAGTCATCATTCCCCCACGGGAAACCCCTATCATAAAAACATTATCTAAATCTATATAATCAAACGTTTTTAAATTTTCAAATAAAGAAACTACATCATTAACATCGCTACCTCCAAATTGATCATAAGGACCTCTTTCATCTACAAATCTATAATTAGATGCAATTACTATAAACCCATCTTGATACCATTTATAAAAAAAAGGAAAATATTTATCTGAAACTCTCCCATAATTACCTGTCCCTCCCCTGTTATATATAATCACAGGGTATTTTTTCTTCGTTAATACTACAGGCTTTGTTATAAAACCTTTTACCCAAAATTCATCACTTTTATAGTCAAATTGAAGAAAATTTACTTCCTTTTGAGAACGTGCTGTTTCATAAAAAATAGAGTCGTATAGATATTGTGTAATTTTAGGTGTTTCCCTATAATTTTTTTTAATGTTTACCACTTCCTCATTCTTAACACCACTTATCTGCGAAAAACATATAAAAACCTTCAGTAAACATATTGCTATACTATATCCTTTAATTTTTTTCATTTTTCAATTTATATTTTCTTTGCCATCTATGCATTCCTATTGTCAATGTTTTTTAACCTTACAATTTTTATGTTCTTTAGTTAATTTCCAGTTATAATAATGTGCAATTATCAAAAAACCTGTTGCGAAGAAATGTGAAATTCTTTCAAAAAAATTATTTTCAATCAAAAACCCAGCACTAAAAAACACCAATGCAAAGGCATACATAAAAATTGGTAATGACTTTTTATGGTATTTTTTGTATCCATTGTATATTGCAATAAATGCTATTACCAAACTTATTGCAATTAGCAAAATTTCATAAAATTCATTGTTTATAAATGATAATCCAATTAAAGGAAAAAGAGGTATACAAATAGGTAATAGTATGCAATGTAATACACATAAAAACGATGCAGATAAACCTATAAAATCCCAATTTATTCGGTCTGTGTTATAAATCATAGTACTAAAAAATTGATCAGTTATTTTTATTTAGGATTAGAAAAAACTACAAATAGCATTCAAATTTATTTCTATGCAAATTGTACATATGATTAAAATGCAATTATGTTGCAATAATACAAAATATTGTTTAGTATATGTATGAAATAACAAAGTAAGATCTTACTATAAATTCTTAGACGCAATAATTGTGAATTATCTATAATCATTTGAAATAAGTATTATAAAACAGTTTATGGGAAGTGTTTTGTGGTGAGTTATAAAGGGAAAACATAGAGCATTTAAAATATCATATAAAAGAATTAATACCCTTTTATATGATACCTTAATAAATTAAAATATAAACGTTAAAATCCTAGAATTTAATTCTGAAACTTAGCCTTTTTACTTCCAGTATACATTTCATATTTGACCAATTTGGCTTCTAATTTTCCATTAAAAACTTTAATCTTTCGAGAAGGTCGTAATCCTACATGTTTTAAAGCTTCCATATTCGAAGTAATTAGCCATGCATTGGTACCTGGGTAATTTTGTTTTAAAGTATCTCCTATTTGACTATAAAATTTTTCTTCATCAATTTCTAACCTTTCTCCATAAGGAGGATTAAAAACAATATGTAATGGTCCTTCTATCTCTTTTGTACTTTCAAAAAAATCACCCTCTTTAATTTTAACATAATCATTCAGGTTAGCGTTCTCTACATTTATTATTGCTTTTCGAACTGCAGACGGCGCCTTATCCACACCTATTATAGAATGATGAAAATCTCTTACTTTATTTAAACTTGCTTCTTCTATCTTTTCAAACAAATCTAGATCCCAATCTAACCATTTTTCAAAAGCAAATTCTTTTCTATTTAAATTTGCAGGAATATTACATGCAATCATTGCTGCTTCTATTGCCATTGTACCACTACCACACATAGGATCCAAAAAATCACATTGTCCATCCCAACCAGATAGTAGTAATAAACCCGCAGCCAACACTTCATTAATTGGCGCTATATTAGTGGCTGTCCTATATCCTCTATGATGTAATGATCCTCCTGAACTATCCAGAGATACCGTACACAAGTCTTGTTGAATATGAATATCTATAGAAAGATCTGGATATTCTAAATCTACATTTGGTCTCTTTCCTGTTTTTTCTCTAAATCTATCTACAATAGCATCCTTTGCTTTTAAAGATATAAATTGTGAATGATTAAAAATAGTAGAATTTACGGTTGCATGAATTGCAAAAGTTTCCTCTAAACTTAGATACTCTTCCCAATGTATATTTTTCACAAAATCATATAAATCCTGCTCATTTCTAACCTTCTTAGATACAATAGGTTTTAATATTTTTATAGCAGTTCGCAAACATAAATTTGCTTTATACATAAAACCTAAATCTCCATAAAAACTAACCACACGATTTCCTATTTCTACTTTCTGAGCCCCTAAATTCCTAAGTTCTTTAGCTAAGATTTCTTCAAAGCCAAAAAGGGTTTTGGCTACCATTTTATATAAACTATTCACTATCCTTATTTTCGTAATGAAATCATTTAAGATTTTGCTAATAACTATCAAAACTTTAAACAACTTCTATAATTAAACCGCAAAAATACATTAATTTTGCGCCCTATGCTAAAACATTCAAAAATGTGGTACACATCATGGTTTGACACCCCATATTATCATATATTATATAAAGACAGAGACCATACAGAGGCTAAAAAATTTATGGATAACCTTACTGGATATTTAAATTTGGAGGCTGGTGAAAGAATTTTAGATCTAGCTTGCGGTAAAGGTAGACATAGTATTTACTTAAATAAGCTAGGTTATAATGTAACTGGTGTAGATTTATCCAAAAATAGTATTGAATATGCTTCGCAATTTGAAAATGAAACTTTAAAATTTAGAGTTCATGACATGTGTAAACCGTATTCGGAAAAGTTTTCTGCTGTTTTTAATTTATTTACCAGCTTTGGATATTTTGATAAAGAAGAAGATAACCTAAATACCATTAAAGCTATTAGCTCTGATTTAAATGAAAAAGGTTTTGGTGTTATTGATTTTATGAATGTTGATTATATTCTCGAAAATTTAATCCCTGAAGAGATAAAAGAAGTAGATAATATAAAATTTGATATAAAAAGATATCTTAAAGATGGATATATTTTTAAAGAAATCAGGTTTAGGGATAAAGAAGAGGATTTTTTCTTTACAGAACGTGTTAAAAGTATTTCTTTACATGATTTTGAAGATTATTTTAAAAAATCTGAAATCGATTTACTCGATATTTTTGGTAACTATCAATTAGAAAAATTCAACAAAAACACTTCTCCAAGACTTATATTAATTTTCAAATAGTGTATAATTACATATTATCCATAGCAGCAGTATTTATAGGAGCTATATTCGTTTTTGTTTTTAAAGCTTCTAATCAAAAGAATTTAAAATTACTTTTAGCATTCAGTGGCGCTTTTCTTTTAGCAATAACTGTTTTTGATCTTTTACCTGAAGTTTTTGAAAATAATCTATTTGCAAAACGAACAGGGGTTTGGATTATGATTGGTATTCTACTTCAAAAAATATTAGAATATTTTTCTAAAGGTGCCGAACATGGACATATACATTTGGATAAAGAAACATATCAGATTCCAAAATTATTATTTATAAGCTTAGGTTTACATGCAATTCTAGAAGGTTTTCCTTTACAACACACCGATGGAATTTTAATGGGTATTATTATACATAAAATTCCAATCGCAATGATCTTAACTACATTCTTATTAAATACTAAAATAAAGAAAAGTATAATTATTTTTACATTAATTGTATTTGCCTTAATGACTCCTTTAGGTACATTTATATCAGGAAATTTTACGGTAGTTCAAAATTACTATCAAGAAGTTACTGCATTAGTAATAGGAATATTTCTTCATGTATCTACTACCATACTCTTTGAAAGTAATGAAGGACATAAATTTAATATTACAAAACTGTTAGTTATACTCATTGCAACCATATCTGCATATCTAATATAAAAAATGTTTAGTAAATCCGATTCAAAACAAATACGACAAGAGTTCTGGACTAATTTTGGAAAAGAACACCCTAATAAATGGCTTTTGTATAACACAAAGATTAAAGATGTAACTCTTAAATTTACGTTTACTACAAAAAAAGCACAAGTATCTATAGATATAGAGCCAAATGATGCATTAATTAGATCTTATTACTACGATAAATTTGTTAGTTTAAAAAATATTATAGTATCAGAATACATTCCTGATATTATTTTTGATGATTGTTATGAATTAGATAATGAAAAAATTATTTCAAGGCTTTATGTAGAATTAACTGGAGTGAGTATTCATGATAAAGCGTGTTGGAAAAAATCTATGCAATTTTTGTATGATAATATGCTTAATTTTGAAGCATTTTTTATAGAATATAAAGATTATATTGATGCTTAGCACAACTAATTAGCAAGGTAATTTCCCTGTCTCCTTATTTCTAAAGAAGTTATTGGTTAAATTTCTTATTATTAGATAATATTACACGCCTATTTTGATATACAGTTTAGTTTTTCTAAATAAACTTGATATTTTAAATTACTTTTTCCTATAAACGTGAGTTCGACGTAAGGACTTAGTTTTAAAAAGCCGTCAAATTGAGTGATTTTTCATAGTGAAACGGAGAAAAATTGTATCGAAATTAGGCTTTTGCTTAAAAATTTACTTGTCTTCGATACAATTTTCTATCAAAAATCACTCTGACTGACGTAAATTTTCTTACACCGAACTCACGTTATAATAAAAACATGGTTTTTTTGATCTCTTTTTTTTAGCAAGGAATAGTTTATGTTGTTTTTATGGTATAAAAAAACCCTTCATATTTCTATGAAGGGTTTCAAGGAAG
>CAYGUC010000019.1:0-97274 GCA_964353005.1 uncultured Flavobacteriaceae bacterium | reverse complement strand
ATCACTCAATTTGACGGCTTTTTAAAACTAAGTCCTTACGTCGAACTCACGTTATTATATCTGCAACAGAAATCTAAATGCAAGTAGCAACAAATAATTTGAGATCTATTAAAAAATCCATTAGATTTGTGAGTGACATAAGAGAAATATACCCAATTGGGTATATCCAATTTTTGTGTGCCATTTGAGAAAATGAAGAACGAACAAACAAAGCATATAAAATTTCAAAACCAACAAAACTTAAAAGCACAATTTGATATCGTTAAACTTGAAAAACTTTATCAACGAACCGATTTAGACCATTCCATAGAAACACACCATAAAGTTGATTTTTATGTTCTTCTATTTATCGAAAAAGGCAATGGGTTTCACACTATAGATTTTACAGATTATAAATGCTCAAAGGGTACAATACTTACCATACGAAAAGACCAAATCCAAAAATTTACTAGAAGTAGCACTTTAAAAGGGTCCCTATTAATATTTACCAATGAATTTTTAGTTAGTTATTTGGAAAAAATAGAAGCGCAAAAGACAATGCTTCTGTTCAATGAATTACTAAGTGTTCCAAAATTACAGTTGGATGATTTAAGTTTCAAAGACATTATAAATATTATTAAACGAATAGAAAGTGAATATTTCGACATAAACGATGAATATTCTCTTAGTGTTATTAGAAATGAACTTCATATACTGACTACACATCTTTTAAGAATTAAAGCAAAAGACAATCAAGTTGTTTTATATAAAAAGTATCTTAAAGAGTTTATTGACTTTCAGAATTTGGTAGAAAAAAATGTAAGAAACACAACCAGAGTTAAAGATTATTCTATCCAAATAGGTGTTAGCACTAAAACCTTAAACACGATAACAAAAAGCATTATCAATAAAACTGCAAAAGAATTTATTGATGAAATTTCTACCAAACAAATCAAACGATTACTGCTTAATACCAACTTTTCCATTAAAGAAATTGCTTACCAATCTGGTTTCGAAGAAACCACCAATTTCTACAAATATTTTAAAAGACAAACTCAAACTACACCCGAGCAATTTAGATTAGAAAAATAAACCTTTCCGATTTTTACAGTCTTTAATCTCTTTTTTATAGTTAAACAATTTAACTGTACAAGTACTTTTGTATCAATATTAAATTAAAACTATAAATGAATACATTACATATAAATAGGGCAAGTCAAAAATTAGACGTCTTGCATAGTGATGCAAAAAACGACTTTATGCGAATGGGTAAAGGAATTATAAAATCTGTGTTTCGTCCAATGCAGCCCAACGATTTTAAAGATGCATATCTTCCCATTTCTAGAGAACAAGGTAAAGAAATTAGCAAAATAATCGTAGAAAACAACTTAAAAAATGTTATTGAATTTGGTACATCTTTCGGGATTTCAACAATTTACTTAGCAGATGCTGTTCGCAAAACTGGCGGAAAAATAATTACTACTGAACTATTAGAAAGCAAAGCAATAAAAGCTAAACAGAATATTGATGAAGCAGGTTTAATCGATTACGTAGAAATACGAATAGGAGATGCTATGGAAACCCTTAAAATGTTTTCGGAACCAATCGATTTTTTATTTCTCGATGGCTGGAAAGATTTATATCTACCTCTTTTTCAACAACTAGAACCTCAATTCCATAAAGGCACTTTAATCTACGCAGATAATATGGATATGCCTGGCACGCAAAATTATGCGAGCTATGTACTAAGTAAAAAAAGTAAATATAACACGCAATCCATTCAAAACGGGAAAGCGTTTTTGAGCAAATTTTTATAACCATTAAAACCAACAAAAAATGAGAATCACAAAAATCATCGTAATGCTTACTCTAGTTATCGGTTTAGTAAGCTGCGAAAAAAAAGAAGAAAAAATGAAAAACACAATAGTAGAAGTAACGACTTTCTCACTTAAAACAACAGCAAATAGCCAAACATTTAATAAGCTAGACTCAAAAGTAGAGGATAATTTTACAAGCAAACAACCTGGTTTTATTAGACGCGAAAGCGGTGTTGATGAAAATGGTGTTTATACGGTAATAGTATATTGGAAAACTATGGCAGATGCAGAAGCATCAATGAAAAAATTTATGGGAGATAGTTCAGTTGCAGATTACGCAAGTATGATTGAAGGTTCTTCTATGAAAATGAATCGCTATACAATTAATTCAGACTTAAAGTCAGAAAATAGCAAGTTCATAGAAATAATGTCCTTTAATTTAAAAGATAATATCGATAAAACAGCATTCAATGCAATAAACGACAAAGTAGCTGAGAAAACTGCTGCTCAAAAAGGACTTGTACAACGCTTAACAGGTGTTGATGAATTAGGAAGACAAGTTGTATTAGTCTATTGGGATACACAAGAAAACTCAAATGCTTATATACAAGCATTTATGAATGATTCCTCATCAAAAGAATTTATGGGAATGATGAACCATCCTTCAATGGCTATGACACGTTTTCAGGTACTCACTTATTTAAAAGAAACAGAAATGACAAACAAAGACAAAGTAGTTGCATTATTAAATAGTTTTAATAATGGCGACAAAACACCAATTTCTTATATTAATCCAGAAAAATATATTCAACATAATTTGAGTGTTGGTGATGGTTTAGCTGGTTTTGGTGAAGTTATGCAACACGCACCAGAAGGAGGCTTCAAGGCGAATGTAATTAGAGCTTTTCAAGATGGAGATTATGTATTTACCCATACAGAATATGATTTCTTTGGACCAAAAGCTGGTTTTGATGTTTTTAGATTTGAAAACGGACTTATTGTAGAGCATTGGGATAATTTATTAGAGATTCAAAAACCAAATCCAAGTGGAAGAACACAATTTGATGGCGCAACTGAACTCAAAGATTTAGACAAAACTGAGGCCAATAAAAAAGTAGTTACTGATTTTATTGAGAAAGTTTTACTAGGTCACGAAATGGACAAATTGACTACCTACATCAATCCGACTAACTATGTACAGCACAATCCTGCCGTTGCAGATGGATTAGACGGTTTTGGAGCGGCAATGAAATATTTTGCTGAAAATGGATTGGTTATGGAATACACAAAACTACACAAAGTATTGGGCGAAGGAAACTTTGTCCTTACAATGAGTGAAGGGAAATTTGGGAAAGGCGAACACACAGCATTTTATGATTTGTTTAGGTTAGAAAATGGACAAATTGTTGAACACTGGGATGTGATTGCACCAATTCCACCAGAATCAGAATGGAAAAATACAAACGGTAAGTTTTAATAAATTATCATTACAAGTTTTTAAAATATAAAGGGCACTTTTGATAGTATCAATATCAATGTGCTCTTTTAAAAATAATGAATATGGAAGATAAATTCGATTACATTGTTATTGGTGGCGGTACTGCTGGTCCCGTACTTGCTGCTCGTCTAACTGAAAATCCTAACAATTCAGTTCTCCTAATTGAAGCAGGAGCAGAAAATAAAAAAGAAGCCATGTATTACGTAGGTGGCGCAGGACAAATGTGGACACCCGACACCAATTGGGGGTACAATTCTACTCCTCAAGATGGACTGAACGGTAGAGCAATTATGCAACCTCGGGGCAAGGTGATGGGTGGTTCTGCTTCTATCAATATTGGTTCGTGGTCAAGAGGTACAGCAGCTAATTACAACAGTTGGAAATTGGAAGGATGGGATTGGGAAACCGTCATGAACTGGTATCAAAAAATTGAAAATAGTGACCACGGCTCAGGCAAATATAGAGGTTTCGATGGGCCGATGATGTTAGAAAAAACTCCTCAAGGCACTTATATGACCCAGGTTTTCAAGCAAGCTTGTGTTGAAGTTGGAGTGGGCGTAACTAACGATTTAAATGGAGCGGAATTGGAAGGTTTTGATGTATGGCAATGTATTTTTAGAAATGGTCGCAGACATAATACCGTTATTAATTACTTAGATGATGCTCGGTTACGGTCAAATTTAACTATCCAGACAGAGGCTTTTGTCTCCAAAATAATTATTGAAAATGGTGTTGCTACAGGTATTGAATACTTTCAAGCTGGTGAAACAAAAACTCTGAAAGCCAATAAAGAAATCATTATTTGTACAGGTGCTTATGCTACACCAAAAATTCTAATGCACTCAGGTATTGGCCCTGCTAATTATTTGAAGGGATTAGGAATTGATGTAGTAAAAGACTTACCAGGCGTAGGCGAAAATTTGGCAGACCACTTGCGAACAGATGTTGGTGTTACTGCACCTGACGGAGTAGGTGTTTCTTTAAGGTCTAATCCACAAGACACTGCTCACCTGTCAGAATGGAGAAAAACAGGCTACGGTCCCTTATCAGTTGGAGAAAATACAAGTGTTGCTTTCTTTAAATCCTCACCTAAAGTACCCGTTGCAGATATGGAACTAATGTTCAATATAAATGCACCAGCACAATGGGGCGCACCGCCTCCCAAAAATGCAGGCTATCACATTGACGTAGGATTAGTACAGCCTGTCAGTAAGGGAAATATTCGATTAGCGTCAGCAGACCCAAAAGATACCATTTTGGTTAATCCAAATTATTTGGGAGATGAAAGGGATGTAAAAACATACATCAATGGTATGCGAACCGCTTTAAAATTTTTCCAGACTGCATCTTTAAAGGCATATACAGATTTGAAAACCATAAGCTTGGATGTAAACGCATCTGATAGCGAAATAGAAAGTTATATCAGAGGCAAGGCAGAATCTATTTATCACCCTATTGGTACAGCTAAAATGGGAACAGATGACGACCCAATGGCTGTCGTCAATGACAAACTACAAGTAAGAGGAATTAAAAACTTACGTGTAGCAGATGCTTCCGTTATTCCTAACTTAATAAGTGGTCATACTATGGCACCTACCGTTTTGGTGGCGGAAAGATTGGCTGATTTTATTAAACATGAAAACTAATATTCATAATGACATCTTTGTCTAAATTTAAAAATTATACAGATTCACTTCCTCGCCAAGGCAAAAAGATGCCCGTCTTGTTTACTTCGCATGGAAATCCAATGGATATAATAAAAACAAGGGAGGAGAGATTTTTTTGGAAAACCTTATACGAATTAGGAGGAAAATTGCAAAATAATTTTGAAATAAAAGCAGCATTGGTGGTTTCAGCACATTGGTGTACCAACGACCATACTTATGTAAACGTTTCAAACCCACAAAAACAAATTTATGATTACTACAATTTTCCAAAGGAATATTACGATGTGTTTTACCAAGCCGATGGAGCCCCCGAAATCGCAAAAGAAGTCACAAAGATTGTTACTCAAACTGAGCCTACTACGGATTGGGGGTTAGACCATGGTGCATGGCCCATGTTAATGCATTTATTCCCAGATGGGAATGTACCAGTTTTTCAGATGAGTATTAATTACAATGCCAATCCAAATTATCATTACGAATTGGGTATGCAGCTTAAAAGTTTGCGAGAAAAAGGTGTATTAATTATAGGTAGTGGTGCTATGATTCACAATATTCAATTAGGCATGCAAAAGCTAATGCGAAATGATGCTTCACTCTACGGATGGGAAGCTGAATATGATTATTGGTTAAAGAAACAAATTGAAGCAAGAAATTTTAAAGACTTAATTAATTACACAACAAGCCATAAATACGGACAATTAGCAGCACCCACACCAGACCATTATGTTCCGTCCTTGTATAGCCTTGGGTTATTAGAAAATAAAGATGAAATATCTTTTTTCTTTGAAGGAAAAGAATCTCTTTCAGTACCTGCATTTGGGGAACGAAGTTTTCTTATCAACCAAATACAATAATTAACTGATTCTAAACCATAAAGAAAATAACTAACAGAAACGAATCACTTTTTAAGTCGATAATAAATTCATTAAAAAAAAGCATCATGACAAACAAAGAAAAGGTATTTGCGCTACTAAATAGTTTGAATACAGGAGACCAATCTCCTATTGCTTACATCAACCCAAATAAAGATATCCAACACAATTTAGGAGTTGCCGACGGTTTAGCTGGTTTTGGCGAAGTATGCAACACGCACCAGAAGGAGGCTTCAAGGCGAATGTAATTAGAGTTTTTCAAGATGGAGATTATGTATTTACCCATACAGAATATGATTTTTTTGGCCCAAAAGCTGGTTTTGATGTTTTTAGATTTGAAAACGGACTTATTGTTGAGCATTGGGATAATTTACTGGAGGTTCAAAAACCAAATCCAAGCAGCAGAACGCAATTTGATGGTGCAACTGAACTCAAAGATTTAAGCAAAACTGAGGCTAATAAAAAAGTAATTACTGACTTTATTGGTCTCAATTTAGGGTTCAAAACCCTGCAATTTGATTGCAGTACTTTGAGTAATATGAAAAGTTGCGCTTTCTTAAATATTAAAACTTTAGAGTGTCTCCTAGAAGAGGTATGAACTCTGATAATTCTAATTTTATATTGGAATGAAAAAAGGGACTTTTAGTCCCTAGTGTAATAAACCTTTGTACTTTCAGTACAGAGTGATTTAGTGAAAAAGTTTTGCTAGATCACGAAATGGACAAATTGACTATGTACATCAATCCAACTAACTATGTACAGCACAATCCTGCCGTTGTAGATGGCTTAGACGGTTTTGGTGCTACAATGAAATATTTTGCTGAAAATGAGTTGGTAATGAAATATACAAAACTGCACAAAGTATTGGGCGAAGGAAACTTTGTCCTTGCAATGAGTGAAGGGAAGTTTGGTAAAGGTGGCCATACTGCTTTTTATGATTTGTTCAGATTGGAAAATGGACAAATTGTTGAACATTGGGATGTAATTTCACCAATTCCATCAGAATCAGAATGGAAAAGCAGAAATGGAAAATTTTAATCCATAAAGATAAAAACGGCACACAATCGAGTAGACGGCTCTCCCCATAATTGAGGAGAGTGCGCCTCTCACAGTCTTACTGAGTTTATCGAAGTACCACCTGCCATACAGCTTTCGTATACGGTGGTTCACCAAATCGAAGTTTACTCCTTTCCTTAAACAGTCTTAAATTTGATTAAATTGTAGCCCAAAACTAGGTTTTTAGACAAACTGACGTTGCGCGTCATATACGATTGAAAAACACTAATGATAAAGATTAAATTACTTACTGCCATAGCTCTGTCGCTTATTTTAAACTCTTGTATTGGACAAGAAAGTAAGAAAGAGGTAAAACAACCTATAAAATCAGGAAAGAAATTAGACGAAAGTAAACCTTAGTACTTGATCCTAAATCTTTTATCTATTCACAAAGTTGACGATTTTTTTAGATTACCCGTTAGGGAAATATAAAAAAAATTGATATTTAAAAAAGAAAAAATAAAACAAAACACAAAAGATTTGCTTGTAACTAAACCGAAAGTAATTGCTTATTTCCTGTCCAACTTGCCATATATTCAACATTAGCAACAAGCTTGAGCCAATAAAAAATAATTTTACCGAACGTTTGGTAATTATGTATTTATATGTATATTTGCACTATGAGACCACAAAAAGTATTAGACATAGAAATACTAACAGGCCTAACTAAAGTGTTTCGTTCTAAGGGATATGAAGGAGCTAGCTTAAAAGAACTTTCTGAAGCGACAGGTTTAAAAAAAGCTAGCTTATACCATAGATTCCCAAACGGAAAACGAGAAATGGCAGATGCTGTATTAAATCATTTAGATGAATGGGTTAATGCCAATGTGTTTAAATCGCTTTTAGACAGTGAATTTGAACCTCAAGTTAGATTAAAAAATGGATTATTACAAATTCGAACATTATACGATGGAGGCAATAAAATTTGCATTTTTCGTGCGTTATCTATGCAAGCAGGAATCGAATTATTTGAAAAACAGATAAATAAAGGGATGAACGAATGGCTTTCTTCTTTTAGAGAAGTCGGAATCTCTTTAAAATATAGTCCAAAAGAAGCAGAACAAAGAGCCTTACAGGTACTTATTGAAATACAAGGTAGTTTAATTGTTACTAAAGGCTTAGGAGATATTTCAGTTTTTGAAAATACCTTACAAAAAATTGAGTACAACTATTTAAAAGAATAAAAATTTAATTTTAAATTTTACCGAATGTTCGGTAATAAAATATCATGATTATGAAAAAATATCCACTACCACCTTTTAATGAAGAAACGGCAAAACAAAAAGTACAAATGGCAGAAGATGCTTGGAATAGTAAAGACCCTATAACTGTATCTATGGCTTATACCGAGGATACCGAATGGCGAAACAGAACCAGCTTTATTAATGGTCGTAAAGAAGTTCAGGAATTTTTAAAAAACAAATGGATTAATGAACTTAACTATAAACTTAAAAAAGAACTCTGGGGTTTTAAAAATAATCGTATGGCTGTAAGATTCGAATATGAATATCAAAATAAAGAGGGACAATGGTATCGAGCTTATGGCAATGAAAACTGGGAATTTGATGAAAACGGATTAATGCAAAAACGTTATGCCAGTATTAATGATTTACAAATAAAAGAATCTGAACGAAAACTTTAAATATACAACAAAATGAAAAAATTAAACCTTATATACCTGTTAATCTTAACACTAACAGTTTCTTGTCAAGAAAAACAGATCATAGCACATAACAAAGAAATTTTAATAAATGAAAATGTAATGAATCATATAAAATATAAAGAATTAGAAGTAAATGGAGTTAACATCGCCTATCGAGAAGCTGGTAATCCAGAAAATCCAACCATTGTATTACTACACGGATTTCCTTCTTCATCGCAACAATATCGAAAAGTGTTAAACCAATTATCTGATGAATTTTATTTAATAGCTCCAGATTACCCAGGATTTGGAAATAGTGATTTCCCTTCTTCTGATAAGTACGAATACAGTTTCGATAATTTGGCAAAATCAATAGATGCTTTTCTTGAAAAGAAAGGAATTAACTCCTTTGCAATTATGATTCAAGACTTTGGTGCTCCTGTGGGATTTAGGATTGCTACAGCTCATCCTGAACGTATTACCGCAATAATCAACCAAAATGGAAATGCCTATGAAGAAGGTCTTGGAAAAGCTTGGAAAGAGATTAGAGTACTTTGGGCTAATAGAAATGCAGAAACTGAAAAAGCAATATTACCAGCTTTCTCTTTAGAAGGATTGAAATGGCAATATACACATGGTACAAGAAATATTGAAAATATTAATCCTGACACATGGCAGTTAGATTATTTAAGGTTATCTCGTCCTAATGCTCATGATGTAGCACTTGATTTATTGTATGATTATCGTAACAATTTAACACTTTACCCAAAATGGCAAAAGTATTTAAGAGATAATCAACCTCCACTTTTGATTGTTTGGGGAAAAAATGATGAGTTCTTTCCTGAAAGTGGAGCTGAGGCATTTAAAAAAGATGTAAAAAGTATTGATTATACTATTTTTAATACAGGACACTTTGCTTTAGAAGAAGATGGAAATGAAATCATCAATAAAATTAAAATATTTATGAAAAATAAAAAATAGCCAGTTGCTAACTGAGTAGCATCAACACGGTAAATTAGTTTATCGTGTTGAGGTTATCACAGTCTTAGGAACATATCCTTTTCTTTTCCCTCTGGATATTGGACTTACTAATAGTTTAATAAAAATGCCCTGAGCAATAGTCAAAAAGACACTCCCGTCCATAAGGGACTTGCATCCTCTAGATGAATTATTTATCTTCGATACATAAAAGATGCCCATGCTGGCAGAAACACCGTTGCAAGTCATTCAAAAAAAATATTTTATCAATCCATGAACTATCAAACATTTCAACCTCATCCAGATTTAGAATCTCTTGTTAGTTGTTATTGGACTTTAGAAGTTCCTGCTGAAAATGAAGCGAAAAGACAACGGATAATACCTGATGGTTGTATTGAAATGGCATTTATTCTCGGAGACGACATAAAACGATATATCTCCCAAGATGAATTTATTATACAACCTCGGGCAATGGTACTCGGACAAACTATAGAACCATTTAACATCGAGCCAACAGGTTATGTAAATACATTCGCAATTAGATTTTACCCTTATGGGTTTGCCAATTTTGTTACCATACCAATTAAAGATTTGGCTAATAAAGAAACACCTATAGAATTATTGTTTGGAGCAAACACCGCTAAAGAATTGGAACAAAAAATAATTCAAGCAACAGACAATAAACAACGAATTGAAATCATAGAAAGCTTTCTTTTAGAAAAGCTAAATAACAAAACAACCATTGACAATATTGTAAAAAAGACCGTTGATGCTCTTTTATCATCAAATGGAACTGAATCGATAACGACCATTCTTAAAGAAGACTTGTCTAAAAGAAGACAACTCGAAAGAAATTTTAAAAAGCAAATTGGTGTAAGCCCAAAACAACTTGGTAAAGTAATTCGACTTCAAACTGCATTAAAAATGTTGTTGCACAAAAAAACGGACACCTTAACCAATATTGCATACGAAAGTGAATATTTTGACCAAGCACATTTCATAAAAGACTTTAAGGAGTTTACAGGAATCAATCCGAAGGAGTTTTTAGGTAACGAAAACATGGCTCTTTCAACCCTCTTCTACAAATAAATAAAGGTGTCGCATTTTTACAATTTTAGACCTCGAAAACAACTCATATTCGTACTTTTAAACTTAAACAGTAAATATGAAAAAGACAATACGTTATAGTACGATTATACTTTTCTTTTGCATTGTAGCCTGCAAAGGTCAAGACAAATCTAACAGCCAAAATCAACAAACTGATTCTAACAAAACACAAAAAACAAACGATATGAAAAGTTTTATTTCCATTTTTGAAATTCCAGCAACAGAAATTTCAAGAGCAGTCGATTTTTATGAGGCAATTTTAGACATTAAGATTGAAAAAATGGAATTCGCAGAAATGCAAATGGGAATTTTTCCATACGAAGGACAAATGGTTACGGGAGTTATTATGAAAGCAAAAGGCTACATACCATCGGCTGATGGAGTGACTATATATCTAAATGGCGGAAATAATCTTCAAATAATTCTTGATAAAGTCGAGAAAAATGGTGGGAAAATAATTGTTCCCAAATCACTGCACGCAGATGAAAGCGGATATTATGCAATATTCATCGATTCGGAAGGAAATAAAATTGGTCTGCACTCCCCAAACTAAACACAGAAAAAGATCGAACGCACAACGGTATAGATGGCTCCGCCATCGTTAGATAGCGGAGTACTCCTTATAGTCCTACTAAGTTTACCAAATCGAAGTTTGCTTTTTATTTAGGTAGTCTATTACAGTAAGCTATCCTTTAAAAAATGTAGTCAAATTATAAAACTCTAAAAGATTAGATCTATCTTTAGATTATAAAACTCCTAATTACTTGCATCTAAATGCCATTTAATTTTTAATAATAATGGCACTTGTATCTTAGGACATGACATTTAGCGAATGACAATGATAGATAAAGAAATACAAGCGGATTACAAAAATCGAATCAACCGAGTTTTTGAATTCATTGATGAAAACTTAGAATCGGATTTATCTTTAAACGCAGTTTCAGAAATTGCATTTTTCTCACCATTTCATTTTCATCGAGTTTTCAAATTTGTTACAGGAGAAACACTAAATGAATATGTTACAAGACGAAGAATTGAAAAATCAGCATTAGATTTGCTTCATAAAAACATAACAACAACAGGGGTAGCACACAAATACGGATTTAGTGATAATTCGTCTTATTCGAGAACTTTTAAAAAATATTTCGGAGTAAGCCCAACTGTATTTAAAAAACAAAACCCTAACAGACATAGCAAGATTCGTCAACTTAAAAGCAAGAATGGACAAGAATATCCAGACTATGAAAAATACATTTGCATCATTGATAATCTAAAAAAATGGACGAAAATGAATGCAAAAATTGAAATAAGAGAAACACCTGAGTTGCATCTTGCAGGAGTAACTCATGTTGGAGTAAACGGTATTGAAAATGCTTTTGAAAAACTTATGAAGTGGGCAATACCAAAAGGCTTCCTTAAAAATCCAGAAGCTAAAATGGGTAGGATTTTCTATGACAGCTTTAAAGTTACTGCACCAGATAAAGTACGTATGAGTATATTCTTGACAACCTACGAACCTTTTGAAACAGAAAACGAAATTAATAAATTGATGATTAATAAAGGAAAATGCATCGTAGGTCGTTTTGAAATCACACCTAACGAATTTGAAAAATCTTGGACAAGTCTTTTTATTTGGATGAATGAAAACGGATATAAAAAAGGTATAGAAAATCCATTCGAGATATATTACAATGATTACAGAGAACATCCAGAAAATAAATTCTTGGTAGATTTGCACATACCAATCGAGTAAAAACGTTTATACAATCAAATAGCCCAACGTGATGGAAATCCGCCACGTTGAGGCGCTTACAATTTTACTGAGTTTACCAAAGTACAGCCCGCTATACAGGCATCGTAACATGCGTTCTATAAATCGAAATTTGTTTCTTATGTAGGTAGTCTATCTTAGGAACGCACCCTCTTCTTATGCTTTCTTTCAAGCTTTTTTCGAATAGTTACAAATGTAATATCATAGTCAATTGCATAGCAAATCATCTAACTTTTTAAATTTAGTATTACCCTAATCCCCTTACCTCCTACTTTATTTACAAACACAACTCTGCGAATAAGGATCCTCAACATTTTTGAAACGTTTAATTAATTGAACTATATTTACTATTAAACTACGCACATTACCTATGTGATTATAACAGTTAAGGGATAGAGCAAAAAGTCAAATTCTTTTGTGATGGCACCAAACTTTTATATGTTTGGAAAAGCAATAAAAACAAGCGTGGTTGGATCAAAAGATTTAGACATTGTTTTGCTCCCATTCATTAATCAAGCGTTAACAAACATTAAAAGAAACAATGAGTATATTTAAAAAATTATTTGGAAAATCAAAAAAAGAAAGCACTGATTCTGAAATAAAGACATCTAATTTTTCTTCGATTAGTAAAACTGATTTTAAAAATTTTAATGATTTAGTTAACCAAAATGCAGGTCTATCCTTCGAAAAACAACAAAATTTTAATGACTTGACTGGAAACTCTGCTTGGAATATTGATCTAAATGAGGGAACTCTATCTTTTGGCAATCTTGATTTTCCGATAGAAGTAATTGGTTCTTTGTCTTTTAACGATTACTCTTGGATGTGGGGATGGGCAAATTCTAAAAGTGGAATTCCAGAAAACCTTTTAGGAGATTCCTTAAAATTAAAGGAAATTGGAGAAGAAAAACAAATCGAAGAACTTATAAATGGGCATTTTAATGCAGAAGAAGGTTTTGAACATAAAATGGGATTAGTTGCGAGCGGAATTCTAAACGCCGATGCATATTTTTGCGCAAACTATGGGCAAGGAGCTATGGTTTTAACCTTAAAATCTGATAAAATTGCTAGAATCGATAATAATAAACCAGAAAAGATTCTAACAACTTTCCCACAAGTAATAAGTGGAATAGATTTAAATCACAAAGAAGCATTTAAGAATTACCTAATTGACCGAAATTTAGAAATCAATATAACCAAAAACAAAATTGAAGGAAGAAGAAATGGTAAAGTTCTAATTGCAGAATTTGATGATTTATCAAGAATGAAAAATCTGAATGGAAAAATATAATATTTACTAATAGTTTCTAAAATATATATGTCCCATTCAGGATGAAAACGAACCTAACCATGAAGATTTTTAAAATTAATATAACAATTCTACTACTCATACTCATTCCTTTTTCAGGATATACGCAATCAGAAAAGAATATGCCAAATGACTCCATTATAATACCTCTAAAAATTGGAAAAAACCCTAGTATTCAGTTGGAGAAATTAGCTATAGAACCTATTAATCTATTCATTCAATCAAAACCAATAAACAAGTCTTCTTCTCATATTCAACTAGAATTAAATGTAATTGAAAACGATAGCAGATACACTACTTTTCTCTGGAATTATAACGAATCTGATGGTAGTCAAAAAATAAACTATCCCAAAGCATACCAAAACTATTCTTTTAATTTAAAAATCAATAAAGAGGATATTGAGTTAGTTGTTGAAAAATTAGACTTCGGCAAAGCTATGTTTATTGATTTAGGGCAAACAGCGGTTATCGGAAATCTTACAATTCTATTTGAAGATTATATTGGAGAATGGTCCGTAGATATAAATGGAAATCAAACAGATGCCTTTAATACATATAACATTTTGCTATCGGAAGAAAATGAGCAGAAGACCATGTCGTTTATATCACTAAATAAAAATATTGA
Organism: uncultured Flavobacteriaceae bacterium; assembly: GCA_964353005.1. Classification (GTDB taxonomy): domain Bacteria; phylum Bacteroidota; class Bacteroidia; order Flavobacteriales; family Flavobacteriaceae; genus Aquimarina. Next base: position 82,953 of record CAYGUC010000019.1, on the reverse strand, counting down.
AAAGGAGCTATCTATAGAATGGAAGGATTACAAAATTTTAATTTTAGAAGATTCTGAAAAAGCATTAAAGCTAATGGTGTTTAATAACGATTCTAAACAAAATAACGGTAAATAACCAATTAGATCTATAGATAGCAAAGTGTAGTTTCTACTGAATTTACCGAAATACCCGCCTATCCTTCGTCCAAGTTCAGAACAGACTCTACAAGTCTTATAACTGGTGGTTTACCAAATAGAAGTTTGCTTAGCATTTAAAAATCTGCATATTTTTTTCAGACAATCTCGTATTTTGATTAAATATGAATAGTATATGTAAACAACCTAATTAATGTAAATTTGTCCCAATATAATCCAGAAACGAAGCTTTTAGGCAAACTGATCTTAGTCAGAATTTAAAAAAATGAGAAACTATCTAGAAACATTTAACATACTTACCAAAGAGGAAATTGATTTATTTGAAAAAAAAGTGCTTTATAAAAAGCTAAAAAAAGGCGAATTTTTCATTAAAGAAGGTCGAACTTGTAAAGAAGTTGGTTTTGTAACTTCTGGATTATTTAGGTCATTTTATTATACATCATCTAATGAAGATGTAACATACTGTTTTACTTTTTCTAATTCTTTTATTACTGCATATTCTTCATTTTTGTCACAAAAAAAAACCGTTGAAAATATTGAAGCTTTAACTGATGTTGAATTATTAATCATATCCAGAGATGAAATTCTAAAATTAGAACAATCAAGTACTAATTGGTTGAGGTTTTTTAAATGTATCGCTGAACAAGAATATATTAAAATGGAAAAAAGAATTTTCTTGTTACAAAAAGAAACCGCTGAAAAACGTTATCGTGATTTACTTGTTAATCAACCTGAATTATTACAATTAATTCCTCTTAACTTTCTTTCTTCATATTTAGGTATTACCCAAAGACATTTAAGTCGAATAAGAAAATTAATTTCGAATTAGACAAATGTCCTTTCAAGTATATTTAATACTGTAGTTCTTTGTGAAAAACATAGAACAAAAATGAAACAAGTATTAATAATTAATGGGCATCCTGATAAAGAAAGTTTTAATTACGCTTTGTCAGAGGCCTACGTAAAAGGAGTAAATACAACAAATTCAATTTTGTCCAAAATTAATATTTCGGATTTAGAATTTAATCCTAATCTAGCATTTGGATACCGAAAGAGAATGGAATTAGAACCCGATTTAGTTGATGCAATAGATAACATTAAAAAAGCGGATCATATCGTATGGATATTTCCGATGTGGTGGTATGGTTATCCTGCATTAATGAAAGGATTTATTGACAGAACTTTTCTAGCTGGAATTACCTATCAACCTATGGAAGGAAAACCATTACCAAAAAAGCTGTTGAAAGGAAAATCAGCACGTTTGATCATTACGGCTGACACACCAAAATGGTATGATTTTTTAATCATGAAAAGACCAGCTATAAATCAGTTCAAAAAAGGAACTTTACAGTTTTGTGGAATAAACCCTGTTAAAGTAACTTATATTGCACCAATTAAAAATTCAAGTCCTGATTTTAGAGAAAAGTGGCTAAAAAAAATACATCTTTTAGGAGAACAATTAGAGTAGCTACTACCAACAATGTAGAAAAACTACAGCCATAAATTTAAATATAAATAGTACATCGTGGCTTTATGTTACTGCTAAACCTTGCACCAAATCAGCCAGCTTAATCGATAAAAACATTTGCCATATATTGCATATTCTAAAAAATAGAATAACCTTTACTTGAAATTCAATAAACATTTGTCAAAAACTTGGTTTCTACTTATGTTTGTATTCAGATTTTTAAACTTAATATATGGGAAGAGCTTTTGAATTTCGAAAGGCACGTAAAATGAAACGTTGGTCAGCAATGGCTAAAGCGTTTACCAGAATTGGTAAAGATATTGTAATGGCGGTAAAAGAAGGTGGACCTGATCCTGCTTCTAACTCTCGCCTTAGAGCAGTAATCCAGAATGCCAAGTCTGTGAACATGCCCAAGGATAATGTCGAAAGAGCAATCAAAAAGGCATCAGACAAAGATCAAGGAGACTATAAAGAAGTACTCTTTGAAGGGTATGCTCCGCATGGAATTGCTATTTTGGTAGAAACAGCTACAGATAACAATAACCGAACGGTTGCTAACATAAGATCTTATTTTAACAAATGTGATGGCAATTTAGGTACATCTGGCTCTGTTGAATTTATGTTTGATCACACCTGTAACTTTAGAATTAATAGTGAAGGGTTGGATCCAGAAGAATTAGAGCTTGAATTTATTGATTATGGAGCCGAAGAAGTTTTTCAGGACGAGGATGGTATATTAATCTATGCCCCTTTTGAAAGTTTTGGTGCTATACAAAAAGAATTAGAGAGCCGAGAGATAGAAATTCTGTCCTCAGGATTTGAACGTATACCACAGGTAACCAAAAAACTAACTCCAGAAGAGGCTGCCGATGTAGAAAAATTATTAGAAAAAATAGAAGAGGACGATGATGTACAAAATGTGTATCATACAATGGAAGAATCTTCTTCAGAAGAATAAAAGTGTTTGATAAGCACGAAAAAAGAGTTTAGTTGATGCTAAACTCTTTTTTTTGTGCTTATATACTACAGATATTACCCTACAAACAAAGGTCTGTCTGTCATCATTTCATTAACCGCATCAGCAATACCGTGTAATATTTCTTCGTTTTCTATGTTAACAATTACCTTGTCTATTAACTCTACAATAGCCAACATATCTTCTTCTTTTAATCCACGAGTAGTAACTGCAGAAACCCCAATACGAATTCCTGAAGTAACAAAAGGAGACTGATCATCAAAAGGTACCATATTTTTGTTAACCGTAATTTCGGCAACACCTAACGCTTCTTCCGCTTGTTTACCAGTAACGCCTTTATTTCTTAAATCTATCAGCATCATATGATTATCTGTGCCTCCAGAAATAACCTCATATCCTTTCTTTACAAAAGCGGCAGCCATAACCGCAGCATTTTTCTTTACTTGTACAACATAATGTAAAAAATCATCTGTTAAAGCTTCTCCAAATGCAATTGCTTTTGCAGCGATTATATGCTCTAAGGGCCCTCCTTGGTTTCCAGGAAAAACCGCACTATCTAACAACGAGGACATCATCCTTTTCTTACCATTTTTTAAGGTGATCCCAAAAGGATTCTCAAAATCTTTACCCATTAATATAAGACCACCCCTTGGTCCACGCAATGTTTTGTGCGTTGTTGTGGTCACTACATGACAATGTGGGATAGGATCTGAAATCACTCCCTTTGCAATTAATCCTGCTGGGTGTGCTATATCTGCAAAAAGAATCGCTCCTACGCTATCTGCTATTTCTCTAAATCTTTTGTAATCAATTTCTCTTGAATATGCGGATGCACCTGCGATGATTAATTGGGGCTTTTCTTCTAAAGCAATTTCCTGAATTTTGTCATAATTTAATCTTCCGGTCTCTTTATCTACTCCGTAAAAAGAAGTCTTATATAATTTACCCGAAAAATTAACTGGAGATCCATGTGTTAAATGCCCCCCATGAGAAAGATCAAATCCTAATATTTTATCTCCTGGATTAAGACAAGCATGATACACTGCGGTATTTGCTTGGGATCCAGAATGAGGTTGTACATTAGCATACGTTGCCCCAAACAGTTCTTTAGCTCGGTCTATAGCAATTTGCTCTACAACATCTACTACTGCACATCCGCCATAATACCTTTTGCCAGGATACCCTTCGGCATATTTATTAGTTAATACAGACCCAGCAGCTTCCATTACTTGTTCACTCACAAAGTTTTCTGAAGCTATAAGTTCTAATCCGTTGATTTGACGTTCTTTCTCGTCCTGAATCAAATCAAATATTTGTTCGTCGCGTTGCATGAATTGATAGTTTGTTAATAAAGGTGTAAAAATAGGAAATCCATTCTTTAAATTAGTCTAAATACCTTCTAATAAATATAAACAACTTGTTCACAGTTTACCTGTATGTATTCCTAAAAAACAACTCTCTATTTTAGAAAAAATATATTCTTTATAAAATTCATTTTTTTTACAAAAAAATCTATAATTTTAAAAACAGAAGCTTTATTAAATAACTTATGTATATTTTTATAAAAACAATAACATAACTTGTCTTTATTTTTAATAATTTTTACGTTTATAAAAATTATTAATCGCTCGAAAATTATATATTTGATCCTAAGATTTATAACAACGTATTAAAAAAACAATAATGCCCATAACTGCAAATTATCCACATAGAAAAACATGGATTGAAACACCCTTTAACACTGATTTCCCTATACAGAATATTCCATTCGGAGTATTTCTTACAAGGGATGATATTATAACCATAGGTACTAGAATTGGAGATACCGCTATTGATTTGGGAGCACTTCATCAATTAGGTTATTTTAACGATATCCCTTTAACAGATGATATTTTTTTACAAGACACCTTAAATGATTTTATTTCTGATGGAAAAAAAACATGGAGGCTTGTTCGTAATAAAATTGCTGAAATTTTTGATGATAAAAACGATACTTTAAAAAACAACGAAAGTCACAGAAAAGAAGTCTTATTCTCTTTGGATGAGATCGAAATGCAGCTGCCTGTTAGTATTGGTGATTATACAGATTTCTATAGTAGTATAGAACATGCTACCAATGTTGGAAAAATGTTTAGAGATCCAGAAAATGCTTTGCTTCCTAATTGGCTACACATGCCTGTAGGATATCATGGGCGAAGTAGCTCTATTATTCCATCAAATATCCCTATACACCGCCCGCAAGGTCAAAAATTAATTAATGGAGCTACCGAACCTATTTTTGGACCATCCAGATTAGTAGATTTCGAATTAGAAATGGCTTTTATTACTACCGATGCCAATCATTTAGGAGAACCTATTCCTATCGAAGAAGCTGAAGATTATATATTTGGCTTAGTATTATTTAATGATTGGAGTGCCAGAGATATCCAAAAATGGGAATATGTTCCTCTTGGTCCATTTTTAGGCAAAAACTTTGCGTCCTCTATCTCTCCTTGGATTGTAACGCTAGATGCTTTAGAACCATACAGAACAAAAGGACCTAAACCGTTAAAAAAACAACTGCCTTACCTTCAGTATAAAGGAAACAAAAGCTTCGACATAAAACTGGAAGTAGCTATTAAACCAGAAAAACAAGAAGAAACAGTAGTCTCCAGAAGTAATTTTAAACACATGTACTGGAATATGGCACAACAACTTACACACCATACCGTTAATGGGTGTCCTGTTAATTCTGGTGACTTAATGGGAAGCGGAACCTTATCTGGCCCTACTCCAGAATCTTATGGATCTATGTTAGAGTTAAGTTGGCGAGGAGAAAAACCCGTACAACTTAATGCTGGTGGTAGCCGTAAATTTATTGAAGATAATGATACTGTAATTATTAGAGGATATTGTGAAAAAGAGGGTGCTAGAATAGGATTTGGTGAAGTTTCCACAAAATTATTACCTGTATTTAAAAAATAAATAACTGTCAACCATTATAAAACCTCGAAAAAACTGTTTTCGGGGTTTTTTTATTACCTTTTGGCATTAAACTTGTCTTTATTACCCAAATCTAATACCTATTTAACTTTAAAATAGGTATAAAAACTACAAATATGAAAAAACTACTACTTTTATTAGTTATAACTACAATTACCTTTTCTTGTAGTAGTGTTAAGAAAACTGAAAAGGCTCTTAATACAGGAAATTATGATCAGGCAATAAATATTGCGCTAAGCAAACTAAGAACGAACAAAGATAAAAAAGGGAAACAGCCCTATATTTTAATGCTGGAACAAGCATACGCTAAAGTTACAGACAGGGATAAAAGTGCCGTTGTTTTTTTGGAAAAAGAAGAAAATCCTGCAAATCTAGAACGTATATACAACACCTATTTATCTTTAAAAAAAAGGCAAGAACGAATTAAACCATTATTACCTTTATATATAGCTGACGAAGGCAGAAATGCTAACTTTTTTATAGATAATTATGATCAAAAAATCATAAATACCAAAGAAAAACTATCTGGCTACTTATATAATAATGCCAAAGCTTTATTGTCATCAGCAAGGAAGAAATCAGAATATCGAAACACCTATGAAGATCTAGTATATTTAGATAAAATCACACCTGATTATAAGAACACTCGGGAGATGATAGAAGAAGCACATCAAAAAGGAACCGATTTTGTAAAAGTAACAATGCAAAATAGCACAAATGTTATTATTCCTAAAAGATTAGAAAGTGATCTCCTTAATTTTAGCACTTATGGGCTTGATGATCTATGGACTGTTTATCATAGTAAACCACAACGATCCATACTATATGACTATGCGATGGTTGTAGATTTAAGAGAAATTAATATATCTCCAGAACAAATTAAAGAGCGGCAATTAGAAAAAGAAAGATTGGTTAAAGATGGGTGGGAATATCTATTAGATGAAAACGATGAAATTGTAGTAGATGATAAAGGAGAAAAAGTTAAGGTAGATAAAATGGTAAAAGTACGTTGCGAATATTATGAATTCACCCAATTTAAAGCTGCCAATGTAGTTGGAAATGTACAATACAAAAACTTAAAAACAAAACAACTTTTAGACGCTTTTCCTATAGCAAGCGAATATGTTTTTCAACATATTTATGCAAATTACAATGGAGACAAGCGTGCACTAGAAGATTCGTTATTAGGATATTTAGGGTTAAAATCTGTTCAATTTCCTTCTAATGAGCAAATGGTTTACGACTCTGGTGAAGATTTAAAAAATAAAATAAAAAAAATTATCACTACCTATCGTTTTAAATAATAATTCACTTTAACTATATTATAGTATTGAATGATCTTAATCTATACTAGACTTATTTTAACATGATCGATACTAAAGTCTTACTTAATTCGGGGGCCAAATTAAAAAAATATCATCGAGGAGAGGTTCTTTTTGAAGAAGGATCCATTGCTAGATACTACTATCAGGTGCATATTGGTGAAATTAAAATGAATAATTACAATCAGGACGGAAAAGAGCATATACAAGGTATTTTTACTAAAGACAAAAGTTTTGGGGAACCCCCTTTGTTTGCAGATTTTAAATATCCTGCAAATGCCGAAGCCATTACAGACTCTGAGGTATGGCAATTATCCAAACAAAAATTTTTAACTCTCCTAGAGGAAAATCCAAAAATACATCACAAGTTCACCAGCACTTTAGCTTTGCGGCTTTATTATAAAGCAATTATGGTTTCTGAGATATCCACCCAAGAACCAGAACATCGTATTCTTAGAATTTTAGATTACTTTAAAAAAAATAATGCTAAAAAAAATAGCTCTAGCATTTACAAAGTAGAACTCACCAGACAACAACTTGCTGATTTAACAGGATTGCGTGTAGAGACTGTAATACGAAGTATTAAAAAACTAGAGCAAAAAGGAGAGCTTTTTATTAAAGATAGAAAAGTACACCGATAATCTTCAGTCCCTTCTTTATGATTAGGATCATAAACAGTTAGTACATCATTGAAATACCTTTGAATACAAAAAAAGAAAATATGTATTCAAAATTGTTAAAAGATTTCAAGCAGATGTATATGGCATATATACCTCTTATGATTATCCTTTCCAGTTGTTTAGGATCTGTTGCTGCAATGTATATCCTAATGCAAGAACGATCTATACTTCAAATTATAGAACTATCTGTTTGTGTTATTATATGCATGGCTTTTAATGCGTCTATTTTAGCTCAAATGAAACCAAAATTTGTTCTTAACCTACTTATAGCAAGTATTTTTATAAATAGTATATTAACTATTGTTAACTTCACTTTTTATTAATTTTTTTAGAGTCAAATGAAAAAAAGTTCTATTAATGATATTCAAAACAGAAAAGATATACATCAATTAATATCTTTATTTTATTCTAAAATAAGGGTAGAACAAACTCTGGGACCAATTTTTAATCACATGATCACAGATTGGGAACAGCACATAAATAAACTAACCGATTTTTGGGAAACTAATCTTTTATTCGAAATAAAGTATAAAGGCAATCCTATTGCAGTACACCAAAAAGTAGACGCCACCTTTAACGAAACTATTAACCAATCCCATTTTGGAATATGGCTAAATTTATGGGTAGAAACCCTAGACCAGTTATACAAAGGAGAAAATGTAGAAATAGCAAAGCGAAGAGCTAGAAAAATGTCTACACACCTTTATATTAAAATGTTTGAATCCAGAACAACAGAAAAAACTATCTGCCCGTTTATGCCCGAAAAAAAATAAAAATATGTCCTAGATAAACTGATGCAAAACCTGCGGTGTAATCATACTATGTGATGAATGATGAACAGTAACCCCATTTCGTATAATAATAAATTGCGGAGATTCATGAAACACTTGAAATCTTGCAGCAACCTCTGCCGATATATCTCTATAACTTAACAAATCCAGATAATAAAGATCTAAATTACCTCCTTCAACATCAAAACTTCTTTCAAAATTACGAAAGACCATACTGCTAATTCCACAACGGGTAGAGTGCTTAAAAATAGCTTGTGTTTTAGTCTTAGAAGCTTCAGTAATTTTATCTAATTGATCTACAGAAGTAAGTTTCTTCCAAGGTAAAGGTTGTTTTTCTTCTTTTGGCTCTTGTTCTTCTCCTCCGAATAATTTATTAAATATTCCCATTTTTTATCTTATCAAATACAGTACAAATTTAGTCAATTGATTTTGAAAATTGACTATAATCATATATTGGTCGTTACAAAATCCATAACTTTACATTAAGTCAAAAAGTCAGTTTACTTAATTAAAAAACAGACAATTTGTCTCTTTTATACCTCAGGAATATTATTTGATTCTATCAAAACGAAACTCAAAATAAACAAAAAAATGAATTTTAATAATTTCACCATAAAATCACAAGAAGCTATACAGCAAGCACAACAACTTGCACAAAGCTTAGGACATCAACAAATAGAAAACGAACATATATTTAAATCCATTTTTGGTGTGGATGAAAACGTACTACCCTTTCTATTAAAAAAATTAAATGTAAATGTTTCTCTTTTACAACAAGTTTTGGATAGTACGTTAGAAAGTTTTCCTAAAGTTTCTGGAGGAGAAATACAATTATCCAGAGAAGCTGGAAAAACATTAAACGAAGCAAATGTTATTGCAAAAAAGATGAATGATGAGTATGTTTCTATCGAACATCTGGTAATCTCTATCTTTAAATCTAAAAGTAAAATTGCTCAAATATTAAAAGATCAAGGGGTAACCGAAAAACATCTTACCGAAGCTATTAACGAAATCAGAAAAGGAGAAAGAGTTACCTCACAAAGTGCAGAAGAAACCTACCAGTCTTTAAGTAAATATGCCAAAAACCTTAACGAAATGGCAGAAACAGGAAAACTGGACCCTGTAATTGGCAGGGATGAGGAAATACGTAGAATTTTACAAATCCTTTCCCGCCGTACCAAAAACAACCCTATGCTGGTTGGTGAACCAGGCGTTGGTAAAACCGCTATCGCAGAAGGACTAGCACATAGAATTGTTTCTGGTGATATCCCTGAAAACTTAAAAGAAAAGCAAATTTTTTCGTTAGACATGGGAGCATTAATCGCAGGGGCAAAATATAAAGGTGAATTTGAAGAACGTTTAAAAGCGGTAATAAAAGAAGTAACATCCAGTGACGGAAACATTGTATTATTTATAGATGAAATCCACACTCTTGTTGGTGCTGGTGGTGGACAAGGAGCCATGGATGCCGCTAATATTTTAAAACCTGCCTTAGCAAGAGGAGAGCTTCGGGCAATTGGAGCTACTACCCTAGACGAATACCAAAAATATTTTGAAAAAGACAAAGCATTAGAACGACGTTTTCAAAAAGTAACGGTAAACGAACCTGATACAGAAAGTGCTATATCTATTCTTAGAGGAATTAAAGAAAAATATGAAACCCATCATAAAGTACGCATAAAAGACGAAGCCATAATCGCTGCAGTAGAACTATCACAACGATATATTACTAACCGATTTTTACCAGATAAAGCTATCGATTTAATGGATGAAGCTGCATCTAAACTTAGGATGGAAATCAACTCTAAACCAGAAGAGTTAGATGTCCTAGACAGAAAGATTATGCAACTCGAAATAGAAATGGAAGCTATTAAACGTGAAAACGATGAAACAAAACTAAAAACACTTAACGCTGATTTAGCAAATTTAAAAGAAGATCGTAACGAGATATTTTCCAAATGGCAAAGTGAAAAAGAAGTCGTAGACGCCATACAAAATGCTAAAACTAATATCGAAGAATATAAAATTGAAGCGGAAAGAGCAGAACGAAACGGGGATTATGGAAAAGTTGCAGAGTTACGCTATGGCAAAATAAAGGAAGCACAAGAAAACCTAGATGAATTACAAAAACAACTAGATCTGCAACAAAATAAATCCTCTCTAATTAAAGAAGAAGTTACCAATGAAGATATTGCAGAAGTAGTAGCAAAATGGACAGGTATACCTGTAACTAAAATGCTTCAAAGTGAACGAGCAAAATTATTGGTTTTAGAAAAAGAGCTTCACAAACGCGTAGTTGGACAAAATGAGGCAATACAGGCCGTTAGTGATGCGGTACGAAGAAGCCGAGCAGGATTACAAGACAAAAGAAAACCTATAGGATCCTTTCTATTTCTGGGTACTACAGGAGTTGGTAAAACAGAGCTCGCAAAAGCATTAGCAGAATACCTGTTTAATGATGAAAGTGCTATGACACGAATAGACATGAGCGAATATCAAGAACGTCATGCAGTAAGTAGATTAGTGGGAGCTCCTCCTGGTTATGTTGGATACGAAGAAGGGGGGCAATTAACAGAAGCTGTTAGAAGAAAACCTTATTCTGTAGTGCTATTAGATGAAATTGAAAAAGCTCATCCAGATACTTTTAATATATTATTGCAAGTACTAGATGAAGGTCGATTAACAGATAATAAAGGTAGAACTGCAGATTTTAGAAATACAATTATTATCATGACCAGTAATATGGGGAGTCATATCATACAAGAAAAGTTAGAAACTATAAAAGATATGGACACTGCTATGGAAACAGCAAAACTAGATGTATTGAGTTTACTAAAACAATCTGTTCGTCCAGAATTTTTAAATAGGATAGATGACATTATTATGTTTACTCCACTAACCAAAGGTGATGTTAAAGAAATAGTGAAACTTCAACTAAAATCTGTTTCTAAAATGTTAGCAGAACAAAATATCACTTTGGATGCTACAGAGCAGGCTATATTATATCTATCTGAAAAAGGATTTCAACCCGAATTTGGTGCAAGACCAATAAAACGTACTATTCAAAAAGAGGTTCTAAATAAGCTTTCTAAAGAAATTCTTGCTGGTAACGTATCTACTGAAAGTGTAATTTTGTTGGATGAATTTGACGACAACCTTGTTTTTAGAAATGAAACTAACTTAGTTTCTTAAAAAATAAATATAATGTAAAGGAAATAGAGCGGTAGGCACAAAAATGCCTATCGTTCTTTTTTTTAACGCGAAAAAAAATAACTAATTACACTCAATAGCACAAAATTACGGTTTTACCGTAGATATTAACAAAATTATTCCTACAATAGTTAATAACTAAATATTGAAAAAAACCAAGTTTTAAGTACATTGCCAGCGCAATGAAACCAATCACCATATCATTAATTTTTCTAAGTTCTTACATCTCTATGGCACAGACCATAAAAGGAGATTTATCTGATATTAGAAATAAATATCTACTCATAAAAGAATTGGTGGAAACAAATACTCTTAGACAACACCATACAAACTATTCTTGCGAAGATCTACAAGAAAAAGGAAATCTTACCTTTTACTATAACGGCAATGAATTAAAACATATTATGCATACTTATATTCAAGGTCGTGTTACCTTTATAGATGAATTCTATATTTGGGATGACCAGTTATTTTTTCAATACACAACCTATAAAATTTGGTATAAAGACCTTGAAAAGAAGCGTTATGAAAAAAATAAACTAGTAAATGTCATGTTAACTCTTGAGGAACGTTTTTATTTTAAAGATAGAAATGTAATTAAATGCCAGTTTAAAGATTTCGAAAATAGAAGCAACAAACCCAAAAAGATTAAAACCAATAATATCAAAAACATAAATATTGACTGCGATCAAGCACAAAATTCTCTCAAAAAATTTGATGCTTTAATGCGATTTCAAAAGAACACAGTAGAAGAAGCTTGTAATCTTCCAAAAAGCATTTATAACACAGAGTCTTTAGACATTATTTACGGTAGAAACAAACCTAATTAATTACAAGAAAGACACTATCTAGTTTTTAGCCTATTCAAAACATAGTAAAATGTTTACATTATAAAAATATACCAATCGGTATTTTTTTGTATATTTAAATTTATTTTGATTGAAATGTTAACAAAAGCCGAACAAACTACAGAATTCATAATTCAAACCGTAGCTCCTATATTTAACAAAAATGGGTATGCTGCAACTAGTCTAAGTGATATTACCAAGGCTACTGGCCTTACCAAGGGTGCAATTTATGGTAATTTTAAAAACAAAGAAGAGCTAGCTATTGCATCTTTTAAAATGACTGAAGGAAACATGATTCGTCGTATTGCAGATCATCAATCATTAAGCGAATCCCCTATCGAAAAACTTTTTTTAGTTACCGATTTTTACAGAAACTATTATAATTACACACAAGAAATAGGCGGTTGTCCTGTTCTTAACATGGGTGTTGACGCTAAATATCAAATACCCGTTCTTTTTGAGCACGTACAATTTACAATTACCAGAATTCAAAATAATGTGGCCAAACTTATTGATGCTGGTAAAAAGCATCAAGAAATAAAAAAAAATGTAGACTCTATGCTGTATGCAAAACGACTGTATAGCATGATAACTGGCGCAATCTTTATGACTCATACTATGGAAGATAATAGTTATTTATTGGAAACCATGGACCAAATAGATAGCATGATTCACAAACAACTTAAACGATAATTATTTTTTTAACTAAAATTATACCAATTGGTATAAAAAGCTAATAAATTATGGAACTATTAAAAGTATTAGAAAGCAAAGCAAAAATACGATTTCAGGATTGCGACCCTTTTAATCATCTAAACAACGCTTCTTACATTAATTATATGATTAATGCACGAGAGGATCAAATAGACAAACATTATAATCTGGATATTTTTGAGCTTGCAAAAACAAAAGGAGTAAGCTGGGTGGTAGGCACGAACCAAATTGCATATCTAAAACCTGCCTTGCTAATGGAAGAAGTAATTATAGATTCGCAGTTAATTCGATATACTGAAAATCAATTGCATGTAGAAATTAGAATGTGGAACAAAGATAAATCAGAACTAAAATCAGTTATGTGGAGTACATTTGTTCACTTTAACCTATTACAACAAAAACGTTGGAACCATGACCAACACCTTTTAGAGTTATTTAAAAATATACTTGAACCAGTAGAAGCTAAAAATTTTGAAGAAAGGATTTTATTGTTAAAACTACAAAAAGTGTAACATTTTCATTTTTCATACGTCTTATATAAAACACAACCACCTTAAACCAGATCTTATGAAATCTTCTGGCGATATAGGCTCCTCTTACAAAAAGAGAAGCTCATTTATTTATATTGGATTTTTTGTCATAGCAATTATATCAATGGGTATAGTTATTTGGCAAATGGGAATGTTGGAATAACTTAATCAAGCATGAGATAAATACAATACTATTTCATGCTTGATGCTCTATTTAATTCATTTTATGAAATCTGCATCACTATTGATAATTATTCTTTTCTGTTTAACCAATTGTAGCCAAAATACAATACCGCCACAAAACCAAACAACTACTTATTTTTTCATAAGGCATGCTGAAAAAGACCTTTCGGATCCCAATAATCGAAATCCAAATCTTACAGAAAAAGGGAAGGTAAGAGCAGAGAACTGGGCTAAAATTCTTGCAGACACAAAAATAGATATTGTATACACAACAGATTATATAAGAACAAGAAAAACCGCTGAGCCTATAGCCAATAGTCAAAACTTAAAAATAATGACATACAATCCTAAGATTTTAAATGACATTGATTTTCAAGAAAGAACTAAAGGAAAAACCACTGTAATCGTTGGGCATAGTAATACCACACCTAGCTTTGTAAATAAAATTATTGGCAAGAATAAATATAAGTCTATTGATGAAAAAATCTATGGTAAATTATTTATTGTAAAAATTACAGACCATATTATTGTAGATACTATTTTGAATATAGATTAATCCCATTTTTTCTTAAAAACACTTTATTTACAATAAATAAAGAAAACTTCTCATAAAACACGAACGAAATATCCGACACGGTAAATATTAAAATTGTTTTATTACTTACTTTTTATCGAAAAACAGAATAAAGAATAACTACATATTATAAAAAATAATATTTTTGAATTCGTTAGTGACTACCCCTTCCCTATACCTTTTATATAACAAAAATCACACCTAAGTTACCTTATAACGACAGATCATTTTCTTCCATTTTACATTAAAAAATTAATTAATAATAAATAAAACTTTTAAAACCTAATCATGAAAAAAGCATTCTTAAATTGCATAGCTGTACTAAGTATATCTTCAGTTTTTGCACAATCTGAAATAAACGACATTACACAAACAGGTAAATCCAACCATTTAACCATTTCTCAATATGGGGATCCTAAAGCTCTGAATATAACTCAAGATGGAAAAGAAAACACATCTGAAATAATTCAGGGACATGAAGAAGATCCATCTGTAGATGGAATAATTACGCAGTCCCAAATTGGTGACCAAAATAAAGCTTTTATCTCTCAGATGGGAGCATATAATGAAATCTACCAGATGCAAAACGGAGATATGAATACTGCCAACGCTTCTCAAGGATTTTTATCCAATTTCAACCGTATTGAGCAAATACAAAATGGAAAAAACAACGTGGTTACTGCTACTACTAAAAACTATTCTTTAGGGAGTCAAATCAAACAAGAACAAAATGGGGATGAAAATAATGCAGAAGTAATTAGCTTTAATGCTAGTACCATACATCAAATACAGACAGGTTTTACTAATGATGCCTTAATTAACTCTTCAGGAAATTCAGGAAACATTAAACAAGATCAAAGCGGATCTAACAACAAGGCTACTGTAGATCAAATTAGAAATAACAATACTGTTCAAATTCAAAAGGGATACGAAAACAACAGTAACGCTACACAAAAAGGTTCTGGTAATGAAGTCTCTCAAAACCAAAAAGGTTCTTACAATGTTGTAGTTGCATCGCAAAACGAGCAAACAAATAGCATATTACAAAACCAAAATGGACAAAAAAATTATAATAAAGCAGAACAATCCGGAAGCTTTAATAATATTGTAACAGATCAAATAGGCGAAAATAATTCTGTTACTATAAAGCAATCAGGACTTACTAATACCATTAACAGCAATCAAAATGGCATCCTAAACAGCACCGTTATAACCCAAAATGGTAATTTAAATGAAATTACTCAGATCCAAGACGGAAACGAAAATCAGTCTAAAATGGAGCAAAATAATGGAGAAAATAATATAATTTCTCAAAAACAAATAGGCATTAATAATTCTGCTATCGCAATACAAAACAACGGAGCTTTTAATAGTATTTCACAAACTCAGGATGGGCTAAGAAACACTATTTCTACTACACAAGAAGGCGGTGAAAAAAATGAAGCTATCGCTGTACAGAATGGAGATGTTAATTCTATAACTCAAATCCAAAATGAAGGTAATAACAATCTGGCAGAAGCTAAACAACAAAGTAGCCATGCACACACTATTAATCAGACTCAAAATGGAGAAAAGAATAGTAGCACTGCTTTTCAAAAAAACGGAAAATATAATCTGATCCAACAAATCCAAACCGGATTAGACAACTCTGCAAAAGCTACCCAATATAACGGCACTTATGACATTATCAAACAAACTCAAACTGGTGATATGAATACTGCAGAAGCTATTCAGGGGGAAAATAGCTCTTTTTCTGTTAACAATACAATTATACAAACTCAAGAAGGAAATGAGAATACAATTTTCAGTATTCAAAATGGTATAGAAAACAGTATAGAAAGCACGCAAATTGGAGAATTAAACAGTACAAACACTACTCAAATTGGCAACTCCAATAATATAATATATTCTCAATCTGGTAAAGGATTATCGAGTACATTATTGCAAAACGGTGAAAGGAACTCTATTATATTCTCTCAAAACAGATAAGCAAACTAATTTTAAAAGACAAAAAGGTTCAAAAACAAGTATTGTTTTTGAACCTTTTTGTCTTTTATGAATCTATATCAAATCATCGTTGAAATTAACAACAATCTCTTTCTATGTACACAAAAATATTCTCTAATTCTATTTTCGAAAGTAACTTTAGCTCTTTATTTTCGAATAACTTATCCAGATCAGACAAAGGAGTATTAAGAATATCTGTTTTATAATTCTTATAATCTACAAAACGTATTCCATTTATAACTCTTGGATTATACGCCTCTCTAAATCGAATACCTCCCCCATTTACAGCATATTTGTAGGCTAAATAATCTACAGTAAAATTATCTTTATGTATCCAATATAAAAACTCATCTTCAAAATCAGTCCCTCCCCCATCTTTACTAAAGGTTACCTTTATTTTATAATACGAATTACCCTTTATTGTTGCTTCTCCAATCATTTTTTTCTGCACAGCAGTAGCATTAAGCCCGTAAGGTAAATTTGCAAAATAATGCACAGAATTAACTCCATCACTAATTTTAGAAATCAATGAATCCGCCACTTTAACAGGACAGTTTTCTATAGATCGCTTTAATCCAGAATTACTAACAACATCATGCATTACACCATTAGACCCATTTACAAAACGCTCTAGTGCATATACCCCTTCATTTCTTTTGCTTCGATATTGCTTACCTCTAAAAGTAAAATGAATAATTGCATTATCGTATCTTGAACCTCCTGAAGCATCTATTGCTTTTTTAATCACCTCATTAGCTGAAAACTGAGCAAATATTGTATTCGAAAAAGAAAAAACAAAGAATAAAATTATATAATATCGTTGCATATAAGAGTTATTTAAGAACTAAAATAATATTTCTATCCGCATTAATTGTAACATTTTTGTTAAACTCAAAAATATCATTTCACTTGTTTTTTAGACGGCGATAATTAGTTAACTTACATTCACTTAATTGTCTTAACGTTTATTGTATGAAGAAATGAATATATTTTTTTCAAAATTTAAAAAAGATAATTATTTTGCACTATTAAAACCCCAAAATATAGAATATCATGAAATATATAGTGTTATTATTAATTTGCTTTACCACCCAATCTATCTTATCTCAGGATGCTACTGCGTATGAAAATGCTGTAAAAAAATTTCAAGAAAATTTTAACACTCAAAACATCAATGCAATTTTTGACATGTATACTACAGATATGCAAGAAGCTATGACCAAGGATGGCGTTTCTAGTTTTGTTAAAGGATGCTACGAACAATTTGGAAATTTAAAAAAAATGACTTTTGTAGAAACTGAAGAAGGAGTAAATACCTATACCGCAGAATTTGACAAAACAAACTTGGCGATGGATCTTCAACTTAATAGTGATGGTAAGATCACAACGATACAATTTCAAGAGCTCTAAAAAATATTTGATATATTCATTTTTCGTATAAAGCTTTCTTTCAAGAAAGCTTTGTACTTTTGTGAGCACTTTAAAAGTATTTTGAATACACAAACATGAATCCAAATAAAATCAACATATTAAACCGTAAAGCTAAATTTGAATATGAATTCTTAGATAGTTTTACTGCAGGAATTAAACTTGTAGGTACTGAGATAAAAGCTATACGCGAAGGAAAAGCTAATATAGCAGAGAGTTTTTGCGAATTTAGCAACAGCGAACTTTTTGTAATCAATATGCATATTGAAGAATATTCGCATGCTACCTATTTTAATCATAGTCCAAAAAGCGAACGTAAATTACTTCTCAACAAAAAAGAATTAAAAAAGCTTGAAAAAGAAGTTAAAAATACAGGTTTAACTATTATACCCACAAAATTATTTATAAATGATCGTGGTTTAGCAAAACTAAATATTGTTCTTGCTCGTGGTAAAAAAATGTACGATAAGAGAGAAACAATTAAAGACAGAGATAACAAAAGAACTCTTGACAGAATTAAAAAAGATTATAAATAATATAATAAACAAGGTGATAATATTTTTTTACCTGTATCGATATATGTTAGTTTTTATCTTCTAATAAAGGGACAAATCTAAACTCCCCAAATTCTCTTTTTTCAAACTCTGTCTCGCTTTTACGTATAAAAAGAGTCATTATTTGCACATTCTCGCCTACAGGAATCACTAACCGTCCATTAACTTTTAATTGACTTAACAAAGGTTTTGGGACATAAGGAGCTCCTGCGGTAACAATAATCCCGTCGTAAGGAGCATGTTCTATCAATCCTTTATAACCATCGCCAAATGATAAATGTTTTGGTCTGTACCCTAGTTTTGATAAAAACAATTTTGTTTTTTTAAATAACTCTTGTTGACGCTCTATACTGTAGACTTTTACTCCTAACTCACACAAAACTGCTGTTTGATAACCAGATCCTGTTCCTATTTCTAATACTGTACTTCCTTTTTTAACCTCTAACAATTCGGTTTGAAAAGCTACTGTATAAGGTTGAGAAATAGTTTGATCTGCAGCAATAGGGAAAGCTTTATCCTGATACGCATGATCTTCAAAACTTGAATCCATAAATAAATGTCTGGGAATCTTTCCTATGGCAGATAACACTGCTTTACTATTGATTCCTTTTTGAATCAACACATCTACTAACTGCTTTCTTTTTCCGGCGTGTCTAAGGGTATCTTTCAATATTCTAAGGGTTATTTAGAAGGCTAAAATTACATAAACATTTTAAAGATTAACAAACAATTCCCTTCTCTTTAGTATTTTTTTAGATTTTAGATATAATTAAGATTCAAAATTTATAAATAATACTATTTTTGTGTAAAATCATGAATTATGCTCAAAGCCGGAGTACTCGGTGCGGGACACCTTGGTAAAATCCATTTACGTCTTTTAGAACAATCCGAAAACTATACCCTTGTTGGTTTCTATGATACTAACGACAAACAAGCTAAATCTATCGCCAAAGAATTTGGGTATCACCTGTTCAATTCTATCGAAGAGTTAATAGCTGCTGTAGATGTTGTAGATATTGTTACACCTACGTTCGCTCATTTTGATGTTGCAAAACAAGCAATTAAAGCGGGGAAACATGTTTTTATTGAAAAACCAATTACTAATACGGTAGCAGAAGCAGAACAGCTTATTGATTTGGCCAACGCAAATAATGTAAAAGGACAAGTAGGACATGTAGAACGTTTTAATCCTGCATATACAGCGGTTTCAGACAAAATAGAAAACCCAATGTTTATTGAAGCACATCGATTAGCTGAGTTTAATCCCAGAGGAACAGATGTACCTGTTGTTTTAGATTTAATGATTCATGATATTGATGCTATCCTAAGTGTAGTTCATTCTGAGGTTAAGCATATTAGTGCCAGCGGTGTTTCTGTTATTAGTGAAACGCCAGATATAGCGAATGCTCGTATAGAGTTTGAAAACGGTTGTGTAGCTAATCTTACTGCTAGTCGAATTTCGCTTAAAAACATGAGAAAATCCAGATTTTTTCAACGGGATGCATACATCTCTGTCGATTTTTTTGAGAAAAAATGTGAAGTTGTAAAAATGAAAGATGCTCCTAAAGAACCAGATGACTTTGCGATGATCTTACAAAATGCTGAAGGTGTAAAAAAGCAAATCTATTTTGATAATCCAGATGTACCATCTAACAACGCAATATTAGATGAATTGAACACATTTGCTTATGCTATACAAAACAACACAACTCCTATTGTATCTTTAGAGCAAGGAAAAAAAGCACTAGAAGTAGCATTAAAAATTATTGATTGTTTTAAACAATAATTATATTAATATTTGTTTTTCAGTAAGGAACCTTTCTGTAAACAACTCTATAAAATCATCCATACAATTCTGATCCAATGGTTTAGAATCGTGAATTGTAAAATACAAATTCAAAATAAAAAAACATGAAAAATATTGCGGTAATAGGTGCAGGAACTATGGGTAATGGTATTGCACATACTTTTGCTCAAAAAGGTTTTAAAGTACAACTTATAGATATATCTCAACAATCTTTGGATAAAGGCTTGGCAACTATCACAAAAAATTTAGATAGAATGATTGCCAAAGAAAAAATATCGGAAAGTGATAAAAATGAAACACTTGCTAATATATCTACTTTTACTAATATTAAAGAAGGAGTAGAATATGCTGAGCTTGTTGTTGAAGCTGCAACAGAAAATGTAGACCTGAAATTAAAAATTTTTAAAGAGTTAAACAATTTATGTTCTGAGGATACAATTTTAGCATCCAATACTTCTTCGATATCTATTACACAAATTGCGGCAGTAACTGATCGCCCTGAAATGGTGATAGGGATGCATTTTATGAATCCTGTACCAATCATGAAGTTAGTAGAAATTATTAGAGGATATAACACCTCTGATGAAGTTACTAACACTATTATGGAATTATCAAAAACATTAGGAAAAGTTCCTGTAGAAGTTAATGATTACCCTGGATTCGTGGCAAATAGAATTCTGATGCCTATGATTAATGAGTCGATAGAAACCCTATATAATGGAGTTGCAGGGGTATCCGAAATAGATACGGTTATGAAACTAGGTATGGCACACCCAATGGGACCACTACAATTAGCTGATTTTATTGGTCTTGACGTATGCCTTTCTATTCTTAATGTTATGTATGAAGGTTTTAAAAATCCTAAATATGCTCCTTGTCCATTATTAGTAAATATGGTTATGGCTGGTAAACTTGGAGTAAAAAGCGGAGAAGGGTTTTATGACTATTCTGAGAACAGAAAAGCAGAAAATATTTCTAAACAATTTGTATAAAAATATAATATTTAAAAATTGTAGTTCTTGATTTTTAAGATGAATAAGTTTCTGCCATTGGTTGCAATTTTAATTTTATTTTGTTCTGGAAATGGAAAAAACATATTCCGTTTTTTAACAGTTAAAGAAAAATCTACCAAAGAAATTGATGTAATTCAGGATAAGTCTCAAAAATACAATTCTCTCTTTAAGAAAAACCCTGAGTTTATTGCTTCCAATTTTGATTACCCAATTGGTAAACCAAATGCTAAAGGGTATTATAATGCTCAAAAATTCAAAGAAAATGATCACTTAGGTGATGACTGGAATGGTTTAGGAGGGGGTAATACCGATCTTGGAGATTCGATCTACACTATCGCAAATGGATATGTATCTTTTGCTAAAGATATTGAAGGAGGTTGGGGCAAAGTCATTAGGATCATACATAAATACAAAGGAAAGTATTATGAGTCTGTTTACGCACACTGTAATTCAATACAAGTAAAAGAAGGAGATTTTGTAAAAAAAGGCTCTCTTATTGCGACTATTGGTAATGCAAATGGTATGTATTTAGCTCATTTACATTTAGAGATTAGAAATAACATATATATGGATATTGGTAGAGGATATGCAAAAAACACATCTGGATATCTGAACCCTACTAAATTTATAAACAAAAATTAATGGCAAAAATTCATCCATTTAAAGCAGTACGACCCACAAGAGACAAAGTTAGTTTAGTTGCCTGCAGATCTTACCAAAGCTATACTCCTATTGAGCGTGATTCCCGCATGAATTACAATCCTTATTCTTTTTTACATATAGTTAACCCTGGATATAAATATCAGAAAGAAATATCTGGTGAAGAACGCTATAAGCTAGTTCGTAATCGATATCTGGAATTTAAAGAGGATGAAATTTTTTTACAAGATGATAGCCCTTGTTTTTATGTATACAAAATTGTAAATAGGGAACAAGAATCCTTTTGTGGAATAGTAGCTGCCGCTAGTGCAGAAGATTATCATAATGATATTATTAAAAAACATGAGGATACTCTTAAAGATCGAGAGAGTACTTTTAAAGAATATTTAAAAACAGTAGGATTTAATGCCGAGCCAGTACTACTTACATATCCCGATAATGATTTTATCGCAAAAGTTATTTCAGAAACTGTACAAACAAGAGCTGAATATGAGTTTACTACCACCTATAGAGATACGCATTACCTATGGAAAATAGATAACAAAAAATCTGTTCAGGAAATTCAAGAAGCTTTTTCATCTATTAACACTATATATATTGCAGATGGACATCATCGATCTGCATCCTCTTACTTATTAGCTCAAGATTTAAAAGAAAATAACCCTAAGCATCAAGGCAATGAAGCTTATAATTTTTTTATGAGTTATTTGATTCCAGAATCTGATTTAAAAATTTATGAGTTTAACAGATTAGTCAAAGACCTAAACGGATTAACCAAACAAGAGTTTTTAATTCGATTAGATGAATGGTTTCGTATAGAAAATAGAGGTATCGAAGTATACAAACCATCAAAGCCTCATCATTTTAGCATGTATCTTGATGGAGAGTTTTATTCTTTATATCTTAGAAAAACAGCTTATCAATTTACAGATGCTTTAGAAGAGTTAGATGCCCAAATACTATACAAAACGGTACTAGAGCCAATCTTAAATATAAAAGATTTACGTACCGATACCCGTATCGAATATTCCCATGGTAAAAATGATATTGTTTTTGTAAAAAGCATGGTTGATAGTAAAGAGTACAAAGTAGGTTTCGGGCTTTTTCCTGCATCTGTAGAGCAAGTTAAAAAAATAGCAGACGAAGGGTTAAAAATGCCTCCAAAAAGCACTTACATCGAACCCAAATTAAGAAGCGGTGTAACTATTTATGAATTTTAAACTATACCACATCCTAAAATAAGGATTTTAGATATCTTTGCAAACATATGAATGATATCCAAACAAACCTAAAGAGAATAAAAAACTCTATCCCTACAGAAGTCACCTTGGTTGCTGTATCCAAAACCAAACCCGTTTCTGATCTTATGGATGCTTATAATGAAGGACAACGTGTTTTTGGCGAAAACAAGATTCAGGAAATGGCCGAAAAATGGGAAATGATGCCAAAAGATATTAGTTGGCACATGATTGGTCACGTCCAAACAAACAAGGTTAAATATATGGCTTCTTTTGTAGATTTAATTCATGCCGTTGATAGTTTTAAACTACTTAAAGAAATTGACAAGCAAGCAAAAAAAAACAACCGGGTTATAAATTGTTTGTTACAAATAAAAATTGCAGAAGAAGAGAGTAAATTTGGATTAAATGAACAAGAAGCAATTAATTTATTAGATAATGAAGATGTTAAAAAACTAACCAACGTTCATATTCAAGGATTAATGGGAATGGCTACTTTTACTAGTAACCCACAACAAATAAAAGATGAATTTAATATGATTATGTCTTTTTTTAAAAGCCTACAACCAAAATATCCGCAAATAAAAACTTTATCTATAGGTATGAGTGGCGATTATGAGTTAGCTATTGAGTACGGAAGTACAATGGTAAGAATAGGTAGTTCTATCTTTGGGACAAGAAATTATGGATAATCAATCCCGCCTATCCTTAAATTATTAAAAATTAAAAGTGTGATAGCTACACAGACATAATATATGTACGCAATTTTAGATATAGAAACTACCGGAGGAAAATATAATGAAGAAGGAATTACTGAAATTGCTATATATAAATTCGACGGTCTTGATGTAGTAGATCAATTTATAAGCCTTATTAATCCAGAAAGACCTATACAACCTTTTGTAGTTAATCTTACTGGAATTAATAATCAAATGCTTCAAAATGCACCTAAGTTCTATGAGGTAGCTAAGAGAATTGTAGACATTACCACAGAATGTGTTATTGTCGCACATAACGCAAGCTTTGATTATCGAATCCTTAGAACAGAGTTTTCTAGATTAGGGTTTGAATTTGAAAGAAAATCTTTATGTACTGTAGAGCTCTCTAAGAAACTTATACCCGACCAACCATCCTATAGTTTAGGAAAATTAGTTCGTGGTTTAGGTATCCCTCTTTCTGATAGACATAGAGCTAATGGAGATGCCCTAGCAACGGTAAAATTATTTAAGCTTTTACTATCTAAAGACACCGAAAAAAAAATAGTAACAGAAACTGTTCGAACAGAAACTAAAAAACAGGTTGACGATAAACTTCTTAAACTCATTGAAGCTGCTCCTACTGCCACAGGAGTATATTATATGCATCGTGAAGATGGAACTATTATTTATATTGGTAAAAGCAAGAATATAAAAAAACGCCTTAATCAACATTTTACAAGTGATAATAGAAAGTCAAAGAGAATGCAAGATGAAGTCGTTAGTGTAACTTACGAAATTACAGGAAGTGAACTCTTAGCTCTTTTAAAAGAAAGTGAAGAAATAAAGCTCAATAAACCAAAATATAACAGAGCATTACGCAAGACAAAATATGATCAGGCTTTGTATCAATTTATAGACAACAATGGTTATATAAATCTAAAAGTAGAAAAAGCCGATAATCGAAAAGCAAACATTACTACTTTTGTAAACAGACAACAAGCAAAATCCTACATGCATCGTTGGACTGAAGAATATGGTTTATGTCAAAAATTTATGGGGCTAGATACAGGAAAAAATAATTGCTTTAATTATACCATAAAACAATGTTTGGGAGCATGTATTGGCAGCGAATCTGCCGAAGAATATAATGTAAGGGTTCAAAAACTGATTATCAATAATACTATGCAAAATCAGAATATGGTTATAATAGATCGAGGAAGAGATATCGATGAACAAAGCTTTATTTTGGTTGAAGAAGGAGAGTTTAAAGGCATAGGTTATTTTAACTTAAATTACCAGATAAATAATATAGAAATCTTGCGTTCTATAACCACTCCTATGTCTCACAATAGAGATGCAAAGCATATTATACAAAGCTATGTTCGTACACATAAAAAATTAAAGATTATCCCTATTCATAAACTTTAATTTCGAAGTTTTAGTACTTTTATTGAAAATCAAAAAAATTGAGCAATACCTCCAAAAAGACCTGGAAAACTAAACTTCATAGTATTATATATGAAGCAGACACCCCTGTAGGGAAATTATTTGATGTAATTTTACTTATACTAATCCTTTTAAGCATTATTATTGTAATGCTGGAAAGTGTAAAAGGCTTATCTGCATATACATATGATGTATTATATTATTCAGAATGGGTAATTACAATATTTTTTACTTTAGAGTATATTGCACGAATCATTTCTATAAAAAAATCTTCTTCTTATATTTTTAGTTTTTATGGTATAATTGATCTATTATCTACGCTACCCCTGTATCTTTCTTTTTTCATTACTGGTACCAGTGCTCTTCTTGCTGTTAGAGCATTACGTTTATTAAGGGTTTTTAGGATTTTAAAAATATCTCGTTATATAGGAGAATCAAACAAATTAGCTAAAGCCATTAAAGACAGTAGAGCTAAAATTTTAGTATTTCTTTTTGCCGTAATAGTACTTTGCATTATTCTTGGAACTTTAATGTACCTTGTTGAAGGAGAGGAAAGTGGTTTTAAAAGCATCCCGATAAGCGTATATTGGTGTATTGTTACATTAACCACTGTTGGTTATGGTGATATTGCTCCAGCAACACCTTTAGGACAGCTTATTGCTGCAATAATAATGATTATGGGGTATGGTATAATTGCAGTCCCTACAGGAATAGTAAGTGCAGAATACACACAACATCACAATAAGAATATACACCTAAACACGCAGTCTTGCAGTAACTGCAATGAAAATGTACATTCAGATAACGCAAAATTCTGTCATAAATGCGGAGAAGACTTACACCATACCAATGAATAAAAATCTAATTGTTATTGTTGGACCAACAGCGATAGGCAAAACCAACTTATCTATTCTGCTTGCTAAATATTTTAATTGTGAAATTGTTTCTGCAGACAGCAGACAATTTTACAAAGAAATGTATATAGGGACAGCTGCTCCTTCTAAAGACGAATTAAAACAAGCCAAACATCATTTTATACAACACAAAAGCATTAAAGAAGAGTACAGCGTTGGTGATTTTGAAAAAGATGCTCTAACAAAGCTTACTGAACTATTTAAACATAACGATTATGCTATTCTCATAGGAGGATCTGGTTTATATATTAATGCTGTAACAAATGGTTTAGATCATTTTCCTGAAACAAATATAGAAATCAGAAAAAAACTACAAGAAGAATACACTAATAAAGGGATTGTAAGCCTTCAACAACAATTAAAAGTCTTAGATCCTGAATATTATAAAACGGTAGATTTATGTAATACACATAGAATAATGAGAGCTCTTGAAGTCTGTATTAGTAGTGGTCTTCCTTATTCTTCATTCTTAACCAAACCTAAAAAAAAACGCCCTTTTCGCATTATAAAAATAGGTATTACTGCGGATAGAGAGGTTATTTATGAACGAATAAATAAAAGGGTAGATTTAATGATGGAAGAAGGATTAATGGAGGAGGCAAAAAATCTTTACAGCTTTAAAGCATTAAATGCATTAAATACTGTTGGATATAAAGAAATATTTAAATACTTAGATCGCGAATGGGATATTGATTTTGCAATTTCTGAGATTAAAAAAAATACAAGGCGTTTTGCAAAAAGGCAACTTACTTGGTTTAAAAAGGATACAGAAATTAAATGGTTTAACTACGATGAAAATACTACTTCAATTTTCTCTTACATAAAAAAAAATTCACTATAAAATATATAGTGAATTTTTTAAATGTTAGTTACCGTTATACTGTTTTTCTAAGATTCTTCGTTTCTTACCACTAGCCTAAATCCTTCTCCGTGAATATTAAGAATTTCAACATTTTCGTCTTTCTTTAAATATTTTCTTAGTTTCGCTATGTACACATCCATACTACGAGAAGTAAAATAATTATCGTCTCTCCATATTTTTGTTAACGCTAATTCTCTAGGCATCAAATCATTTAGATGCAAAGCCAATAATCTAAGAAGTTCATTTTCTTTTGGAGAAAGTTTAATAGCTTCTTCTTCTTTATAGGTTAAAAAACGAAGTTTTGAATTAAGATGAAATCCACCAATTTTAAATTCAAACTGTTTACTATCTGCAACAGACTCTGTGCTTTTACGCTGCATAATTGCCTGTATTTTCATTAACAAAACCTCACTATCAAAAGGTTTATTAAGATAATCATCTGCTCCTACCTTATATCCTTTCAACACATCTTCTTTCATTGCTTTTGCTGTTAAAAAGATGATTGGGATTTCTTCATTTTTCTCTCTTATTTCTTTTGCTAAGGTAAACCCGTCTTTGTAAGGCATCATTACATCAAGGATACACATATCATAGTCATCTTTTTTGAATTTTTCGAAGCCTTCCATACCATTTTTAGCATGTACAACATCATAATCATTCATTACTAGATAATCTTTTAACACTGTACCAAAGTTTGGATCATCTTCTACAAGCAAAATCTTTTTGTTTTCTGTTTCCATATTTTAAGATATTAACGGTAATTTAATTATAAATGTGGAGCCTTTTCCCCTTTCACTCTCCACCCAGATTTGACCATGATGGTCGTCAACAATTCTTTTTACATAAGTTAGCCCCAATCCATGTCCTTTTACATTATGAAGATCTCCTGTATGTTCTCTAAAGAACTTTTCAAAAATCTTTTTCTGCGCTACCTTACTCATTCCTATTCCTTGATCACGAACTTTAACAACAATACTGTTTTTTATATTTTCTGTGTATATATCAATTTTAGGTGCATCTTCAGAATATTTGATTGCATTATCTAAAATATTTACAATCACGTTTGTCAAATGACTATCATTTGCCAATATTGTTGATTTAAGTGCTCCTAAGTGCATTTTTATATATCCATCTCTATTTTCCACAAGCAAAGAAACATGGGTAATCGCATCTTCTATTATATCGTGTAATTCTAGTCTTTCTTTTTTAATATTAAGTTCATTTTTCTCTAATTGAGATATTCTTAATACATTTTCTACCTGAGCATGCATTCTTTTATTTTCTTCACGTATCATATTCATATAACGCTGCACTTTTTCTGGATTTCCTACTATTTTTGGATTTTTAATAGAATCCAAAGCTAAATTAATAGTAGCAATAGGAGTTTTAAGCTCATGCGTCATATTATTAATAAAATCTGTTTTAATTTGGGATATTTGCCGTTGTTGCATTAACTGCGACAAAGCACTGGAATAAGCTACTACGATAATCAATGTAAATATTATCGACAATATGGCCATTCCTTTAATTGTAGAAAGTACATATTGTTTTTTTCCAGTAAAATTAACGTATAACTGGTATTCGCTTACTCCCTGTTCGTTTACAAAAAGAGGAATTCCATACGTTGTTGGATTATCCAAACTAAAATCATCAGAACGTACTTTGGTTGCTAAAGCATTACTATAAATAGCATATTCAAAATCAACTTTTATATCTCTTTCTTCTAATTCTTTTTTAAGCAAATATTCTATTTCTTTTTCTTTAACTCTTCTATGAATTGGTCTAAAACTTGCTATTTCTCCTATTACTATTTCATAATCCATTCTTTGAAGATCTGTTAACCCTCTAATCCTCTCTAACTTGGATTTAGAATGTTGCTCAGCAATATTATCTCTAGTATCCTGCGCAGCTATATCTGTATTACGATGCAAAATATTTTTTAGTCGTACCGTATCAATGTTTAATTTTATAAAAGATGAAAACAATTTATAATCTTCTTCTAAAATACCATTTGCATACGCAAAAGACTTCGTTGTATTATCTATACTAATATCTAAGAGCTGATGAATAGTTTTATTATCGGACTCATCAATGCTATCCAAAATTTCTTGTAATGGTATAAACATCTCTTCAAACTCTCTGTACTGAATTCTATTCGATACAGATATTAGTATTTGTTTAGCATTAAAAGAAAATTGCTCTTCATTATTCTCTACAGTGTTGTTAATCCAATATCCCTGAACAAAAATAATCCCAATTAACGATAAACTCATCAGGATTATCAGCAACACGAACAACCTTTTATTCATAGATCAAAAGTAAGACTTTAACATTTAGCTACTTTAGGGTTTAACCAAATGTTAACAAAATGAAAGATTTAAATTACAGGCTATTTTGATGATAATATTTTATGAATCTCATTAACTTGATTCTCTGTACCTTCTAAATTGTTATTATTTATAACGAAATCTGCTAATACTATTTTTTTAGCATCCTCCCACTGGTTATTCATCCTATACAGTATATCTTCTTTACTGGTATTATCTCGCTTTAAAACTCTTTCTATCCTTATTTCTATAGGAGCTGACACCAAAATAGTATAATCACACTTCTTATACCCTTCATTTTCAAAAAGTATTGCCGCTTCTTTTAATACATAGCTTCCTTTTTGCTCTTTTTTCCAGTGATTAAAGTGTTTAGCCACTTCGGGATGCACAATAGCATTTAATTGATTAAGCTTTACTTTATCTTTAAAAACAATATCGGCAATATACCCTCTGTTTAGCTTTTCATCTTTATAGGAATCTTTTCCTAATAGCTCTATAATTTGTTTTTTCACAAAAAGGTTTTCATTCATCATTTTTTTTGCCTCATCATCTGCAATATAAACAGCTACTCCATGTTTCTGAAACATTTTTGCTACTGTAGATTTTCCACTTCCTATTCCTCCTGTAAGGCCAACTACTATTATCTCTGAAGATTTCATTTTAAGACTATAAATTGAACTTGTTTTTCTTGTAAGCGAACATCATGAACAAACTTGGATTTATTAATTAACTCCAGACTTAAAAATAAGCTTTCTTCTGATGCTTTTGCATAGTCGGCTACAACTATAAAATCTCTTGGACTTATCTCGTTGTATTTATCCAAACTAACTCTATATACTACAGAAATTTCTTTGGGAAAAATTTTTACATCTAATCCTTGTGGTATATTATTAAGAGTTATCGGGATTTTTTGACTCCCCTCAGTAAATTTACTTACCAAAATACTACTTTTTACTTTTGACGGAGTAACAATAACATTAGGTGGCAAAGTTTCTATACCTAACTCAGAAGTATGGTCAATATTCAAACCCTCTAACACTAATTTTTTTGTTTTTACAGACTGTATTGTATCTACTATCTGTGAAGGACCACTAACCATAACAGAATCCGGAAAAACAGATACTCCTTTACTACTACCATATCCAGAAGAATATTGAATATTTTGTTCTATTACAACAGGTATTTTCTTTTGTGATTTATGGTCTAATTTTAATCTTAGTGTATCTTTTTGCACCGATAAAATTCTACCTTTAAAATCTAATTTATTCTTTAATATAGAAGATTCTTTGTCTACGTAAAAGTTATATTCGCCTTTTGTATTAGCAATTGCATCCTTTATATTCAATCTTAAGACAGGCTTACCCCAATAGTAATTAATTAGCCTAAAGCCATTGCCGTTAAACACCATCCTAACTACCTGATCACTTTTTTTGTTAAAGATTTTATCTTGTGGGATATCTTCATATTGTATAACCACTTCTATCTCTTTAGTATAATTTTTAGAAAACTGTTTGAATAACCACAAAACAGAAGTGAATAATAGAAAAAATAAAAAGGTTTTTACATTACTTTTTTTAAAATAAAATTTATTTTTTTTTCTATTTGGCATATATATTACTTTGAAAAAAACAGCTTCTTAAATTGGTTTTCAGGAGTCTTTTTTAACAGATGAATATAATAATAAGATTTCAGGAATCCTTTCCCATACCCATAAAATTGTATTAAAACTGCCAAAACAGACTGAATTCCGATAGAAAAATTTTTATATTCTATAGTTGCTCCAATAAATACAAATACAAAATAAATACTTAAAGTAGCCATAAAATACCACCATCCTAAAAACATTGCCAATATAGCAAGCAACATATACCCCATAAATAGACTAGGAAACCAGTATGTTAGTTTTGCTGTTTCTGGATGCCATTTATTCAAAATTGGTCTTACTAGACCAAATTTGTGAACTTGGATATAAAATTTACCCCAAGAAATTCTTCTTTTATGAAACACTTTTGCATCAGGAATTAATGCTGTTTCATATCCTAATTTCCATAATCTTATGGTAAGATCAGGATCTTCACCAGGGTGTATATTTCCAAATCCTTTAGAAGCTAAAAAGGCTTCTTTTGACAATCCCATATTAAAACTACGTGGCTGAAACTTACCTATTGTGTTCTTTCTTCCTCTTATCCCACCTGTGGTTAGATAGGACGTCATACTATAGCTTATTGCTTTTTGAAGATTAGAAAAGCTATTATGTGCATCATCTGGTCCTCCATAACAGTGTACAAAATGATTTTCTAAAAATCTATTAGCTTTATATAGATAATCTTTTGGCAATATTACATCACTATCTAAAATAATAAAGTAATTTCCTTTTGCTTTACGCATTCCATAGTTACGAGAATCTCCTGGGCCAGTATTGGGCTTTACATAGTAACTAACTAATAGTTTGTGTTTAAAGGTTTCTATAACAGCTTCAGATGTCTGTGAAGATCCATCTTCTATAATAACAATCTCATATTCGTGAGAATAATTCATCGCCACCATGCTTTCCAAAAGTTCCTTAATCTCATTTGGTCTATTAAAAACAGGTACTATAAAAGAAAAGTTTATTTTCATATCATAAAGGTAACCAACAAAAAATCCCATTATCTGTCAAAAATGGGATTTTTAAATATTTATTATAGTAAAAAATTACTATTCTTCTATAAATTTATCCATCACCATCTGGCTTACTCCCATATTAGAAAATCCTCCATCATGATATAAATTTTGAAGAGTTACTTTTTTGGTCAAATCAGAGAACAAGGTAATTGTATAATCTGCGCATTCTGATGCTGAAGCATTACCCAAAGGTGACATTTTATCTGCATACTCTATAAACCCATCAAATCCTTTTACTCCTTTTCCTGCAGTTGTTGGGGTTGGGGATTGAGAAATTGTGTTTACTCGCACTTTATGTTCTCTACCAAAGAAATATCCAAAACTACGCGCTATCGATTCTAAATATGCTTTATTATCTGCCATATCATTATAATCTGGAAACACTCGTTGTGCTGCCATGTAGGTTAATGCAACTACACTACCCCATTCGTTCATAGCTTTCTTTTTATATAAAGTCTGCATTGTTTTATGAAAAGAAAGCGCTGATACGTCTAATCCCTTTTGTGTCCAATCATAATTCTGATCTGTATAATGACGTCCTTTACGTACATTTATCGACATTCCTATAGAATGTAAAACAAAATCAAGTTTACCACCCAAAATTTCTGTTGCCTTATCTACAAGATTTTCTAAATCCTCTAAAGAAGTAGCATCTGCAGGTATTACTTGAGAATTCGTTTTTTCTGCAAGGGTGTTTATAGTACCCATTCGCATTGCAACAGGTGCATTGGTAAGAACAAAACTTCCTCCTTCTTCAAAAACACGCTCTGCTGTTTTCCATGCTATTGAATTTTCATCCAATGCCCCAAAAATAATTCCTCTTTTACCTTTTAATAAATTATGTGCCATTTAACTGTAAATTAAAGTATGGTTATACGAATGGTAAAGATAACAAAACGACCTAAACCATCACTAATTGAAAAAAAATTTAGTTTAACTCACAATAATCTTATTATGAACCTAATAATGATTTTGCATGAGTTAATGCAGAATCTGAAATGTTTTTCCCTCCAATCATTTCTGCGATTTCTTTTATTCGTTCTTCTCTACTTAACAATTTAAGTTGTGTTATTGTAATGTTTTGAAGATCTTCTTTATATACTTTATAATGGTTCTGTCCTTTAGCAGCTATTTGTGGGAGGTGTGTAATGCTAAAAACTTGCATTTTTTGACTCATATCTTTCATCAAATCTGCCATTTTATGCGCTATCTCTCCAGAAACCCCTGTATCTATTTCATCAAATATAATTGTTGGTAATTGCGCATATCTAGAAAGAATAGATTTTATGGCAATCATAATTCTGGATAATTCACCACCAGAAGCAACTTTTTTAAGTTGCCCATAGCCACCTCCTTTATTAGCGGAAAACAAAAATTCTAGAACCTCTTTACCATTAGATAAGTATTTTTCTTGTAACTCCAAAGATGCTTGAAAAGTTGCATTAGTCATCCCCAACTCTTTAAGAATATCTTCTAATTCTTTTATTAACTGCGGTAATGCTTTATTTCTTTTTTTATGAATTTTATTTGCAACCTCATCTAATTTAGATTCTATTTTAGAAATTTCTTTTTTAAGTTGTTCTATATCTTCTGTTAAAGATTCTGTTTTAGAAACTTTTTCATGTAGTTCTTTTGTTAAAACAACTAACTCTTCTATCTTAGAAACAGAATGTTTTACCAGTAAGTTATTTAGTAATTGTAATCGTTGACTAGTTTTTTCTAATTGCTCAGGATCAGCCTCTAACTTTTCTAATTCGCCCAATAATGTCTCCCCTATATCATCTAATTCTATATAAACGCTTTGAATTCTTTGTGAGAGTTCTTTTAAAGGAGAGGAGTATGATTCAATCTTTAAAATATTATTTTTAATAGTGTTTAGTTGGTCTGATACTCCTATTTCTTCAGAAGAAACAATAGCTAAAGATCCAGATAATCGTTCTTGTATCTCTTCGATATTATTAAGCTGTTCGTACTGCTCTTCCAGTTCTTGCATTTCTCCAACTTTGAGCTTGGCTTCTTCTAATTCTTTTAAAAGAAAGGCATTATAATCATATTCCTTCGTAAACTCTTCTTGACTAGCTATTAAAACATTTACTTCTTTTTTCTTCTCTTTTAGTAACTCAAGACCTCTTTTATAAGATTCAATTTCTCTATCTGCTCCTGCCAAAGCGTCTAAAACTTCAAATTGAAAATCATTGGTAGTAATTTCTAACGTCTGGTGTTGGCTATGAATATCAATCAATCTTGCTCCTAAAGATGTTAACGATTGTAATGTAACTGGTGTATCATTTACAAAAGCTCTGGACTTGCCCGATGGTAATATTTCTCGACGTATTATGGTTTGATCTTCATAATCCAATTCTTCTTGCTTAAAAAAAGAAACAAGATCATATTTTTTAATATCAAAAACACCTTCTATAAAGCATTTTTGAGTATTATCTTTTACGCTATTAATATCGGCTCTTTTGCCTAACAACAACCCTAAAGCTCCAAGCAACAAGGATTTACCTGCACCAGTTTCTCCTGTAATTGTTATTAAACCAGAATCAAAAGATACTTGTAGTTGTTCTATTAACGCGAAGTTTTGTATAGAAAGACTTCTTAGCAAAGGATAGAAAAATTTTGGTTATTTTAAAAAGTAAAGATACTATAGTTTTAAAAATAAAATGTGTTTTTAAAACTTAATATCTTTCCAATTTTCTGAATATGTAGGCGCAATGTTATTAAGTGTTTCTATGGTTTCTGCAATATTAATTGATGGACCACCAGAGAGAATACTAGATATCTCATCTGCTTTAGCATCAAAAAACACTCTCATTATATATGAGTTGGGTCTTGTATTATGTACTTCTTGTAGAGATTTCATTGATTCTGTAATCATTTCTTTACCCTGCTTTACATTATTATACATAACATCTAATCCTTCTCTATGATATGTATACATTGCTTTCCTATACCCCTCATAAGTTCCTGAAAGGAGATCATCATTAAGTCTAAATCTATTAGGGTTTTGTTCTCTAGCCCAACCTGCTGTATTACTTCCTTGTGCATTATTAACTATATTCTTTGCCTCTTGATAATAATCGGTACCTTTATTTAATTCAAACGTATCTGCATCTACTCCTAAAATTGTATACAAATAAAATGCAAATACAGAAATTAGATTAGATTCGTAATTATTTGGATTATAATTCAAAGGTTGAAACTCTAAATAGTCAAAATTAAATTGCTTATCATTTATATTAAAGATTGTGGTATTGTAGCCAGAACCATAAACTGGTCGAGATGCTTGTACTTGTATTGTTGCCGAAAAAGCATCATTATCATAACTAACAATAGTTATAAAAAAACTACAATTAATTCGTTCTTCGGTACGATACTCAACAGAAGTCCACTTTGTATTATTAACAAATTCAGTTAGTGATCGCTCTAATGTTTTAAAAACCTGAAGATTAGGATTACCTGTTTGTTCTGCGTTAACAGCTACTGTAGCATTAAACTCCTGAGCATTTATACTAAAACCAACTATGAATATTACAACAATAAATAGCTTATTCATTCTTTAATGTATTAATTTCATCAAATATGTCTTGCGCAACTTTTGACTTTGTTTTTAAATCAAACGATTTAATTTCTAATTTATGATTAATTAAACTTACTTTGTTTGTTAATCCTTTAAAACCAGCTCCTTTATCATTAAGTGAATTTAGAACAATCAAGTCTAAATTTTTATTTTTTAGTTTATTTTTAGCGTTTTCTTCTTCATTTTCTGTTTCTAGCGCAAATCCAACCAGAAATTGCTCTTTTTTCTCTACCCCCATCCACTTAAGAATATCTTTAGTACGCTCTAGCTCTATAGAAAATTCTGTTTCTTTCTTTTTAATTTTTTGGTCTGATATTTTTTTAGGTCTATAATCTGCAACAGCAGCAGATGCTATTGCTATATCACAATTTTTATACAAAGAAACTACTGCTTCATACATTTGTTGAGCGCTGATTACATTTATTACATGAATCCCTTTATGACTTATTTTAATTGCAGATGGCCCCAAAACAAGATTTACATCTGCTCCTAAATTAGCAGCCACCTTAGCCAGTTCTATCCCCATCCTGCCACTAGAATGATTTCCTATAAATCGCACCGGATCTATTGCTTCGTAGGTAGGCCCAGCGGTAATCAAAACTTTTTTTCCTTTTAATGGCAGTTTACCTAAAATATCTTTTTCTATGTATTCTATAATACTTTCAGGCTCTGCCATACGCCCTTGACCAACCAAACCGCTAGCAAGCTCTCCTGATTCTGCGGGAATCATGATATTGCCAAATTGTTGTAATTTTTTAAAGGATTGTTTTGTAGAAGGGTGATTATACATATCCAAATCCATTGCCGGAGCATAATAGATAGGACATTTAGCAGATAAATAAGTAGCGAGTAATAGATTATCACTATTACCCATAACCATTTTAGACATGGTATTGGCTGTAGCAGGTGCTATTAACATTAAATCCGCCCATAAACCCATTTCTACATGATTGTTCCAAACTCCACTTTCATCTTCTTCATCAAAAAAAGAGGAATGTACTGGATTTTTAGATAATGTAGCTAGTGTAAGTGGTGTAACAAAGTCTTTGGCAGCAGGAGTCATAACGACTTTTACCTCTGCTCCTGCTTTAATAAATAGACGCACTAAACTTGCTGTTTTATAAGCAGCAATACCAGCGGTGACACCTATTAAAATCTTTTTACCGCTTAGAACAGACATAAATTTATAGAGATTCTGTGTCTGTCTTTGTATTTCTGTGATAAATCTTACTTTCTAACCACTCTTGTACTGCCAAAGCATGAGGTTTAGGTAATCTTTCATAAAATTTAGAAACTTCTATCTGTTCTTTGTTTTCAAAGATCTCTTCTAAACTATCGTTATATGTAGCAAACTCGTCTAGTTTTTCCAGAAGTTCTTTCTTTATATCTGTATTAATTTGTGTTGCTCTTTTTGCTATTATCGAAATTGCTTCGTAGATATTATCTGTTGGCTGATCAATACGGTTTTTATCAATAGTAGTCGTATTTACAGGCGCATTACTTTTTTTCAAATCCATCTTCTGCTTTATTTTCTATTTAATTAATTCTAGTCTTGTTTTTATATCTTGTGCTATTTCCTCAGCTTTTTCTATATACTCGCCTTCGGTTTTATAATATTTCTTATAACTATTATAATAATCCTGAGCAACCTCTAAACGCTCTTTCACTAAGCTTTGGTAACTTCCTATAGCTAAAAGATATTCAGACTCTAACTTGTAATATAATACTTTTTCTTTAAAAGAAGACCCTGGATAATCTACAAGATAGTTATCAAATGTTGAGATAGCTACTTTATAATCTTCTCTATGATGATATTGTTTAGCTATTTCGTATGCCTTTCTTTCTTTTTTATTTCTAAGTTCTGTTACCAGAGTGTTTGCTTCTTTTAAATTCTCGCTTTCAGGAAATGTATTAATAAACTCTTGAAGTTTTTCGATTGCTTTTGTGGTTTCTTCCTGATCCAAACTATATCTCGGAGATAAATAATAATAACTTTTAGCTCCTTTATATGCTGCTTCTTCCTTTTTTTGGCTGTTAGGATACGACTTTACATATCTTTCAAATTGATATCCTGATAAGTAAAAATCTTCTAATTGATAATATGTATCTGCATAATAATACATTATTCTTTCTGCCTGAGGTTTCCCTCTGTAAAGAGGAACTATCTGTTCAAAAAGTCGCAAAGCTTTTTTATACTTTCCTTCTTTATATAAATCCTCGGCAGTTTTATATTTAGCTGGTAAATCCTCACCTCTAACTACCTTTTGGTATTCACTACAAGAACCTAAGAATAAAACAAAAACAAGCAAAAACAATAATCTATTCATATCATAAAAAAACATCTGGCAAAAATATGTATTTCTACCGTATTACAAAAACTTTATTCATTGAATTAACCTACGTTATACCTATTGATATTTAATTAGCAGGTAAATTAACCAATACGCCTTACTGTTTACATTTACTTTATTGATTAACCTATACCAATAACTATACAATAAAGAGCTTGTTGCAGTGCCTTACAACATTTAACACCTAAAACAATTTATTTATCTAATGATGAGGTTTTATCTAGGTTACTATGATCAAGGACTGTATACCCCTCTTTATCATAATAGAATGCTTTAACAAAGCTATGGTCTTGTTTTAAATTTTTTAGAATGTAAGAGTGTACTTGATGAACCTCTTGCGCAAAGGACTCATCATAGTAACTAAATAATATTAAAATTTCTGCATTTAAATATTGTAATTGTTTTTTATCATATTGTGCCAATGGACTTGATTGTTCTATAGGATGCACTACAGTCCAAGTAGTGGGTAAATATGTAATTGAATCCCTTTCTAACTTAAGATTATAAAAGTTATTTACAAATCTTTTATCTTTATCTTCTTTAGACAGTGCAAGAGTAGCTTCTATTTTAGGCCTGATCATCACATTAGTACTTCTGCTCATTAGTCTAAACATAATAGAATTCACACCATTATGCTCTTTTAAAATAAGATTGTCGCTAAATCTAATATTTGCTCTTGGTTTAGAAAACCTTCCATAAAGCAATCCTGTTACAAACGAAAAACTTAACAACCCTACAAGCGCTTCAAAAGAAGAAATCAAACCAAAAACAAGTCCTTTTGGAGACATAGCTCCATAACCTACTGTTGTAATAGTTTGTGCTGAAAAAAAGAATGCATTAAGAAAATCTCTATATATACTACCTGTTGGTTCAGCTATATTTACTATTCCTAAAAAGGTATAGATTATAGCAAAAAAAGTATTTATTAAGGTATACCCAAACACTACCCATAAGAAAAACATGCTCCAACTTATATTTATCAAATAATTATAGTTCTCTGATAATGAATTTGGTCTATTAACATGTTTTATATTAAAAGACCCATCTGGATTAACAAACCGTTTGGCATATCTATCTGAAGATTTACCAATTCCTGGATCTTTTATTTTTTTAGCCATTGCTTATGACACTAATAATTTTCAATAAACTGTTTTATGTTTTTCTCTAAACTTAATGAAACAGGTACTAATGGCAACCGAAGATTATCATCACAAACTCCCTTTATTTTCAAAATATTTTTAATTCCAGCTGGATTGCCTTCTGCGAAAGCATAATCAAAAACAGGAAGTAGCGTATACAAAATATCGAATGCTTTTTTTGTTTGGCCCGACAACCCTAAACGTATCATTTCTGAAAATTCTTTAGGAAACCCTTGTCCAACTACACTAATAACTCCATCTCCTCCTGCCACAACCAATGGTAATGCTAAAGCATCATCCCCAGAAATCACTAAAAAATCAGAAGGCTTATCTTTAATAATTTTTAATACCTGTGTAAAATCACCTACAGCTTCCTTTATACCTACTATTTTATCTAATTGAGCAAGACGCAATGTAGTTTCTGCTGTCATATTAGTTCCCGTTCTAGTTGGAACGTTATACAACAATACAGGTAAAGGACTATTATCATTTATACTTTTATAATGTTGAAAAATCCCTTCTTGGCTTGGCCTGTTATACATTGGCACTACAGAAAGTATTGCATCAAAATCAGATGAATTAACTTCTTTTACTTCTTTTACTACAGCCATAGTATCATTTCCTCCTACACCTATGACCAAAGGAAGTCTTTTGTTATTAACATCTACTATATGCGCAATTAAATTCTTCTTTTCTTCCTTTGTAAGAGTTACCGACTCTGCTGTTGTCCCTAACACAACAAGATATTCTACATTACCTTCTATACAAAAATTAACCAAGGATGTAACTCCTTTATAATCTATCGCACCATTTTTATCAAAAGGAGTAGCTAATGCTACACCAGTGCCTCTGAGAAAATTACTCATACTATATAATCTGTAAAATTTTTAAATACTTTTTTAATTCTGCTATAAAAAGGTTAGTGTCATTTGTAGTAGCTCCAATAATTAAATCATTAATCCTATTATCTACTGCAGCAAAACCAACTTTAAATTTAGCCTTAGAAGCTGCTGCTACATAATTAAGCTCTATCAAATCTTCTTCATAAAAATTAATCAAAACATCATACTCTTCATTTATAAACTCTTGCAAAGATCTACTCTTTATTGCTCCGCTTATACCAAAGCTTTTATCGCTATAGTAAGCAGCTTCTTTATCTTCATCTAATTCTTTTTGATTTTCTTTATACCCTATCACTTTAAGTCTTTCTGATTTTACTCCTAATTCGTTAGCTAGTTTCAACAAAGAAACAATGTTAACAGATTGAGAGGCATCAATAAGAACTGCCAATGTTTTAAGGCTTGAAATACTTTGTGGTCTAGCTTGTCTTTTCCCCAGATGCGCTTCGACGTTTTTTCTTATCGCATTTCTTTTAAGGCCTTTTAAAATCATTTATTAAAAAAAATTAATAAGCTACAAATGTAGCTATTTTACAATTTAAATTTATCGTGTATTCCTCTAGAAATAAGAATACCTTTATAATTAAACAACATAGTTGTTTTTGTTAAATCTAAAAATACGTATCGCTTATAGACTTTATATCGATTGGCTTTGTATCTATAAAAAATTTAGTAAAAAAGTAAAGCCCCAAGATCTCTACACCATTAATCAATATCGTAAACTCCCGGCTGTAGTAATACAACTCATTTATTGCTAAAAGAGCATCTACAAACAATGTACAGCAAGCAGCTATAAACAAATAAATTGACTTCTTATATCTATCTGAAACATAAATAAGAAAACAAATTGTAACAAATAATAAAAGACCTGCAATTATAAGACTCATTGCTCCAATTGAGTTGATAATCTTTGGTAAAACCAGATCAGTAATAGAAAAAATAAGATATCCTATCAAAATTATGCTCACTATTACTGGTGGTGATGCAAATACTTTCAATTTAATATCTTTCTTAGAAATAAAATCTTTCAACAAAAGACTACATACTCCATAAAAAGTAAATATAAGTACTGCAATCACAGTATAATATTTCACAAAATCAAGATATATAAAAACATCTGTAATTGCTATAACTAACATGCATAATAAAAACAACAAATTCGATTTTTTAACAAACTTAAAATACAAATAAATTAAAGATATGGGAACAATGGGTTTTACGTACACCAACAAACTTTTATCAAAAAAAACGCTTACGCATATAACAATTAAATAGGCGATATAAAAAATTAGATATGTAGTGTCTACTTTTCTCAATAAACTAAAAAAATTTACATTAATATATAATAAAAATGATTAGTACTATAAGAAAATAAAAATGTATTTACATTAAAAATATACGCTAAATATGAACACATTAACGATAATAAAAAAAGCTTCTACTACCTTTTCTTTGTCTATTAATTTTAATTTACCCCCAGAAAAATATTACTAGATTTATGTTACTAGAATATCTTCACACAAGATAGTAATTTTTAAAGAACCTTTATTTAACATCACAAAGTCTTTATAACAACTAAAACACCTTTTTTATTCTAGTTTACCAAGAAAATCTTCTTCACTTATAATAGGTATTGATAGTGAATTTGCTTTTTCTAACTTACTAGGCCCCATATTTTCGCCGGCTACGACAAAAGATGTTTTTGAAGATATTGAACTAGACACCTTACCTCCGTTATCTTCAATCATTTTTTTAAGCTCATTTCGCGACACTTTTTCAAAAACTCCTGAAACCACAAAAATTAGTCCTTGAAATATATTGGTTTGATTTGCCAGCTTATCTGCAGATATCTCTAATTGAACTCCATATTGTTTTAACCTGCTAATTATAGTTCTGTTTTCTTCCGATCCAAAAAACTCTACAACACTTTGCGCTATTTTAATTCCTATTTCATCTACGTTAACCAATTCCTCTTCTGATGCTATTATTATTGCATCTATAAATTTATAATGTTTTGCTAATTTTTTAGCAACTGTTTCTCCTACATATCTAATCCCTAATGCAAACAAAACTCGTTCAAAAGCGACTTCTTTTGATTTTTCAATTCCCAAAACAAGGTTTTCAGCACTTTTTTCGGCCATTCTTTCTAAAGGAACTACTTGTTCTTTTTTCAACTCATAAAGATCCGCATAGTTAGTAATCAAACCTTCTTTAACAAGTAATGCTACCGTTTCTCCTCCCAGACCTTCAATATCCATTGCTTTTCTAGAAATATAATGTTGAATACGACCAATTATTTGTGGAGCACAACCTTTATAGTTAGGACAATAATGCTGTGCTTCTCCTTCTTTTCGTATTAGTTCGGTATGACATTCTGGGCAATGTGTTATATATAATGTTGGAACAGATTCTTGTTTTCTGTTTTTAAGATCTACTGCTATAATTTTAGGAATAATTTCTCCTCCTTTTTCTACAAAAACAGTATCTCCTACTCGTATATCTAATTTTTCTATCTGATCTGCATTATGCAAAGAAGCTCTTTTTACAGTAGTTCCTGCAAGAGATACTGGTTTAAGATTTGCTACAGGAGTAATTGCTCCTGTTCTGCCTACCTGATATGTAATTTCATTAAGTATTGTAGACACTTGTTCTGCTTTAAATTTATAAGCCATTGCCCATCTGGGAGCTTTTGCAGTAAAACCAAGCTCTTCTTGTTGCTGTAGGTTATTTACTTTAATTACAACCCCATCAGTTTCGTATGGTAAATCATGCCGATGTTTATCCCAATATGTTATAAATTCCAACACCTCTTCAATAGAGTTTACTAATTTAGATTCTACAGGTACTTTGAACCCCCAATTTCTGGCTTTTTCAAGACTTTCAAATTGAGTTTTAATTTCTAACCTATCTCCTTTAATACTATATAACAAACAATCTAATGGTCTTTTAGCAGTCTCTCTGCTATCTTGCAATTTCAAACTACCCGATGCGGTATTTCTGGGATTTGCATAAGGCTCTTCTCCTGCTGTTATACGTTCTTCATTCATTTTAAGAAACCCCTTATAAGGCAAAACAATCTCTCCTCTGATATCAAATTTTTCTGGAAAATCTCCTTTTAACTTCAGTGGTACAGATTTAATAGTTTTTACATTAGTAGTAACATCATCCCCTTGCACTCCATCTCCTCTGGTAACTGCCCTTTTTAAAATACCATTTTCATAAGTTAAATTTATAGAAGCGCCATCATATTTAAGTTCACAAGTATAACTAATCGAACCATCTACCATTTTTTTTACACGTTTCTCCCAATCTAGCAGATCCTCTTGTGAATACGAATTATCCAAAGAGTACATACGTTCGTCATGAACTACAGTTGCAAAATTTTTAGTAACCTCTCCTCCAACTCTAAGTGTTGGCGAATTTGGATCGTAAAACTCTGGATGTTTTTCTTCAAGTTCTTGTAGATCTTTAAGCTTCATATCAAACTCATAATCACTTATTATAGCTGCATCCAGCACATAATAATTATAATTATGCTCTCTTAACTCTTCTCTTAATAAATTTATCTTCTGCTCTATATTCATTTTAACACGTATCCTTTTTAAAGACCTAACAAAATCTTACTTCTTCAATCAATATCTTTTATTTGTTTTTAACAAATATTATACTTTATCTGGTTGCAGCCATTTTTTAGTTTGTATTGGCTCAAAGCTTTTCATTTTTTCTAATAATAGATCTATATCCTCTTCTACAATAAGTAACTCGTAGTTTTCTCTTTTTAAAAAGTTTTTATGAACCATATTTTTTAATAAAGCCAGTAGATCATCATAAAATCCATTTATATTTAAAAGTCCTATTGGCTTTTGATGCAATCCCAATTGCGACCAGGTTATAATTTCGAATAGTTCTTCAAGCGTCCCAAATCCTCCTGGCAATGTTATAAATCCATCACTTAACTCTTGCATTTTCATTTTTCGCTCATGCATATTAGCCGTAATAATCAAGTCATCTAAACCACGATGCACTACCTCTTTTAACATTAAAAACTCAGGAATCACTCCAATTACTTTTCCTTTATTTTGCAATACTCCTTCAGCTACTTCTCCCATTATTCCAATTTTAGCTGCTCCATACACTAATGTTATTTTTCGATTTGCTAATTTCTCTCCTAACAAAAAGGATTCTGAAATTATTTTAGCATCATTCCCTTCACTACTTCCACAAAACACACAAATCGAATTCAAATTACTCATACTTATTATTTATTTTTTTTACGAACACAAGCCCTTATCATTCGTTTATTACCATATATATCTTCTCTTACCTCTACAGAAATAAAACCTATTTCTTCGATCCTTTTTTTTGTTTCAAAGCTTAAATATTGATTAATTTCAAAATATAACATTCCGTCATTATTCAATTTTTCATTAGCTAATATTGCTATTTTTTCATAAAAAAGCAACGGATTTTTATCCGACACAAATAAAGCTAACGACGGTTCATTATGAAGTACATTAGGCTTCATTTCTTGCTTCTCTATTTCTCTTACATAAGGTGGGTTGGAAACTATAATATCAAACTTTTGAAATAAAC
This sequence comes from uncultured Flavobacteriaceae bacterium, assembly GCA_964353005.1. Classification (GTDB taxonomy): domain Bacteria; phylum Bacteroidota; class Bacteroidia; order Flavobacteriales; family Flavobacteriaceae; genus Aquimarina. The sequence goes on along the minus strand of CAYGUC010000019.1, from coordinate 38,357 downwards.
TCTCTACTTTTAGAATATCTTCTTTAATAAATATTACCTCTACTTTATTGTTTTTCGCATTTTCTTTTGCTATTTCTAGAGCTTGTTCTGACACATCTATAGCATACACTCTAGACTTGGGTAATTTTTTGGCTAACGAAACAGCTATACAGCCACTACCTGTACCTATATCCAGGATGGTTAAAGAAGTTTTTTTTGACTGATCTTTTATAATCCAATCTACTAACTCTTCTGTTTCTGGTCTTGGAATAAGAACATCTGGACTGACTTTAAAAGACATTCCATAAAAATCGGATTGACCAAGGATATATTGAATCGGTTCTTGTTTTTCTAATCGTTGCTTTACTTTATCAAAAATTTCTATTTGGTTTACAGAAATGTCTTGATCCAAACGCATTGCTATATCTACTCTTTTAAGGTTTAAAATATCTTCGGAAAGAATATAGAAAAACGACAGAATTTCTTCTGAATCGTATATCCCTGATAAAGAATCAATAAAATTAGCTCTAAGGTCTTTTATCTTCAAAATTGAAGTTTGTTTGTTTTTACAATTCTTTTATCATCCATGCCTGACAACTATAATGCCCTGTATTCCCCATAGGTGCTTCCAGAGGTAAAAAGCCTACTTTATGATACAATTTTCTAGCTGATTTCATATAAGGCATTGTTTCTAAATAACATTTAACATATCCTTGCTCTTTTGCAAAATCAAGACATTTATTTATCATTGTAAATCCTACTCCTTTACCTCTTGCTTGTTGCAAAAAATACATTTTTTGCAATTCACAAACCTGCATAGATGTTTCTCCTTCTAAAGGAGCAATGCCTGCACCTCCTATAATTTGACCATCTTCTTCAACTACATAATATTGCGTCTTGGGATGATTATACGCTCCAAACATCTCATCTAAAGATTTATCTTCATATGCGGTACCTACTTTTGGCACTCCCATCTCAATCAAAACATTGCGTATTACCTTTGCTATTTCTTTATTATCACTAGATTGTATAGCCCGTATTTTTATATTACTCATTATATTTTAAATACTACTTTTGCGTTTCTATAATATATATATCACAAAGATCTTTGGATCTTCAAATTTAAAAAAAACTAATTTGTATTAAGGATATTGAAATATACGTTAAATCTAATGAGAAGTCAATGAGTAAAATTCTATTATTATCAACAATATTTGTATTTATCACTGGTTGTTCTATAAGCAACAAACCTACTTTTAAACATATTGACAGCATAGAAGTTACCAACATAAGTTTAGATAACGTTACCCTAAACGCAAATGCTGTTTTTAACAATCCCAACAACCTAAAAGGAAAACTTTCTATAAACGACATGCATCTTTTTATAGACAGCATGGATATAGGGGTTATTTCTGCAAAAGAATTTGATATTCCTGCAAAAACCGAATTCGCCATTCCTTTACGAGGTACTTTTTCTCTTTCAAAAATTTATAAAGAAAATAAAAATAGTGTTTTGGGAAGCATCTTAAAAGTTATTCAAACCGATTCTGTTACTGTACAATATAAAGGCTCCATTAGATATCATTTGGGGAGCTTTTCATACCCTTATGCTATAAACAAAGAACAAAAAATAAGACTAAGATAAAGTGACAACACATCAAAAATACATGCAGCGATGCATTCAGTTAGCAAAAAATGGCTTAGGAACCACGTATCCTAACCCAATGGTAGGGAGTGTAATTGTGCATAACAACACTATTATTGGCGAAGGATGGCATTATGAATCGGGAAAACCTCATGCCGAGGTAAATGCAATTGCTTCTGTTAAAAAAACATCTCTTTTAAAAGAATCTACGATTTATGTAAGCCTAGAACCATGCAGCCATTTTGGAAAAACCCCACCTTGTAGTGATCTTATCATAGCAAAAGGAATCAAAAAAGTAGTTATAGGAACGATAGATACTTTTGATAAGGTTTCTGGATCTGGTGTTCAAAAACTAATGAGCGCAGGTTGCGATGTTATAGTTGGTGTTTTAGAAAAAGAATGTGCTGACCTTAATAAGCGTTTCTTTACTTTTCATAACAAAAAACGACCATACATTATTTTAAAATGGGCAGAAACAAAAGACGGCTACATTGCTCCTATTTCTACTAAAAAAAGAGAACCTGTATGGATTACCAATACATATTCAAGACAAATCGTACATAAGTGGCGAGCAGAAGAACAAGCTATTTTAGTAGGCAACCAAACTGTATTAAAAGACAACCCTAAATTAACCATAAGAGATTGGTTTGGGAAAAACCCTATCAGAGTTGTTATTGATAGATCTGGTAAAATCCCTAAAGACTCTTCAGTTTTAGATAAAACAACACAAACAATACTAATTACCTCAGAAAAGTATGAAAAAACGAACAACGACAATCTTATTTATGAAATTGTAGATTCACAAAAATGTATAACCGAAGAAATCTGTGGTATTCTTTATAAACACAATATACAGTCTGTAATTATAGAAGGTGGCGCTCATACAATTCAATCTTTTATAGATAAAAACCTATGGGACGAAGCAAGAGTTTTTACTGGAAATATTATTTTTGAATCTGGAACAAAATCCCCTGTTTATAAAGGAAAAATGATTTCTGAAGAAATAATAAAAACTGACATATTAAAAACATATCTAAATGATTAAAACCATAATTTTTGATTTTGGCGACGTTTTCATCAATTTAGACAAGTCTGCTACAGAAAAAGCGTTCTTCAAACTAAAAAATACGCCTTTAGCTCCAGAAATGCAGAAAATAGCCCAGTATTATGAAACGGGAGCTATCTCTAGTACCGAGTTTATTAAAAACTTTAAAACAGTAATCCCCGAAGCTTCAGAAAAGCAAATTATAGATGCTTGGAATGCTATTTTGTTAGATTTTCCAGAACACCGATTAGAATTCCTAAAAAATTTAGCCTCAGAAAAACAATATAAACTTATCTTACTAAGCAACACTAACGAATTACATATAAATTGGATCAAAAAACATATTTCATTTTATATGGTATTTAAATCCTGTTTCGATGCTTTTTATCTTTCTCATGAAATTAATTTACGTAAACCTGAAATAGATATTTTTAAATTTGTTTTAAAACAACATCAATTAAACCCTGAAGAAACTTTATTTATTGATGACACTAAAGAGAATACAGATACTGCTGCAACACTTGGAATACACACTTGGAATAATAATCCAAAAACAGAAGATATCATCAATTTATTTACCATAAAATCTGATTTATTTTGATCTATTTATTTTTAAGCGTAGTAGCTTCTTCTTTGATTTTTATAATCTTTAAGCTATTTTCTAAATATAATGTGAATACGCTACAAGCTATAGTTATAAATTATATTGTTGCTTCATTTTCGGGATTGGTAGCATATTCTGAATCGATTGATCTGGTTGTTATATCGAAACAAGACTGGTTTTATGGAGCAATGATCTTAGGTATTATTTTTATTTCTGTTTTCAACCTAATGGCATATACAACGCAAAAAAATGGTCTTTCTGTAGCTGCCGTAGCAAATAAAATGAGTTTAGTTATTCCTATTGTATTCGGAATAGTAGTATACCACGAAAGCACAGGTCTTTTAAAAACAATAGGAATTATTGTAGCAATTATAGCTGTATATCTAACTTCTGTTAAAGCTAATAATGGTGTTGCGATAAAAAAAGAAAATATAATCTTTCCTTTATTAGTATTTATTGGTAGTGGAATCATCGATACCAGTCTTAAGTTTTTAGAGACAAGCTATGTTTCTAAAAATGATATTCCTGTTTTTTCTGCTACTATTTTTGGATGTGCAGCAATCGTAGGATTATTCATATTAATATACAAAGCTGTTAAAGGATCTCTTAAAATTTCAATAAAAAATATAATAGCAGGAATTGGGCTAGGAATACCAAACTATTTTTCTGTTTATTTTTTAATTAAAGCATTACGTCATGATGCTATGGACAGCTCTACTGTATTTACCATCAATAATGTAATGGTACTTTTGGTGTCTACTTTTGCTGGAATTTTATTTTTTAAAGAGAAATTGATTTTAAAAAATTGGATCGGTATCCTATTAGCTATATTTAGTATTATTTTAGTAGCCTCTTCTATATAAAACAATACCATTTGGAAATAGACGACACATACAAAACCATTGATTGCCCAGGAGCTGAAGTGCTTTTTAAAGACAAAAACAGCAAGTTCTTTGGATATACTTTTCCTATAAAGGATGAAGAAGATGTTAAACAAATTATAGAAAATCTAAAAAAACAACATCATTCTGCACGCCATTGGTGTTATGCATGGCAAACAGGAACAGAAAATGTAAAATACCGTGCTAATGACGATGGAGAACCTTCTAACTCTGCAGGACAACCTATTTATGGTCAAATTCTGTCCTTTGATGTTACAAATATCCTAATTGTTATTGTTCGGTATTTTGGCGGAGTAAAATTGGGAGTAGGTGGATTAATAAACGCGTATAGATCTACTGCTCAATTATCGTTAGAATCTTCAGATATAATTCAAAAAACCATCAACATCGACTTTGTTATAATTTTTGAGTATAAAGACATGAACAAAGTTATGAGAATTATTAAAGAAAATAATCTTAATATCTCTAATCAGGATCTCAATCTTAATTGTAAAATTTATATTTCTGTAAGAAAAAAGATAGCCGATAAAATAAAAGAGGTTTTCTTACCGTTGTATGAAGTAGAAATTAAAAGATTAGGGAATTAATATTTTTTTATTTTATCAATTAAGTAAGAAGGACATTGAATAGGCTTTCTTGTTTTACTATTAACAAAAACTAAAGTTGTGGATGCTATTGTTAATAATTCTTTATTTTGATTAAAAATTTCAAAGTCAAAAATTATTTTAATTGTAGGAATTTTCCTTAGTATACTTTTAATAGTTAGCTCGTCGTCGAAGAAAGCAGATTTCTTAAATTTAAAGTCCATTGCAAACACTGGAAGCATAATACCGCTTTCCTCCATTGATTTATAAGAAACACCAAGTTTTGACAACCAATCAATTCGTGCCAATTCCAAATACTGTGCGTAGTTACCGTGGTGTACGACACCCATTTGATCTGTTTCAGAGTATCGAACTTTTAATAATGTTTCTGAAGTGATTAACATATTTTAAAATATAAATGAATTAATAGTAGTACTATCAAATTATGCGAAAAAAATAATTAATATTCAACCCCCAAATAGTTTTTTTTTTACATTTTTTGTTCACATATTTGTCCTGCAAAATTAGTAGGAAGTTTTTCAACAATTTCTTTTTAGTATCTTAACAAAAAAAAGTAAATCTAACCGCAAGAATGAATGTAACCGCGCAATCAGTTTGGGATAATTGTTTGTCTTTCATAGAAGACAATATTACACCCCAAGCTTTTAAAACTTGGTTTGAACCAATAAAAGCTGTAAAACTTACAGATGGCGCTTTAAGTATTCAAGTTCCTAGTAAATTTTTTTATGAATGGTTAGAAGAACATTATGTAAATCTTCTAAAAGTATCCTTAACTCGAGAACTAGGCGAAGGCGCTAAATTGGTTTATGTTATCAAAATGGAAAACACGTATGGTAATAAAAAACCATTTACAGAAAAGATACCCAGCTCTAACAGAACTCCTGTTAACTCTCAAGAAGTAGATGTTCCTATAAAAAGTAAAAATCCTGAATTAAAAAATCCGTTCGTTATCCCAGGAATACGAAACGTAAAAATAGAATCTCAATTAAACCCAAATTACAACTTCGAGAATTTCCTAGAAGGAGACTCTAACAGATTAGCTCGCTCTGCTGGTATGGCCGTAGCTAATAAACCTGGAGGAACATCTTTTAACCCTCTTCTAATTTTTGGAGGCGTTGGTTTAGGAAAAACGCATTTAGCACATGCTATCGGGGTAAACATAAAAGATAATTACCCAGAAAAAACGGTTTTATATATTTCTGCAGAGAAATTTACGCAACAATATATTGAATCTGTAAAAAAGAATAACAGAAATGACTTTATTCATTTCTATCAAATTATCGATGTACTAATTGTTGATGACATTCAACTTTTATCAGGAAAAGCCGGAACACAAGATGTATTTTTCCATATTTTTAATCATTTGCACCAAAATGGAAAACAAGTAATCTTAACTAGTGATAAAGCTCCTGTAGACATGCAGGACATAGAACAGCGCTTACTATCCAGATTTAAATGGGGATTATCTGCCGAATTACATCAACCAGATTTTGAAACCAGAATTTCGATCATAAAAAACAAGCTATATCGGGATGGCGTGGAAATGCCAGAAGACATAGTTGAATTTTTAGCTAATAATATAAAAACCAATATTAGAGAATTAGAAGGCGCCATTATCTCTTTAATTGCCCACTCTTCTTTTAACAAAAAAGATATCACTATAGATCTTGCAAAAACAATAGTAGACAACTATGTTAAAAATACAAAGCGAGAAGTATCTATAGACTATATCCAAAAAGTAGTAAGTGATTATTTTCAGATGGATGTAGAAACATTACAATCCAAAACCCGAAAGCGCCATATTGTACAAGCGCGTCAATTAGCAATGTTTTTTGCTAAAAAACTAACAAAAGCATCACTAGCCAGTATTGGTACTCAAATCGGGAAAAGAGATCACGCAACAGTTCTTCATGCCTGTAAAACAGTAGACAATCTATCCTCTACAGACAAGCAGTTTAGAAAATATGTTGAAGATTTAAGAAAAAAGCTTACCCTATAATTTCATAATCTCCAAATGAAAACCAAAATCTTAATGGTTTGCTTAGGTAATATCTGTAGATCCCCTTTAGCAGAAGGCATTCTAAAATCTAAACTTGACTCAAAAAAATACACAATAGAATCTTGTGGTACTAGTAATTTCCATATTGGAAGCAAACCTGATGAACGATCGATAGAGATTGCCAAAAAACATAATATTGACATTACACAACAAAGAGCAGCACAATTCAAACAAAGCGACTTTAAAACGTATGACTATATTTACGTCATGGACAACTCTAATTACAATAACATAAAAAAACTAGCCAAAGACCCCCAAGAAGAACAAAAAATAAAATATATCCTTAACGAACTTCATCCAAACAAAAATCTTGACGTTCCCGATCCTTATTATGGCGGAGAGCAAGGTTTTGAAGAAGTCTTTCAAATGCTAGACAAAGCCTGTGATAATATTGCTTCAAAGCTTAAAAAAATAGATTAATCCCTACTTTTTTCTCGAAAAAACAAGAACACGTTATAAAAGCGCTACCCCAGATCTCAATCCAACTCTATCAAGCACACTATATAAGCAAATAATAACACTACAATAGGTATCTATAAAAAAATAATATTAAATTAGTACAAATTCAAAACATCAGATTTTATAATCCGAGTTTTAAATTCCTCAAAAAAATTAATTAAAATTAGCTACAAAAAAGGCTTATGGAACCCAAATCCCTAGATCCCAAAGGTAAATTATACCTAATCCCTACACGCTTAGGAGATGATGTACCCTTAGAAGTGCTTCCCATATCTATAAAAAAAGTACTGGAACAAGTAAACCATTATATTGTAGAGAACGAAAAACCTGCAAGACGATTCATAAAAAAAGTAAGCCCCAGTAAATCGCAACGCTCTCTGGTTATAAACACTGTTAACAAATACACAGATATCTCTGAAATACCCAGCTATCTAACCCCTTGTTTAAATGGAGAATCCATAGGACTTTTATCTGATGCAGGATGCCCTGGAGTTGCTGACCCTGGAGCTGAAGTTGTAAAAATAGCTCACGAAAAAGGAATACCTGTCACCCCTCTTGTAGGCCCTTCTTCTATACTACTAGCAATGATGAGTAGCGGAATGAACGGTCAAAGCTTTACGTTTAATGGATATTTGCCTATTGACAAAAATGAAAGAAAATCCACTATTAAACAATTAGAAAAAATCTCTTTAGAAAAAAATCAAGCACAAATCTTTATCGAAACCCCATATAGAAATGATAAAATGTTTGACGATTTAAAAATAATATTGAATGATAATACTAGGCTTTGTATTGCATGTGATATTACTTTAACAACCGAGTTTATTGCTACAAAAACCATTGCTGAATGGAGAAAGAAAGATATTAGTCTGCATAAAAGACCAACTATATATATCATACAAAAAGATTAGAAAAAGCTACAAAATCACTTTTGCTTTTCTGTCTGCAATCACAAAAGAGGTATCATATCCTCCAAATCGTTTCATGTAGTATCGAATAGTTGTACCAAATGCATCTGCAAAACCTTCTACCCCTCCACTACGAAGATATTTCTTAACTGCACCAGGACCAGATAAATGAGCCGCAGCAAGAATACCTGATTCTGTTACCTCTACTCCATTAATTTTTTTAGACACAAACCATTTAATATCTCTACGCAAAATCCATTTATTTCTGGACAAATTAGCATAGAAAGCCTTTTCCTGAAGCTCTGGATTATCTAAAAAATCTGATTTTTTTACATCTTTAACTCCAAGTAAAGCTAAAGTTCCTTTACCAAATTGGTATTTACCTAAATAACCAAATTGATTTACAACACCATAATCTCCTCGAGACTCTTTAAAAGCAAGAGCCTCTTTAAAACCTATATAAGATTTTCCGAGTTTTAAAGAAACGAATGTATTATCATCTTCTATTTCATTAAAATTAGGTGCAACATAGTACAAATCTAAGCCTGCCGTACTATATGAACTAAGATCTAAGTGCTCTTTTTCTGTAAAACTTAACAAACATACTCCTCCAATTGTAAGTAATACTGATGATCCTATTATCCTTTTTATCATATAAAAATTTTCTAAGTAGCCACCCCTAAAGATGTCCCCATCTACTTAAATTTTTGCGGTGCAAATATACAACTTTTATTTATATAAAAAAGAACAAGGAGCTAAAATAATTACATAACTGTAAAACAGTGCTTTACAACAAAAAACATTGTTAAAAACAGCTAAAAAACATTAAAAAAGCATCAAAAAAAACACTTAAACGTCAAATAGCATCTCTTTAACGAAAAAAAATAACTCCCAAAAAAGGTATTTAATTCACAAAAAAACCACAATCTTGTTAATAAGTTGTGGTTTTTGTAATCGAAAAACATAGAAAAAAAACACTTTCTCTACGTTGATAAAAAAATAAACATTACCGCTTTATTCCTTTTTTATTAACCCAATCCACATATTGTTTTTTATTATTATTATGTTGATTTAATGTCTTTGCAAATTTATGATATCCAAAATTTTCAACATCTGCTACAAAAAAGTAATATTCATGCTTTTCGTGATTAAGTACAGCATCTATAGATGAGATATCTGGCATCGCTATGGGTCCTGGAGGCAAAGTCATATATTTATATGTATTATACGGACTATCTATTTCTAAATCTTTATACAAAACTCTTTTTATAACTGTATCCCAATCATTACGATGCTTTTTTATTGCATAAATAACCGTAGGATCAGCATCCAACTTCCATCCATTTTTATACCTATTCATGTATACCCCTGCAACCCTAGAGCGCTCATCAACCTTAGCTGTTTCTTTTTGAACAATTGAAGCAACAGTAATAACTTCATTTTTTGTCAATCCTATTTGCTTTGCCTTTAAAATGCGCGAATCGTCCCAAAATCTATTATACTCTTTAAACATTCTTTCTCTAAACTGCTCTGCAGAAGTATTCCAAAAAAACTCATATTTATTAGGAATATACATTGCTAATGCTGTTTCTAAAGAAAAGTTTTTTGATTTCAAAAAAGCTTCATCTTTAAACGATTTTAGTAGCGAAAGACTATCCGCCTCGATCTGTGATGCTATTCTACCTGCTAAATTCTCAAGCCTTTCTTGATTATTAAAACTTATTTGAACAGGTGAATTTTTACTTCTTAAGATATTTATTATCTGATTGTTATTTGAGTTTTTCTTCAAGATATATCTACCAGCTTTTATTTTATCTATATATCCTTTTCTTCTCGCTATTCTATCGAAGCTATAAACATCTTTAAGCACAGGACTAATAAGCTCAATAAGCTCTGTATAGGTAGCACCAGTAGGCACATAAAGAACTGTTGTTTCCGTTTCAAATTTAGTGTTCGGTGAAAAAACTGCCTGATACACATAATATGCAAAAACCCCTCCGGCAATTAAACCTAATAACGCAATAGCTAATAATATTTTTTTAATGTACATATATTAATTGATATAAAAATTCATCTTTATAGGTGTCTTTTACCAAATTCCAGTCTTTTTTAACACCTACTTTATTAAAACCTTGATTCTCGAATAACTTTATACTTATTATATTATCTTCAGAAATATTAGCATATAATTGATGTAAATTAAGGTGCGTAAAACCATAATTTATAACAAGTTGTAAAGCCTCTGCGCCATACCCACTACCTCTATTTTCTTTTTCGGCTATTAAAACCCCAATCCCAGCTCTATTGTGAGCAGGACTAAAATCAAACAAATCAATCAAACCTAAAGTTGCATGATCATTAGAACAAATAACTAATCGTAATTGTTTTACTTCGTAAATATCTTTATAAGAATGTTCGAGATATTGTTTGATCAAAAACCTGGAGTATGGTGTTTGCGTAGAGCTCATTTCCCAAATTTGCTCATCATTTTCTATAACATATACAAAATCGAGATCCTCTGGCTCTAACGCTCGTAAATAAATATTTTCTCCCTTTAATGTTACCATTCAATCTCCCCCTTAAAGACTTGTTTTGCAGAACCTATCAAAAAGATATTTTCATATCCATTTTCAGTTTCTTCAAAAGTAACTTTCAACTCTCCTCCTAATGTATTAACAACTACCTCATCTTTATCTGTTTCATTAGTTGCGTGCATAGAAAGGGCTACAGCGGTGACACCTGTACCACAAGATAGCGTTTCATCCTCTACCCCGCGCTCATAAGTACGTACATCAAACACACCATTCTGTTTCTTTTCTACGAAATTTACATTACTACCCTTTTCAAAATAAGGAGCCCCATTTCTGATCTTCCTTCCTATATTCTCTACATCATAATTTACTAAATCTTTCACTAGTGTTACATGATGAGGAGAACCTGTATTTAAAAACAAGTGTGTATCATATTTTTCTATCAAAGAAACATTCTGCATTTGTAAATGCACCAGATCTTTTTTGATTGTAGCTTTATGCGGACCATCAATCGCTGTAAAAGTGGCAGTATCATTTATAACACCTAAATAGGCTGCAAAAGCCACTAAACACCTTCCTCCATTCCCACACATTGAACTCTCTTTACCATCGGCATTAAAATACACCATTGTAAAGTCATCTTGTTCATTATTAGGTAATTCTAAAAGCATTAAGCCATCTGCTCCTATCCCAAATTTTCTGTCACAAAGTCTAGCAAATAATTTGGTATCATTTTTGGTTAATATTGACTGTCGGTTATCAATGATAACAAAATCATTACCCGTTCCTTGGTATTTATAAAAACTAAGTGTCATTATTTATTCAATTATAAAGACAAAGGTACAAAGAATGTTCACACAAAACTGGTGTTAATAGTGAGTTAAATCTCATAAAAAAGTGTACTATAATTGTAATTTTAATAGTTAAAAGCAGTCTATAGTAAAGTAATATTAGTTAAAACATACAAAAAGAAAAGAATATGAAAAGATTTTTGAGTTTATTGGTTGTAGCTATCCTTGCAGGAATCTTCACCTTAGGAGCATATAAAATGTTTTTAGAACCAGAAACTATTATTGTTAAAGAAAATGAGGTTAAACCAAATGTAACCCCTACAAACTATACCCTTACTAGCAGTAGTAATGCTTTACCTGCTTCTAGTGTTGATTTTACTTTAGCAGCAGAAAAAACTGTAAACGCTGTAGTACATGTTAAACAATATGGTATTACTCGTACTCCAAGAAATTTAATAGAGTTTTTTAGAAATGGAGGGACACAAGAAAGACGAATTCAAGGTGCTGGATCTGGAGTTATTATTACTGAGGATGGATATATAGTTACCAACAATCATGTAATTGAAGGTGCTACAGATCTAGAAATAACACTAAATAATAACAAATCTTACAAAGCCAAAATAGTGGGTACTGCTCCACAATCTGATATTGCATTAATTAAAATTGATGCAGATGAAAAACTATCTTATATCCCTTTTGGAGATTCTAACTCTGCTAAAATAGGAGAATGGGTACTTGCAGTAGGTAACCCTTTTAATCTTACCTCTACCGTAACAGCTGGAATTATTAGTGCAAAATCTAGAGATTTAGATGAATCAGACGATAAGATTCAATCTTTTATACAAACAGATGCTGCCATTAACCCAGGAAACAGTGGTGGAGCATTGGTAAATACAAGAGGAGAATTAATAGGAATAAACACTGCTATAACATCCCAAACAGGAAGCTATGTAGGGTATGCATTTGCTGTACCATCTAATAACGCCAAAAAAATCATAGATGATATCATAGAGTTTGGAGGCGTACAACGTGGTATATTAGGAATAACTGGTGGGACTATAAACCCAAAAGCTATGGAAGAATATGACATCCCTGTTTCGCAAGGTGTTTTTGTTTCTTCTGTCGCAGAAAACAGTGGCGCAAAAAAAGCTGGGGTATTAGAAGGAGATGTTATTAAAGAAATAGATGGGTTACCTATTCGTAAGTTTGCAGATTTGACTGGCTATGTAAATAGTAAAAGACCAAAAGATGTTATAAATGTAAAAGTTTTAAGAAAAAGAAAAGAATTGGTTTTACCCGTTACTTTATCAAAATATGAAATCCAAAAATATAACATTGATGATGTAGGTGTTGAAGTAATGAATCCTCCAAAAGGTTATTTAAAAAACTTTAATCTCGATCACGGCGTTGTAATTAGTAAGGCGCTAAGTACCAGAATGAAAAGATATAATCTGGAAGGGCTTATTATTAGCGAGATCGATGGAAAAAAAATAAAAAATGTTATTGAAGTAAAAGAGATCTTGGACAGTAAATACAAAGATGAAGATATCACTATTAGTTTGGTTGATAGAAACGGACAAAAAAGAGAATTTGTATTTCAATAATACAGACTTAATTTCATGAAAAATAAAAAAATCGCATTACCTTAAAAAAGTAATGCGATTTTTTTTCACAAAAGGTTTCACGAAAACGTTTGAAATATATACTTTTGCACGAAATTTCAAGACTGTAAAACACAACATATTATGAGCTCTAACGAAGTTTATGAAAAAGAATTAGCCTTTCAGGCAGACAGACGTCGCGCCACAGTTGCATTCATTAAAACTGTAAGTGACCTCTGGTACGATAACTCGATAGAGTTAGTACTTTTCCGCAATCAATTAATTGATAAAAATGTAAGTGAGATTATCAATCTACACGAATATGCTGGTGAGTTTGTACAAAAACCAATTTCAATTTTTGATTCTGTAGAAATTGCACAAGCGATCAAGTTAATGAATCTACCGCCGTCAAAGTTAGATATAGGTAAACTTACATACGAGTATCATTTAGCAAGCGAAGAGTACAACTCTATAAATGGTTTTGTACAAGACAAACTAAAAGATGCCAAAAAATTTCAACCTATTTCTCCTAAAAATGTAGTTCTTTATGGTTTTGGTAGAATAGGCCGTCTAGTAGCAAGAGAATTAATGACCATTACTGGAAAAGGAAGTCAGTTAAGACTTAGAGCTATTGTTACACGAGGAGCAATCACACAAGATGTTTTAGAAAAAAGAGCTTCTTTGCTTCGTAGTGATTCTGTACATGGGGATTTTGCAGGTACAGTAGAAACAGATTTAGCAAACAGTGCTCTTATAATAAATGGTACTACAGTAAAAATTATTAGTGCTAATAACCCTGAGGATATTGATTATACAAATTATGGTATTAAAGATGCCTTAGTAATTGATAATACTGGTGCTTTTAGAGACAAAGAAGCTTTAAGCAGACATCTTTCTGCTAAAGGAGTAGACAAAGTATTACTTACTGCCCCAGGAAAAGGAATCCCTAATATTGTTCATGGAGTAAATCATAAAGATCATGATCCTGATAAAGTAGATATATTTTCTGCAGCATCTTGTACAACCAATGCCATTACTCCTATTTTACAAGCAGTAGATGAGAGTTTTGGTGTTATAAATGGTCACTTAGAAACAATTCATGCATATACCAATGATCAGAATTTGGTAGATAATATGCATAGCAAATACCGAAGAGGTCGTGCAGCAGCACTAAATATGGTAATCACAGAAACAGGAGCAGGACAAGCGGTATCCAAAGCATTACCTAGCTTTGAAGGAAAACTAACCTCTAATGCAATTCGAGTTCCTGTACCAAATGGATCTTTAGCTATCCTAAATCTTAATTTAGAAAAGAAAACTTCTAAAGAAAGTATGAATGCTGTAATGAAAAAATATGCATTAGAAGGAAACCTTGTAGAACAAATAAAATATTCCTTAGACAACGAATTAGTATCTAGTGATATTATTGGTTCTTCCGCACCTTCTATTTATGATAGTAATGCCACTATAGTAGATGCAAAAGGACACAATACCGTTTTATACGTTTGGTACGATAATGAGTATGGGTATAGTCACCAAGTAATAAGACTATCAAAGTACATCGCCAAAGTGCGACGTTTTACTTATTATTAATGTAAATTATACACTAAAACATAAACAAACAGATAAAGTCGTTATTATATAATAACGACTTTATCTGTTTTTAAAAGAGTTATTTATATGAACTTTATTTTCTTAATCTCCTGTAAATTAATTCCAAAAACATTTCTACACAAATTCCAACAAAAAAAACTTTTTAATTACTTACAATATTGTACATTTATTGGCGTTACAGAAGCAATTAATAACCATAAACAAAAGATATATAGTCCCCCTTATTATACAAGCAATTAGTTATTTTATTTCATAATTACTACCGCATACCATAAGGATAGTATATCCGGCCATTAAAAATTAAGATTATCAATATGAAATTATTACAGTATCTATTAGTTTTCACCCTACTTCTATCCTTTTTTGAAAAAACATATGCTCAAGAAGAAAATATCTCTGTAGATAATGCCTTACAACAAGAAAATATTGAAGAACAGTTTGATATCGTAATAAAAAAGTCAGGAAAGTATCAGGAATACAAAGTAGTAAAACTTGTTTGGATAAATAAACTTAAAGCAAACACAATAGACACTTTAAAAACATTAGAATCTAAATTAAATACTTCTAATCTTAAAATCAAAGAACAAAAATCAACTATAACAGGGCTTGAAGAATCTCTTGCTAAAACAAACGATAATCTTTCTACTATTACACAAGAAAAGGATAGTATTAATTTTCTTGGAATAGCTTTAACAAAAACCAGCTATAAAAGCATGATGTGGATTATTATTGGTATCCTTTTAGGTTTGTTAGGTTTCTTTATATATAGATTTAAGAACAGTAACTCCATTACTTTAGAAGCACGAAAAGCTTTAGCCGAAACAGAAGCAGAATTCGAAGATCATAGACGCAGAGCACTAGAGAGAGAGCAAAAAGTAATGCGTAAACTTCAGGATGAAATCAATAAACAACGTAAAACTGGGGCTAAGTAATTTTAATTCCTAGGTTTTCACTATATCTTTTGCATCTTTGCAGTCTTTAATGAATCTAATGAAAGATGCGTATAGATATTATTACAGTAGTACCCGATATTTTAAAAAGTCCTTTTCAAGCTTCCATAATGAAGCGATCTATAGATAAAGGATTAGTAGAAGTGCACCTACATAATCTAAGAGATTACACAGACACCAATTACAAACAAGTGGATGATTACCAATTTGGAGGAGGTGCTGGTATGGTAATGATGATTGAACCTATTGATAAATGTATCTCTAAACTAAAATCAGAAAGAGATTATGACGAAGTAATATATATGACTCCTGATGGGGATACTTTAAATCAAGGCATAGCAAACCAATTATCTCTAAAAGGCAACTTAATTATCCTTTGCGGGCATTACAAAGGTGTAGATCAACGAGTAAGAGATCATTTTATTACCAAAGAAATATCTATCGGAGACTATGTTCTTTCTGGTGGTGAATTAGGAGCTTTAATTTTATGCGATGCTATTATTCGGCTAATTCCTGGTGTACTTGGTAATGAAACCTCTGCCTTAACCGATTCATTTCAAGATAATTTATTAGCCCCCCCTATCTATACAAGACCCGCAGAATACAACGGTTGGAAAGTTCCAGAAATACTAACTTCAGGAAATTTTCCAAAAATTGAAACTTGGAGAGAAGAGCAAGCTTATCAAAGAACAAAAGAACGAAGACCAGATCTTTTAGAAGAATAAGAAAAAACATATTCTAATCACTATATGTAGTGTATATCAGAATTCAGATATAAAATATTTGCAAATCACTAAATAATACTTACTTTTGCAGCCTGATTAGATTAACCTCTGGCGAAAATCGTGAATGTTACTCTAACAAAACCAAAGAAACTATATCAAAATGGAAGATTTAGTAAAATTCGTACAAAACGAATTTGTTGAAAAAAAAGATATGCCTGATTTTTCTGCAGGTGATACTATTACTGTTTATTACGAAATTAAAGAAGGTAGTAAAACACGTACACAGTTCTTTAGAGGAGTTGTTATTCAAAGAAGAGGTTCTGGAACCACAGAGACATTTACGATCAGAAAAATGTCTGGAACTATAGGTGTAGAACGTATTTTCCCTGTAAACTTACCTGCACTTCAAAAAATCGAAGTAAATAAAAGAGGTAAAGTTCGTAGAGCTCGTATATTCTACTTTAGAGAACTTACTGGTAAAAAAGCTCGTATTAAAGAAAAAAGAAACTAATTTTTATTTCTTTTATAAATCAAAAAGGTTGCTGACTAGCAACCTTTTTTTTATGAACAAAAGTTAATAAACTAGTCTCATAACCATTTGATAAATAATAGTATAAGAAAAACAAATACTATTTCAATTTTCCTTATATTTATATTAAAGTTAGAAATAACAGTAGTATAAGAATTCTTAGTTATATAAATAATTGTGTTTTTTAAAACACAATAACACCTTTTAGAATTAAAATAAATATAAAACGAAAGTTATTTTTTTGAATACATACTTGAAATCACTTTAAAGGTTTACTTTAGAATCATTTCAAAATGAAATTTAAAAGAAAAAATTAAGTTTTGACACCTTTTTAATTGTAAATGGTTATTAGACTATCTGAATGAAAAAAATTATTGTAATAATTTAAAAAAACATTCAACATTAGTCGTATGAATAGATTGCATAAATCAACATTCTATTCAAAACTAGAAATAAGATTATGATATAAACAACGAAAGTTTTTATTTAATAGCGGGTAAAGCAGCTAACATAAAATTATTTCTAATGAAGCCATATCAAAATATTCGTATTATTGATATGGCTTTTTATTCTCTAAAATATTCTTAAAAAAGAGCTGCAAATTCTATATACCACATTTTTTACAGTATAATTTTCAAGAAACTATAATTCAGCATTCTTTAACTCAAAACTAACAATATACAGGTTGGATTTAGACCTCTAGATTTGTATCTTCGCGCTCGGAAATCTATGACTATTCATATTATGAATTTCTAGAGAAGTTATTCTAAAATAAAGAAATCTAATATAAATGAGTCTTACAACAATAATTTCCTTACATAACTTATAGTATAATAAATTAGGGTATCTACCACCTTTTTCAGGCTTTAAAAACCTCAAGATCCCCTAGTAAAAAAACCAAACATATGGGAGTTGATCACTCAAAAATTGTATACACAAAAACCGATGAAGCACCTGCTTTAGCAACATATTCTTTTTTACCTATCGTTAAAAAGTTCACAAAAACAGCTAATATTAATATCGAGACAAAAGATATATCACTAGCTGCTAGAATTTTATCTAATTTTCCAGAAAATTTAAGCGATAAACAAAAACAAGTGGATGCTCTTGAAGAATTAGGTCTATTGGCACAAAAACCAGAAGCAAACATCATTAAACTTCCTAATATAAGTGCTTCTATACCTCAATTAAAAGCCGCTATAGCAGAACTACAATTACAAGGATTTAATATCCCTAACTACCCAGAAGAACCTGAAAACGAATCAGAAAAAGAGATCAAAAATCGATACGACAAAATAAAAGGTAGTGCTGTTAACCCTGTTTTAAGAGAAGGGAATTCTGACCGAAGAGCTCCTAAGCCAGTTAAACAATACGCCAGAAAAAATCCGCATTCTATGGGAGCTTGGAGCGCAGACTCCAAAACTCATGTCTCTACTATGTCTAGTGGGGATTTCTGTGCCAATGAAAAATCAGTTACTATCTCTAATGCCGAAGATATTAAAATTGAGTTTGTAGATCATCATAATAATGTTACAACTTTAAAGGAAAAAATTTCTCTTTTAGAAGGAGAAATTATAGATGCAACAGTGATGAGCAAAAAAGCACTTATCACCTTTTTAAAAGAACAAATAGCTGACGCAAAAGACAAAAATATTTTGTTTTCTCTTCACATGAAAGCAACCATGATGAAAGTTTCTGACCCTATTATATTTGGGTATGCCGTACAGGTGTTTTTTAAAGATGTGTTTGAAAAACATGCAACCATCCTAGAAGAAATAGGAGTTGAAGTAAATAATGGATTTGGAGACCTTATCCAAAAGCTTAAAAAAGTACCCGATGCTAAAAGAGCAGAAATAGAAGCAGATATACAAGCTTGCTATGAAAAAGGACCTGAATTAGCAATGGTAAATTCTGATGAAGGTATTACAAATTTACACGTACCAAGTGATGTAATTATTGATGCTTCTATGCCTGCAATGATTCGTAACTCTGGAAAAATGTGGGATGCAAAAGGAAATACTCAAGATACTAAAGCTGTTATCCCTGATAGCAGTTATGCAGGAATATATCAAGAAACTATCGATTTCTGTAAAAAGCATGGTGCTTTTGATCCTACTACAATGGGAACAGTTCCTAATGTAGGGCTAATGGCTCAAAAAGCCGAAGAATACGGGTCTCATGATAAAACTTTTGAAATTGCTGATAACGGCATTGTTAGAGTTACAGATTCTTCTAACAACATTCTTATAGAACACAACGTCGAAAAAGGAGATATCTGGAGAATGTGTCAAACCAAAGATGCTCCTGTTAAAGACTGGGTAAAACTAGCTGTAAACAGAGCAAGAGCGACTAACGTACCTGCTATATTTTGGTTAGATAAAAATAGAGCACATGATGCCGAAATTATAAAAAAGGTGAATACATATTTACCAGAGCATGATACTAGCGGACTAGATATTAGAATTATGTCTCCGGTAGAAGCTACACGTTTCTCTTTAGAAAGAATAAAAGAAGGAAAAGACACTATCTCTGTGACTGGAAATGTGCTAAGAGATTACAACACCGATTTATTCCCTATTTTAGAACTGGGAACAAGTGCAAAGATGTTATCTATTGTACCATTAATGAATGGTGGAGGCTTGTTTGAAACTGGCGCAGGAGGTTCTGCTCCAAAACATGTACAACAATTTAATAAGGAAGGACATCTAAGATGGGACTCTTTAGGTGAATTTCTTGCATTAGCAGTTTCACTAGAACACCTTGGTGAAACCACAAACAATAGCAAAGCAATTGTACTTGCAGAAGCCTTAGATCAAGCTACCATTAAATTTTTGGACAATAAAAAATCTCCATCCCGTAAAGTAAATGAGTTGGATAATAGAGGAAGTCATTTTTACTTAGCTTTATACTGGGCACAAGCACTCTCACAACAAGCCAAGGATAAAGAATTACAAAATGAATTCCAAATCATCGCAAAACAACTTGCGGATAATGAAACTAAAATTATTAATGAACTTAATAATGCACAAGGTACTACTGTAGATATGGGAGGTTATTATTGGCCAAACGTAGATAAAATTTCTATAGCAATGAGGCCTAGTCAAACACTAAATACAATTATCGAAGCATAATAAAATTTCATATACATATAAAAGTCTGCTAATGAAGATCTCATAGCAGACTTTTTTTATTTGTAAAAACTAAGGTAACATTTCTATATGTTATGACATTAATATAAAAAAACATAATGAAAACAAACCTATTATTATTAATTACATCGATTATTTTAAGCAGTTGTGCAACGGGATATGTATCCATAGAGCCCAAAAATCAAAACTATACCTCTTCTGACAAACAGAATAATGTAAAAATCGAATACAAGTACAATGTTCTCAAAAAGAAATATGCAAAAAAAGAGATCAAAAAAAATATAAATGTTGTTGCTATGAAAATCATAAATAACTCTGAAAATGATTTAATTTTTGGAAACAACATAAACATAACAAATGCAGATGGAACCAAAATAAACTTGCTTGATAACAAACAAATTTTTAAGCCCTTAAAACAAAATGTTGCTACTTATTTTTTATATCTCTTACTCACTCCCATTAATTTTTTCACTACTAGCTCTGATGAATACGGAAGACAAGAAACTACCTCTTCTGTACCAATTGGATTAGTTATAGGCCCAGGAGTTACCGCTCTAAATACGATTACAGCTGCCTCTGCAAATAAAAAATTTAAAAAAGAAATTCAAGCCGAAAACTTAAAAGGAAAAACAATAAAAAAAGGAGACACTATTACTGGGATTATTGGTATTCATGCCAACAGTTATAACAATTTAAAAATCAATTTACAATAAGTCATACAAAAGCTTCAAAGCAGATTACTTTGAAGCTTTTTTCTATAAAACCTTCTCCTAAAAAATAAAATATTTATTATAATTTCTAACCACATGCAACCTTTCCTTTTTTTTATTGTCAATACTTATAACAATAAATAAAAGTACTTTTAAGGAAATTTACAATCAAGCAAAACTAATTGGAAACCAATATCCTTTATAGGCATAAAGATCTTGTAGAAAAAAGCAAATCTGGCGACAGGAATTCACAATACCAGTTATATGAGCTCTATGTAGATGCCATGTATAATGTAAGCATGCGAATACTTGGCATAAAAGAAGATGCAGAGGATATTGTACAAGATAGTTTTGTAGAAGCATTTAAAAACTTAAAAACTTTCAGGTATGAAAGTACTTTTGGTTCTTGGTTAAAAAGAATAGTTATTAATAAAAGTATAAATCATTTAAAAATTAAAAAAATACCTGTTACCTCTTTTGAACATCAAGAATATAATATTAGTGAAGATAGTAATGATTATGAGGAGGAAACCAATACCTCAATACAAAACAGAGATATTTATAAAATAAAAAAAGGCATTAAATGTCTTCCAGATGGATATCGACAAATAATCAACCTCTATCTGATAGAAGGATATGACCATATAGAAATTGCTGAAATATTAAGTATTTCTATTTCTACCTCTAAATCACAATATCATAGAGCTAAAAAAAAATTAATTGAAATTATAAATACGTTATAAATATGGATGATTTTGAAAAAAACATAGTAGAAAATCGATATTTATTCGATGAACACAGAGCAGATAAATCAAAAATCTGGGATAATATTGAATCTAGATTAAATACTCCTAAACCGATTATTTTATGGAGATCTCCTGTTTTAAGGATTGCAGCTAGTATCTTAATCTTAGTGGGGGCATTTTCAATAATAAATTTATTTTTCAATTCAACATTTAATCACAAAAGTAATAATAACATAGTTAATCAAGAACTTAGAGATATTGACACTTACTATAAAGATTTAGTTGCATTTCAAGTACAACTGGTTAAAAATAATTCGAAATTACAAGAAAAAGAGAAAGAAGAATTTTTGTCTTTTATGGATGAATTAGATGAAGAATATAACTCTCTAAAATTAGAAATGACAAAAAATCTAAACAATGAATATATTTTAGAAGCCATCGTCAATAATTACAAAAAAAGAATAGAATTGATCGAAAATTTATTAAAACAGATCAATGATTCTAAAAAATCAAACGAAAATGAAGGTTACATTTTATAGGCATATTTTTCTTTTGCTACTACTACTCTGCTCTATAAATAATATATGGGCACAAGAAAAAGTATCTAAAAAAATAAAAAAAACATATCCTTTAACTAATGCAGGAGAATTGCATCTAGAAAACAAGTATGGAGACGTTACTATTATTGGTTGGGAGAAAAAAACAATACAAATTAATGTCGAAATACAAGTGACTAAAAAGAAAAAGGAAGATGCCAATGAGTTACTTAACCGAATCAATATGGTAGTTAATAATACTGAAGATTTTATAAAAATTTCTTCTTTAATTAAAGACAAAAATAATAGTATGCTATCCAGGTTATTTGATAAAGCAAACCCATTTGATTTTGATAAAAGTAATATTCAAATTGATTACTCTGTACATCTGCCATTTAATGCTGAAATTAACATTATAAATAAATTTGGCGATATTATAATAAGCAGCTGGAACGGAAAATTAAAAGCCAATCTACAACATGGTGATATGTGGCTAAACAAAGACCTGAATAATGCTAATATAGAGATGAAATTTGGAAAGTTAAAAACGAAATCTATTACATATGGCAATATTCGTTTTAAAAATGGAGAAATTAATATTGAGAAATCAGAAGATCTTAAAATAAATAGTAGTGGTGCAGTTATAGAAATTGAAAATGTAAAATCTTTAGAAGTTCATTCTAGTAAAGATCAAATAAAAATTGAGAAAATCGGAAAAATTCATGGAGAACTTATGTTTAGCAATATGAATTTAAATACTGTGTATGACAGTTTAAATCTAACTATGGAAATAGCTGATCTTTGGATTTCTAAAATAGAAAAAACATACACTAACATAACTATTAATCAAGAATCTTCAGAATTAAATATAAATATCTCTGGCTTAACTATAGATTTTAACGCTTCTCTTGAGCAAGGATTATTAAGAATCCCCAAATCCTTTACAAATATAAAAACCAATGTAATCGATAAAAGAAGAAGGATTAGAGACATAACCGCCAGCTATGGAAACAATAATGTAACTGGAAAATTTAAAATCACCGGAAAAAAAGGTGCAATCGTTTTAAAAGAATAATTTTTTAGTAAGGGAAATGTATATTAATTTATTCAAAAAAAATGAATCTCATGCAACCCTTATTAATTTAATCTGTCAATGAAATAACTAATAAAGTATAATGAAACACTTAAAAATTGTATTCTTATTCTTATCAATAGGTCAGTTTTTCTATACTAGTGCGCAAGACTCTAAAGATTATATAGAATTTAACGATCGAAATAATATTGTACATGGCGTCTATTTAGGACTTAATGGGGGATTTGGTAAAATTAAAGACAAAGACACTTATATCATAGGACTTAAACTTGCCTATGTTGCTAATAGACAACTAGAGATTGGCTTTGTAACCAAAGCACTTTATTCTAATCAGGAAATACCTGGTGTCTTTTCTTCAAATATCGCTGATTTGGGAGCCATATATTCTGGATTACATTTAGAACCTATATTTTTTAGCAAAGCAAAATTCAACCTTTCTTTTCCATTACTAATAGGTGGTGGTGCCGCAGGATATATTAATACAGACTGGGATGAAGGAGAGATAGAACGAAGTCAGGAAGAAGATTGGGATGCCATATTTGTTGTAGAACCTGGGATAAACATATTGTATAATATTTCTAGATATGTACAAATAGAAGCGGGAGTACAATATAGATTTTCTAGTAAAATACAATTAACACCAAACACCATTAACAGGATTAATGGAATTTCTGTTGGGTTTGGTATAAAACTAGGGGTATTTAACTTAGGAAGAAATCGTTACAAAAAAAACATACCAAATCATGAGTAAACTAAACACTAATGACAAACAAAAACTGAATACTATATATGTATTTTCAGAAAATAACAAGGTATATATTAAAAGTAATACCTGTACTAAAGTAACAGACAACAGTTCTGTAACTAATGAAGAATGGTTTCCTATTAATTTTCAATGGAGAAACATTAATAAAACAAAAAAAGAACATGAAACTTCATACAGTATATGAAAGCTAATCGTCTTAGGTTGTAAACCTTCTCCTTTCTTTTAAACAATTCTATTTATTTTATTTTTTATTACAAAATCAAGTATTCAAAATACATGAAAAGCTTTTCTAATGCTTAAAATCAAGAAATGTTTACTCTATAAACAAAATATCATAAAATAAAACCTGGAACGCTAAACTAAAATAATTATTAAATCACACTATAAAAACCTTAAGTAATCATTTTAAAATTTTAACCAATAAACAAATGAAAAAAGCAATTTTTGCACTTATCTTTTTTACATCTTTTTTATTTTCATCTCAAATATTTGCACAAGAGAGTTTTACCATAAGTGGTAGAATAAAAGATGTAACTAACGGAGAAACATTATTTGGAGCTTCCGTATTTTTTAAAGACACAACCATTGGGGTAATAACAAACGAATATGGTTTTTACTCTATCACTGCTCCAAAAGGAAATTACACCTTGATCCTATCATACATGGGGTATGTTGATCTTAGCCAAGAAGTAACTCTGGATAGTGATAAACAGTTGAATTTTGAAATGTTCACATCTTCTGAAGAATTAGACGAGGTAATCATTACTGCAGAAGAAACAGAAAGGGCGAATATTAAGAAACCAGAAATGAGTGTTTCTAAACTAAAATCTGAAACCATAAAAAAAATCCCTGTAGTATTAGGTGAAGTCGATATTGTAAAATCTATACAAACCTTACCAGGAGTTACTAACGGGGGTGAAGGTACTAGTGGTTTTAATGTAAGAGGAGGTGCTGTAGATCAAAATCTAGTATTACTAGATGAAGCAATCATCTATAACACATCTCATTTATTAGGCTTTTTCTCTGTTTTTAATGCAGATGCAATAAAAGATGTTAAATTATATAAGGGAGCAATACCTGCACGATTTGGAGGTCGTGTATCTTCTGTTTTAGATGTTCGCCAAAAA
Organism: uncultured Flavobacteriaceae bacterium; assembly: GCA_964353005.1. GTDB lineage: Bacteria > Bacteroidota > Bacteroidia > Flavobacteriales > Flavobacteriaceae > Aquimarina. The sequence goes on along the minus strand of CAYGUC010000019.1, from coordinate 13,283 downwards.
GATGGAAATAGTAAAAAATTAGGTCTCACAGGAGGTATCGGCATAATTTCTAGTCGACTCGCTATTGAAGGACCCACATTTACTGATAAAGGATCTTTTTTATTGGCTGGTAGAGGGTCTTATGCACATTTATATGCAGGTTCATTAGATGAATCATTAAAAGATGATAAAATTAATTTTTATGATTTAAACTTAAAGACAAATTATAAATTAAGTGAAAAAAATAAATTATACTTATCTGGATACTTTGGTAGGGATGTTTTTAATTTCTCAAAGAGTTTTAAAAGTAGTTACGGTAATTTATCTGGTAACCTAAGATGGAATCATATTTTTAATGACAAAATTTTTTCTAACCTGTCCTTAATATATAGTAAGTATGATTATGAGATAAGTGTTAACTCTATAGCGTTTGATTGGATCGCATCTATCAATAACTACAATATAAAATATGACATAAACTACTATGCCAGTAACAACCTTAAATTAGATTTTGGAGGAAATGCTATATTTTACGATTTTGATCCAGGACAGATAAACCCTACATCTTCTACCTCTCCTATTAATCCCTTAAAATTAGATGAAAAGAAAGCTCTAGAGACTGGGGTATATGCTAGTGCAGAACATAAAATTAGCAAAAAACTTACTATGGAGTATGGCATACGCTATAGTTCTTTTGTTAGATTAGGAGGACAACCATTAACCAATTATGCAAATAACAGACCTGTTATTTATAATAGTAGTTTAGGGATCTATAACGAAGGAATAGCGATAGGAGAAACAGAGTATGAAGACGATGAGAGCATCAAAACATTTGGTAATATAGAACCTAGATTAGGTCTTTCTTTTCAACTAACGGAATCTTCTTCTTTAAAAGCTGGATACTCCAGAGCTGCACAATATATACATTTATTATCCAATACTACATCAGTAACACCTGTGGATGTTTGGACTCCAAGTGGTAAATTTATCAAGCCCCAATTATCAAATCAATATGCATTAGGATATTTTAAAAATTTTATTGACAACGTGTATTCTTTAGAAGTAGAAGCCTATTACAAAGACGTAGAGAATCGTATAGATTATTTAGATGGTTCAGAATTAATAGGACAAAACAATATAGAAACTGAAATATTAAATGGAGAGTCCAGAGCATATGGACTAGAGTTTTTACTCCGAAAAAGTAAAGGAGATTTTACAGGTTGGTTAGCATATACTATATCAAAATCTGAACAAAGAACTCTTGGAGATAATGTAGAAGGACCAGGTATTAATAATGGAAACTGGTATAACACTGCTCATGACAGAACTCATGATGTTTCTCTTACAGGAATTTACAAATTAACAGATAAGTGGACATTCAGTTCTAATTTAGTGTTTCAAACAGGTAGACCAGTAACCTATCCTAATGGTCAATATCAATACGAAGATGTAACCATCGCTAGTTATTCTGATAGAAACTCAGATAGATTGCCAGCATACCACAGATTAGACATTTCTGCTACATATACTCCTAATAATAAACCAGAAAGAAGATGGAAAGGAGAATGGGTTTTCGGAATTTATAACGTGTATAATCGTAAAAATGCAGCATCCATATCTTTTGGACAAAATAAAGAGACTGGAATAAATGAAGCAACAAGAACTGCAATTTTTGGAATTATACCATCTGTATCCTATAACTTTAAATTTTAAAAAAAATGAAAACATATATAAAAACTATATTTATAGGAATATCTATAATTTTTACATCTTGTACTGATGTGATCGATGTAGACATATCATCCGCAGATCCCCGATTAGTTATAGAAGCTTCATTAGACTGGGAGAAAAACACTTTGGGAAATGAGCAAACTATTATACTTAGTACATCTACAAAATATTTTGAAAAAATTGAAAATAATATGGTAACAGGAGCTTCTGTAAAAGTAACTAATGACAGTAATGGAACAGAGTTTATTTTTACAGATCAAAACAACGGAAAATATAGTACTACCAGTTTTATTCCTGTATTAAATCAATCCTATACCCTAGAAGTTATTTATAATAACGAAGTCTATATCGCCAAAGAAACAATGACCCCTGTAGTTGACATTACTGCTATAACACAATCTAGAGAAGAAGGAGATGATGATGAAGAACTAGAAGTTAACATTATATTTGACGATCCAGAAAATGAAGAGAATTTTTATTTTGCAAAATTTAAGGAAAAAGGAGATTTATTACCCGAATTATTTCAAGATGATGATGAATTTACCAACGGAAATCAAATGACAATAAGGTATGAAAAATTAAATGACGATGATATTAACCAAGAAGTCTTTGTACCTAATGATGTTGTTGATATCAATTTTCATGGTATTTCAAAAGGATATTATGACTATATAAGTATATTAATCAATCAAGTTGATGGAGATGATGGGCCTTTTGGAACTATACCTGTTCCACTAAAAGGTAATTGTGTAAATTCTTCAAATCCAGAAAACTATGCTTTTGGGTATTTTAGATTAACTCAAGTTATAAAAGCTAGTTATACTTTTCAATAATAAAAACATGTTTAATAGATAGATACATACTTGTTTTTTTATTTAAAAACTGCATTTTCTTTTACTATAGAGAATGTAGTTTTTTTATTTTACCGAGAATTAACAATAAATTAATTGTAGAACTCACAACATATTTCTTCCTTTACAAATTAGGATTATTTTTTCCAATCAATAAAAAACTATCTTTTGAAAAAACATATATTATTTAGTTTGCTATTAACATTGCTTTTACAATCCTCTGTATATAGTCAAGAAAAATTTACAATTAGTGGTGTAATTTCAGAGCAATCCAGTAATGAAACTCTTATTGGTGTAACTATTTTATTTCCAGAAATAGGTAAAGGAGTTGTTACTAATGAATATGGTTTTTACTCTATAACCCTACCACAAGGAAATTATAAACTACAAGTTAGTTATTTGGGGTTTAAAGATCATTTTCAAGACATTAATCTTACTGAGAATAAAAAGTTGAATATTCAACTCATGGAGGCTTCAGAAATGTTAGATGAAGTGATAATCACAGAAAAAGTAGAAAAACTAAATATCAAAAACCCGCAAATGAGCATAAATAAGCTCACTGCAGGAACTATAAAACAAATTCCAGTTGTTTTAGGAGAAGCCGATGTTATTAAATCCATTATTCTTTTACCTGGTGTAACTAGTGGCGGCGAGGGAGCCTCTGGTTTTAATGTTCGTGGAGGAGCTGTAGACCAAAACCTTATTTTACTAGATGAAGCTACAATTTTTAACTCTTCACATCTTTTTGGGTTTTTTTCTGTTTTTAATCCCGATGCTATAAAAGATATTAAACTTTATAAAGGAGGAATTCCTGCCAGATATGGTGGTCGTGTTTCCTCAGTATTAGATATTTATCAAAAAGAAGGGAATAGTAAAAAATTTGAAATGAACGGAGGTCTTGGAGTAGTTGCAAGCAGATTACTTGCAGAGGGGCCCATAAAAAAGAATAAAGGAGCATTTTTAGTAGGTGGCAGAACCTCTTATGCGCATCTTTTTTTACCATTATTTGATAATGATAATATTGCATATTTCTATGACCTAAATGCTAAACTAAATTATAAAATAAATGATAACAACAATATATACCTTTCTGGATATTTTGGAAGAGACGTGTTTGCTATAAATAAAGTTTTTGAAAATATTTATGGCAATACTGTACTTAACCTAAGATGGAATCATTTATTTTCTGATAAATTATTTTCTAATCTTTCTCTTATCTATTCTGACTATTTTTATGGTTTAGAGCTTGATTTTGTAGGTTTCGAATGGGATTCTGGTATCCGAAATTTTAATATTAAATACGACTTAAACCACTATTTAAGTGATAATTTTCAGCTTAATTACGGAATAAACAATATATATTTAAGGTTTAATCCAGGTGAAATAAGACCTAACAGCACAGATTCTGGAATTAAAAGAGAAAAACTAATTGATAAATATGCTAATGAATTTGGTGTATACATCGATACAGAACATAAAGTTTCTAATAACCTTACTCTTCAATATGGAATTCGTTTAAGTAACTTTATACGGTTAGGGCAAGACGAATTAAATATATATCAAGAGGATAACCCTTTGTTATTTAATGACGAGCTACAGATTTATGAAGCAATAGAGCCTGTAGGCATACAAAATTTCAAAAAAAGTGATCCAATAAAAACTTTTACTAATATAGAACCCAGAGTAGCTATCGCATATGCTTTTAATGATGATACTTCCATAAAAGCCAGCTATAATCGTATGGCACAATATCTTCATTTATTATCTAATACCAGCTCCCCTACTCCATTAGATGTGTGGACTCCTAGTGGGAAATACATAAAACCACAATTACTTAATCAATATGCGGTAGGATATTTTAAGAGTATAAATGACGACACCTATTCTCTCGAAACAGAAGTTTTTTATAAGGATATCGAAAACCGTATTGATTATATAGATGGCGCAGATCTAATTGCTAATAATGCCATAGAGCAGGATATTTTAAATGGCGAAGCTCGTGCGTATGGGTTAGAGTTTTTATTACGAAAAAATGAAGGGAAATTTAAAGGTTGGTTGGCATACACCCTTTCTAAATCAGAGCAACGAACCCCAGGCAGAACACCACAAGAACCAGGAATAAACAATAGTAAATGGTATAATACACCTTATGACAAGACACATGACATATCATTTAACGGAAGTTATGAATGGAATAAAAAGTGGAAATTTGCTGCTAATTTCGTACTTCAAACAGGACAACCCACTAATTACCCAACAGGACAATTTAATTATCAAGGATTATCTGTTCCTTTATTTGATGGTGCTAGAAATAGCGAACGTCTTCCATCATATCACAGAATGGATATTTCTGCTACATTAACCCCTCGAAAAAACAAAACCAGAAAATGGCAAGGAGAATGGGTATTTAGTATCTACAATCTATATAATCGTAGAAATGCAGCTTCAATAGCCTTTACAAGAAACTCAGATACCTTTATAAATGAAGCTATTAGAACTTCAATTTTTGGAATCATACCTGCGGTGACTTATAATTTTAAATTTTAAGAAAATGAAAAAAATAATATATCTATTAACAATACTTTTTATATCTATAAATTGCGAAGATGTTATCGAAGTAGATATTCCAGAAGGAACACCCAGACTAGTAATTGACGCATCTTTCGAACTTTATTTAAATGAAACCCCTGTTACCATAGAAGGAGGGGTAAAACTCACATTATCTGCTCCATTTTTTGATACAGAAATACCAACGGTTAGTAATGCTACTGTTTTTATTACAAACCTTAAAAACAACTCTATAATTAATTTTACAGAATCTAGTAAATCAGGTTATTACACTCCAGATTTAGCAGAATTTATTCCAGAATTTAACACCACATATCAACTTACTGTTATTTATGACAACGAAACTTATTTAGCTACTGCACAACTTATTCCTACAGTACCCATCGATACTATTGAACAAGGAGACAATACTTTGTTTGAAGGCGATGAAACTGAAGTTATTATCTATTTTACAGATAATGGAAGCCGTAATGACTTCTATCTTTTTGATTTTGATTTTAGTCTGTTTTTAGCGAGTGAAGATCGTTTTTACCAAGGAGAAACATTCAATTTTTCATATTTTTATGAAGATATGCCTAATGACAGAGATGTTACCATCAAAATATTAGGAATAGATGAACGATACTACAATTACTCAAATTTACTTATAGAACAAAGCGAACAAGGAGGTGGCAATCCGTTTCAGACTCCTCCTGCCGTACTAAGAGGTAATATTATTAACACTACTAATCCCTCTAATTACGCTTTAGGATACTTTAACCTTTCTGAAGCAAACAGGTTTGAATTTATAATAAAAAAATAATATCTGCCTATAAAAGATACGTCTGCTACAAAATATCATATCTCCCTATTAGTTTTTACTAAACAGTCCCTAGGACAAGTAAACGAGGTATATTTTTCAAAATATATGTTTTGTAATATAGGTGAGTATTGAGAAATTAAAATCCTCAATGAGGGATCAAAAAGAAAAGAACTATTTATCTTAGAATCAAAAAATGACTATTTTTGAACTATGTCTTTTATAAAAACTACAGAAAAATCCTCTAACTATGATCATTTAGAAAAAATGAACATTAAAGAGTTACTTACTAATATTAATAAAGAGGATAAAACAGTTGCAACCGCTGTAGAACAATCTATCCCTGAGATAGAAATTTTAGTTTCGCAGATCGTACAAAAACTTAAAAATGGAGGACGCCTTTTCTATCTGGGTGCAGGAACTAGTGGTCGGTTAGGTGTTGTAGATGCTAGCGAATGTCCTCCTACTTTTGGTGTTTCTCATGATCTTGTCGTTGGATTGATTGCTGGAGGGGATATTGCGATTCGAAAAGCTGTAGAGTTTGCAGAAGACAGTATCGATCAAGGGTGGAAAGATCTCGAAGCCCACCATATTTCAGAAAAAGATGTGGTAATTGGTATTGCCGCTTCAGGAACTACTCCATACGTCATAAACGCTTTAAACCATTGTAATGAAAAAAAAATTCTTACTGGTTGCATAACATGTAATGCAGGAAGCCCATTAGCTACTACCGCAAAATACCCTGTTATTGTCACTGTTGGTCCCGAGTTTGTAACGGGAAGCTCACGTATGAAAGCAGGAACAGCTCAAAAACTAGTATTAAACATGATTTCTACCACCACAATGATTCAACTAGGGCGGGTAAAAGGAAATAAAATGGTAGACATGCAACTTAGCAATAATAAACTAGTAGACAGAGCAATACACATGCTTATGGAAGAATTAACTATAGATTATACGAAGGCAAAAAAATTATTAGAGCAATACGGAAATGTACGCAATGTAATAAATAACTATGGAGCCTAAAAAAACAGATAAAGAACTTCTGGGAAAGGGAGTACAACGCATGGCTATAGCTCTTATATTTATGTTTATAAGTCCTGTGATTATTCATTCTGCTTTTAAAAATCAAGAGCACCCATTATATATTCCTATTTTGGTGTTAGGTATAATAAGTGCTAGTTTTGCTATATTTATGGCTTTTAGAGGTCTAAGAACAATAATGAACTCCATATTTGGAAAAAAGTAATTATATGTTTCACTAAATCCCTTCTCTTTTATTTATTGGTGTGGTTGGATTATAACCAAAGCCCGGAATTTTAAGCTCTATTCCTAAATGGTCAAGAATATATCCAATAGTAGCATAATGATGTACAGCATGACTATTAGCATGCGATAAGATACTTTCCAAAGTATAACTCACGGTGACTTTTCCTCGCCCCATATCATCTGTAACATGAATTAAATAATCTGTATTTACTCCTACATAGGATAATAAAATTTCTTGTAATTTATATATATATTTTATCGCTAACTCCTTATCACTAGATAATAATTCATCCCGCTTACGAGCAGTTAAATCAATATTATTAGAATCCAGTCCATTAACTATACATTCAAAAAAATCTAACGTATGTCTTATGTGGGAACCTATACTAGAGTAATATGGCCCAACCGAATCGTCTTGATAAACAGTAGTATCTATAGCTTTAAGTAAAGCTATAGCATTGTTTAAATTATGATTAATTGAAGATATAATTATTTTTTTCATAGTCGGTTTAGACGTAATATACATAATTATCTTACAAAATTATATTAAGAATCTTTTTTAATTCTTGTTTTAAAAAAAACAACATAAAATATTATAAGTATATAACCGTTTTAAATAAAAAGATCTATCGCGATATCTAATCTCTTAAAAGACAGTAGGATATTTATCACTAAAATTAAGGTTTACCCGTAAAAATTAAGATAAAGTGCGTATTTTATCGATTAATGACGTTTTTTTTTGGATGTTACAAGGAAAATATTGTATTATTGTTATGTGATTCAAAAGCCCCAAATAATGAAAAAAATTGCGCTTATCCTATTTATGCTGTGTTTAATATCAGAAATCAATGCTCAAGATTTCTATGAGGATGCTTTAACTGCTGCTAGTTACGCCTATTCACATAGTAAAAAAGCTCATGGAGCAAATAATGTTTATCATACTCAGGAATATGCAGATAAAGCTGTTGAAGCTTTCTTAAAAGTAGAAGCCTTAGCAGAAAAATGTAATTGTAAAAAAGCAAATGAAACGGCATATCAAGCAAGAGTAGACATGGAAAGTTCATTAAACGAGGATACTTATGAACGTAGTAGATTTTTTGCCAAAAGAGCCAAAGAGCTAGGTTCTCAAATCTTAAAAGAATTAACTTCATGCAGAGTTAATAAGGGTAGTAGTATAGCAGGTACAGAAGTAGCATCTATTGACCAAAGTGATGAACTTGCGCAAGTAACTGCAGAAGTAGCCAACAAACAAAAGGAATTAGAAGAAAAACGTCGCCAATTAGAAATTGAGCAACAAAGGCTAGAACAACAAATAGCAGAGCAAAATAGACAAAAAATAGAATTTGAAGCTAAGCGTGCTGCTGAATTTAAAGAGCAATCGTTAATAAAATCAAAAGCAGAAAATGCTTTACAAAATCTAGAAAAAGCACTACAGGAATTAAGCATAGTCCTAAATGAAGAATCTAAATTTAAATCTCAATCCGATTACTATGTACGAAGCGAGAATGATTTAAAAAATGAGTCTTTAAATGATACTAAAACTTTTTATGCAAATAGAGCAAAAGAGTTAACGCAAACAGCTATGCAACAATTAAGTAGTTATAATGTAGTAGAAAATTGATAATCCAATCCAGAAATAACTAAATTTTATTTTGTAGCCCCAAAATAAAATTTTTATAGACGGCATCTTCTTTTTAGATGCCGTTTTTTTTTATTCGATTGTGAACAAAAATAATAATTTAAAAACGTGTTAATGGAATATTTCCATATATTTGGAAATATTCCATTAACACGTTTTTATGAGAACCATATTACATTTTGATTTAGACACATTTTATGTATCTGTTGAACGTATGATTAATAGTACCCTACAACAAAAACCTCTTCTTGTTGGGGGAATTAGTGATCGCAGTCTTGTAGCTGCATGTAGTTATGAAACCAAAGCTTATGGTATACATTCTGGTATGTCTATGAAAATAGCTAAAGAACTTTGCCCAGAGGCAATTGTTATAAAAGGAAATACAGAAATATATAGTAAATACTCAAATATAGTTGCAGAAATCATCAAAGAAAAAGTTCCTGTATTTGAAAAATCAAATATCGATGAATTTTATGCAGATATGTCTGGTATGGATAAATTTTTTGGTTCATACAAGTATGCTACAGAACTAAGGCGAAAGGTTATTTTAGAAACCGGACTACCTATATCTTTTGGATTATCTGAAAATAAAATAGTCTCTAAAATCGCTACCAATGAAGCGAAACCTAATAATCAATTAAAAATAGATTTAGGTACAGAAAAATCATTTCTGGCTCCTTTATCTGTCAAAAAAATACCTATGGTAGGTGATAAGACATATCAAATACTACAAAACTTGGGGGTCCGTCATATTAAAACAATACAGGATATGCCTATAGATGTTTTAAAAAAGGTACTCGGAACAAATGGGCTTACTATTTGGAAAAGAGCTAATGGGATAGACAATACTCCTGTCATTGCTTTTTCTGAACGAAAATCAATTTCTACAGAACAAACATTTGACAAAGATACTATAGATATCTATAAGGTTAGAAATATTCTAATAGCGATCACTGAAAATCTTACTTATCAACTACGACAGAAAAACAAACTAACCGCATGTATTGCTATAAAAATTAAATATTCTGATTTTAACACCTATACTAAGCAGGTAAAAATACCGTACACCTGTGCAGATCATATCCTAATTCCTAAAATATTAGAGCTATTTAAAAAATTACATCAAAAACGACTACGAATTCGATTAATAGGAATACGTTTTAGTCATCTTGTTAGTGGTAATTACCAGATCAACCTATTTGATGATAATGAAAAACAGCTTAATCTATATCACACATTAGATTCTATTAGAATTCGCTATGGAGAAAAAAGTGTTGTTAGAGCTGTTACTATGAAAGGAATAAAACAACAAACTCCTTCTTCAAGTTTCTAAGACCATACCTGCTTTAAAAAAGTATAAGCCTGCTTTTTTTATTTCTTTTAACGATTATAATAAACCTTATTAAACAATGTATCTTAACTGCCATTCTTATTATAGTATGCGTTTTGGAACTTTTTCTGAAACAGATTTATTAGAATTAGCAAAAAAAAATAATGTAAACTGCTTAGCATTAACAGATATAAATAACACTTCTGCATGTCTTAATTTTATCAGAAAAGCAAAAGAATTTAAAATAAAGCCAATTATTGGTGTCGATTTCAGAAATGATCATCACCAATTGTACATCTGTTTAGCTAAAAACAATGAAGGGTATAAAGAAATAAATGATTTCTTATCATCCTATCTACATAAAAAAAAAGAATTCCCAAAAATAGCTCCTGCTTTTAAAAATGTTTACACTATATACCCATTTAAGCAACTAAAAAAAACACATAAAATACAGTTCTTAGCAAATGAATTTATAGGCATATCCATACAAGATATTCCTCAACTTAGACTTTCTTCATTTAAAAATAAAACAAAAAAGCTTATTGCATTGCAACCTGTTACGTTCAGAAATAAAAAAGATTTCAATACGCACCGCCTGTTAAGAGCCATTGATAAAAACGTCTTACTAAGTTGTCTACCTAAAAATCAACAAGCTTGTTTTTCTGAGCAAATGATACATCAACATGAAATAGAAAAGATTTTTACAGAATTCGATTTTATAATTAAAAATACAATTGCAATGCAAGATAAATGTAGTATTGAATTTGATTTTTCTAAAAACAAATCTCCTCTTAACCAAAAAACATATACCAAAGACGCTAAAGAGGATATTACATTATTAAGAAAACTGTGTGAAAAAGGACTCGCCTATCGCTACCAGAATCCAGAACAAAAAGTTTTGGATCGCTTAGAGAAAGAATTTTCATTAATTATAAAAATGAACTTTGTTTCTTATTTCTTAATCAATTGGAAGATTATCTCTTATGCACAAAACAAAGGTTATTATTATGTTGGACGAGGTAGTGGTGCAAATAGCATTGTTGCTTATTTATTACGTATTACTGATGTAGATCCTATTGAGCTAGATTTATACTTTGAAAGGTTTATCAATACTCATCGTACTAGTCCACCTGATTTTGATATTGATTTTTCTTGGAAAGATCGACAAGATATAACTAAATTTATTTTTCAAGAATTTGATCATGTAGCACTTTTGGCCACATATATTACTTTTCATTATAAAGGGGCTGTAAGAGAACTTGGTAAAGTGTTTGGGCTTCCTAAATTTGAAATAGACAAATTAAGTGAAGGAGATTATGACATCAATACACTTGATGAAATTCATAAACTAGTTATTACCTATAGTACCCTCTTGCAAGATATCCCTAACTATATTAGTGTACATGCAAGTGGTATATTAATTAGTGAAGAACCATTACATTATTATTCCGCTACAGATCTACCTCCTAAAGGATTCACTACGGTACAATATGATATGATTATTGCAGAAGACCTGGGATTATATAAATTTGATATTTTAGGACAACGTGGCTTAGCTAAGATTAAAGATGCGATAAAAATTATCAAATATAATCAGCCAGAATTATCAAATTTTGATATTCATGACATAAACAAATTTAAAACAGATCTTAAAATTAAAGCCTTAATACGGGAAGCAAAATGTCTGGCTTGTTTTTATGTAGAGTCTCCCGCAATGCGAATGCTTTTAAGCAAACTAAAAATCGATAACTATATAGGATTAGTAGCTGCTAGTTCTATTATACGACCTGGTGTTGCCAAAAGCGGAATGATGCGCGAATATATTTTGAGAGAGCATGATATAGAGCGAAGAAAAAAATCGCATCCGATTTTGTTAAATTTAATGAATGAAACCTATGGTATTATGGTATATCAAGAAGATGTAATAAAAGTAGCGCATTTTTTTGCTAAACTAACATTAGATGAATCTGATATATTACGACGTGGAATGAGTGGAAAATTTAGATCCAGGAAAGAATTTAAAGACGTAAAAAGTAAATTTATCAGCAATTGTAAAACCGAAGGATATCCAGAATCTCTAATTCTTGAAATTTGGAATCAAATAGCTAGCTTTGCGGGCTATGCTTTCCCTAAGGGTCACTCTGCCTCTTATGCTGTAGAAAGTTACCAAAGTATATTTCTTAAAGCATATTTCCCTTTAGAGTATTTAGTTGCCACGTTAAACAATGGTGGTGGATTTTATCCCCCTGAAGTATATCTAAATGAAGCTAAAATGCTTGGTGCCAATATACATGCCCCATGTGTTAACACTAGCGATTATGAATATCTCATAAAAGATAAAAGTATTTTTTTAGGATTAATGACGATACGAGATTTAGATAATAAAACCTCATATACAATCCTAGCAGATAGACAACAAAATGGATGCTTCCTCTCTTTAGATGATTTTATAAATAGAGTAAAGATAAGTATGGATCAAATTAGTATTCTTATAAAAATTAATGCATTTGGGTTTACAAAAAAAAATAAACACGAATTACTGTGGAAAACCTATTCTAAAATAAACAGTACCCATAAAAAATGTGACCAACCACTATTGTTTAATGAAAAATGTATAGAATACAAGCTTCCTGAATTGAAAACCTCAAAACTAGAAGATGCATTTGAACAAATAGAATCTTTTGGGTTTCCACTTTGTGGTTATTATAAAATACTGGCTTCTCCTCCAAAAAATAATCATACCGCAAATCAATTACAAGATTACTTAAACAAATGTATCGATATCTATGGCTACTTAATTGCAATAAAAATCACCAAAACACAAACTCAAAAACGTATGGCTTTTTGTACATTTCTGGACCAATCTGGAAATGTTTTTGACACCGTATTATTTCCAAAAATACAAGAGAAATATAATGTGAAAAGAAAAGGTATTTATCGAATATATGGCAAAGTAGTAGAAGAATTTAATTTTCTGAGTATTGAAGTAATTAAGATCATAAAACAAGAGTATATACAAGATCCCAGATATTCATAATATTGAGTCAACAAATTATTTTCTGTTACCTACCTAAAAAGTCATTTCTTTGGATAATGATAGTAGAATATTTTTTGGCA
>CAYGUC010000018.1:0-100775 GCA_964353005.1 uncultured Flavobacteriaceae bacterium | reverse complement strand
TTTTGTGCTGCAAGACGCTCTTCTTCTACTTTTTGTGCAGCCATCTCTGCTTCTAACTGTTTTTGTGCGGCAATACGCTCTTCTTCCGCTTTTTGTTCCGCTACTTTAGAATCTAATTGCCTTTGAGTAGCAAGACGTTCTTCTTTATTTTTTTGCTCTTCTATCTCCGCTTCTAATTCTTTTTGTGCAGCTATGCGTTCTTCTATTTCTTGTTGTTTAGCGGCTTCTGCTTCTCTTATAGCTTCTTCAGCTGCTATTCTTTCTTCTTCTGTTTTTTGCTCTGCTACTTCTTTTTCTATTTGTCTTTGAGCAGCCAAGCGTTCTTTTTCTTCTTCAGTCTGTGCAACTTCACGGTCTACTCGTTTCTGCGCTGCAATACGTTCTTCTTCTGCTCGTTGTTCTGCCATTTCAGCCTCTAACTGACTCTTAGCAGCTAAGCGCTTTTCTTCTTCGCGTTGCTTGTTAAGTAACTTTACTTCTTCTTCACGCTGTAACTCTAATTCTCTCGCAGCCTGAGCTTCTTTTTCTCTTGCCTCAGCAATAGATTTTTCGAGTTCACTAATAGCTTTTTTATCTTGACTTCTAGCTTCTCCTTTTTCGTTTTGTAACTCTCTTATTAATTTATTCTGTTCTAAGATCTCTCTTTTAAGTCTTCTGATCTCAGAATCTCTTTCCTCGTATGCTTTTTGAGTTCCAGATTTAGATTTGCTTCGTCTTCTAGGTTTTTCGGTTTCAAAATTATATGCTAAGCCTACCTCATGAGTCGCTCCAAAGTTACTAGTGTCACCAAAACCTGTTTCATAAGTATATCCTACAGAAACATTAGATGTTATATTACCTCCCACACCTAATGAAACGCCATAAAAGCTATTATACCCTACCTGTCCCCAACCTAATGCTGGTAATTCAACAATAACATTGCCTCCATATCTTAGGTTTGAAGTATCTGTTCCTGAATCGGGTAACATATTTGCATATCCTATCCCTCTAATAATTTTATCTGATCTTCTTTCTAGACTAGTAGTATACATAACATGTCCTGTAAAAGCCATATTATCTGTTAATAACTCACTAGCTGTTAGATTATAAGCAACAAGATTAGATACGGAGATTCCTGCATCAAACTCTTCATAATTAAAATTAACCCCAGGTGTTAATTGAAAAACAGAACTATTTTCATAATTAAGAATAATAGGATCGCTTATTTCTACTCCATTATTTAAAATAATACTAGTTGCAGAGTCGATATTAGATTTAATTCCACTTTGAGAAAACCCTAGGTTTAAACCAAAAGTAAAATTCATATCTCTGTTTAATTCCACGTTGTATGCAAAATTAGCTATCCCTCCAAAGTATCTATAAATACCCTCATTTTGTTGGTGTAATCCTATAGAAACTCCTATTCTTTCTTCAAAATTAGCAGTATAGTTAATTAGGTATGTTTGCGGGTTATCGTTAAATGAAGCCCATTGTGTTTTGTTATAAACATTAATAGATTTTTTGTTTTCGCGTACTAAAGAAAACGTAGGATTAAAATAAAAACGGTTATATTTTACTAGATTATGAGTCGGGATATCGGTAGGAAGAACTCCATAGGTGGTGGTACTTTTATCCTGCCCTCTAAGAACATTAAAAGATATACATACGATTATTAAAAGTAATTTTTTGACCATAAATTATCTCATTACCGTTATCGAACCTTTTCTGACTACGGAATTATTTTTTGTGATTATATAATAATATAAAGGATCCTGACCTAAAGATTTAGAATTCTCTATCGGCCAATTGTTTTGATAACTTGCCGAAGTATAATCTACTTGACCTCTAGAAGTATAAATAGTTACTTCTACATCTTGTTGATTAAATAAAGATGGTGGTAATAACCAATTATCATTGATTCCATCATTATTAGGTGTAACTATATTAGGTATAATCTCTGATGTTCCTGCTACATTTGAAATTGTTATAGGTTGTGAGTCTATAATACAATCTGCAAGTGTTATTCTTACAAAATATTGTCCTGTAATATTGGTTACAATTGCATTAGTTCCTTGTCCTGTTATAGTACCTTCATTGATACTTCCATCTACTATTAATTCATTTTCACCATCCACTACTCTAAACCATTCATACGTATAACTCGTACTTTGAGGTACACTTAAAGTAGAACTTTCTCCAAAAGGTATAAATTCTGGTGATGCAGAAATAACCACATTATTTCCTAAAAACTCAACCGTTACATCATTAGATCTTGCGGTATCAAAAGTCGTTGCCCCTCTTAAGGTTGCCTCTAATGCATATATTTCTCCTATATTATCCTGAGTTACACTAAGTGTGGTTTCGGTAACACCAGTAGATTGTGTGCCTAGAAACCATTCGAAATCAAAAAAAGTATATTGATCGGTAGTAATAGGAACTTCTACTCCTGTATCAGTAATACCAAATAAATTTTCTAACCCTAAAGATCCTGTTCCTTCTTCGCAATTAAACAAATTGGTAATTACTGTTTTAAATCCAACTGGTTCAAAAACTTCAGTTGTTGCTTCTAAAGTGTCCATACATACATCGTTTGCAAATAAGCTTGCACGATATACTCCTGGGTCGGTTACTATAATAGACAAAGCTCCCGGATCTGTAATCGGAAGCACTCCTTGAAAACTTATGCCATTCCTAAACCACTCTATGGTGCTGCCTGTGGGCGGTGCATTGGTAGTTATCTCCAAAGTCAATGATGTTTGGGTTGGTAATATCATTATTTGAGGCGGGGGTTGTGTAAGGATATCCGAACCCAAGTTAATAACTTCGACTGGATCTGTAAGTATAGAACAAGTTTCTGTACCAATTACATTTACAGTATAAACACCTGCAAAATTACTCTGCGGTAAAATCTCGGATGGACCATCAAATTCTGGTATCAAAACACCATCTTTAAACCACTCATAGGTAAAACCAGGGTCTGTAACACTGGTAGTCAAAATTTTAACATCGCTTGGACAAAATTGTTGTGGAGAAGCTTCGTTAATTCTAACTGTAGTTTTATTAAAATCAATTACCTCTACCGTTGCACTATCAAAATTATAAAACGCATTACAACTTCCAAAATTAACCTCTACTTTATATGTCCCAACTTGTGTTACGTTCTGTAATGTTGAAGAGGACTCGCCAGAAATAATAGTTCCATTAAAAGACCATACATATTCAGGAAAATCTGCTGGTAGAGCGGTTAAAGTGGAAGACTCACCAGTACATAATGCTACTGTATTAGATTCGACATTAGATCCTGTTAAGGTAACTCCTTCAGAAAAATCAAAGTAGTAGATAGGTATATTTTTTCTTTCAGCACTAGTAAAATTACTTGCAGGAACTCTGACTCTAAGGCTATAGTTCTCTCCTCTTAAGTCTGTAGGAATGGGAAAAGAAGGAAATACTATATCGCCATTAGGCGGAATAGCTACAGAACTAGTAAATGTTGTTAAAGTTCTGGTAGTATCATCAGAAAAAACACCTGTCTCATCCGACAGTTCTAAGACAAACTCTGTATTAGGTCCAAATCCAGAAGGAGTTTGAGCAACTGCCTCACGATTAGGAGTGTTTTGATTTACACAAAGTATATTTGTAGTGGCTGCACCAATAGAAAATGTAGGTGCTTCTATTTGCTGCGTATAAACTTCTTGTACTGAAAACAGGAAGCCTATCGCAATAGCAATTAATGATATGGGGTTAAGTTTTTTTTTCATGATATCACACTTATAATTAAGGTGAATATGCACTATTAACTTTGCGATTTGGGGCGCTTGTTAATAATATTGTTAATATATTTTTTACCAAGTCATAAAATTATAAATTAAATGTTTATATCAAACTAAAATTTAAGATTTTTTTGTAATAATTTTCTGACCTTTTGACAATTGTTTAGTTTCATACTTCAAAAATGTACGCCCAAAAAACATCCTAATATACATAAAAATTTGTTAATCAAAGTATTGAGGACCTTTTAAAAATTGTCTTTTAGACATAAAAAAAGATACATTTTCCCCTTTTTCAATAAAGAAAACATTTATATTTATAACAAAAGTAAAGAAATTAATACATATTAAGATACATTCAGCGAAAATAAGAACTATTGAAAAAGACAATTTTTACCGATAAAGTGTAAAAAAAGATATAAAAATTTAATGTTAAAAAAATATTCTTTTTTAGTAAACTAAATAGAAAAACGGCAATAAAAAACTCTCATTTGTTAATTGAAATGAGAGTTTTACTATTAGAAGTGGTTTAAATTTTTATATACTTTACTTAGTCACAATTATCTTTTTGCTGAATTCGTCTCTTCCTCTATTTACTTTAACTATATACATACCAGGTGAAAATTTAGAAATATCTAAATCCACTTTTGTAGATATCTTTTTACTCTTTTTAAGTAGATTACCTTGTAAATTGTAGATAGATACATCAAAATATTGATCGCCTTCAGCTAAAACAGTTAATTTTTCTCTGTTAGCAATATGTGTTGGAAAAACAATTATATCCTCAGACCTGTTTTTACTATTTCTAAGCCCCTTTTTACTACTATTTATTATCGATGTTTTTGAAGCTGGGCAATTAAGATTAAAAATAGTAGACCGATTATCTACTCTCCATTTAGGTCTTCTACCAGAGCTTTTGGCAGCAGCTTCTGCAAGATCCTTTACTTTTATACAGTTTAGAGTCGATATCTGTCTTGTATCTAAGCTCTGTAAATCATTAATTCCTGAAATATCTAAACCAGTAAGAAAATTATCAGAGAGATTTAAAGACAAAAGCTGGTTA
Organism: uncultured Flavobacteriaceae bacterium; assembly: GCA_964353005.1. Classification (GTDB taxonomy): domain Bacteria; phylum Bacteroidota; class Bacteroidia; order Flavobacteriales; family Flavobacteriaceae; genus Aquimarina. Next base: position 95,966 of record CAYGUC010000018.1, on the reverse strand, counting down.
CAGTTTGTAATATTTATTTGTTCTAAAAGATTATAATAACAATTTAGGGATATCAATTTTGTGTTACTAGATAAGTCCAGAGTAACCAGATCATTTTCTGGCAAACTTAGTATTTCTAAATTTTTAAATGCACTAATACCTGTTAAATTAGTTACCCCTTGTAAAGCAGTGATAAATATTTCTGTAACTTTTTCTGCATCACAACTACTTATATTACCATTTACTAAACCATCACTGTCTATTCCCTCAAATACCAAAAATTCTTCAAATTTAGGGTCTGGTATACTAACTGGATCACATATGGGTGCTAACTCTGTATTATATAAAGTAAAAGAATTAACAGAAAATGTAATTAAAAACAGTAAAACTGTATAATTTTTCATGATTTATGGGTTTTAAGATTATCCTATAAATCTATTCTTTCTTTCTTTTTAATTAAAAAATATATTGTTAATATTAAGTTATTAAAATCAGTATAATATATTAATTATCAAGTATTTAATACAAATTATTTGATTTTATGAACTGCTGAAAACAAGCATATTAACAATAAAATTCTTTAAAAAGAATACCTAATATGTATAGAAGATATAGTAATACCTCATAATATTATATATTTTTAAAGTATTCAAAAAATCTGCTTTTTCTATATATAAAAACAAACTATTTTATCTAAAAAGTATAGTTTTAAACCAATTTTTCTTTATTTGGTTGTAAAATGATTCTATTAAGCATCTTTTTTCTTACAGATTGCTACTTATCGAACTAAAAAACCCTGACTATCCATAGATAATCAGGGTATATAAAATGATTTTAAAAACTATTTATTCTTTAGTTTCTGTAGTTGTAGTTTCTTCTCCGTTTAATTCTTTAAGAATTTTATCGGTAAGATCTAACTCTTCTTTACCATACAGTATATTACTTGCTTCTGTATCTCCGTAAATATATGTATATCCGTTTTTCTTACCATAATCTTCAATATAACTCTTTACTTTATTGATAATAGAGTCTATTTCTACTTGACTTCCTTGTTGGATCTCTTGCATTTTAGCTTGTTGTTCTCTTTGTAAACCTTGTTGCTTTGTCATTAGCTCCTGCTCTTTCTTTTCTCTATTAGCAGTAGACATAGATTTCATGATAGTTTGGTAACCTTGTACCTCTATTTGAAATTGTTTTGCTTTTTCTTCCAATTCAGCTCGCACTTCATTATTTTTCTTTGTCCATTTTTCTTGTGCTACTTTCATTTCTTTAAAATCAGAAACAACTCTGGTATTATTTACATAACCCGTTTTTTCTATTTGTTGATTACAAGAAGCTAAAACCAAAAATGCTCCTGCGATGCATAAAAATTTTTTCATTTTTCAAAAATTAAGTTCTACGCAAAAATATTAAAGTTAATGTGATGTTTATTCATTATCTGAATAAAAAAACAGGTATAAGAAAAAACGATCGTTTTAATATTTGTAATACATAAAACCTATAAAAAAAGATCTAAAATAAAGCGATTTAAGCGATTTTTCAAAAAAAACAATACAAACACACCTTAACTTCTTTAAAAACACAAAAAAGATACCTGAAAATAGAAATTAGCTCTTTTTAAGTACATAAATCTGCGAAGAATATTCTTTAGTTTGTTTGGCTTTACTATTTGATAGTAAACCTACCCAAAAAGCTTTTACAAAATTCATTTTACCATTTTTATACTTTTCTGATAAAAGAGATACATAAAAAGAATCAAATTTCATTGGAAGCACTTTTTCTAAACTAAAATCTTCTTCTTGAAAAAGTTTTTGAATAGAAGTTTTTGAAAAATGCCAAAGATGCCTAGGAACATCATAAGCTGCCCAAAAGGATTTATAATGTAGTGCATCATAAGACTTAAAATTGGGAACGGCTATAATCACATACCCATTTGGTTTTATAAGTCGTTTTAATTCTTTGATTTGATTTTCTATATCTGGTATATGTTCCAAAACATGCCACATCGTAATAACATCAAAGCTTTTGGGTTCAAAATCTGTTGTTGTAAAATGTAAATCAACTCCTTTTTGCTTAGCTAATTCTTTTGCATGCGTATTTGGCTCTACTCCTTCTACTTTCCAGCCTTTATTTTTTGCAGTATTTAAAAAATCTCCTGTTCCTGCTCCAATATCTAAAATCAACCTAGATTCATTATTTAATTTAGAAATGAGTTTTACTTTTTTGTTTAAAGAATATACTTTAACTATATGGTATAGTTTTTCAAAAAACGATCGTTTTGCATCGGTATGAGAAATATAATCTTCACTTTCATAATACTTTCCTAATTCTTGTTCTTTAGGTTTTGGAGAAGTAACCAACAAATCGTATTCTTTATCATATAACAACTGAAACATTTCTCCAGACACTGTATAATCTTTACACTCGATAAAAAAATTTAAATCATTTTGTTTATTCATATGTAATTCAAAAAAATTAAAATAAAGGTTCTCTTGTTATATTGTTTTTAACATGAATCAAAAACGAACGGGTTTTATTATAAAACAAAGATTTCATAGAAAGACAATTATCTCCATTTGGATCTACAACAATAATTTTCACAAAAGTTTCTGGTTTTCCTATATTATTTTCGTAATCTTCTTTATTAATAGCATAGGATACTAAATCTATAGATTCTGATCTATCAACACTAAAACTTATTTTAACATTAAACTCGATGTCTAAATCTTTAAACAAAATTGTATTAAAATCTTTTAAGTTTTGATCTTCCTTTAAGCCAAATTGTTTTCTAAGAGATCGTTTTGCTTCTTCTGGAAGCATTGGTGGTTTAAAAACAAAAGACTCTTCATTAAATACATTTTCTGTTTCTATTCTAAAATTATCAATCTGCTTTACCTTATGTGTGGTTATGCAAGAAAAATACAAGAAATTCACTAAAAGTAAAATAAAATATTTTTTCATCACTGCTATTGTTTTTTATGTAAACAAACTAAAACATTTATTATATAGTATAAATAAAAAATGTTCCACGTGGAACTATTCTTTAGATCTATCATAAACTTCTACTTTTAAAAGAACACCCAAATCATTAGCTGTTTTTAAAACGTTATTATAATTATCTTCTTCTAAAACGGTACAATGTGTATTACCTTTAAAAAACCGTATTACCCATTTCTTAAATTTATTTTCTGTACCATCATCTTCACATCGTTGAACAAACGAAGCATGAAAAACAGAAATATAATCTGGATAGTCTATATAAAATTTAGATTTCCAAATAATCTTTCCATAAAAAATATAAAGTATCTCGTTATTAAAATCTCTCGTTATTTTATGTGCTTTAGAAAAACCTACTAAACAAATGCCTATAAAAAAACTAAAAACACTTAAAAGAATTGAAAACTCAATGACTAAATAAGATATAAAGGAATAAACTACAATTGCTATAAAAGCAACTATTTTCATTAATAGTGTTTTCGATTCTTTTATAATTACATACTCCATTATCTTATCTACCCATATACACCAAAAGAACTGAAATATCACTTGGTGATACTCCACTAATTCGTGATGCTTGAGAAACTGTTGCTGGTTTTATTTTAGTCATTTTTTCTCTAGCTTCAAAAGAAAGAGATTTTAGTTTAGAATAATCAAAATTCTTTGGGATCTTTAAATTTTCTAACCTGTTTAATTTATCGGCATTATTTTTTTCTTTCTCGATATATCCAGAATATTTAACCTGAATTTCTGTTTGCTCTAAAACTTCTTTATCGAGATTATTTTCTTTTATATATTCCTCTACTTTAGTAAAATGTTTAATATCTTCTAATGTGATTTGCGGACGAGAAAATAATTTAAACATTTTACCACTTTGATTAATTGGGCTAGATTTTTTTTCTTCCAAAATAGGATTTGCTTCTTCTGGAGAAACACTGGTATCTTTAAAAAATTGTACAAAAGCTTTTGCCTTTGCTTCTTTTTCTTCCATTCTCTTCATTCGAGCATCAGAAGCTAAACCTATCTCATGAGATTTTGGGGTTAATCTAAAATCTGCATTATCTTGTCTAAGCAATGTTCTGTATTCTGCTCGAGATGTAAACATACGATAGGGCTCTTCTGTTCCTTTTGTAATTAAATCATCAATTAACACACCTATATACGCTTCGCTCCTTTTAAGAATAAAAGATTCTTTTTCTTTTACTTTTAAAGCTGCATTTATTCCAGCCATCAATCCTTGAGATGCTGCTTCTTCATAACCTGTTGTTCCATTAATTTGTCCTGCAAAAAACAAACCTGAAATTAATTTAGTTTCTAAAGTATGTGTTAATTGCGTTGGTGGAAAATAATCATATTCTATTGCATACCCTGGTCTAAAAAATTTTACGTTTTCAAAACCTACAACAGATTTTAATGCTTTAAATTGAACATCTTCTGGCAACGATGTTGAAAATCCATTTACATAAACCTCCACCGTATTCCATCCTTCAGGTTCTACAAAAAGTTGGTGTCTTTCTTTATCTGCAAAACGATTAATTTTATCTTCTATAGACGGGCAATATCTTGGTCCGATACTTTTAATTCGACCATTAAACATAGGAGAACGATCAAACCCTTCTTTAAGTAATTCATGTACCTCAAGAGATGTATATGTCATATGACAAGACCTTTGTTCTTTTAACGGTTTTGTTAGATCTGAATAACTAAATTTTTCTGGTTGTTCATCTCCTGGTTGCTCTACCATTTTAGAATAATCTAAAGATCTACCATCTACTCTTGGAGGTGTTCCTGTTTTCATTCTACCACTATCAAAACCAAAACCAATTAATTGTTCTGTTATTCCTGTAGCTGCTCTTTCCCCTGCTCTACCTCCTCCAAATTGTTTTTCTCCTATATGTATCAAACCATTTAAAAAAGTTCCATTAGTAAGCACTACAGTCTTTCCTTTTATTTCAATTCCGAGCGATGTACGCACTCCTTTTATCTTTCCATTTTCTTCTAATAGACCGCTTACCATATCCTGATAAAAATCTAAATTTGGTGTTTGCTCTAGCATTATCCTCCATTCTTCAGCAAAACGCATTCGATCGCTTTGAACTCTTGGACTCCACATTGCAGGTCCTTTAGATTTATTCAACATTTTAAATTGTATAGCAGTGCGATCACTTATGATCCCGCTATACCCACCAAGCGCATCAATCTCTCGAACTATTTGCCCTTTTGCTATACCTCCCATTGCAGGATTACAACTCATCTGTGCGATGTTTTGCAAATTCATAGTAATCAACAATGTGCTACACCCTAAATTTGCAGCTGCAGCTGCAGCCTCACTTCCTGCATGTCCTGCACCAACCACTATTACATCATACTCTCTATCAAACATAATTTATACATATTTGTTCCACGTGGAACATCGTTTACTGATGATACATATTTGTTCCACGTGGAACAAATATGTATTTTATAACAAAAAATATTTATTAATGTTCCACGTGGAACATTAATAATTTTTCATCCTCTTTACTTCTCATGAGTTTTTCTTCTTCTGTGCTCTTGTCTTTATAACCACAAAAATGCAATATACCATGTATTATAACTCTTCGCATTTCTTCTTCTTCCTTAACATTAAACTCAACAGCGTTTTCTTTAACTCTTTCTACAGAAATAAAAATGTCTCCATTTAATTGATTGCCTAAACTGTTGTCAAAACTTATAATATCTGTGTAAGTATCATGGTTTAAAAAGTCTTGATTTATTTTTAATAAATACTTATCATCACAGAGGATAAAACTTATTTCTCCTTCTGTTTTCTCTTCAGATATAATAACAGAACGTATCCATTTTACTAAAAAATCTTCGTTATTAAATTCTATATCTGTCTCGTAATAAAAATTAATCATTCTCTTTCTTAAAATACTTTTGTACTTTTTGTTTGTAATTTTGCCGCAAAGGTAATACTTGTCTGTTTAATATCTCTGTAGTATTAAAATATTGTTTTGCTTTCTCTAATTGTAATGAATTTTGATTATTGTATTCTATTTGATTGGATTTACTTTCTCTTTTTTCTTCTTCGCCTTGCTCTAAAGTAGCATCTTCTAGTTTAAGAAGTTCGTGTTTTAAATCTAACATTTTACCTAATGTTTGTTTGTTAAAACCTTTTTCTAAAAGCTCTTGTTCTACTTGCTCCATTTTTTTTAATAAACCACTTCCTGCAGAGTTTCCTTTTCCTTCTTTATTTATTTTGTCTTGCAATGCATTTCGCAATTGTTGCTGCTCTTTATATATTTCATATAACTGCCCATTTAAATCTTCTTTTTGTTGTTCAGACTCTCCCTCTTCATTGCTCCCTTCTCCCCCCTTTTGCTTACCATTTTTTTTATTTCCTTTTTGGTCACCTTCCTTACCATTTCCTTTATTTTTCTGTCCTTCTTTTTCTCCTTGTTTTTCTCCTTTCTTAGACCCTTCTTTCATTTGCTCATTAAGCTCTTCTTGCTTTTTTATAATATCTGGTAATTGCATTTCATTAGACCCACTTTTACCTTTACTACCAGATGCAGACATACTACTTTGCATCTGATCTAGTGTTCTGCTTAAAAGATAAGCCAAATCATTAGAGCCTGTAATTGTGTATTGTTGATTAGCGGATCCTTGCACTATTTGATTTTCTGCAAGTCGTTCTAAAGATTTATCAATATTAAACTCTATATCTGTCAGTTTTTTTGTTACCAATTCTGTAATCTGAGGAGTACGTAGAGCTAGAGTATATAGACTATCATCTAAATGAATAAAATTTTCTCTTAGCACACTTTGCTTTTTAAGTTTAGAAGAATAGCTAGGATTATTCATATCTATCCCTTTAAAATCTTTCATTAAATCTTCTTGACTAATAGAAAAATCTACTAAGTTATCCAAAATTTGTCTTAGCATTTCCATATCTTCTTGTTGTTGTTCTGCTCCACTCATTTGCATTTGCATCATCATACCCTTACTCATTTGCTTCATTTTTTGAGCAGCACTTTTTTGATTCTTTTTAGCTTCTGATTTATTTTCTTTTTTTAAGTTTTCACTTGCTTTTTCTTGCTCCTTTTTTATTTCGTTTTCATCTTCTTTCTTTTGATCCAAGTCCATTGGCTTTTTTAAATCCTCATTTTCTTTCCGCAACTCTTCCATTTCTTTTTGAAAGTTCTCGAACTCTTTATTTAACTCATCTTGTTTTTTTTCAGTGTTCTCCTCCTCATTTTTCTCAGAAAGTTCTTCTTGTTTTTTAGATAAATCCTCTAATTCCTTCACTAATTTCTCATGCTTTTCTGCAACATAATATCGTTTTGTAAGTTCGAGAAGTTGCTCTAAATTCTTTTTTAGGTTTTTATTTTCCTTACCTAACTCTTCTAGTTTTTTTGTTAATTCTTCTTTTTGTATTTTTTCAGAAAGGCGTTCGATTTCTTCTAAAAGCTTTTCGTTCTTTTTAAGCTTTTCTTCATTCCTTTCTAATCTTTCTTTTAGAGCATCTTTAAAAGGTTCTTCCTCTTCTTTTTTATCAAACTGTTCTAGGTTTTCCTTTAGTTTTTTTGAAAAATCCTGCATCATTTTTTCTTGCTGTTTCTGCCTATTCAAGAAATCCTCCAACTTTTTCTTATCATTAAAATCTAATCTTTTTTTCTCTTTTTGAATTTTACTTAAACTTTTTAATTCTTCTTCTTGTTCTTTAAATTTATCTAATGACTTATTTAAACCAGAAATTGCATCACTTTGTTTTTGTAACAAAACTTTTTCTTTTTCATCTTTTGTAAGCTGCCTAAAATTAAAAATTGAACTTTTGGTGCTTTTGTAATTATGAATAATATCATTATCAAAAACCTCAAAATAGAATTCATAATTTACACCTTCAACAAGATTTATATCTGCTGGGAAAGCATAAATAAATTCATCAAATTCTGTTTTGTTAATCTTTATGTTTTTTAATTTAACATCTTCGGCATTATCGGAGTCATAATATACTATCCTAAGCTTGGTTAAACCATAATCATCACTTACTTTTCCATAAAAATATAATGTTTGATTATCTGTAGAATCTTTTTCAGATTTCAAGTTTAATTCTGGGTATTGATCTTTTATTACATTAAGATTAAAAGATAAGTTTTCATAATTTTTCACATTTTTATTCGATGTTGTAATCTCATAATCCCAACTTTTATAAATATTCTTTTCATATAAAAAATTCATTTTATTCTTGTGCATTGATATTACAGAGTCTTTTGTTTTAAGTTCAACTACATCTGTATTTCTTGTATACACCACCCAGCTAACTTTTGTACCTTCTGGAATTGTTGCATTTCCTGAACTTTTTAAAATTTCATCTGTTTTCTTTGTATATGTTGGGTAATCCAATTTCATCTCAAAATTCAACAATGCAGGAATGGGAACCACTGATAAATTATAAGAAATAGAATTAATATTATTAGCACTAATTACAAATTCTAAAGGTTCTTTGAGTTGTATAAAAGTGTACTCAAACTCTCCTGGTCCTACATTTTTTAAAAAGTAAACTTCGTTATTATATTTTATAGCTGCATTGTCAGGAATTACATCGCCTGTTGTTTTTATTTTAAGCACAAAATCTGTGTTTTCAAATACATTTAGAGTAGAGTTAGTAATAAAAAACTTAAAAGGAGCTGGTGGTTCATATGCAACTTCATAATTAACTACTCTTTTATAACTATCTGAAATCCAGCTTGTTTTATTAAAAATGAATAATACCAAAAATAGTACTAAAGGAATTGCTGCATATTTTAAATATTTACTATTTTTCTTTAAGTTAATAGCTAATTTAAAAGGAATAGGCTTTAATTGACTTGATTTTTGCTCGATGCCTGCTAATAATAAAGAAGATGAAATTGTACTTTTACTTAATTGTAATAAATTTAAAAGCTTATCATTTACCTCAGGAAAATGATTACCAATTATATTGGATGCTTTTTCGTAGTCTATTCCGTGCGCAAGCTTAAAGAGTTTTGCGATTGGTACTAGTATTAATTTTATAAACAAAGTAAGTTCTACTATAATAAATAACCAAAATAATATAGTTCTTCCGATCTTACTAAGCCACAAAAAATTTTCAATTAATAAGGTTAGTAAAAAATACAATACACCTATCGCAAAAAAAAGTATTACTCCTTTTATAAGCTCATTTACGTAATACTTTTTTATAAATTCTTCTAACTTATTTTTTATGAATTGGAAATTCTCCATATGGTAAAGCTTTCATTTTTCATTAACTTCTAAATCTACAATTTTATTTTTAATAGAATTGTTATATTTATGATAATTCAATCCTCTAGAAAATAAGTCGTTATACCTGTTTTTAAAATACCTGTGATTATCTAATCTATCCATCTAGATTCTTCTTCTCCTTTGTCTATAAGAAATTTTTAATTTTCTAACCATATAGTATACGCCCATTCTATATTTATATATTATAATTTATAAAAAATTATAATCTTAAAAATATAAAAGATAAGTTCTAAAATTTTATACCTAACTCCTATCTATTTATGATTCTAAACGAATATGTTTCACGTGAAAAAATAAATCTAATTAAAACGTTTATGAGAAATTAAACTTTACTTAAAAATTAATAGTAATCTTATGAAATCATTTTTAGCTACCTACATAAGGTTGTATCTTTGTAGTTTATTTGTAAGACTTTTTTAAGAGTTTAAAAAACATTAACATGACAAAAGACATTAGGGTACGATTTGCACCAAGTCCTACCGGTCCCTTACACATAGGAGGCGTAAGAACTGCTTTATTTAATTATCTTTTTGCAAAAAAAAATAAAGGAACTTTTGTTCTTAGAATAGAAGATACCGATCAAAATAGATATGTTTCAGGAGCAGAAGACTATATTAAAAATGCTTTAGAATGGTGTGGTATTCCTTTTGATGAAGGACCAGGAAAAGAAGGAGAATATGGTCCATATCGACAAAGTGAACGTAAAGAAATATACAAACAATATGCAGATCTCTTAATAAAAAATGGATTTGCTTATTATGCATTTGATACTACAGAAAGCTTAGATGCACACAGAAAAGACCATGAAGAAAAGGGAAAAACATTTATCTATAACTGGCATAATAGAGAAAAGCTAGTCAATTCTTTATCCCTATCTGAAGGTGAAGTATTAGAAAAAATTAATTCTGGAGATAATTATGTTATTAGATTTAAATCCCCTAAGGATGAAATTTTACATCTTAACGATGAAATTAGAGGTGATATAAAAATAGATACAAATATTCTTGACGATAAAATATTATTTAAGAGTGATGGTATGCCAACCTATCACCTAGCAAATATTGTAGACGATCACTTAATGAAAATAACTCATGTTATTAGAGGTGAAGAATGGTTACCGTCTTTAGCTTTACATGTTTTATTATACCGTGCATTAGGTTGGGATGTTCCAATTTTTGCACATTTGCCATTAATTTTAAAACCTGTTGGTAAAGGAAAATTAAGTAAACGCGATGGTGATAAAATGGGTTTTCCTGTATTTCCTTTGCAATGGATAGATCCAAAAACCAATGAAACTGCTTCTGGATATAAAGAAGATGGTTACTTGCCAGAGGCAGTAGTTAACATGCTTGCTTTTTTAGGATGGAATCCTGGTACAGAACAAGAACTATTTTCTCTAGAAGAATTAATAGAAGAGTTTGATCTAAAACGTGTTAATAAAGCTGGAGCTAAGTTTGATCCTGAAAAAACAAAATGGTTTCAACAACAACATTTACAAAATTCTGACAATAAAATTCTAACAGAACAATTTAAAAAAATATTAAAAGAAAAAAATATCTCTACCTCTTTAGATATTCAAAATATCGTTACCACAGTAAAAGAACGTGCAGTTTTTGTAAAAGATTTATGGGAACTAAGTGAATTTTATTTTGTCTCGCCAAGTGAATATGAAGAAAAAGCCATCAAAAAGGCATGGAAAGAAGATACTGCAATTTTAATGCATGAACTAACTAGGATACTAAGTGATATCAATGATTTTTCTGAGAGTCACGTTTCCTCTATTGTAAAAGGATGGATTATAGGTAAAGAAATAAGTTTTGGTAAAATTATGATGCCATTGCGTATAGCCTTAGTAGGTTCGTTACAAGGCCCAGATTTATTTCAAATTGCATCTATAATAGGTAAAGACGAAACTATAAAAAGAATAGTAAACGCTATAAAAATTAATTAAAATATATTTCTAACTTCAAAAAAGCGCTTCTATTTTAAATTACAAATAGAAGCGTTTTTTAATCCACGTGCTTGCAGCAAGTTTGCTAAGTAGATTTTCTAAAATACATTTTGTTTTAGGGACTAACCTAAGATAATTAAACTCCACAATGTGGATTAAAATGCAAATATTACTATGCTAACAATTTCTAAATTAAGGACATTCATTTACAAATTATTAGTACATTGATTCATAAATACACTTTTAACTTTATAATCTATAAAAAATGAGTTTCTATTTTATTCCAATACTAATCTTCGGTTTTATTATTCTATTTTCAGGGATATTTACCGTAAAACAACAAACTTCTGCAATTGTAGAACGATTTGGTAAGTTTTTGAGTATTCGTAATTCAGGTTTACATTTTAAAATTCCAGTTTTTGATCGTATTGCAGGTCGTATTAACTTAAAAATTCAACAATTAGATGTTTTAGTAGAGACCAAAACTAAAGATGATGTTTTTGTACGTCTTAAAATATCTGTTCAATTTCAGGTAATCAAAGAAAAAGTATATGATGCTTTTTATAAATTAGAAAATCCACACGATCAAATTACCTCTTATGTTTTTGATGTTGTTAGAGCAGAAGTACCAAAAATGAAACTAGATGATGTTTTTGAACGTAAAGATGATGTAGCTATTGCTGTAAAACAAGAACTTAACGAAGCTATGATAAACTATGGTTATGACATTATAAAAACGTTGGTAACCGATATAGATCCTGATGCACAGGTTAAAGAAGCTATGAATCGTATTAATGCTGCCGAACGTGAAAAAGTTGCAGCTGAATATGAAGCTGAAGCTGAAAGAATTAAAATAGTTGCAAAAGCTCGAGCTGAAGCTGAAAGCAAAAGATTACAAGGTCAAGGTATTGCAGATCAACGTAGAGAAATCGCTAGAGGTTTAGAAGAAAGTGTTGATGTTTTAAATAATGTAGGAATTAATTCGCAAGAAGCCTCTGCCCTTATCGTCGTTACACAACATTATGATACATTACAATCTATAGGGGAACATGTTAATAGTAATTTAATATTATTACCAAACTCTCCTCAAGCTGGTAGTGATATGTTAAACAATATGATTGCATCTTTTACAGCCTCTAATCAAATAGGTGAAGAAATGAAAAAACAAAATGCAAAAAAAGGAATTGGTAAAAATTCTGAAGAGAAAAAATAGATTTATAAATATACCAATCAAATATTTTGATTGAACTTCTAATTTTTTATTTTTTCAACAAAAAACTAATAAATTTATATTTTTAATAAGAAAAACTAATATAATGCGTTTTCTTAGTGTTTTAAATAAATAATATAATATCACATTACCTATTTTTTTAATCCTTTTAAAACGCATTATATTAATCGTTTTTTAATAAGAAAAACTAATTATTTATAAAAATCTATAAGAAATTCTTATAGTTTAAAAATTCTTATATTTGTAAAAAAAGTCCCAATGAAAAATTTAATTTTAGCTTTACTTTTAATTCATGGAAGCATATATTCTCAAAATGAGAGTACATTAAAAGAATTTGCATTAAGAGATGCGAAAGCAACTTCTCAAGCTTCTATTGATAGAAATTTAAGCACAATACTTAAATATACACATCCTGAAGTTTATGAAGCATATGGAGAAAAGCAACTGATGGAAGCGATGAATGAAATATTCAGGACTATGGATGCTCAAAAAATAAAAATTATTAGTTCTGAAATAGATGAAGTATCTGAAATTAAAAAAGAAGGTAAAGAATATCGTTGCTTAGTAAAAAATACCATAAAAATGGACTTTAGCGGAAGGCAAGTGACTCTTAAAAGTTCGCTATTTGGTTTTTATAATAAAAAGAGATCCCAATGGTATTTTGTAGAGTCTAATAAGCTTATTGATGATCCTGAAACTAAGAAATTATTTCCAGATTTTAGAACAGATATTGAAATTCCATTAGATGAGCATATTGCTGATAACTAATAGATTATAATATTATATTATCGAGCAGAATTGAAAAATAAAGTATTCAATTCTGCTCGATATTTTTTTACAATTTATATTTAGAAGCTAAAAATTTAGCTTCTAATTGTAATAATTCATTTTTATCTTCTAAAGCTTTTTCGATAAAATCTTTTGCTAATTGGTCTGGTTGTATTTTTTTTGTTTCTAATACTATACCAAGTGCAATCATTGTAGCAATACGAGTTCCTGCTTTTTTTACAGCAGTTTCATACAGTGGTATCAATTCTTCTATTTCTACCGTTTTTGCAGCTTCTTGAATTTTGATTTTAAGAGCCTCTCTTTTGTCTTCTGGTAAATTTGTATACTTCTTACCTCCTCTTTTTATTTCTTCTACAGAAGGTATGTTATTTTGCGTATTTTGTACTTTAGTTTGGCTATTTGATTGTGTTGCAGGTTTTACTTTTGCCCAAGTATCTCGCAAACCAACAGTTTTATTAAAAACTAAAGTATTTTTACTACTATCGGTATCTACATTAAAATAACCTAACCTTTGAAACTGAAATTGATCTAATGGTTTGGCATTTTTTAAACTAGGTTCTACATAACCAGTAATAACTTTTAATGAGTTTGAATTTAAAAATTGCATAAAATCTTTATCCTTATGACCATCGGGAGATTCATCATTAAATAATCTATCGTAAATTCTTACTTCGGCTGGTATAGCATGTGCTATAGATACCCAGTGTAGAGTTCCTTTTACATTACGTTTTGACTCTTCGGTACCACTACCCGATCTACTTTTAGGATCATAAGTACAATGAATTTCAGTAATATTACCTTTACTATCCTTAATTACATTTTCTCCTTTAATAAGATATGCATTTTTAAGTCGCACTTCTTTCCCTATTGTTAATCTAAAGAATTTTTGTCCTGCTTCTTCTTTAAAATCTTCTCTTTCAATATATAATTCACCTGAAAAAGGTATTTGTCTATATCCTGCAGTATCATCCTCAGGATTATTTTCGGCTTCTAACCACTCTTCTTCTCCAACAGGATAATTAGTTATTACTAGCTTAACAGGATCTAGAACAGCCATAACTCTAGGGGCTGTTTTATTAAGATCCTCTCGTACACAGAATTCTAATAAAGATACATCAATAACATTTTCTCGTCTCGCTACTCCTACTGTATCTACAAATTTACGAATGGATGCAGGAGTATACCCTCTTCTTCTTAGCGCAGAAATAGTGGGCATTCTAGGGTCATCCCATCCGGATACTATCCCCTCTTCTACCAATCTAAGTAATTTACGCTTACTCATGATTGTATAGCTTAAATTTAGACGTGCAAATTCTCTTTGTTTTGGTCTAATATTATCGTTGTATACTTGATCCAAAAACCAATCATATAATTTTCTATGAGGCTTAAACTCTAGAGAACATAACGAGTGTGAAACGCTTTCGATATAATCACTTTCTCCGTGAGTCCAATCATACATAGGATATATACACCATTCATTTCCAGTCCTGTGATGCTCTTTTTTTAAAATTCTATACATTAAAGGATCCCGCATTAACATATTAGGATCCTCCATATCAATCTTAGCCCTTACTACATGTTCTCCTTCATTAAATTTACCTTCTTTCATTTTATTAAAAAGATCCAGATTTTCCTCGACAGATCTATTTCTAAACGGGCTATTAATACCAGGCTCTCTGGTAGTCCCTTTTTGTTCTGCAATGGTTTCTGCAGATTGAGAATCTACATAAGCTTTTCCATCTTTAATTAATTGAACGGTCCAATCGTATAATTGCTGAAAATAATCTGAAGAATAGCATTCTTGATCCCATTGATACCCCAACCATGTGATATCCTCTTTAATAGCATCTACATACTCTTGTTCTTCTTTTGCTGGATTGGTATCATCAAAACGTAAATTAACTGGTGCATTGTACCTAAGTCCAAGTCCAAAACTAATTCCTATTGCCTTAGTATGACCTATATGAAGGTATCCATTAGGTTCTGGAGGAAAACGAAAACGTAAGTCTTCTCTATTCATCCCATTTGAAAGGTCTTCTTCGATAATGTGCTCAATAAAATTAAGCGGTTTTTTTTCTGTTGACATTTATAATCTAAATAAAACACAAAATTACAAATTCTAATGTTGCTTAACTATTTGTATCAAAATCTTTATATAATATTTTTACAATACTGTAAATTTATCATAAAAGGGGTTTATACCTGTTTTATTAACAAAGAATCTTTTTAACTTTGTTAAAAAATTTGTGGGAATAATAAAATTAAAAAACATTAAGGTTTATGCGTATCACGGATGCCTTATTGAAGAAAAAAAAATAGGATCTGATTATAGAATTGATTTAAAAGTAATAGCTGATTTATCTAGCTCTGCTATTTCTGATCGATTAACAGATACTGTTGATTACGTTCATCTTAATCGTATTGTAAAGGAAGAAATGGCTATTAGATCTAAATTATTAGAACATGCTGCAGAAAGAATTTTGGTACGAATATTAAAAGAAATACCATTAGTACAAAAAGTAACTGTAGATGTTTCTAAAATTAACCCTCCTATTGGTGGAAATGTAGAAATGGTAACTATTAAAAAAAGTAAAAACAGATAATTTTATAATTTAATACGTTCTTAATCGTCTTTTAATGTAAAATCATTAAAAAGTAAGGATAAATTTTTTTACATTTGCCATCCAACCAAAATTGGGTGTCGTGGCCGAGCGGCTAGGCAGTGGTCTGCAACACCATCTACAGCGGTTCGAATCCGCTCGACACCTCAAAAAATCCCATACATATTGTATGGGATTTTTTATACCATTTGTAGTTTGATTTTACTGCAATAAAATATTCTTTTTTCGCCTAAGTATCAGAATAAAAGCTTGATACCAGATCGAGTTTGGCACAAACTTTTCTTCTTCACTGAAATAAAAAAATATTAATTTTCTTTTCCAGTAAAATCAGACTATAAATCGTATTATTTAAATGTGGATTCTGGTGTTATTTTTTCAATCTCGTTTTGTATTCGCTTCTCCATAGTATCTGGAAGAACACCTTTTAGAATAAGAAATATACCAAATACTACCATAATAATGCTAATAACCCTTTTAATAAGATATATTCTTTTTGGAGTTAGCTTCGTCTTCAATCGTTTTGCTAACAACATCTTAAACAAATCAATAAATAGATACGTACTCAAAACCATAGCAAAAAAATAGAGTATTCTAGTAGTATCCATATCTAATTGTGGCCCAATAACTATAATAATACTTAGCCAAAATCCTAAAACGCCTATATTTATAAAATTAAGCAGAAATCCTTTTATAAATAGCATTATGTAGTTATGTTTATTAATTACTTCTACAGAAGTATCTCTAAGTTTGTTATAATTTTTTCTTTCTTGAATAAAAGAAATAACACCATATGTAGCTAATAATACCCCTCCGAAAATAAATAATGCAGGATCGTCTTTTATTTTTTCTAAAATCTGATTGGTACTAAAATAGGCAATAAAAATAAATACTATATCTGCAAAAATAACTCCAAAATCTACAGCTAAAGCTGCTCTAAATCCTTTTATAGCAGCTGTTTCTAAGAGTACAAAAAAAACAGGACCTATTAAAAAAGCCAATAAAAATCCTAATGGTATAGCTGCATGAGCATCTTGAAACATATATTTATAAACGTATTTATTACAAAGTTAAAAAACTAACTAATTAACTTCAATAATTTTTCCTCCGAATAGCTTTTGAGAGTCTATTTCTTTTGGGTTTCCATAGATTTTTATGGTTCCTCCCGCATTGGTATTTGCTTTTACGTATTTACTGGCATTTATATTAGCTTTTCCACCTGCACTTATTTTTACTTGTGTAGTTTCTGTTTTAAGATCTTTAGACATAAATTGTCCACCAGCATTAACAATAATCTCTTGTTCTTTTACTTTTCCATTTAAAATTAATTGACCACCTGTTACAGCTCTTGCAATTAATTTATCTCCCTCTATGGTTGCTTTTATTTCTGCACCTTCTTGAGCTCTGAGATCTAAACTATAATTTTTTAATATTCCATTTACAGTAACATTAGCACCTTCGTTTACATCTATTTTTGATAGTTTTTTATAAAATAAAGTAACTTGTGTATTGTTCTCATCCCAGGTATTATTAATAGACATTTTAATTTTTAAAACCTGATCTTTACTAACAATGCTTACTTTTTCTTTTTTAATACCAGAAATTTCTACTTTATTTTCTTCACTTTGAATTAAAATTACTTTTATTTTATCAAATACTTTTAACTCATTAAAATCACTTACATTTTTGATTAAAACGTTTTGAGCGTGTCCTAAGGTTATTGTAAAAAGCACAAAAAGAAATATTATATTTTTCATCGTTATTTTTTAAGATTTAAACTTTATTTTTATAATTAAGTAATTCTTTAGATTAAAATAAACGATTCTAATTTTTAGTTATTCTATTTCTCCTTTACTTCCTAATAAAATAAAATCTAAATGCCTCTTTACAAGATCTGCATTTTTTACTTTTACATACACTTCATCTCCTAATTGATATGATTTTTTTGTTCGTTCACCAATAATAGCATACTCGTCTTGATCAAAAATATAACGATCATCAGTCATATCTTTTAAGCGAATCATACCTTCGCATTTATTAGAGATAATTTCTACATAAACTCCCCATTCAGTAACTCCTGATATGACACCTAAAAACTGTTCGTCCTCATGATCCTTCATGAATTTTATTTGCATGTATTTTATAGAATCACGCTCTGCACTAGATGCCAGATTTTCCATACTGCTACTATGTTTACATCTCTCTTCGTATTCTTCTTCTGCTACAGATTTTCCTTTATCTAAATAATGTTGTAACAAACGATGTGCCATAACATCTGGATATCTTCTTATAGGGGATGTAAAATGCGAATAGTAATCAAATGCTAAACCATAGTGCCCTATATTATGAGTAGTATATTCTGCTTTACTCATACTTCTGATAGCTAAAGTATCTACTAGATTTTGTTCTTTTTTACCTTGTACATCACTTAATAAACTATTTAATGATTTTGTGGTTGTTTTACGATCTCTAAGATCTAATTTATATCCAAATCGACCAATAATATTTTGTAATGCTGCTAATTTTTCATCATTTGGTTCATCGTGAACACGATATATAAAAGTTTTCTTTGGGTTTTGTTTTCCTATGAATTCTGCGACCTTTTTATTAGCTAGCAACATAAACTCTTCAATAAGTTTATTAGCGTCCTTAGAAGTCTTAAAAAACACTCCTACTGGTTCGTTATTATCATTTAAATTAAATTTTACTTCTACCTTATCAAATGAAATGGCACCTTCACCCATTCGTTTAGATCGCATAATTTTGGCTAATTCATCTAATTTAAGGATACCTTCCGCTATTTTTTGATCTGCATTATACGTTTTGCCTGTAATCGAAATTTCTGCTGGTATTGCAGTTTCTTTTGTTTCTATAATATGCTGTGCTTCTTCATAAGCAAATCTGGCATCAGAATATGTTACCGTTCTACCAAACCATTGGTTTTTAATTTCTGCTTTATTATTAAGTTCAAATACTGCAGAAAATGTATATTTTTCTTCATTAGGTCGTAATGAGCACGCATTATTAGATAAAACCTCGGGTAACATAGGTACTACTCTATCTACTAAATATACCGATGTTGCTCTTTCATAAGCCTCGTCATCTAATATGGTACCTGGTTTAAGATAATGAGATACATCTGCAATATGGATACCTATTTCGTAATTACCATTTTCTAATATTTCGAAAGATAATGCATCATCAAAATCTTTTGCATCTTTTGGATCTATTGTAAACGTAAGGGTTTTTCGCATATCCCTACGGTTTTTAATTTCAGATTCCTGAATTGAAGTATCTAATGTATTTGCGTATTCTTCTACCTCTTTTGAAAACTCATACGGTAAACCATACTGCGCTAAGATAGAATGAATTTCTGTATTATGTTCTCCTGGTTTGCCTAGTACTTTTATTACTTTTCCAAAGGGAGAATCTGCTTTTTCTGGCCAATCTTCAAGTTTTACTAATACTTTATCTCCATCCTCTGCTTCTCCAATTTTATTTTTAGGAACAAAAATATCAGTATACATCTTACCATCCTGCATGTTAACAAATGCATAGTTTTTTTGAATTTCTATTATTCCTACAAATTCACTCTTTTTACGGGATATAATTTTAGATATTTCGCCTTCACTTTTTCCTCTTCTTTTTCTACGATAAATATATACTTCAACTTCATCTCCATGTAGTGCTTTATTCAAATTGTTGTTTGGTATAAAAACATCTTCTTCAAGATCTTCTACAATTACATATCCTGTACCTTTTGATGTTATTTCTAAAATACCAGTATATGTATCGGTATTTGGTACAATTTTAAATTTACCTCTTTCCACCTCTTCAATTTGCTTTTTTGCTGCAAGTTGTGTTAGTTTTTTTATAATTTGATTTCTGCTACTAGCATCATCTACTCCAAATTTTGCTGAAATCTGTTTGTAATTAAAACTTTTATCAGATTCTGATTTTAATATTTTAAGTATTCCTTGGGTAATATTTTCAATTTTAGGCGACTTTTTTCTTCTTCTACTCATTCTTTTCATTAATGTCTATTCTAGTTATTTAGGATAAAAGTACAGCTTATCTTTAAACATTTATAATTTTGGGTTTAAACTTTTATTAATCTCTTTGTTCAATAATTATCCAATTATTACAAAAAATATATTCTATTAAATCTATAACTGCTAATTTTTTTTAATTAAACAACTTATTTTTTCTTAAAATTTACTTAATTTTAATACACTAGAATTAGATATTATTCGTTTAGTATTTAATAATTTATGCATAAAATCAAAAAAATACACAAGATAATACTACTCTTTATACTCATATTTCTTTTGGGTATATATTCTTTTTCACTGTACATTAATAATACTATAGATCATAAAAAGGAATCTATAGAAAATTCAGAAATAAATAAGTCTATTAAAACAGATAGAGAAGCTACTCAAATCAACTAGTTTTATACAAATTACCAATCTTATAGTAAGTTCACAAGGTATATTTTGAAAATATATTTGAATGAGAGATTAAATTATTATTCTCATTTTAATTTCTTATCCGTTAGATTTTTATACATATTTTGTATATTGTAAGTAAACCTAGTATAGTCTGGGTTTACTTTAATAAAATGAGAGATTTTATTACCATAGCTACATACACTTACCCATTTGAATATACGATATTAAAACTTCTTTTAGATCAAGAAGGGATTTCTTATTTCTTTGAGAACGAAACTATGATAGGCGTTTTTCCTTTTTATTCAAACGCTTTAGGAGGTATTAATCTTAAAGTTCATAAAACAGATAAAAACAAAGTTCTACAAATTATTAAAGATCTAAATACTAATTCTCATTTAAGAATTGTATAACCCATACTATATACTCTTATTTTAAATATAGTTTTAAACACTTATTATATATATCTTTTTCTTTTTTTTAAATTTAAAATTATTAATGATTATTATGATGTAGTGTTAATAGCGGTATATCTTTTTTAAATTTTATTTGCTTTTTAAGTTAAAGTGAATTTTCACAAACATATAAACAGGATATTAATAATCTAATCGATTGATAATCTAGTTAAAGATTAGTTTAATTAACAATTGTTAATAGCTAATAAACATATCAAATTCTTTATATAATTACGGTAAAACCATAGTTGATAACGTTAAATTAACACCTGAAAACTTCTCTAAAAAAAGTAGAGTTATAATTTTGATTTGTTCTTACAATACTTGTATTCTAATAAATATTAAGACTACCAAAAAAACTTCCTCTATTTTAAGAACTACTTATTCACACTCTGTGTTAACAGAAGAACCCTAGTTATTAACATTACCGTAATACTGGGTTAAATTATTGGTTTTTTGGAGTTTACTTTTTTAGATTAAATTATCTTTGTTTAAATCATAAAATTGAAAAAAGAAAATGAAAATAGCTATTGGAAATGACCACGCAGGAACTGCATATAAATTTGAAATTCTATCCTATTTAGAATCTATAGGTATAGAGGTTACAAATTATGGTACTAATGAAGAGAATAGTGTGGATTACCCAGATTTTGTTCACCCTGTTGCAAAGGATGTGAATACTAATACTGTAGATTTTGGAATTTTAATTTGTGGAAGCGGAAATGGGGTTGCTATGACTGCTAATAAGTACACTAACGTTCGTGCAGGATTATGTTGGACAAAAGAAATTACAGAATTAACTAGGCTACATAACAATGCAA
Organism: uncultured Flavobacteriaceae bacterium; assembly: GCA_964353005.1. Classification (GTDB taxonomy): domain Bacteria; phylum Bacteroidota; class Bacteroidia; order Flavobacteriales; family Flavobacteriaceae; genus Aquimarina. The sequence continues at coordinate 74,386 of CAYGUC010000018.1, read as the reverse complement.
ATATTATATGTATTCCTGCTAGATTTACTTCATTACCACAGGCGATAGAAATGGTAAAAACTTTTTTAGATGCTGATTTTGAAGGAGGAAGACATTTAAACAGAATTAATAAAATACCTGCAAGTATTTAAAATATGACGAAAAAAAGCGCACGTAATCAACAATTAAAACCTAAAATTACGGGGCGTAGTTTATTGTTCTCTATTATATTAAATATTGGTATAACCGCTGCACAAGTGGTTGGTGGATTGATTTCTGGTAGCCTCTCACTATTATCAGATGCATTACATAATTTTAGCGATGTTCTTTCTTTAATAGTTAGTTTTTTTGCTAATCGACTTTCCAAAAAAGAAGCATCTATCCAAAAAACTTTTGGATTTAAAAGGGCAGAAATTATGGCAGCATTTATAAATGCTTTTTCATTAATTGTAATAGCTATAATCCTTATAATCGAGGCTATAAAACGATTTCAAACTCCACAAAAAATAGATACGGGTGTTGTAATTATACTTTCGTTAATAGCAATTTTTGGTAATGGATTAAGTGTATTATTGTTAAAAAAAGATAGTAAAGTAAACATGAATATGCGATCTGCATATTTACATCTTATAACTGATTTACTAGCATCTGTAGCTGTATTATTAGGTGGGTTGCTAATGAAATTTTATAAAATATTTTGGATAGATAGTATATTAACATTTATAATAGCTGTTTATCTAATTATTGTGGGGTTTGATCTTTTTAAAAAATCTTTTAATATCCTTATGTTATATACACCAGAGGATATAGAAATAAAGGAAATTGTAAGTATAGTTAATGCATTACCAAAAGTTAAGAGTTTGCATCATGTGCATATTTGGCAACTTAATGAAGAAGAAACCCATCTAGAAGCGCATATTGATTTTAATAGTAACATTACGATTTTTGAATTTGGAGAAATACTTTATACTATAGAAGTCATTTTACAAGAAAAGTTTAAAATCAATCATGTTACTTTACAACCAGAATATGAAAATATGGATGATAAAGATATTATTGTACAAGATTAAAGATATATGGATATAAAGTTTGAAGTAAAGCGATTTGATGAACTATCTATAAAAGAATTGTATAAAATTTTGCGCTTACGCGCTGAAATATTTGTCGTAGAACAGGATTGTGTATACCAGGATATAGATAATAAAGACCAAAAAGCAATTCATGTAATAGGATATAAGGATGAAGATATAGTTGCATACACTCGATTATTTGATGCAGGGGATTATTATGAAAATGCAAGTTTTGGTAGAGTATTAGTTTCTGAAAAAGAAAGAAAATATGGATATGGTCACGATTTAATTAAGGTTAGTATTAAAGCTATCGAAACCAATTTTAAAACCAAAAAAATAAAAATATCTGCACAAAAGTACTTAAAGAAATTTTATGAATCTCATGGTTTTATAAAGTTAGGAGAAGAGTATCTAGAGGATGGAATCCCACATATTGCTATGATAAAATCTTGAAGCCTAATTGAAACTTTTTAATCTCTATAGGTTTAATTTTTTTTTAGGATTACCTGAGGTTGTTGATCAAAATAATAAAATATTATTTTAGAATTGCTTCATATTTAGTTTTATTACTAAGTATCTCTTTACTTTTAGCAACTTCAGGATTATTTTTTACATAATAATCATAAAGACCTTCTCTATAAAAATAACGTTTAATAATTTCGTCTGTTAATAAATTAACAATTTCGGTTTTGTAAGTGTCTAAAGCAGCTTGTTTAGATGTGTTTATAGATGAAATAAGAGCAGTATAGCTAGAAGTAATATCTTTATCTAACTTTTCTTTTTTAGCAATTTCTAAAGATTTTTTGAAGGATTTTTCAGTTTCAGTTTCAAAATTAAAATCACTTTGTTTTACAAATTTTTTAAAATCCTCATAATCGCTATTCGTAAATTTAAAATCTTCAGAGGATTTTAATTGATGAGAATAATAATATTTTGTACCATATTCAAAAATAGCATCTGACCTTAGTAAAGCAGTAGTTATATTACTAAATTTTGATGTTTCTAATTCAATATCAGGTTGTATTCCTCCGCCGTCATAAACTGTTCTTCCGTTTTTTGTTTTAAAAGCTTTAAAATCTTGTTCATTGATACGTACAGCATTATTATTATTATCGCGATTCCAATAATCTAATGCTTGTATACATCTGCCACTAGGAGTATAATATCTAGAAATAGTTATTTTTAATTGGGTACCATAAGTTAATTTTTTTGGTCTTTGCACTAATCCTTTACCAAAACTTCTTGCACCTATTACAACTCCTCTGTCTAAATCCTGAATACTACCAGCTACGATCTCACTAGCAGAAGCACTTCTTCCGTTTACTAAAACTACTAAAGGGATATCTGTATCGATAGGAGCTCTATTTGTAAAATACTCTTTGTTGTATTTTTTTACTACCGATTTTGTGGTAGTAATTAATTCTCCTTTAGGCACAAAAATATTAGTAACATTTATAGCTTCGCTTAATAATCCTCCTGGATTTCCTCTTAAGTCCAGAATAATTTTATTAGCACCTTTAGCTTTTAATTCTTTTAAAGCATCTATGGTTTCACTCGAGGCTTTATTATTAAATTTAGAGAGTACAATATATCCTGCATTATCTTCTAGTAATGTATAGAAAGGAACAGCATCTACTTCTATTTCTTCTCTGGTAAGTATTGTAGTTTTTGTTTCTCCTTGTCTTTTAAAGGTAATATCAACCTTTGTCCCACTAGCCCCTTTAAGAAGTTCTCCTGCATCTTCTTTAAAATCGGCTACTCTAATGTCTCCAATCTGTATAATTTCATCTCCCGCCTTTAAACCAGCTTTATCTGCAGGATAATTTTTATAAGGTTCTACAATAACGATTTTATCTTTTATAGTTTTTACAGAAGCTCCTATTCCTGTATATTCTCCAGCATTACGTATTTTTGACGCTTCAACATCTTGTTCATTCCAATATTTTGTATAAGGATCCAGATCATCTAACATGGCTTTAATAGCTGTATCCATTAACTCTGCAGGGTTTGTTTCGTCTACATAATTCATGTTTAATTCTTTAAACATGGTAGTAAAAATCTCAATCTGCTTGGCAATTTCAAAAAAATCTGATTTAAAACTTACAGTAGATAGTAATATAGTAATAGCTATTGCCGGGTAGATAATTCTCTTTTTCATGGATATTATTTTTGATCTATTTCCTGTGTAACAAATTTTTGTAAAATTCCTTCTATTTTAGCTTCTATTAAAGAATACTCGGGTATTTCTTTACCCGAATACAAGAACATAAAAATGAATTGGTGTGTAGTATTGGCTACAATATACTTATTTTTCCTATAACTTTCACGCATTAAACGCTTTATAAAATTTCGATCTACAGCTTTTTTGAAATTTCGTTTACTAACAGAAACTCCTGCTCTAATTTTTATTTTTTCGTTAAAATCTATTTTTTTGTATACTAATCTAATAGGGTATTTGGATATAGATTTTCCATCAGAAAATAAAAGATCTATTTCTTTTTTACTTTTTAACCTTTCTATTTTACTAAAAGTAGCCTTCATTGGCATTAGCTGTAGCGATTGGATTATTTACGAGGATAATATAAAAAATACCTCACAAGATATAAATCTGTGAGGTATTTTATAGAATAAAATTCTATAAATATATCCTCTTGGATATTGATTTTATTCTGAAAAGCTATTATTACTAGGGTTTATATCTGCCATAGTATGGGTAATATCTATTTCAATTGTTTTTATTTCAGATCTTGGTTTAGAAAGCTCTAAGGTATAGGTAGGATTTGTCCAAGGCCAATCTGATAAAACAGTTCTTTTCATAGATGGAATTGGATTCTCTTTTTCTGCTCGCATCATTCGTAAAGGAACATAAAATGATTCTATTGTGCTATCTTTATATTCTACATATACATCTATAGGCATTGGGATTAAACCTATTCGTTCTAAAATAATTTTTGTGTTATTATTGGTAGTACTTATTACTTCTTTTATACCGTAATCTATTGTATTTGTTGTTTGTGTCCAGTGGGTTAAATACCAATCTAACTGCATTCCTGATACTTTTTCTGCAACTCTTTTAAAGTCGTTAGGAGTAGGGTGTTTAAATTTCCACTCGTTAAAATATCTTTTAATTGTTTTTGCCAGATTATCTTCTCCTATAATATATCCTAATTGCGAAAGAAAAACTGCTCCTTTAGAGTAAGCAGAGGCTCCATAAGCAGCATTATGCGAATAATGATCTGCTTGCGTAGTTTGAGGTTGCTCTATACCCGAAATTGCCAGTTGATAATATCCATTATAGACTCCTCTTAACGAATTAGGATTATTTTGTTTCATCACCTCGTTCATAGCCAGAGTAGAAATATAGCTTGTAAACCCTTCGTCCATCCATTCGTGCTTAGCCTCGTTAGTGGCTAAAATTTGTTGAAACCAAGAATGTGCCATTTCATGTGCAGTTACTCCAACCAAACTTTCAAAACTTCTTTCTCCTGTAATCAAAGTACACATAGCATATTCCATACCTCCATCACCACCTTGTAAAACAGAATATTGATCATAAGGATATTTACCTACATTTTCGCTAAAATATTGCACTAATTCTGCTGTTTTAGGTTGTAAATCTTTCCAATTTTCGATGATATCTTTATTATTTTTATATAAAAAGTGAAGAGTAGGACCATTAGGAACCTTTAAAATATCATGTATATAATCAGGATCTGCAGTCCATGCAAAATCATGTACCATTGGTGCTTTAAAATGCCAAGAAAGTTTTTTTCCTTTTTTAGTTACTTTGGTACCTGGTTTTTCATATCCGTATCCAATTTCTTGCGGATTTTGTAAGTATCCTGTGCCTCCCAGAATATAATTTTTATCAATAGTTATAGTAACATCAAAATTACCCCATACTCCATGAAACTCTCTGGCTATATATGGATCTGCATGCCAACCTTCAAAATCATATTCTGCCATTTTAGGAAACCACTGTGTCATAGACAAAGCAACATCTTCCTTACTGTTTCGACCAGAACGACGTATTTGTATAGGTACTTGACCATTAAAATTCATAGAAAAATTTACTTTCTCGCCTGGAGCGATAGGAGTATCTAATTCTACTTCAAGTACTGTACCCGAAGTTTTATAAAGTACAGATTTGCCATTTTGTTTTAGAGAAGAAACTTTTAAATATCCAATTTCTTGAGGTGTAAGCTTACTTATTCTGTTCCCTACTCTTGGATCAGGATCAGGAAGGTTAATAGAGCGAACATCCATTTCACTTCCTGGTTGGAATGCATTAAAATATAAATGATAAAATACTTGATATAAAGTATCTGGAGAATTATTAGAATATACTAATTCCTGAGTTCCTTCATATTGAAATTTTTCAACGTCCATGTCTACGGTCATGGTATAATCTACTTGTTGTTGCCAATAAGAGGTATTATTTTGTGCCGAGGCATAAAGTATTCCAACAAGAAAAACAAAAACAATTTTTTTTAACATGCTGTAATTATTTAGATAATTTGTCTGCCATGATAAAGGCATTATAAAGGTTTACCATTTTGCCAGATTTAGACAATCCAGAAAAACTTCCTACATTTGTTTGTTCTCCGCCGATAACTACAGAGGCTTTTGTATGTAACCCACTATCCATAAGGATTTGTTTTACTTGTGCTGCTTTTAATTTTGGGTAGTACGATCTAATTAATGCAGCAACACCAGCAACACCAGGTGCGGCCATAGAGGTTCCTTGCAAGTATTCGTATGTGTTGTTTGGTGTTGTTGCCCATATTTTAACTCCAGGAGCAAATGCATCTACATTATTTTTTCCATAGTTAGAAAAATCAGCAACCAGATTGGATCCATATGCATAATTTAAAGCACCAATGGTTATAAAGTTATTTGCTATTTCTGGGCCATTATTGGGTTGATCATTAGGGTAAACAGATTTTTGATCTAAATCTGTACTTTCATTTCCTGCTGCGTTAACTATTAGCACATCTTTTGATGCAGCATAGGTTATCGCTTCTCTAACCCACTCTGGGTGTGTGCTATAGTATTTACCAAAACTAGTGTTAATTACTTTTGCTCCATTATCTACTGCGTATCGTAATGCAAGGGCAATATCTTTGTCATATTCGTCTCCATTAGGAACAGCTCTAATTGCCATTATTTTTACATTTTGAGCCACACCATTCATTCCTTTTCCATTATTTCTTTCTGCTGCTATAATACCAGCAACATGCGTACCGTGTTTTATCCCTTTTTTCTTTGGGTCTGGCCCCATAACGTTATTGTTGCCATATTTTGTATCTGTAATATCATCTACATCATCACCAACAGCTTTTCTACCATCAAAATCAATATTTAAGTTATAGTTTAGTTGCTCTGTAAAATGTTCTACCCCTTCTTTAATGTTTTTTATAAAATCAGGAACGGTATCTTCAGGCTCCATAAATCCAAACATTTGTGCTAAAAAAGCCACATGTTGTTGCATTTCTGGAGTTTTTGCTTCCATATTTAAGAGTTCTTGACGAGAATAATTTTCTTTTCCTATTACCTCTGTAACTGCTTTATGGGACATTTCAGATTGTTGAAATATTTGCTCATATTGCATTTTTTGTCCAGAAGCTTCTTGGTATTTTTTTTCATACTCAGCTTTAGCTTCGATATACATTTGGTATTCTTCTTGGTCTGTTTTTGCAACTGATGCAAGATTTTTACCTGCATATTTTGGTTTCAGTTTTTTAACGATTCTTACAAATTCCAAGTTTTCATTTTCAGAATCTCCTAAAAAATTCCATCCATAAACATCGTCAACGTATCCATTATTATCATCGTCTTTGCCGTTTCCTTTAATCTCTTTTGGATTGGTCCAAATTACGCCATCAAGATCTTCATGCTCAATATCAACACCACTATCTATAACACCAACAATAATTGTTTGTCCTTTTCTGTTTTTAATAAGATCTGTATAGGTTTTATTTATACTCATCCCTGGTATTGTGTCGGATACTAAATCAAGGAATCCCCAATTTTTTAATTGACTATCTGTTAGGTCAATATTTTTTAACGGAATAGCATCTATGTTTTCAATAGGAGTAGAGACAACAGTTGGTACTCCACAGCTTGCGATAAGTAAAGATGAGGCAATTGCTACTATAATTTTATTAGATCTGGGAATCATTGTATTGTATTGTTTAATTAAATATTTCATGACTGGTAAAAACTTCTTTAAGGCGAACCCCTTTTTCGGTATGTTGTACGGTTATTATTTCATTATGTGCATCGTGTTCCAGAAACAAGTACCAACCATTTGTTGCTGCTTTTTCAAGAAACAGTTTTTTTTCATCTAGGGTTAATAATGGTCTGGTATCATATCCCATTACATATGGTAGTGGCACATGACCAGCGGTAGGCAATAAATCTGCCATAAAAACAATTGTTTTTTCTTTATATTCAATATGTGGAATCATTTGCTTTTCAGTATGTCCATTAGCAAATAGTACGCCAAAACCTAATTCAGAACTTTTTTGAAATGTTTGGTGTGTTCTGGAAATAAAATGTAAATGTCCGCTTTCTTGAATTGGCATAATATTTTCCTTCAAAAAAGATGCTTTTTCACGAGCATTAGGTTCTATTGCCCATTGCCAGTGTTCTTCATTACTCCATATTTTAGCATTTTTAAAAGCTAATTCATACCCAGTTTTGTTTGCGTTTCGTTGTACTACTCCTCCACAATGATCAAAATGAAGGTGGGTAACAAAAACATCGGTGATATCATCTCTATGAAACCCGTTTTTTTGTAAAGAAGCATCTATGCTATCGTTTCCCCAAAGAGAATAATAGCTAAAAAATTTTTCAGATTGTTTATCTCCCATTCCAGAATCGATAAGTACTAACTTATCTCCATTCTCTATAAGTAAACATCTTGATGCAATATCAATTTGATTATTAGCATCTGCAGGATTTGTTTTGTTCCATAATACTTTTGGAACAACGCCAAACATGGCTCCTCCATCTAGTTTAAAGTTTCCTGCATTTATAGGGTATAAATTCATTTTTCACTATTTATTTTAATCCACATTGTGGAGTTTAATTCTCTGGGGCTCGCCTCAAAAACAAAATATATTTTCAGAAGCCTACCTTATGAGCTTATTCTGAGGTTATTGATTCCTGTTTTTTGGATATAAATATCCATATTTTTAGGTAGGTATATTTAAATCAAGCGGTATGTTGTTCTATAAGATATAGACGAAATACTATTTTATTTATACCTACTTTAGTTGCTTTAATTATATAAATACTTAAAAATCTTTGCAAAATAGAAAAAAAGGAAGGGATCAAGATTTAATTTTTGTACTTTTTAACAATAATTGATCACATTGTATACTAGCGATTACTTTTTCTAATCGGTTTCCATAATCTAAGAGGGCTTTAATTTCTTTAATACTAGCCAAACGTTCTTTTCGCATTAATAATAAAGAATTACCATTACACTCTATATGATAATAAGGATTACTTTCAAAAAACAACACTAGTTCATCAGTAAAATAAAGACGTATTTTTTCTGGGTCTTCTCCTAAAAGAAAAAATCGTTTAGAAAAATCTGGATGACCATCTATAGATATGTCTTTAAAACCAGCAAATTTATAAACAAACTCTAAAAGCCCTTCTTTATCCAAAGAAAATTTTGTGAACTCCTTTTTAAGTTGAATGGTAAGAACGGTAGCTCTTATTAAAGTTCTGGCAATAAATTCCCCTTCAGAAAATTCTACGTCCATAATTCTAAAAATAGATGCAGAATCATAAATGGAATTATTTAGATAATTGATTTTTTTAATTTTAAAAAAAAGAAAATTTTGTATTCCTAAAATATCAGTATCCTTTTTAGGATCATAGCTCCATGAATAATCGTTTGCAATACTTTGCAAATCTTCCTGCCTTTTGGTAAGGTTTGATTTAGCTCTTTTTTTAAATACACTAGAAAAAGGAATTAAACTTCGTACTGCAAGTGGGTGTTCTGATGCAGTACCATGAATATCTAGCCCAGTAATCTCAAAAGAACCTCCTTTTCTTTTAAAAGTTTCCTGATATCCCAATAAGCTTTCTTGTACAGTATAATCTACGAAATCACATAATGAAAAATCTATAATAGCATCCTGATTTTCAGGTATGGTATCTAATCTCTTTTTTAAGGAAGAATAGTTTAAAAAACTAGAAAAATTCTTTACACTTACAAAATAAGTAGCACTGCCCTCTTCTTTAAACATAAGGACATTTGGTTTAAAAAGATTTCTTACAAAAAATACAATACTTTTATTAAGTATAAAATGTATAATAATCGAGGTTAAAATCCCTATTAAAATCCCTGAAATTAAATTGGTGGTAATTGTTGCTATTATTGTAGCAAAAAAAATGATAAGTTGTTCTTTACCGATTTTTGCGACATCTTTAAGATTTCTTGGAGCAGCAAGTTTATAACCAGTATACACTAAGATTGCTGCAAGTGCAGTAAGAGGAATTCTTCTAAGTTGATCTTGAAATAAAACCAAAAAAAGTATTAGAAAAACCGAGTGAAAAAAATTAGAAGACCTGTTACTACCACCATTATTAACATTTACAGAACTACGGGCAATTACCGTTACTACATTAAGGCCACCAATAAAACCACTAGCAATAGATGCAATACCTAATGCAGTAAGATCTTTATTTACATTAGATCTTCTTTTTAAAGAATCTAACTTATCTACTGCTTTAATACTTAATAAAGATTCAATACTAGAAATAAGAGTAATTGCTATCACTACCCCTATAAATTTAGAATCAAAAACTAACGAAAAATCTGGAGTAGGAAAATTAGAAAAAACACTATCTGGTATTTGTACTAAAAGTTTTTGATCTATTGGGTATGGATGATTAGAAAAAAACTCATAATAATAACTCAAACCAACTGCTATAATAACAATCCACATAGGTGCTGGCACTAATTGAAAATACTTATTTCTTATTTTACCATAAAAAAACATGATGAATAAACTAGCAACTCCTACTATTGCTGCTATTGCGCTATATTCTGGTTGAAATAACAATAAAACACTTTCAGGGATATTAGATAATAGAGATATCGTATCCCCTTTGATTCCTGTATTAGAAAGCATTACATGAAATTGTTTTGCAAAAATACTTATTCCAATTGCAGCTAACATTCCTTGAATTGCAGAAGAAGGGAAAAAATCGCTAAGAGTACCAAGTCTTAATTGACCAATAACAATCATAAGTGCCCCAGAACATATAATTGCAGCTAGAGTAAAAATATAACCTTGATAAAGATCTCCGTTAGCAAGTGTAGTAATTGCGCCTAGTAAAACCACTACTAATCCATTACCAGGGCCCGTTATAGTAACATTAGATCCTCCAAAAATACTGGCAATAATGCCTCCAACAATTGCTGCAATAACTCCTGATATTGGTGGTGCTTCAGAAGCTAATGCCAATCCCAAACCCAAAGGCAATGCAATTAACGAAACTACAAATCCCGAAAAAATATTTTTTGGTAACTGTTTAATAAAATCAGATGTGTTTTTATTTGTCTCTTTCATTTATCTCATTATTAATACATCTGTGGGTAATTCTGATAAAATATGTTCTAGGTCATGAAGAAAAATTCGATCCCAAAATGTAGTTCTGTTAGGAGCGTTCATGATTAATAAATCTGCTCCTACTACTTTGGCATAATGACCTATCGAATAGCCTCTTTTTCCAAAAATGGACTGTGTTTTTATTAAAATTTTGGCTTTTAGATCTTCTGGCACATCATTTAGGATATGTTGAACCCTAAGATCTTCTTTTTTAGCAAGTTGTTCCTTGATTAGGGTGTCTTTACGTAGAGATTTATCATCTTCTACTACAATTTTAACTTCTTGAGGTGAAATTTCTTCTACAATAGTAAGTTTTTGTGCTCCTATATTTTGTGCTACTTCAAAAGAATCCAGAATAGTTTGTTTTGTTTTCTTATCTTTAAGACCATTTACTACAATATGATTACAAGGTCGTAAATCTTCAGATGGTTTTATAAGTAACAATACAGAACAATGTGCATTTCGAGTAATTTTTCTTGCGATCGAGCCAATATAAAATTTCAGAAAATCTTCTCTTGGTATTGCACCAAGCATAATTAAATCTACATTTCTTTTTTTAGCAGTTTTTATGATTACATGTACTGGATTTCCTTGTTTCCAGATTACACTCACTTTTTCATCATCTTCAGAAAATCCAGAAATTAGTTCTTTAATACGAGCTTCTTTTTCTTCTGTTTTCTCTCCAACATGAACAATGATCATCTTAGAATCAAAAAAATCTACCATTCGCATTGCTTCAAAAATGTTGTTTTTCAGATTAGGAGAAAAAGCAACACCAATAAGGATAGTATTAAATTTACGATTTGATAATTCGTTCAAAATCTTATTTTATTTACGGTTTTAAAAGTTGCAGAATATAATCCTAATTTTTGAAACTTTAAAGTAATCCTAATTTCTGTAATGTTCTAAAAAATCACGATATTTCCTGCATATTTTTTAATGAACTCAAATTATGGTGGAACTGGCAGGAATAATTATACTTGGAATTTTAGCACAATGGGTCGCTTGGAAATTTAAAATTCCTGCAATTTTGCCATTAATTTTGATAGGACTTTTGGTAGGTCCTTTTGCTACTTTTTTTACAAACGATGGCACAAAATTAATACAGCCTATTTGGAATGGCGAAGAAGGATTGTTTCCTGGAGAAAGCCTCTTTTATTTTGTTTCTTTAGCGATAAGTATTATTCTTTTTGAAGGCGGTCTTACATTAAGAAGAAGTGAAATTCTTAATGTAGGCCCAGTGATTTTAAAATTGATTACAATTGCAGTAATTATTACTTTTTTTGGAGCAGGACTTGCGGCTCATTTTATTTTTGGTTTAAGTTGGTCTATTTCCTTTTTGTTTTCTTCTTTAATCATAGTTACTGGGCCTACAGTTATAACCCCTATTTTAAGAAATATTCCACTTAAAAAAGATATATCGGCAGTATTAAAATGGGAAGGGATTTTAATAGATCCTATTGGTGCTCTTGTAGCCGTTTTGGTTTTTGAATTTATTAAGGCAGGAGGGGGTGAAGAGTTTACGTCAACAGCTTTAATAGAATTTGGAAAAATAGTAATAGTAGGTTTTACTTTTGGCTTTACTTTTGCGCATGCACTCGCTTTTTCATTAAAAAAGAAAATTATCCCTCATTATCTTCTTAATGTGGTAACCTTGGCAACAGTGTTAGGAGTTTTTGTGGTATCGGATATCTTTGCACATGAATCTGGATTATTATCCGTAGTCATTATGGGTATGGTTTTAGGAAATATTAACCTTCCGTATATAGATGAAATTTTGTATTTTAAAGAATCTTTAAGCGTTCTTTTAATTTCGATATTATTTATTCTATTATCTGCAAATATTAATATCGAAGATTTAGAATTAATATACAATTGGCAAGCAGCTTTACTTTTTATTATTATTGTTTTTGTAGTTCGACCAATAGGAGTATTTCTTAGTTCAATACATTCTGGTTTAAAAATAAATGAAAAGCTTTTTATAAGTTGGGTAGGTCCCAGAGGTATTGTGGCAGCAGGGATCGCATCTTTATTTGGATTAAAATTACATAAAGAGGGAGTAACGGGGGCAGAGTATATTACGCCACTAGTATTTATGGTTGTTTTAGGAACAGTTTTGCTTAACGCTACAACAGCACGTATTTTTGCTAAATTGGTAGGGGTTTTTCTTAATAAATCTGAAGGAATTTTAATTGTTGGTGCTTCTAAAATATCTAGATTAATTGCCGTCTATTTAAAAACCAACAATCGGCATGTAGTATTGGTAGATAGCAATAAAAATAATATTAACATAGCAAAAGAGTTAGGTTTAGAAGCTATAGAAGGCAATATTTATGGAGATCAGTTACAAGATAATATAGAGCTAAATGATGTAGGATATTTAATGGCACTTACAGCAAATAGCGATATTAATAAATATGCAATAGATAAGTTTAAAGAACAATTTGGAGAGTTTGGATCTTTTAGATTAATTACATCTGAAGAAATGAAAAATCCAAAAAATAATCCCGAAGAAGGATTATTTTCACATACAGATGATTATTATAAACTTATGGATCTTGCTGAAAGGTATCCAAGTATTCAAGAAATAAAAATAAAGGATAAAAACCATTACAAAACCATTATAGATCTTACTAATCAAGATAAAGATATTATTCCTTTATTTATAAAAGATGCAGATAAAAAGATTAAAATCATATCGTCTTTTAGTAAAGAGATAAAAGAAGTAGAAGAAAATAGTTTTTTAGCATATATAGGTAAACCTATAGATATCGAAGAAGTAAATTAAGTGTTTTTTATGTCTTAGAAAAGCTATGTAGTAAAGCACTACATATATAGCTTTATAATACTTGTCTAAATATTAGTAATTTATATAATCCGGTTAATTTTACTACTTTTGAGTTTCCTTAACCGAAAATAAGTACCCAAAATGAAAAAACTTAGATATGTTGCTATTTGTGTCCTTGCTCTGGGATTCTTTGCATGTGGTAGTGATGATGATGATGAATTTGATTGTTCTATAGGACTAACTACCATAGGAGAAACAGCATTAAAATATTCTGAAAATGGCTCTACAGATAATTGTAGTGCATATAAAACAGCAATAGAAGATTATTTAAATAATAGCTGTACAGAGGATAAAGATTTTATAAAATCTTATTTGGGCCAGTTAGAGCTATTAGGAGATTGCACTATTGCAGGAAAAATCTGTTTGTTGTGTACAAATGGCGAACAGGATACTTTTATTTGTAGAGGAGAAAACGGAAATGCGTTTATACAAGAAAGTAATAATGGAGAGATCACGCTACGAGATACAGGCGTAACTTTTGACAGATATGTAGAGCTTTCTAATTGTGAATAATTAGCGAATAGTATATGATAAAAAAAATGACTTATATAAGTCATTTTTTTTATCATATACTTATATAAAAATCGACAAAAAACACTTTTTTACGACAAAAAACACTTTTTTAACATAATTATTTGTTAATAAGAATTGTTTCTACTATATTCGTTGCCATAAATCTATTATAAAACCCAAATTATGAAAAAACTTATGTATGTAGCAGTATTTACCCTTGCCCTAGGGTTTACTGCATGTAATAAAGATGATGATGGCAATGCAAATTGTAGAGAATGTAGTGTATTAACAATCCCTATTTCTATATGTAATAATGGAGACGGTACCGTAAATCTTACTGCAAACGGAGAAACAGAAAAAGTTACTTTAGAAGAAGGAGTTACTTTTGAACAATATTCAAATACTCTTTGTTCAGGAACAATTACTTTAGGATTTTAAGATCTTAAGAAAAGTAAATAAAAAGATGACCAAAATGGTCATCTTTTTTGTTTAATATCAATTCCATAAAAAACAGTCGACGGTTTCTTATTAGTACTTTCTTACTCTTATCTACCAAAGTTTCACTTCACCCAAAAGGATTAGGACGATAACGGTAATTTATTTTATGCCCTTCCTTTTTAAGTCTGGACTAGAATATAAAGTGTAGGATGTTTTATCTCCTTAAAAATATATTTTTTACAATTTTTATCAATGCCAGTTATTGTTATCTTAAGCGCTAAGAAAAAATTGAACAAGCAATAAATGCAAATTAAAAAAAATGAAAACTTCTAATTAAGATGAAACTACCTTTAAACAGTGAAGTCGAATACTTTAGTAATTTTTTAGAATTAGTAGATGTTGATGAGCTATTTTTTGAATTAAATGATATTATTAAAAAAACGAACTTTAATCCTATAACAGAAGGTGAGATAACGTACGAAGTAAATTTCAAAAAAATTATGTTTGTAGACCAAAACCTTCTGGTTGATAATATATTTCCTGAACAACATTGGGGACCAATAAGGGGATGGACTAATACATTGAAAAAGCTAAGAAAAAGAATTGAAGATTTTACAAACCAAAAATTCGAAGTGTGTGTTCTAATATTTTATCCAGATGGTAACTCTGGAGTAGATTTTCATTCCGATTATGTTGCCTTTGGAGATACATCAATCATTCCATCAATAAGTTTGGGTGAGGAAAGAGAATTTAAGTTTAGAGAAAAAGAAACCAAAGTGGAAGTTTCCCATACGTTAGAAAATGGTAGCTTAATAATTATGGGAAAGTATTGTCAGGAAAGATATGAACATAGTCTCCCACTAAATCCAAAATATAAAAAACCAAGAATAAATTTGACCTTTAGAAAATATGGCTTTAGCAATTAACTAAACGCTTAATAAGGTATAAACAGTCGTCTTAATACCTTTTATACAACACGTTAGTTATTATTGAACAAATCATATAGATAAGTTATTTCAAAGTATTGAAGTTTTATGGAATAGCCAAGGGTCAATTATCCAAATTGAAAAAAATGACCTTATCTGATTTACCTAAAAAGTTGGTGGAAATTCATGAATAACCACAATTGCTACTTACACAATTTTGTTGAGTTTACCGAAGTACCACTTCCCATTGCAAGCATATCTCATAGATATTGTAAAAAAAAGAAAGAGCAGAGAACAACATTTGGTTATTAGATATTTTGCTGTAATCAAAAATCAAGAACCTTTAGATAACCTTTTCAACTTAAGATTCAGTATCTTATAAGGAACGTATGCTATTTGGATTACTTTTTTTGTTTAATCAAGGTTATATATACAGGAAAATGATCGCTATATCCCTTTGTATACGATCCGTTAGAAAAACTACGAAAAGGATATCCTTTATATTTACCATCGGGTGTAATTAAATACGCTGCATTATATATTCCTGCTTTATAATATCGATAAGAGGAATACTCTTTATCTAAAAGAGCTTTAGAAACAATAATTTGGTCAAATAAACTCCACCGATCCTGCCATGCAAGAGAACCAATACCTTTTTTAGTCAATCTTGCCATAGGATTATATAATTCTTTTATAACAACCTCCTTTTTAGAGGATTTGGCATCCAATATCTTTTTAACACTTGTGTTGTTCGGGTTATCATTAAGATCTCCCATCGTTATAATTTTAGCGTATGGATCTATAGCAAATAACGAATCTATAATTTTTTTATTTAGAGTAGCTGCTTTTTCTCGTTTATATCTACTTCTGGATTCTCCGCCTCGTCTGGACGGCCAATGATTTACAATAATATGAATCAGGTCACCATCCAGATAGCCACTTACTAATAGTTGATCTCTGGTATATATTCTGGTATTCGTATCCTGATCATACAGTAGTAATGTATGTTTTTTAGAACTTTTTACTTTAAATAATTTTTTTTGATATAGCAGAGCCACATCAATACCTCTTCGATCGGGAGAATCAAAATGTACGATACCGTAATCCTTGACTTTAAGGATGTTTTCATTGGCAAGATCTTCTAATACTTTTCTGTTTTCAACCTCAGCAACACCTATAATAGCGGGAGAATTTTTAGTAAGATCTATTCCTATTTCAGAGATTACTTTAGCCATATTTTTTACTTTATGGGTATATACCTCTTTCGTCCAATGATCTTTTCCCTTGGGCGTTCTGTCATCATCAAAAGTAATAGGGTCGTCTTCTGTATCAAAAAGATTTTCGAGGTTATAAAATGCCACAGTATGAATTTTATATTTTTTTTTTTCTTGAGAAATAACAACCAATGTTATTAATAGGAGAACAGATGTAAATACACTTCTTGATATCATAAGATCTTTTAAAAAATTAATAAATACAAAGATTAATTATTTCAGTGTTAAAAAATGAAACTAATATGTTTTATACTTGTAACTTATTAACAAGTAGCTCAATTCATTTTAGTTACACACAAATTATAGAGATGGCTTATCATTTTTTAGACCTTAAAAAGATTCTTTTTGTTTTGTTTTATAGTACAGTTAGTATGTATGGGCAACACACAGAACTAAAAGGAAAAATTATAGATGCAATTACAGAAGAAAACCTGAAGAAGGTAACTATAACTATTAAAGATGCTAACATTACTACCCACACAAATAGTTTTGGAGAATTTAATTTGATGAATTTGCCCTTGGGTGAGCAAATTCTTATAATAACAAAGCAAGGTTTTATAACCAAACGTTTTCCTGTTGTTATTAATCAAGGAGAAATATTAGATCTTAAAAAAATCACTTTACAGTATGATTTTAGTCAGGATCAAAAGGAAATAGGAATAATTAGTCTTACTCAAGAAGAATTAGATGAGGATAATGATGCGTTTGTTAGTATAGCACCATTGCTTCAATCTACACGAGACATATTTCTTAATGCTGCCGCTTTTGATTTTAGTGCTACCTTTTTTCGTACCAGAGGTTTAGGAAATGAAAACGGAAAAATTTTAATTAATGGAATCGAAATGAATAAACTAGATTCTGGAAAACCACAATGGAGCAACTGGGGAGGATTAAATGATGTACAACGTAATCAGGAATTCTCTCCAGGAATTTCAGAAAATGAATATGCTTTTGGAGATCTTTTAGGAACATCTAATATTATTATGAGGGCATCGCAATATCGCAAAGGGGGCAAAATATCCTATGCAATGTCCAATCGTAGTTATCAAGGCAGAGTAATAGGAACCTACAATTCAGGAACCACTTTAAAAGGATGGTCTTATTCCTTATCCTTGTCCAGAAGATACGGAAAAGAAGGATTTATAGAAGGAACATTATATGATGCAAATTCGATTTTTGCCTCTATCGAAAAACAAATAGGAAAAAGCCATAGTATAAATTTTACTGGTTTTTATACCCCAAATCGCAGAGGAAGATCTACCGCAATCACCAAAGAAGTTTATGATCTTAAAGGCAACCAATACAATCCTAATTGGGGAGTACAGGACGGAAAAATAAGAAACTCCAGAGAGCGAAAAATAGAAGAACCTGTGATTTTATTAAATCACTATTGGGATATCACCGAAAATACTCAGTTAAATACAAATATTGCCTTTCAAAAAGGAGAAATAGTAAATAGCAGGATAGATACTGGTGGTAGTGATTTGGTATTAGATACTAACGGGCAACAAACATATATTGGAGGAGGTAGAAGTGCAGATACCAATCCCGTGCATCCAGACAATTTGCCAAGTTCTTTTTTACAAAACCCTAATCCAACACCCCTAGAGTATCAAAATGCGTTTTTAGCCCAACAAAATTTAAGAAATGATGGGCAGATAGATTGGGAGAGTTTGATACAAACCAACCAACAAAATGCAAAACAAGGTAGTAACGCTACTTATGCCGTATACGAAGATAAAACTGCAGATACCCAAATAACAGGTAATGTAATAGTAAACAGTATCCTAAACCCTCATATTACACTAAATGCAGCCATTAATTATAAAAATTTAAAAAGTGAAAATTTTGCTGAGATAAAAGACCTTTTGGGTGGCACTGGTTTTTTAGATATAGATGTTTTTTCGTTTTCTAGCACAAGATTTACAGGGTCACAATTAATAGATAGGGCACAAAGTGATTTGCGTACTCCTAATCGTATTGTAAGAGTAGGAGATAGATATGATTATAATTATGAAATAGAGGCTTCTAAAATCGATGGTTTTGCACAAGGACAATTTACATTTAATAGGATTTCATTTTTTCTGGCAGGAACTGTTTCTCAAACAACGTATCAAAGAAACGGTTTGTTTGAAAACGGTTATTTTCCTGGAAAAGCTTCTTTTGGAAAAAGCGAAACTATTAATTTTTCAAATTATGGAATAAAAGCAGGTACAACCCTTACTATTAATGGGCATAATTTTATAAAGCTACAGGGTATATATGCTAATAAAGCTCCTACAATTCGTAATACTTTTAACAATGCAAGACAAAATAATAGTAGTGTTTCAGACTTGATTGGGAGGACTCAGGAGAGTGAAAAGATACAATCTGTAGATGCCAGTTATATTTTTCGTTCTCCAAAAGCAAAAGCCAGAATTACTGGTTATTATACCCAAATACAAGATGCAACAAATACTTCTTTTTTCTTTACCCAAGCTATATCAGGATCCGATACAGGGTTTGTGCAAGAGCTACTAACAAATATAGATACATCATACATAGGTGGTGAATTTGGAGCAGAATATCAAATTACACCCACGATAAAAATTAAAGGAGCCACTGGTATAGGATATTTTACGTATATAAATAATCCAGATTTAATTTTAACAAGTACCAGTGAAGCCTTTTTAGATTTTCAAGGAACAAGAGATTTTGGAAAATCAGCATTAAAAGGATACCGAATTGCAGGAGGACCGCAAAATGCTGCACAATTAGGTTTTGAATATCGAGATCCGGATTTTTGGTGGTTTGGTATTACTACCAATTATTTTTCTAATGCCTATAGTGGCATAAGTCCCTTTGCTAGAACATCTAACTTTTATAAAGACAAGGACGACTTGCCATTTAATGATTATGATCAAGACGTTGCAAACAATCTTTTAAAACAAGAACAATTCGAAGATTATTTTTTGGTAAATATAATTGGTGGTACTTCATGGAGGATTAAAAAATATTATGTTGGTTTTTTTACATCTATTTCTAATGTTTTAAATCAAAAATACAGAACAGGAGGTTTTGAGCAGGCAAGAAATGCTAATTATAGATTGGCATTAGAAGAGTCTAAACGAAACACCCCAGTATATGGATCCAAATATTTTTATGGACTTGGCACTTCTTACTACCTTAATATTTATATCCGATTTTAATAAGAATATCGCATAAAGACCTATCAGGTTTTTAAACCTGATAGGTCTTTATCCTAAAGTTTAAAAAACAATATAATAATAGTATACAATGAATGTAAAGAAGATAAATAAAATTTTTAATGTATTTGCCGTAGCAATTATAACTAGTATGTGCTCTCCTGAAGAAGATTTTAAAACACCAGAATTGGTGATAGAAGAACCAGAGATTAAAGGCACTATCATTACTATAGATGCAGTACTTGGTATTTTGAATAAAGCGCTAGAAAATGAAGGAGAAAATGCTAAAGTAGTTTTTGAAAATACAGATAGTTTTATCGAAGGATACGTGGTATCTAGTGATAAAGCGAGTAATTTTTTTAAAGAATTAGTTATTCAGGATAAAGAAGCTAATCCTTCCTCAGGAATAAGAGTACTAATAGACGATAACCCTTTGTTTACAACATACGAGTTTGGAAGAAAAGTGTACATTAAACTTAACAGCCTATCTATAGGAACAGAAAACGGAGTGCCAACCTTAGGAGTTTTAGAGGGGAATAATATTAGTGCAATTCCCTCATTTTCTTTAAATGAAACAGTAATACGATCTACAAAATTAGCAGACATTATACCTTTAGAAATTACGCTAGAAGATATTACAGATAAACTACTAAATCTATATGTGAAAGTAAATAATCTTCAGTTTAGCAAAAATCTGGTTTTGCCAGAAAACTCTTTTACTTTTGCAGCAGAGGCAAATGATAAATACGATGGGGAACGTATTTTGGAGAGTTGTACAACAGGAAGAACAATAGTACTAAGTACAAGTACATTTTCAGATTTTAAAGGATTAAAATTATCCGCAAAACAAGGTAGTTTTGAGGGGATAGTAACCAAAAACTTTTTAGGAGACACTTATAACTTAGTACTTAATGATCCAACAAAGTTACTGTTTGATAACGACACCAGATGTGATCCTATAGTTTTAGAATGCTCTGTAGCTGTAGAGGGATCCATATCGTTATTTAACGAAAATTTTACCGATCTTAAAATTAGAGATTTGGAAGATGCAGGATGGATTAATAATAATACAACAGGAGGTAAGCTAGGGTATAAGATAGGAGACTTTGCTAGTAATCAATATGCACAGATTACAGGATTTAATTCTAAAGAAAGCCTGTATGAGGTTTGGTTAATAACCCCAGAGATTGACTTAAGTTTGGTATCTTCTGCAGCTTTAAATTTTGACTTGCAAGCTGGTTATGATAATGGTAATATCCTTGAAGTTTTTATTACTAAAAATTATATAGAAAACCCAAAAGACACATCTTGGATAAAATTAGATGCTACTATACCCAGAGGGCCATTAAACTCTTTTGGAGATTTTGTTCCTGCAGGTCCCATTAGCTTATCTTGTATAGAGGGTACTATTCGTATAGGTTTTCGATATATTGGAGGGGATCCAAGAGCAACCACACGATACCATATAGATAATATAACTGTACAAGGAAACTAAGAGTAAGAGATACTTTTATATAGGCCTCACAAGTTTTAGAAACTTAGGAGATCTATAAACTTTAGAAACATCTTTTTAGTTGGTTATAAAAAACCACCATAAGCTATAAATAACACGCTCTGATCTCTTTGTTTCGTATCTAAATTAATACTTATATGCTTCTCTGTGTTAAAAAAATACATAAAAACAAATAATAAAAATGTAATATTTTATGATTTTTTAACTATAAAAATAAGAAATATTCAGTTTTTAACTGAAAAAAAACAGTATATGGAATTATTTTTTTAAAAAAAACATAATATTAAATATAAGTTAAATAAAAAACATTTTATTTGTAGTAAATAAACATAAACCTGTTAATGAACAAACATTAACACAAACTCAATAATTATGAAAAAATTAAATTTAACGAAACTCGTCTTAATTACTTCGCTCTCCGTTTTGCTCTTTAACTGCGAAAAAGACTCTGAAAACATTGTAGAAACAAGTCAGGATACTATAGAAAAAAGTGTTCATGTTTGTATTGATAAAAGAACTACTAACGATTCTAAAGGTGCAAGTTTAAAAAATGTACAATGGAAATCTGGTCAAACTATTCGTGTAAAATTTTTGAATGGAAGCAATTATATGCAATCTAATGTTAAAAAATATGCTAAAGAATGGGAACAGTATGCTAATATAAAATTTGAATGGGTTTCTTCAAACAGCAGTGCAAATATTAAAATTGCTTTTAACCAAGGAGCATATAGGGACCCTGGAAATTGGTCTTATATGGGAACTGATTCAAACAAATTTAACCACAGTATGAATTTTGGAGAGTTTAATGATAATACGCCTTCACAACAATTTAGAGGAACTACCCTTCATGAATTTGGGCATGCTCTTGGTTTGATTCATGAACATAGTAGCCCTGTTTCTGGAGTTAAATGGAATAAACCAGTTGTTTATGCATACTATGCAGGCTATCCTAATTATTGGGATAAAGATAAGGTGGATTACAATATTTTTGGGAAGTACAATACAATCGAGACTAATTATACTGCTTATGATTCAAAATCGATCATGCATTACTATGTTCCTGCGGAGCATACTACAAATGGTGTTGCTGTATATGGTAATAATACACTATCTGCAACAGATAAATCTTTTATAGGTACTATATACCCATTTAGCACTACTAATCCTACGGGAGATAAATGTGATGGTATACCTGCATATAATTATTATGTATCATACTCTGTTGGAAACAAAGTAACATCCGGAGGATCCTTATTTGAATTAACATATAACGGTTGGAAACATCTTGGATATTGTGGTAGTACTAATAGAATAAAAAGCAATACAAAAATTGTATACCCTCCTTTTAATAAATAATATTTTGCTGTAAAGTTATTTTTAGGATTTGACATTTTATTTGCAAAGAATGCCCTGGTATTTATATCAGGGCATTTTTATTTCTTTCTGCCAAAATTTACTGATATCTCATTTTTATAGAAATCCAAAAAAATATGTTTTCATCTATATATAGAATATTCTATATAGTTTTTTCGTTCCTTATAAAAAGTTACCTTATATAATATGCAACGAATGAAAATTACTGCTGGTCACCAGCAGGCGATGCCATATATAGTAGTAGAAAAAGCTGAAGATTTTATAGATTTTATTCGAAAGATTTTTCAAGCTCAGGAAATGGTACGAAATCTGGATTTGGATAATAGAATACAACATTCTGAGATTAAAATAGGAGATAGTATGATTCTTCTATCTGAAGCATCGAAACATTATCCTGCACACCCAGGATCTATGTATGTATATGTAAAAGATACAGACAAAACCTATTATGATGCCCTGGATGCAGGAGCCAAATCTTTAATGCAACCTATGGAAGAAGATTATGGTGCTCGAGGAGCAGGTTTTCAAGATCCATTTGGTAATACCTGGTGGATTGCTACATTAAACTAAGTTTTGTCTGTATCTATAGTAATTTATTAATTACATCCCAAATCGATTTGAGATTGTGAATCATTAGTAGGAAAACATTGCCCAGATTTTAATACATCAGGAACATATCTGGTTAGATTACTATCTCGTAAGCTGTTTTCTATAAAAGCAGTAAGATTATTTATTTCGTCATCTGTTAAATCGATAGATCCAAATTGCGATGCAAGGTTTTCAACCGTTGCTTCTGTCGATTGCGGGACGCCATTGTTTTTATATGCAATAACATCTCTTACAGAGGTAAATGTCCCTCCATGACCATAAAAGCCATTATCTAATAAATTGTATAGAGTAGGGGTTTTAAACTTATAATCGTCAGCAGTATTTTTGGTAAAACCACCTCTTCCTTTTTTTACATTTTCAAACCCAGCGTTAGCAAGAACTATTGCTTTACTAGAGTTGTCAAAATCTCCCATTCCAAATGCATGAAAACCTTTATCATTTAAAGCTGGACCTGTATGACATTCATAACATTTTCCTTTACTAAAAAAAGTTATAGCTCCCTTTTTTTCTACAGTAGTCATAGCATTACGATCTCCTTTTAACCATTCTTGCCATGGCGATTTATTTGCAAGTAAAGTTCTTTCGTATGCTGCAATTGCAAGACCTGCATTTTTGGTAGTATATCGTTGCGTTTCTGTAATATCAGCAAAAGCCTCATCAAACATTTCTTTATAACCAAAAGTAGTTACAAAATCCTCATCTACTAATAATCTATGAACCCCTTGTCCTTTTATAGCTTGAACTTCTACACCTTCAAACCCTAAAAAGTTTTCAGGTATTTGACCCCAATTTGCTTCAGTTCCTTCATTAGTTCCTGTAGCTCCAAATTGTCCGTTCCAAAGCATTACATCTTGGTATGCAACATTTAAAAGAGTAGGGGAACGAATAGGTTGTATATCTACAGAATCCACAGGAACAATTGGATTAATTATTCTACCGTTACCATTGGTTCCAAATCCAACACCGCACTCTCCAATTCCTTGTCGTAAAGCAGAACTAAATCCTGCAGCAGCTTGATGGCAAGAAGCACAAGAATATGTTGCTTTCATTTCTGTCATTTTTGGGTTTCTACCCAGCGCAGTTTCGTGTAATAATAACCTTCCTAGTTCTACTTTTTCTGTAGTAAGTATATTTAAAGGATCTTGAGGAATATTAAGATAGTCATCACTTTCTGGTAAAATAAAATAAGATAGTGTTTTGTCTTCAGAAACGGTTGTTAAAATAGTGGTTAGGTCTTTATCTAAAGTTGATCCAACGGGGATATAATCATCATCGTCACTACAAGAAAATAAAAATAAAGAGATACATGTTAGAGTAATTATTTTTTTCATAGGCACTTCCTTTCTTTAATATAAAATAAATTGTTTTCCGCTACGAAAGTAGTAAAAACCAATACACTACAAAAGGGGAAACTACCCCTAATTTTATTTTTCTGTTAATTAATAATTTCTAAAAAATAAATAACCTAGGAGTAAACTCATGAGGTATGCTTCCAAAAATATATTTTGTTTTCAGGGTAAGCATCGAAGAAGTAAACTCTTATATGTGTATTAATCTAATAATAAGGTGTTTAAGTCTAAGAAATGACTTTTTTCTTTTTGTAAGAAAAAATATTCATAAAAATTAAAGTGACCATTGCAGGTATTAACCAAGCTAAGCTAAATTTTCCTAAAGGAAGAGTTTCTAGAATTGGATTAATAAACCTTTGCATACCTATAGATCCTAAAAAATCAGGTATACTAAATATAATGGTTATTACAACCACTACTCTAAATACTAATGGAGTAGTAAACCTGTTTGGTAATATATTTAAAACTATCAAAACAATAGTTATAGGATAAATAAACATAAGAGCAGGTATGGCTATAATAACAATATAATGAACATCAAATTGCCCTATTAAAACTCCTAAAAGACAAGCTATAATTGCAGTAATAATGTATGTTTTTTGAGAGTTATTAAATAAACCTTTTATAAAATCTGCAGTACCAGTTATAATACCAACTGCAGTTGTAAAGCAAGCTAAGCTAACTAAAATGCTTAAAAATGTTTTTCCAATATTACCAAGAGTTATTAAACTTAAACCAGATAGTAGTTCTGTTCTGGTTACATTAGTATCAAATTGGTTATTAAACAATGCCCCACTATATATCATGCCAGAATAGATTATCAAAAGTCCTATTCCTGCTACAATACCAGAGCTTATAATCAACCCTCTATTTCTAATAAAGTTATTTTCTCCTTTTATTTTTAAAGAAATTATAATAACAGCACCAACAACAACAGCACCAATGGCATCAAAAGTTTGGTATCCTTCTAACAACCCCTTAATCATTGGTGTTTTAAATTCGGATGGATTTATGACAGGGTTTTGTACAGAAAAAATACCAATACATATAATACTTAAAACAACAATAAATAATACAGGAGATAAAAATTTACCTAATAAATTAAGAACCTTAGAGCGATTAAGGACAAAAAGTAATACTAGAGAAAAATAAATAACACTTGTTAACCATGAACTGGTTCCAAAAAAAGGATGAATTGCTATTTCGTGAGTTACAGATGCAGTTCTTGGAGAAGGTAATGTAATGGAGATTAAATATACAATAATGCAGTAAATAAGACTAAAAGTAGGAGATACCTTTTTTGCAAAATCCAGCATGGTACCTTGTAGTCTGGCGTGTGCAAAAATCCCTAATAAAGGTATAATTACTGCCGAAATAACAAAACCTAACATTACCATAAACCAGGCATCCCCAGCTTTTAGACCAAGAAGAGGCGGGAACATAAGGTTTCCAGCACCAAAAAACATAGAAAATAATGCAAATCCCGCTACGAAAGTTTCTTTATTAAATCTCATTTAGTTAGGTTTATGAACCTTAAAAATAAACTTTCATAATGATATTAACATATAAAGGGATTAAAATTAGTTATAATACCTTGGGAAAAGGAACCCCTGTAGTGTTTCTTCATGGGTTTTTAGAAAACTCAAGTATGTGGGAAGAAACAACAGCGTTTTTAAGAAATAACTATCAATGTATTTTGATTGACCTTTTTGGTCATGGTTATTCAGAAAATATGGGATACATTCATACTATGGAAAATATGGCAGAAGCAGTAAAAGCTGTTTTAGAAAAGTTATGCATATCCAAAGCTGTTTTTGTAGGACACTCTATGGGGGGATATGTGTCTTTGGCTTGTATAGATCTTTTTCCTGATTTGGCTTCAGGAATTATACTGCTTAATTCTACTTCATTGGCAGATAGTGAAGAGAGAAAACAAAACAGAACCAGAGCTATTAATATTGTTAAAAAAAATCCTAATGCATATACTAGTATGGCAATTGCTAATCTTTTTGCAGAAGAAAATCAGTTGCGATTTGCAAGTGAAATAGATAAAATCAAAGAGCAAGCCTCTAAGGTCTCTTTACAAGGAATTATTTCTGCTCTTGAAGGGATGAAGGTTAGAAAAGATCGAACCAATATTTTGGCTAATTTTAAAGGATCTAAGATGATTTTTGCAGGAATCAAAGATCCAGTTCTACCTTATAAGCAAAGCTGTATAGAAGCAAAACAAAATGATGTTGATTTAATTAGTTTTGAAGGAGGACACATGTCTTATCTAGAAAATAAGGATGAATATATGACAGAACTTAGCCGATTTTTAAATTCTATATAATCCACAACTAATGGAAAGAAGTGTATTCTTACTTTTTGCAGCTACAAAAAGCTAAAAATATAGATAAAATACATTTTTAATAGCTAAAAAACACTCTAAAATAGAGGTTTTACTCAAAAAACGTAAATTAAATGTGTTTTTTTCTTACAAAAGCATGGATAGTTATAAAAAAAATATTATTATTGTATTGATAATGAACCTATAACCCTTTTCTATGAATTTTTAACCCCATAAAAATAATGAAAAAAACTACCCCTAACTCCGCATTTTCTTTTTCTAAAATCTATTGTTCTTTGTTCGGTCATAATTACCTTCTTTCTAAAAATGTTACACATCATATAAAAGAGTACACTTGCTCTCATTGTGGTGAGCAAGCGACAACGAATAGCAGAGGTCGATTAGAAATAATGACACCTAAATTAAAAGAAATTAATAATGCTTTGGCATCTGTACATGCCAAGAAAATGGCAAAAACAGATATTGATACTTCTTTTCAGGCAGCATCATAATTATTCTTTTACAGGATTCCACCCTTGTGCTTTTATCTCTATTTTTTCATTAGATCTGGTAACTAGCCCTATTCCACTTTTTTCATCTGTTATATGACCAATAACAGATAAACTAGGATTTGCTTTAATTTTTGGATAATCTTCTTGTTGGATAGTAAACAATAGTTCATAATCTTCTCCACCATTTAAAGCTACAGTAGTACTATTTAATTTAAATTCCTCACAAGCCGATATTACCGTAGGGTCTAATGGAATTTTTTCTTCGTATAAATTGACTCCAACTTTAGATTGTGTGCACACGTGTATAATTTCAGAAGATAATCCATCGCTTATATCAATCATACTTGTTGGTTGTACATCCAGAGCTTTTAAGAGTTCTTTTATATCTTTTCTAGCTTCGGGTTTAAGCTGCCTTTCGATAAGATATGTATATGGGTCTAAATCTGGTTGTGAATTAGGATTAACTTTATATACTTCTTTTTCTCTTTCTAATACTTGTAGCCCTAAATACGCTGCACCTAAATCTCCTGTTACCACTAAAAGATCATTTTCTTTAGCACCACTGCGATACACCAATTCTTTTTCTTCGGCATATCCTATAGCGGTTATACTAATTAATAAACCAGTAGTTGAAGAAGTAGTATCTCCTCCTACCAAATCTACATTATAAATTTTTGAAGCTGCTTCGATCCCAGAATATAATTCTTCCAGAGCTTCCAAAGGAAATCTATTAGATACTGCAATAGAAACTGTTATTTGTGTTGCTGTTGCATTCATTGCATAAACGTCAGACAGATTAACAACTACAGCTTTATATCCTAAATGCTTTAAAGGCACATAAGATAAATCAAAATGTACTCCTTCAATCAATAAATCTGTTGTTAAAACACATTTCTTATTCTTAAAATCTAAAACTGCCGCATCATCTCCAACACCAAGGACAGTAGTTTTTTGTTTGATTTTAAAATTATTAGTTAAATGATTAATAAGTCCAAATTCTCCTAATTCAGATATCTTTGTTCTTGATGTATTTTTATTTTCAATCATTTTGCAAATTTAGGTAACACAATATTTTTATCCACTATAATTTAAAAAAATAAAGCGCATCTCTATAAACAACTAATATTTACATGATTTACAGACGGTTAATTTTTTGAAATAATAATTTTGTATTTTTACTTAAATAGCAGTCACTATGAAAAATTACTATATATTTTTTTGTTCTTTTATATGTTTAATAAGTCTTTTGGGATGCAGTAGTGATGATAACGAAAATTCTATAAATACTAGTATAGAGGATAATCCTACTAATCCAACAAACCCTACGTTTTCAAATATTTGTGAAAATGGATTAGCCCTGGGTGTTTATCCTTGTAATGGCTACGATTTTGTATCTAGAATAACTTTAGCCGATATGAATGCAAATTCTGGTAATGATAGTTGGGGATGGACAGATACCTCTACAGGAAAAGAATATGCTATAATTGGATTAGATAATGGCACTGCATTTATAGATATTTCTAATCCTATTAATCCAGTATATTTAGGAAAACTTCCAACAGCAACCATAAATAGTTCTTGGAGAGATATTAAAGTATATAAAGATCATGCTTTTATTGTAAGTGAAGCTTCTGATCACGGAATGCAGGTTTTTGATCTTACAAGATTAAGAAATGTTACAGCTCCACCTCAAAATTTTGACGTAGATACTCATTTTACAAATTTTGGTAGCGCACATAACATTGTTATTAATGAAGATTCTGGATTTGCATATGTAGTAGGAACAAGTAGATCAGGTACCTATAAAGGCGGGCCAGTTTTTATTAACATACAAGATCCAAAAAATCCAGTTGATGCTGGTGGTTTTCTTTCCTCTGGTGAAGAAACATATAGCCATGATGCCCAGGTAGTAACCTATAATGGTCCTGATAAAGATTATATTGGTAAAGAAATTTTAATTGGTAGTAATGAAATAGAAATTGTAATCGCCGATATAACCGATAAAAATAACCCTGTTACTATTAAAACAATTAAATATTCTAATGTTGGATATACCCACCAAGGATGGTTTACAGAAGATTTTCGGTATTTTATACTAGGAGATGAAACAGACGAGCAAGAAGTAGGGTTTAATACTCGAACCTTAGTATTTAATTTTGAAGATTTGGATGCTCCACATCTTCATATGACTTATAATGGTACAACACCAGCCATTGATCATAATGGGTATGTAAAAGGGAACCTGTTATATTTAGCAAATTACAGAGCAGGAATTAGAATAATTGATATTTCTGATATTGAAAACAAGAATATATCAGAAGTTGGTTTTTTCGATACATTTCCATCAAATAATAGCGCAAATTTTAATGGCGTGTGGAATGTGTATCCTTTTTTTGAAAGTGGTACTGTTGCAATTAGCGATATCGAAAAAGGATGTATATTGATTCGAAAAAGTACTCTCTAAAATAAAAATATCTAAAAATTAAACATCAGAAGTTTATGTAAACTATATGTGTTGAGGTTTTACTAAAAACAATGTTTTTAACATAAAAATATGTTAAATAAAGTTAATGAACAGTAAATGAATAACATATTGCCAATAAAATATAAATTAATTTGATAAATTAGTAAGATTTTTAATTTTTTTAACTAAACCTTTATAAATAATTATGACAAAAACTTAACGTTGTAACTAACTCTTAAAACACAAACTCAATGAAAAATTTAATAACTACTCTTCTGCTGTTAATTACAGCAGTATTTTCTTATGGTCAAACCCCTTGTCAAAATGGGTTGGCAGGTTCTTATCCTTGTAATGATTACGATTTAATGTCTCAAATAACCCTATCTACTATGAATGCCAGTTTAGGCAATGATAGTTGGGGATGGACAGATCCGCAAAATGGTAATGAATATGCTATTATTGGATTAAATAATGGAACTGCATTTATAGATATTTCTAATCCTACTAATCCAGTATACTTAGGTAAACTTCCTACCGCTACTTCTAATAGTACTTGGAGAGATGTAAAAGTGTATAAAGATCATGCTTTTATCGTAAGTGAAGCTTCTGGTCATGGGATGCAGGTTTTCGATTTAACCAGATTACGTAATGTAGCAAACCCTCCACAAACATTTACAGCAGATAAAAGATATACCGAATTTGGGAACGCCCATAATATTGTAATAAATGAAGATTCTGGATATGCCTACGTGGTAGGAGCGCAAAGAAACTCTGGACCCTATAAAGGAGGACCTTTATTTATTAATATTCAAGACCCTAAAAACCCTGTTAATGCAGGAGGACTTTTGTCTGGGGGACAAAGAGCCTATACGCACGATGCGCAAGTAATTACCTATAATGGTCCAGATACTGATTATACTGGTAAAGAAATTTTAATAGGTAGTAACGAGATAGAAATTGTAATAGCCGACATAACCAATAAATCAAACCCTGTTACTATATCTACTATAAAATATACAGATGTTAGATATACGCATCAAGGATGGTTTACCGAAGATCTTAAATACTTTATACTAGGAGATGAATTAGATGAACAAGGTGTTGGTTTTAATACCAAAACAATCATATTTGATTTTCAGGATTTAGACAATCCGAAATTTCATTTTAACTACTTTGGACCTACTCCTTCTACAGATCATAATGGATATGTAAAAGGTAATTTATTTTACCTTGCAAATTATAGGGCTGGGTTAAGAGTAATAGATATTTCTAGTATAGGAGCTAAAACAATGACAGAGGTGGGGTTCTTTGATACATATACCTCTAGTAATAGTGTAAGTATGGATGGTGTATGGAACGTATATCCATATTTTAATAGTGGAAACATTGTAATAAGCGATATCCAAGGAGGATTTTTCTTAGTTCGTAAAAGCAATACTTCTGGAGGAGAATGTACCGCGACAGTACCTACAGGAGTAACATCTTCTAATATAGGAGCAACAACAGCAACAATAAACTGGACCTCTATATCAAATGCAACTTATGATATAAGATATCGCCAAACAGGAGCAACCTCTTGGAATATAGTTACTTCAAATTCTGCTTCGTATAACGTAACAGGTTTAACAGCCACTACATCTTACGAAGCACAGGTAAGAAGTAAATGTCAGGATGGAACCTCTTCTGGTTTTAGTGCCTCTACTAATTTTACAACTACCAGTGTACAGATAAATTATTGTGCTTCTAATGGTAATAGTGTTACAGATGAATATATAAGCAATGTTAATTTAGGAACTATTAACAATACTACAGGAGCATCTACTGGCGGTTATGCAGACAATACAGCTATCACAACAGATATAGCAAAAGGAAGTTCACAAACTATTACAATAACTCCAACATGGACTAACAATATTTATGATGAAGGATATAGTGTATGGATAGATTACAATAAAGATGGAGATTTTACAGATGCAGGAGAACAGGTATGGACTAAAGCAGCCTCTAAAACTACTCCGGTTAGCGGAAGTTTTACAGTTCCTGCAGGAGCAACTGTAGGAGCAACCAGAATGCGTGTTTCTATGAAATACAATGGTATACCTACCTCTTGCGAATCATTTCAATATGGAGAAGTGGAAGACTATACTGTAAACATTACTACAGATGGCGGTGGTGGAAATCAAGGATGCTCTTCAGGAATATCTTCTTTCCCTTATAACGAAAGCTTTGAAAACACACTTGGTGCATGGACTCAGTCTTCTGCAGATAATATCGATTGGACTATAGATGCAAGCGGAACACCTTCTAATAACACAGGACCAGCCAGTGCTGCACAAGGTACATATTATCTGTATGTAGAAGCTTCAGGAACCGCAGGATTCCCTAATAAACAGGCAATCGTAAACTCTCCTTGTTTTGATTTAAGTAGTCAAACTTCAGCCACATTTTCGTTTGCATACCATATGTATGGTGCAGCAGATATGGGGAGCTTTGCTTTAGAGGCAAGTACAAATAATGGTACGACATGGGCCAGTATATGGAGCCAGACAGGTAACCAAGGAAACTCTTGGAATACTGCTAACGTAAACCTTTCTGCTTATGTTGGAAACAGTGTACAATTAAGATTTAATAGAACAACTGGATCTACATGGCAAGCAGATATTGCTATCGATAATATTTCCTTAACTACTAATACTTCTAGAAGTGAAGCAATAACATCTGTAGAAGATACTGCGTTTTATATATTCCCAAATCCCGTTAAAGGAGATCTTTTAACCGTTTTTATAGACGGAATAGAAAAGAATGCAAAGTATGAAATCAAAAACTTTTTAGGACAATCGGTAACCAAAGGTACTGTTACAAATACAATAAATGTCTCTAATTTAAGAGCAGGTACGTATTTTGTTCAAATTGCAGCAAATAATCAGATTTATACAAAGCGTTTTGTAAAAAACTAATGCCATAAATTTTATAGTCAAATGAAGACCCCTAAATTTTTATATCTTCAACATATTGTATGTATTACAATGGTTGTATTAAGTTCTTGTAGTAGTGATGATAAAGAACCAGACACAAATCCTGGTGAAGAACAAGAAATTATCAAAACAATAGAATGGACAAAAACATTTGGCGGAAGTAATGAGGATAATGCCCTATCTGTAGTAGAAACTACAGATGGGGGTTATACCATCGCTGGATACACCCTAAGCATTGATGGAGATATAACCGATAAAACAGCAACCGACAGTGATTATTGGGTGCTTAAACTTACTAAAGAAGGAGAAATAGTATGGAGTAAAACCTATGGAGGAACAGGAGATGAAAGAGCAGAAAAAATTATCCAAACAAATGATGGTGGATATGTAGTAATAGGGTATAGCAGGAGCAATGATGAAGACGTAACTTTAAATGCAGGTTTACAGGATTATTGGGTTGTAAAACTTAATGGTGCAGGAGATATTCAATGGGAAAAAAGCTTTGGCTTTCCTGGTATTGATCGCGCTTTTTCTGTAGTCCAGACCAAAGACGGAGGGTATTTTGTTACAGGATTTTTAGATGTAACTGCCAGTAATGGAGAAGGTAACGATGATAAATCAAAAAGCAATACAAAACATGGTGTAGGAGAGTTTTGGGGTATAAAATTAGATGCATCTGGAAATAAAGTCTGGAGACGTTATTTTGGAGGAACCAATAACGACCGTAGTTATGATGTTCTTCAAACCGAAGATAATGGGTTTTTAATGATCGGCTCCTCAGAAAGTATTGATTTTGATGTTACCAATAGTAAAGGGAGCTACGATTTTTGGGCCGTAAAAGTAAATTCTGAAGGTACTAAAATTTGGCAAAAATCTTATGGCGGTTCTGAAATTGATGTTGCTTATGCAATTGCATCCTCAGGAGATGGTAAATATGTAATTGTTGGAGATTCCAGAAGTAACGATGGAGATATTTCTGGTGCTAAAGGAAACGCAGATCTATGGATGATACAAATAGATGAGAGTGGTGCACTTTTATGGCAAAAATCTATAGGAGGCACACAGTTTGATACTGGTAGAGGTATTTCTAAAACTCAAAATAACGGGTTTATCATTACAGGAAACTCCAGAAGTAATGATATGGATCTAAAAGAAAACAAAGGACAAAGTGATATCTTAAATGTACTAATCGACAATAAAGGAGAAGTACAATGGCAATCCACAGCAGGAGGTAGTCTTGCAGAATTTGGAGAAAGCTGTTTAGAAACAAGTGATAAAAAAATAATCGTAGTTGGTAGCTCAGAAAGTAATGATTTTGATGTCCCAAATAATAAAGGATCAAAAGACTTTATTATAATAAAATATAAAGAAGAAAAATGAAAAATATAATAATAATTTTATTTACGCTTTTAGTAATAACATCATGTAAAGATGATGATGATGTAAAAGTGGGTAGTGTAAACCTAAGCTTTAATAATAATATAGAAAATACTTCTATTGTTATGAATACTGCTTCGTATACCAATAAAAGTAATGAAATCTATACTATTTCAGAACTAAAATATATAATTAGCAACATTGTTCTTATCAAGGCTAATGGAGAAGAATTTAAGTACCCAACAGAAAAGAGTTATTTTCTGATCAATGAAGAAGTAGCAGAAAGTAAAACCATAGAACTAAGTACTATATCTGAAGGAGAATATACAAAAATTAGATTTGGTATTGGTGTAGATCAATCCAAATACCCTTTAAATGATGTAAATAATTTTATACCTACAGCACAGGAAAATGAAATGCTATGGAGCTGGTCTGCGGGATATATCTTTCTTAAATTTGAAGGAAGTTACTCTGTAGAAGGACAAAATAGTTCAGATTTTAAGATGCATATAGGAAGCCACGGCACAAAATTAGACAACTATAAAGAAGTTACTCTGGATTTACCAACTACCTTAAGCATCAAAGAAAATGCAACTTCAAAAGTCGTTATAAATGCAGATATAGCTAAAATATTTGATAGTGTAAACACACACTCTTTATCTATAAAAAGTGATATTCAGGTAGATCCCGAAAATGCTCCAAAAATCGCAGAAAATAGTGCAACTATGTTTAGTGCAGCTAGCGTAAATAATTAATATGGAATTAAAAATTTTGGTATACATACTATCTCTCCTTTTCTGGACTTCCTGTAGTTCAGAAAAGGAAGATTATGTGCCCATTGTAGAAAATGCTAAATTAGAATTCACTGTTCCTGCAAATTTCCCAGAGCCTAGTTACAATGTTACTCTCAATCCTCCTACAGAAAAAGGGTTTGAATTAGGGAAAAAATTGTTTTATGATGGTCGTCTGGCATCAGACGGAGTGATCTCTTGTGGGTTTTGCCACATACAAGATTTTGCATTTACCCACCACACACACATTGTAAGTCATGGAGTAAATGGTGCGCTAGGTACTCGAAACGCACAACCATTGCATAATATGGCTTTTATGAAAGAGTTTACATGGGATGGTGCAGCAATACATTTAGATGTACAACCCATTATACCAATTACTGCAGAAGTGGAAATGAACGAAACATTTGCAGGCATTATAAAAAAATTAGAAGAACGACCAGAATACGTAAAATTATTTGCAGAAGCTTTTGAAGATCAAAAAATAAATTCAGATAATATGCTTAAGGCAATTTCTCAGTTTATGATTATGATGATTTCTGCAAATACTAAATACGATAAAGTAGAAAGAAATGAAGGTTCTGTATTTACAGAAGAAGAAACTGCAGGCTTAGAGTTATTTAAATCCAAATGCACATCATGCCACCAAGGAACGTTATTTACAGATCAATCCTACCGCAATAACGGTTTACCTATAGATCCCCAATACAATGATATTGGCAGAAAACGAGTAACAGGTTTAGAAGAAGATATTTATAAATTTAAAGTTCCGAGTTTAAGAAATATAGAACTTACTTTTCCGTATATGCATGATGGCAGATTAAAAACATTAGAAGATGTTTTAAATCACTATAGTGATGGTATTGTAGATTCTGAAACCTTAGATTCTGTATTTAAAAATCAAAATGGTGCTCTGGGAATCCCTATGACCACTCAGGAAAAACAATTAATAATTACTTTTCTTAAAACTCTTACCGATGATGATTTTTTAAATGATGATCGTTTTTCAGAATTCTAAAACATACCCTTTTTCGCTACTATAGTTTTTGCCTATTCTAATATATGACAGATAAATGTTAGGTTTTGTGTATAAAATCTACTTATGTAGTATATTTGCATTCAATTTAGAATTAATCTATTTACAAAAATATGATCAAAGTATCTGATATAGCTAAAAAGAAAATCATCGAATTGATGAGTGACGACGGGTATGATGCTTCTGTAGATTATGTACGTGTAGGTGTTAAAAGTGGTGGTTGCTCTGGTTTATCATACGATTTAAAGTTTGATAAAAATCAAGAAGATGAAGATAAAGTTTTTGAAGACAACGATATAAAAATCATTGTAGACAAAAAAAGTTTCCTGTACCTAATAGGAACAACTCTTGAATATTCAGGAGGATTAAACGGTACTGGATTCGTGTTTAATAACCCTAACGCAAGTAGAACTTGTGGTTGTGGAGAAAGTTTTTCCCTTTAATTGATAAAAAAATACCCTGAATTATTTCAAGGTCAAGAAAATGGCATATACCGAAGACGACTTAAAGAAAGAATTAGAAACCAAAGAGTATGAGTATGGGTTTTATACCGATATAGAATCCGATACTTTTCCTATTGGTCTTAGTGAAGATATCGTTCGTGGAATTTCTAAGAAAAAAGAAGAACCAGATTGGATGACAGAATGGAGATTAGAAGCTTTTCGTATTTGGAAAGAAATGGAAGAACCAGAATGGGCAAATGTTACCTATGAAAAACCAAACTTTCAGAACATCTCCTATTATTCTGCACCTAATAAAAAACCAAAATATAATAGTATAGATGAGGTGGATCCCGAGTTGCTGGATACATTTAAAAAACTTGGTATTTCATTAGATGAGCAAAAAAAGCTTGCAGGAGTTGCTGTAGATATCGTAATGGATTCTGTATCTGTAGCTACAACGTTTAAAAAAACATTAGGAGAAAAAGGAATTATATTTTGTTCTATTTCTGAAGCTATAAAAGAACATCCTGAACTAATTAAAAAATATATTGGATCTGTTGTCCCACAAAAAGATAATTTTTATGCAGCTTTAAATTCTGCAGTCTTTAGTGATGGATCTTTTTGTTATATCCCAAAAGGAGTTCGCTGCCCTATGGAATTATCTACTTATTTTAGGATAAATCAAGCAGGAACAGGACAATTTGAGCGTACATTAGTTGTTGCAGATCAAGGTAGCTATGTTAGCTATCTAGAAGGATGTACAGCTCCATCTCGTGATGAAAACCAATTGCATGCAGCCGTTGTAGAATTAATAGCATTAGACGATGCAGAAATAAAGTATTCTACTGTACAAAACTGGTATCCTGGTAATGCCGAAGGAAAAGGAGGAGTTTATAATTTTGTTACTAAAAGAGGAATCTGCGAAGCTAATGCTAAAATTTCGTGGACACAAGTAGAAACAGGATCAGCAGTAACCTGGAAATACCCTTCATGTATACTTAAAGGAGATAATTCTGTTGGAGAATTTTACTCTATAGCAGTAACCAATAATTACCAACAAGCAGATACTGGTACAAAAATGATACACTTAGGTAAAAACACCAAAAGTACTATCATTTCTAAAGGTATTTCTGCAGGAAAATCTCAAAATAGTTATCGGGGATTAGTGCAAATAAACAGTAGAGCGACCAATGCACGTAATTTTTCACAATGTGATTCATTATTGATGGGCAATGAATGTGGCGCACATACGTTTCCTTATATAGAAGCAAAAAACAAGACTGCTCAAATAGAACATGAAGCGACTACCAGCAAAATAGGTGAAGATCAGATTTTTTATTGTAACCAACGTGGCATTGATACAGAAAAAGCAATTGCATTAATCGTTAATGGTTTTAGTAAAGAAGTATTGAATAAATTACCGATGGAGTTTGCAGTAGAAGCACAAAAACTTTTAGAAATTTCTCTAGAAGGTTCTGTTGGGTAATTGTGTAACCATCAAATTCTACTTTAATGAAAAAACTATGTATTCTAATTGTATTGAGCCTTATTATTTTTTCCTGTAAATCTGAAAATGAATCCGATTTAATTCGAGGAGAATTTATTTTTATCGATGATGCAGCAGTTATAAAAGGCACTGATTTTATTTATGGAGTGGTAATTAATGATTTAACTCATGAATTAGCCAAAAAAATAGAACCACTACAAAGGGAAGAATATGATATGGTTCCTGTAGTGATAAAAGGAATCGTAAAACCTAATCCAGAAGAAGGTTGGGAAGAAATAGTCGAAATAAAAGAAATTATAGGAGTAAGTGCTCCAACATCAGAATTACCAACTAAGATTAAATCATCTGATGAAGAGGAAAACGTACAAGAGTCAGGTCACGAAGGCCACAATCACGAATAATTGAAAAAATCTTTGCTAAGAGGAGAAAACAATATAAAATGCTTGAAATAAAAAATTTACACGCAAGTGTCGAAGGGAAAGAAATCTTAAAAGGTCTTAACCTAAATGTGAAAGCAGGAGAAATACACGCTATCATGGGGCCTAACGGTGCTGGTAAAAGTACCTTAGCAAGTATTATAGCAGGTAAAGAAGAATACGAAGTTACTAAAGGGCAAATTCTTTTAGAAACAGAAGATATCGAAGAATTAGCACCAGAAGAACGTGCTCATAAAGGTATTTTTCTATCGTTTCAATATCCTGTAGAAATTCCAGGGGTGACGGTTACTAATTTCATGAAAACGGCAATTAACGAGACACGAAAAGCACAAGGTCTGGAAGAAATGCCAGCAAAAGATATGCTTAAAAA
Organism: uncultured Flavobacteriaceae bacterium; assembly: GCA_964353005.1. Lineage (GTDB taxonomy): Bacteria > Bacteroidota > Bacteroidia > Flavobacteriales > Flavobacteriaceae > Aquimarina. The sequence continues at coordinate 35,432 of CAYGUC010000018.1, read as the reverse complement.
AATTCGTGAAAAATCTGAATTATTAGAAATTGACCGTAAATTTTTATCCCGTTCTCTTAATGAAGGTTTTTCTGGTGGAGAGAAAAAACGTAACGAGATTTTTCAAATGGCAATGATGGAACCTAAATTAGCCATTCTCGATGAAACAGATTCTGGATTAGACATTGATGCTCTTCGTATTGTTGCTAATGGAGTGAATAAACTAAAAAGTGATAATAATGCTATTATAGTTATTACACATTATCAAAGATTATTAGACTATATAGTTCCAGATTTTGTACACGTATTATACGATGGCAAAATTGTAAAGTCAGGAACCAAGGATCTGGCTTTGGAATTAGAAGAAAAAGGATACGACTGGATTAAGGAAGAAATAAATGCATAATTAGTTAGATGTTGGATCTTTATTGATAGCTATCCTAGCTTTCTTTAAAAAGTAACAAATAACAGACAATAAGCAATTAAATATGGAGTTGAAAGATAAATTAGTATCCTCTTTTTTGGCTTTTGAAGATACGGTAGATGTAGATAGTGCTGTTCATGATATCAGAAGCCAAGCTATTAAAAATTTTGAAGAAAAAGGGTTTCCTACTAAAAAAGAAGAAGCTTGGAAATACACTTCACTAAATACTTTATTAAAGCACGACTATAGTATTTTCCCGAAGGAAGAGAATGCTTTGGAATTTAGGGATATAAAAAAATTCTTCCTTTACGATTTGGATACATATAAAATTGTGTTCATCGATGGAAAATATTCTTCTCATTTATCTGAAACTACGCACGATAAAATAGATGTATGTTTAATGTCTTCTGCATTAACACACGAAAAATATCGCCTGGTAGTAGAAAATTATTTTAATAAAATAGCACCAGAAGACGGTATAACATCTTTAAATACTGCATTTTCTAGAGAAGGAGCATACATTTATATTCCAAAAAATAAGCTGGCAGATAAACCAATACAAATAATACACTTTTCTACAGGGAAAGAATCCGCACAGATGTTACAACCACGTAACTTAATTGTAGTGGGAGAAAACTCTCATGTACAAATTATAGAACGACACCAAAGCTTAACAGATAACCCTGTTTTAACTAATTCTGTAACCGAGATTTTTGCAGATAAAAGAGCGGTGGTAGACTATTATAAAATACAGAACGATAATCAAAATGCTTCTTTAATAGATAGTACCTATATAGAACAACAGGCACAAAGTGTAGCATCTGTACATACTTTTGCTTTTGGAGGAAATGTTACCAGAAACAACCTTAATTTTTATCAAAAAGGAGAAGGTATTGATTCTATCCTTAACGGAGTTACAATTATCGAGGGAAAACAACACGTAGATCACAATACCTTGGTACATCATACAGAACCTAATTGCGAAAGTCATCAAGATTATAAAGGTATTTTTGATGAAAAATCTACAGGTGTTTTTAATGGTAAAATCATTGTAAATAAAGAAGCACAGAAAACCAATGCTTTTCAGTCTAACAACAATATATTATTAAGTGATAAGGCTACTATTAATTCTAAGCCTCAATTAGAAATTTTTGCAGATGATGTAAAATGCTCTCATGGTTGTACTATTGGGCAATTAGATGATAGTGCTTTATTTTATATGCGATCCAGAGGTATAGGAGAAAAAGAAGCAAGAGCTTTATTAATGTATGCATTTGCCAATAATGTATTAGCAAGTGTAAAAATACCTCAATTAAAAACACGTATTACTAAGTTGATCTCCAGCAAGCTAGGTGTGAATCTTGGTTTTGATTTGTAAAACCTAAAAAGATTTGTTTTAAATTACACAAAAGCCTTACAGATCCTTAGGATCTGTAAGGCTTTTTGATATATTAATGTATTGCAGAAACAACCTCCTTTAAAAATGTATTAAAATCTACACCCGCGTCTCCTATCAACCCAAAACGAACAATAACCAAATCTTTAGATGGGATTATAAATACTCTTTGTCCTTGAAATCCATTTGCAGAGAACATATCTCTAGGAGCATCTGGATAAAAACCACCCGCATTTAACCAAAAATGACCACCATAATCCCCATCAGAGGTAGGGCTTGGTGTAGTAACATAATCTACCCAGTCTGGATTAAAAATTTGTTCTCCATTCCAATTTCCTCTATGAAGATATAAGAGCCCAAATTTACCCCAATCTCTAACTGTTGCCCAAGCATATGAAGAACCAACAAAATTACCAGCCATATCCGTTTCCATAAGCATAGAATGCATTCCGATTTTATCTATAAACTCACGATAAGGATAATCCAGATACTCTTGATAGCTTTTAAATTGTTTTCTTAATATACCAGATAATAAATTAGAAACGCCAGAAGAATAATACCAATACTCATTTGGTTTATGAATTGCTTTTTTATGAATTTGAGCAGTAGTCATATCTACGTCTACATATAACATTTTTGTAGCATCAGAAATAGATCCATAATCCTCGTCCCATTCTAAACCACAGTTCATTTGTAATAAATTATGGATTGTAATATTTTTTCTCTCATCATTTTGCCATTCTTGTACAGGTGCATTGTCATTAACATCTATTTTTCCTTGTTTTTCCATAACCCCATATACAGTACTAAGAACACTTTTGGTCATAGACCATCCTAATAATTTTGAAGTTTTATCTAAGCCGTCCGTATATTTTTCTACAATGATTTGATCTTTGTGAATAACCAAAACAGCTCTTGTTTTCTTTATTTTTTCTATACTAGTATCAAAAATGGAAGTAACAGCCTCATCTATCTTTTTATAATCAATAGAACTAAAAACAGTATCTTTTTGTTCTAATTCCCCGTATGGGTAGGATAATCCAGTATTAATTATAGTTCGGTTTGGGACTAATACAGGCGCATTTTCATCAAAATCATCATCAATTAAAACACTACCTAACCCTTGTCTATAGATTGCTTTTCTTTCTTTAAAACCAAAAACAGAAGCAATAGTTGTATTTTTCTTTCTATCAATACTATCCTCTGCCAGATTAACAGGAGCAAAATTATTATCATTTGCATCGGTATATTCTAAGCTTCTGTTTGCAATAAAAACCGAAGAATTCATGTTTTTTGCAGAATATCCAGTAAGTATGGTAAGTTTAGGGTAATTAAGATATGTTATAATACAAACTCCAGCTATAAGGACTATAAATGTTATACCAATAATTTTTTTAAAGCGTTTCATTATAATATAAGATTATTTTTTTAAGATTAGATGTGTATATATTGCTATTTATTTTTTAGAACACTCCTTTTTTTAGGAAGAGTTAAATCATTCTAAAAATAAACAATCCTACTTAGAAATACTTAGTACTTTTGCAGAAAGAAAATGATATGTTAGATGTACTTAAAATTAGAGAAGATTTTCCGATTCTTAAAAGAAAAGTAAACGGAAAACCATTGGTATATTTTGACAATGCGGCAACCTCTCAAACACCTTTGGTAGTTATAGATGCTATAGTACATTATTATAGTAATTATAATGCCAATATTCATCGGGGGGTACATACATTATCACAAGAGGCAACAGATGCGTATGAGATGGCTCGTAAGAAAGTACAGCAGCATTTTAATGCAAAGTATACTCATGAAATTATTCTAACTTCAGGAACCACACATAGTATTAATATTGTAGCCACGGGGTTTACTAACCTTTTGTCAAAAGGAGATGAGATTATTGTTTCTGCACTAGAGCATCATTCTAATATTGTACCATGGCAAATGCTTTGTGAGCGCACAGGAGCTGTTCTTAAAGTAATCCCTATGAATCTCGAAGGAGAATTAGTAATGGATGTTTATGAACAATTACTATCAAACAAAACCAAACTTGTTTTTGTTAATCATATTTCTAACGCTTTAGGTACCATAAATCCTATCGAAAAAATCATTGATAAAGCGCATAAGGTTGGCGCAGCAGTATTGATCGATGGTGCACAATCCTGTCCACATATAAAACCAGATCTTCAAGCTCTGGATGTAGATTTTTATGTGGCATCTGCACACAAACTTTGTGGACCAACAGGAGTCGGATTACTTTATGGAAAAGAAGAGTGGTTAAAAAAACTTCCTCCTTACCAAGGTGGTGGTGAAATGATAGATCAGGTAACTTTTGAAAAAACTACTTATGCAGGTCTGCCACATAAATTCGAGGCAGGTACACCAAATATCTGTGGAGGAATAGCGTTTGGAGTAGCACTGGATTATATGAATGCTATTGGTTTCGATACTATTGCAGCCTATGAGAAAGAACTTTTAGAATATGGTACAGAAAAACTATTAGAAATCGAAGGCTTAAAAATTTATGGAACATCCAAAAATAAAACATCTGTAATTTCTTTTAATATAGAGGGTATTCATCCGTATGATATAGGTTCTATTGTAGATAAATTAGGGGTTGCGGTTCGTACAGGGCATCACTGTGCACAGCCTATTATGGATTTTTATAAAATACCAGGAACAGTAAGAGCATCTTTTTCATTTTACAATACCAAAGAGGAAATAGATATTTTGGTGGAAGCTGTTAAAAAAGCAAAAATGATGCTAAGCTAGTATTTATTTTATAACAAAAACTAAGAAGAATTCGTTTACTATTCGGATGTACTATAAAAACCGTTAATTCGAGTGATTTTTCGTATTAGTCTCTTGACTGCGCTCGAGATGACATGGAGAAAAATTATACTTCGGCAAGCTCAGCAGAGCTATCAAGAATAGGTTTTTAGTACTGAAACGCTAGTCATCCTGAGCTTGTGGAAAGGGCGATACAAAATTCGTAACAGAATTTCACTCAAACTGATGCATTTCAGATTATAATTTAAAACCTTTACCTTATGAATAACTTTGTTGTTTTAGTATCCTTTATCTTTTTATTTTCTTCTTGCAAAGAGACAAAAACAATATTTATTGCGGGTTCTTTAGCAGATTGTATGGGAGAAGCTCCTCAAAAATGTATGCTGTATAAAGAAAACCCTACAGACGATTGGTTGTTTTTTTACGATACTATCGAGGGCTTTGAGTATAAAGAAGGATATATCTATGAAATTGAAGTTGCAGTTACCAAGATTGAAAACCCTCCCGCAGATGGTTCTTCATTACAATATAGCTTGGTTAAAATAGTATCTAAAGAAAAAGATACAACAGTAACTCTAAACTCTCATGATAAAATAATGCATATTGAATATGAATCTTTGTCTAGAGCATCTTTTCTTCAAATTAAAATAAATAAGGATCTCATAGAAAGAACAACAGATAGAGATGTAAAAGATTTTGCTTCTAAAAAATGCTCAAAAGAAGAATGGAAAACTATTCTTTCTCTTTTAAAAACTATAGATATTGAAAAAATCAATATGCTAAAATCACCAACTGAAAAACGCCTTTTTGATGGCGCTCCACATGCGCAATTAAAAATAACTACTTCTAGCCAAACATATACTTCCAGTGGTTTTGATCATGGTGCCCCTCCTCAAGAAATACAGCTATTAGTTACTACTATAATAGCATTAGCAGAAAGTATAGAAAAACAATGATTAATCTGTTTAAATTATTGTTTTTTATAAATAAAACTATGCAAATGTAGATCTATATAGAAATTGTATAATAATACTTTTCAGTTACGAATGAAAATCTTGATTATGCTCATTTCTTATCGTACTTTTGTTAAAAAATTGTAGGTAATGACGATTCAAGAAATTCAGGAAGAGATTGTTGACGAATTTAGTATGTTTGATGATTGGATGCAGCGATATGAGTATATGATAGAGCTAGGAAAATCACTTCCTCTTATTCAAGAAAAATATAAAACAGAAGATAATATCATTAAAGGATGCCAAAGTAAAGTATGGGTGCATGCCGAAATGAAAGAGGATAAAGTTGAATTTACCGCAGATAGCGATGCTATTATTACAAAAGGTATTATTGCAATTTTAATACGAGCCTTTTCTGGTCAACACCCTACAGATATTATTAAGGCCGATACCAATTTTATAGATGACATTGGACTAAAAGAACACTTGTCACCAACACGTGCTAATGGTTTAGTAAGTATGATTAAGCAAATAAAATTATATGCTGTTGCTTACCAAACCCAATTAAATTAATTACTTTTTTGCCGGACCTTACCTAGTAAAGAGTATAAAATCAAATAAAATGAGCGAAACCAATATAGACACTAACGAACTTGGAGAAAAAATAGTAAAAGTTTTAAAAACAATATATGATCCAGAGATTCCTGTAGATATATATGAATTAGGTTTAATTTATGATGTATTTGTTAACGAAGATCAGGATGTAAAAATCTTAATGACACTTACTTCTCCCAATTGCCCAGTTGCAGAATCTTTACCAGAAGAAATACGAGAAAAAGTAAAATCTCTGGATGCAGTAAACGATGTAGAGATGGAACTTACCTTTGATCCACCATGGTCACAGGATTTAATGAGCGAAGAGGCTAAGTTAGAGCTAGGAATGCTCTAAAGCAATATTATAAACACTTTCTACAACCACTAAATAAGCAAGATGAATTCTGAGCATTATAGTAAATTAGAAAGAATGTATCTACAAGCAAATATTAATACAAAATTGTATGATACTACTACCATAAAAATTTCTGAGGAGTTAGCACAAATAGAGTTAGAGATTTCAGAAAAATATTTTCATGCTTTAGGAGCCATACATGGCTCGGTTTATTTTAAATTATTAGATGATGCAGCATTTTTTGCTGTAAATTCGGTCATAAAAGACGCTTTTGTATTAACTACTTCATTTACTATTAATTTAGTGCGACCAGCACACAAGGGAGTTATTACATCGATAGGGAAGATTAAGTTTAGATCCAGAAATCATTTTGTTGCAGAATCTGTTTTATATAATGAAGATGGAAAAGAAATTGCATTTGGAACAGGAAATTTTACAAAAAGTAAAATAGAACTATCCCCAAAAATAGGGTATAAATAAAATTACAATACGATAATGGCAGAAGAAATTGTAAATAAAGTCGCTGGTAATACAAATTTAATCACTTTTGATTTAGAAGATTATTACCCTAAAGGAAACCGTATACTTTTTGATATAAAAGATTGGCTTTATGAAGGCTTGATCTTACGTGAAAAAGACTTTAGAAAACAAGTTGCAGATCATGATTGGAGTCAGTACCAAGATACTTATATAGCATTAACTTGCTCTACAGATGCTATTATACCAGGTTGGGCATATTTGTTAGTAACCAGTGTGGTATTTCCTTTTGCAAAAAAAGTAACTGTAGGCTCTTTAGAGATTATGGAAACAGTTCTTTATGAAGAAATTATTAGAGATCTCGATGTTTCTAAATATCAAAACAAGTTTATTATTATAAAAGGATGTGCTAATAAACCAGTCCCTCAAGGAGCTTACATTGCATTAATCCAAAAACTACAACCAGTTGCAAAAAGCCTTATGTATGGCGAAGCTTGTTCTTCTGTGCCATTATATAAAAAGAAATAAATCCTTTTGTCTGTAAATAGTGCCTTTTATCGAAAAACACTATGCCATGCGATTTTTTTTACAATAAAAATCGTTCCTTAAAATATATTTGCCAACGTAAAAATATAGGCAGTCATTGATACCCACAAATTACGTAACTTTTAAAATGACTCATTAAAACTAAAAACTATGTATTACATGAAAAAAACACTTTTAACACTATCATTAATAACAATTTCTGCAATTTCATTTGCTCAAGAAGAAACAAAAGAGAGTGAAGCTCCAAAAGAAGGCTGGACCAGAGGAGGAAATATTAGCTTATTATTTAACCAATCTGCTTTTAATAATGATTGGACTGGTGGTGGAGTTTCAAATATCGCTGCTAACCTTTCGGTATCCTATGGTTTTAATTACAGAAAAGGACCAATTTCTTGGGATAATAAAATTATTGCGGATTATGGTTTAACAAAAATAAAAGGAGACGATTTTACAAGAAAAACAAATGACCGTTTAGAATTAAACTCTATTTTAGGGAAACAAATAAAAGAATCTAATTGGTATTACTCTTTATTTTTAAACTTTAGAACACAAATGGATTCTGGATTTGAGGATCGAGAAACACCACTTTTAGATGATCTAGGAAACCCAGTTGTTATAAACGGTAATACTTTAACAGAAAAAACTCGTGTTAGAACTACCCATTTCTTTTCTCCTGCATATTTACAGTTTGGCCCAGGTATGTTATGGAAAAAAAGCGATAATCTGTATGTTAATATAGCTCCTGCAACAGCTAGGATGATATTTGTTCATAAAGAATTTACAGATGTTGGAAACTCTCAGGCTGCTATCGATGCTTTTAATGCTGCTGGTGGTTATTTTGGAGTAGAAGCAAATGAAACTTCTCGTTTTGAATTTGGTGCTTCACTTAGCGGATATGCTAAGTTTGAAATCATGAAAAATGTATCTATGGAGAATATCTTAAACTTATACTCTAACTATTTAGAAGATCCACAAAATGTAGATATAGATTATACTGCTAATGTGGTAATGAAGATCAATAAATATTTATCTACAAACGTTACTTTTCAAGCGATTTATGATGATAACGCAGTTCGTGCTTTTCAAATTAGAGAAGTATTTGGACTTGGTGTAAATTATGGATTTTAAAAGTTAGAAAGTTATACCTTTTAAAAGAGGGTGTTTGAGTTTTTCAGACACCCTCTTAAAGTTTTATAGTATATAATTTTACTTAGAACGATCTTCAGCTTTTGGCACTATTTTTTTAGAAGTTTTATCTTCTTCTATAAGCCTTTTCATTACCTCTTCTATAGCTCGATCCAGTTGTACATCTATGCCTTGTGCATCTTTACCTGGATTTTCTGGAATGTGAATATCTGGCTCTACACCGTGTCCTTCTGCAAACCAGGTTCCATCTGGATTATACATTCTAAACGTAGGTACTGTTACACTTCCGCCATCAATTAATTCTGGAGCTCCAGAAATCCCTATAAGTCCTCCCCAGGTTCTGGTACCAATTAGGGGACCAATTTTTCGTTTCTTAAAGTAATCTGGGAAAGCATCACCCCCACTACCACTCCAGCCATTAATAAGCATTGCTTTAGGGCCATAGTGCCCTCTTGGTGGCCATGCCCAGTCTTCTCCATCCCTAACTTTATAATAACTTAATAATGGTCGATTTAATAGCTCTACAAATCTATCTGGGATTTGTCCTCCATTATTAAACCGCTCATCGATTATTAATCCATCTTTATGATGTTGTGCATAAAACATTCTTACTAATTCTTCCTGCCCGTCTATTCCTGTACTTGGTACATAAATATACCCAATTCTTCCGCCAGATTTTTGATCCACATACTTTCGCATATTCTCTATCCAGGCAAGGTTTCTAAGTCGTTCTTCACTTTTTAAAGGTTGTACCAAATATTTCTTACTGTTTTTACCATCTGGAGTTTTACTTACTTCAATTTCAATAGTTTGTTCTGCTTTTCCTTCTAATGCTGCAAAAGGATCTGTATAATCGGTAAGTTGTATTCCGTTAATGCGTAGTATATAATCTCCTTCATCTACTAAAACACCTGGTTTTCTAAGTGGTGATTTCACTTCGGTATCCCATGGGGCAGGAGTTATGATTTTTTTAATTCTATATTTTCCTTGGTGCATTTCCCAATCGATACCAATATATCCAGAGGATTTATTAGAACTTCTTTCTATATCTCCGCCACCTCTATACGTGTGGGATGCATTTAGTTCTGCTATAAGTGCCCCTGTGATTTTATTAAGGTCGTTTCTGCTTGCAGCAAATTCGATTAGCGGCTCATATTTTCTTTTCATAGCTTCCCAATCTACTCCATGCATATTTTTATCATAGAAAAAATCTCTTTCCAGACGCCAGGTATCAGTAAAAATCTGTCGCCATTCCTCTTTTGGATTAACGGTCATTTCCATTTTAGAGGTATCTACAGGGTCTTTTATAGATTGATCTTTTGCTACTTCGATAACCCCCATTTTTTCTCCACTAAATACCAGTATACTATTTTTATCAAAGGATATTTCATAATCTTCTACGTCTTCCAGAATTGTATTTTCTTCATCTTCTTTAAAATCATAATATTTTAAAACCGATTTTTCGTCTTTAGATCCGCTTCGGGGATTTTTTAAGAAAATAATTTTGTCTTTAGCAGCAGATAATCTGCCTCCGTTTCCTAACTCGACGGGCAAAATAATCATTCTGGATTCTATACCATCAAAATCAATGGTTACAGGTTCTGCATCTTTAGAGTCCTCTTCTTTATCTTCTTTTTTCTCTTTCTTTTTTTTGTTGTCTTTCTTTTTTTCTTCATCTATAGCAACTTCATCATTTTTTAGCTCAATAGGATGCACTGCTTCTTTGGTAAGGGGCAGTATAGCAATTTTGGTAGAATTTGGATATGACCAGCTATTATCATAATCACTATATACTGGCTCAAAGGCTCTGTTTGTAGTACAATAAATATATGTATTATCTGCAGAAAACACAGGGTTTGCCTCGTCATAAAAAGCAGAAGTTATGATATTCTTTTTCTTTTTCTCCAGATCGTATATAATAATATGTTGATTTCCGTTTTTATGAGAATTTGCGTACGTTATAAATTTGCTGTCGCCAGACCAATTTGCAGAGAACCCCATTAAACCACCTTGAAACAGTTGGATTTCTTTATCTATAGTAGTAATAGAATTATTGGTAATATCTGCTAGTTTTATCTGCATTTCCTGATCCACAAAAACTAATTTTTTACTATCGGGAGACCAGAACAATTGGTATCTAAATCCGGGTCCTTGTTGTCCTATCTGTTTTTCTGAGTTATCTTTTAGATCCCGTATTCTTAGCTCATACTCCCCTGTTTTATCACTCCAAAAGGCAATATATCTTCCATTAGGAGACCAACTTGGGTAACGTTCTGCAGTACCACTGGTACGGGTTAAATTGGTAGTAATTCCATCTTTTTTAGGTACAGAAAATATTTCTCCTCTGGCACCAACAACAATGCGGTTGCCATCTGGTGCAATACCAACACTTTGAATATATTTTTCTACGTTCTTTACTGTAGGTTTTAAGGCAATGAAATCCCCGGTAGCATTTATAAGTATCTCTTTTGTGGTTTTGGTAGTAACATCCAAAAGATATAATTTACCTCCTGCTTCAAACACTATTTCAGATTTTCCTATAGAGGGGCGTTCTATATCAAACTCCTTAAAAAACGTTATTTGTTCGTGTTGTTTAGATTGCAGATTATATTTCCATATATTAAATTTTTTGGCAGCATCTTTATCCGATAGATAATAAAGATCTTCATTATGCCACATCGGTAATTCGTCGTTACTATCGTTGTTGGTAATGTTTTCTGAAGTTAGAGTTTTGGCGTTAAAAAGATAAATGTCTGAAGCCATCCCTCCTCTGTATCGTTTCCAGTTTCTGTTTAGTCGGGACTTATCGGTCATTGCAATTAGATCTCCATTTTGGTGTATATCTAATTCTTCTACTTTATTTATTGGTATCCTTGCAGGCAATCCTCCATTAATCGATATTTTAAAGGCTTTAGAAAAACGATCTTTTTCGCTTTCCATGTCTGAGGTGTAAAATAAAAACTTTCCGTCGGCAGTCCATCCTTTTATACCATCAAACATTCCATGAGTGGTAATACGTTTAGGAATACCCCCGGTAACTGGTATGGTATAGATATCCTGATTGCCATCGTAATTAGCATTAAAAGCTATTGTTTTTCCATCTGGAGAAAATTTTCCCATTGTTTCTCGACCTTCTTTGGTAGTTAAACGATGTGCTGTGCCTCCTTGTTTATTTACAACCCACAGATCATCTGCATACGTAAAACAGATGTGTGAATCAGAAACATCTGGATACTGTATTATTTTTGCAGGTAACTGGGCATAATTTGTCCTTGGTAGTGCATAAAACAGGACAAATAGTACTATAATTTTTGTAAGAATTTTCATAACATAAAAAAGTTAAATGTTTGTTTTTGTGATTGATGATGAAATCAAAAATAAGATAATCCTATTTTGGTTTTATAATTTTTTTAGTCATTAACCTGTCATTAACATTCATAGTCCTAATTATCCAACGTGAGTTCGGTGGAAGAAAATTTATGTCAGTCAGAGTGATTTTCGATAGAAAATAGTATCGAAGACAAGTAAATTTTCAATTAAAAGCCTAATTTCGATACAATTTTTCTTCGTTTCACTATGAAAAACCACTCAATTTGACGGCTTTTTTAAACCAAATTTTTATATCAAACACCACGCTATCTAAGTAAATATATCTTATAGGTATTTTTATTAATTCTTAAAAAAAGAGGGCATTTATAAAATTTAGTTTCGTTTTTTAGGTTTATAACAGACAAGTATTCAGGATGCATTAGGATCTTTTTGAAAAAGCTAAAAGCATCCCGTATATTTGCACTCTACCCCTGCAATATAGTTCGTATGAAAAGGATTTTTTTAGTAGCTTTTTTGTTTTTTTTAATAGCAAAAACGTTTGCTCAAGAAACACAAAAAATAAAATATCTGGATTCTATTCAAGGAGACTTAAAACGGTCTTTAGATAGTATCTTAAAAAACACTACTAATGACCTAAACATAATAGTATTAAAACAAAAATTAAAAGAAATCACTCCCAAAAAACAGAAAAAAGAACATGTTGGCTGGAAAAGCAAAGCGCATTTTTCTTTATTATTTAATCAATCTGCTTTTAATTTTGATTGGCAAGGAGGAGGAACTTCTAATATTGCTGGTAATGTAGCATTAAACTACGAGTTTAATTACAAAAAAAAGAGTCTGACTTGGGATAATAAAATTATAACAGATTACGGAGTTACTTTTTTAAAAGAAGAAGATTTTCCTCGTAAAACAAATGACAGGATTGAGTTTAACTCTAGGTTAGGACAAAGAATTGGTAATGGTTTTTGGAACTATTCTTTGTTTATTAATTTTAGATCACAATTCGATAAAGGATATCGATTTAGTAAAGATCCGGATACCGAAGAAACCATTAGGACTGAAGAAACTCACTTTTTTTCTCCTGCATTTACACAAATAGGCCCTGGGGTATTATGGAAAAAAAGTGATGATCTACATATAAATATAGCACCAGTTACTGCTCGTATGATATTTGTAGATAAAGAGTTTACTAATGTAATAGATTATGTAGACGGGGATTATTTTGGAGTAGATGCAGGAGAAAGTACACGATTCGAGTTTGGAGGATCTTTGGCTGCGTATGGTAAATTTACATTACTAAAAAATGTAGTTATAGAAAACCTTTTAAATGTATACTCTAATTATATTGAAGACCCTGAGAATATAGATATAGATTATACGTTAAATATGGACCTTTTGGTAAATAAATATATTACTGGCAGCTTTGTTTTTCAGGCAATTTATGATGATAATGCTGCCAGTGGTTTTCAAATACGAGAAGTAATAGGGCTAGGTCTTAAATACGAGTTTTAATCCACATTGTGGAGTTTACTTTTCGGGATTTGCCCAAAAATATATTTAGAAAGCATACCTTGTAAGAGTGTACCAAGCTTATAGCTTCTTTATTCTTCCATTATTTCTGGATATAAAAAATTATTATAAGGAAAACGAGTTACATGTATATCTCTTACCTCTTTATATACCCGCTCTCTAAAATCATTCATGTTTTCTTTGTTTATTGCAGATATAAACAAAGCATTATCTCCTATACGGTTCATCCAGGTTTGTTTCCATTCATCCAGAGTATAGTGTGCCTCTGTTTTTTCGGTAGTTAGATCATCGGTATCTATGGTTTCGTGTTCATAAGCATCAATTTTGTTAAACACCATGATGGTAGGTTTGTTTCTGGACTCGATTTCTCCCAGAATTTTATTTACCGATTCGATATGATCTTCAAACTGCGCATGCGAAATATCTACTACATGTAACAATAAATCTGCTTCTCTAACCTCGTCTAATGTACTCTTAAAGCTTTCTACCAATTGTGTGGGTAGTTTTCTAATAAATCCTACGGTATCACTAAGTAAAAAAGGGAGATTACCGATAACTACTTTTCTAACGGTAGTATCCAAAGTAGCAAAAAGTTTATTTTCTGCAAAAACATCACTTTTGGCAATTACATTCATTAAAGTAGATTTACCTACATTGGTATATCCTACCAGTGCAACTCTAACCAATTGCCCGCGGTTACCACGTTGGGTTGCCATTTGTTTGTCGATCACCAGTAATTTTTTCTTCAGTAAAGAAATACGATCCCTAACAATACGACGGTCTGTTTCTATTTCGGTTTCTCCGGGACCACGCATACCAATACCACCACGTTGTCTTTCTAAATGCGTCCATAAACCAGTTAACCTTGGTAATAGATATTGATATTGTGCAAGCTCTACCTGGGTTCGTGCATAACTGGTTTGTGCTCGTTGTGCAAAAATATCCAGAATCAAATTTGTACGGTCTATGATTTTAGCCTTAAGTATACGCTCTATATTTCGTAGCTGTGCCGGGGATAACTCATCATCAAAAACAACGGTTCCTATATCGTTTTGCTCTACATATATACGTACTTCTTCTAACTTTCCTGTTCCTAAAAAAGTTTTAGAGTTGGGCATATCCATTTTTTGGGTAAATCGTTTTACCACTTCTCCTCCTGCAGTGTAGGTAAGAAATTCTAACTCATCCAAAAACTCAGTAAGCTTATCTTCGTCCTGATGCTTGGTTACAATTCCTATTAAGACTGTTTTTTCGTATGCTATTTCTTTTTGTTCTAACATTAGTTACCTAATCTTCTATATGTTATTTTACTATATTGTGCCTTTAAACAAGTATACAAAAATACAATAATAATATTATGCAAGAGTCTACAATTAAGTAGGTTTCTTGTAAAAACAAATGCTATGGCAAACAAATTCTATTTTCATAAAAAACAAACAAACAAGTATACTATAGCATTTTATAATTTAGAGAATTTATTTGATACCAAAGATGACCCAAATACATTAGACAATGATTTTTTACCAGGTTCTGAAAAACAATGGAACCGTAAGCGATATGAAAAAAAAATATCGAAATTGGGTACTGCTATTTCTAATATAGGGTTTTTAAAATCCAGAAAATCCCCTGTTTTATTAGGTGTCGCCGAGGTCGAAAATTTAAAAGTATTAGAAGATTTGGTTACTTCTAAGCATTTAAAACAAAAAGAGTATGGTATTGTACATTATGATTCTCCCGATGAGCGAGGCATTGATGTTGCTTTGTTATACCAAAAACAATATTTTGAGGTAATAGATTCTAAAACGATTCCGCTTTTGGTAAATAATGAAGGCGGTATTCGGGATTATACCCGGGATATCTTGTGGGTAACAGGGTTTTTAAATAACGAAAAAATACATGTTTTGGTAAACCATTGGCCATCCAGAAGAGACGGCGCAGAGTTAACCTCATATAAACGTGTTATTGCTGCAGAAAAGAACCGGGAGATTATGGATCAAATTACTACAGAAAATCCAGAAGCAAAAATTATCGTTATGGGGGATTTTAATGATGATCCTTATAGTGAGAGTGTTAAAGAACACTTGGTACAACACGATCTTTTTAATCCTATGGAGCGATTGCTTACCCGATACAGAGGTACTACCAATTATAAAAGCCAATGGAATTTATTCGACCAGATTATTTTTAGCCATAGTTTTCATAAATACGAAAAAGGAAAGCACAGTTTTTCTGACGCTTCGATTTTTGACGAAGACTTTTTAAAAATATACAAAGGCAGGTATAAGGGCAACCCTTTTAGAACCTATGCAGGTAAAAAATATACAGGAGGGTACAGTGATCATTTTCCTGTGTATGTACAGTTAAAATGGAATAAAGAAGAATAAGTAGAAATAAAAGCTTGATAACAGATCTAATTTGGTATCAAGCTTTTATTTTTAAGATAGGGTTAAAAAAGAACATTATTTTACGATAAGTTTGACACTGTTTCATTATTTGTCCTTATCTGCCATTGTTTTTATGTATTTTTCTTTTAATGGCAGGTTAAACTTTTTGTAGTCTATCTTTTTTACCTTTTTTAAATATGGGGGAAACCAGGTTATTTTATGTTCTGCAAAACATGGTTCTTTAAGTATGGTCTTTTTTTTGTCTGAATACATCAATAAACTTAAAGAATCATTATCATATCTTTTAGTATAATTAATGAAGTTTTCAAATGGAGACAACTTATAAGAGGACATACAAATTTCTTTTGA
Source organism: uncultured Flavobacteriaceae bacterium (assembly GCA_964353005.1). Classification (GTDB taxonomy): domain Bacteria; phylum Bacteroidota; class Bacteroidia; order Flavobacteriales; family Flavobacteriaceae; genus Aquimarina. Next base: position 19,159 of record CAYGUC010000018.1, on the reverse strand, counting down.
TTTTCTCAAAAAAGAGAAAGTAAATACATTTCCTATTCCTAAATAAAGCGAATCGGGATCGTTATTACTATATATATGTAAATAATTTATTGATGAAGAAGATTTTTTATAATGTTCTTTAGAAACCGCTCTATAAATTACAGTTCCATTCTTTTTTTCTTCAAGCGTACAATAGGTTCCTTTTTCTTCAAAAGCATAATAGATGCTCCTGCTACAGGAGGATAAAAACAGCAGTGCTATAATGTATATAATAGGTTTTAGTTTCATTATTTATCCTTATCTGCCATTGTTTTTAGGTATTTTTCTTTTAGGGGCAGGTTAAACTTTTTATAGTCTATCTTTTTTATCTTTTTTAAATATGGGGGAAACCAGGTTATTTTATGTTCTGCAAAACATGGTTCTTTTACTAATTCTGTTTTTAGATTGGTAAGAAGGTCTAAAGAATCCTTACCTTCTCTTGAGTAATGTACTAATGATTTATTAGGGATATATTCTGATTTAGAAAAACACATATCTTCAATATCTAGTTTGATATTTTGAACAAATCTAAAAACAAAACCAGTTCCTATACCAATATATATGGTATTCGCACTATTTGGACTATGCACATATAAATATTCTTTAAAACCCGAAGACTCTATATTATAATGTTCTTTAGAAACCGCTCTATAAATAACTTCGCCATTCTTTTTTTCTTCAAGCGTACAATAGGTTCCTTCTTCTTCAAAAGCGTAATAGATGCTCCTGCTACAGGAGGATAAAAATAATAATGTTACTATATATAAGACAGATCGTATCATTTATTTGGTTTCTTTTAAATAATTATGGGTTTTGCCTGTGGTACGTAGTATATCCCACTGCCATTGGTAAAACACTTTGCGCTGCATAGTGGTGTTTTTGGACCCGCTATCGGTATGGGTATAATCCATATAGTTTTCTAAACTGGTGGATTTGGATTTCTTTTTTGGTAGTTCTTTTCCTTTTATAGCAGTTTTTTGTTGTACCTCTAATTCTGCTATTTTTTTGGTTGTGGTGTTAATTTCTTTTTCTAACTCTTCTATACTTTTTATAGCCCCCGTTCCTATAGATAAAGGATTACTTTCTATTCCGATACTAGTTTTTATAAAGGAAAGGAAAGAAGACTCAAAATAATCTATGTTTTTATTGAAGTCTGATTTTTTAGTTAAACCTTTTTGTATAAGAAAATATTGTAAATCTATTTTTTTTAATTGAAATATTTCTATCTCTGTTAAAAAGATACTTTCCTTTCCTTTGTTTATTTTTGTTAGTTCTTTTTGATTTATTATTAAGTTTTGATTTTTTTCCTTTAAACGATCTAATTCACTATCCACATCCTGTTTATAGGTAACCCCGTCTTGTTTTAGGATAGTAGTACCAAGATCGTTAGAAAACGTATGCTCTAATCCCAGGCTATGCCCAATCTCGTGCAAAGTACCAGTAATTGCAGTGGCATCTTGCAACAGTAGATTAAATATATGTGCAATCCCCGAGGTGGTAGCAGAGTATGCCGCAGCATCGCCGTATGCCCCATATATATCCTGGGTAATAAACAAATGTATTTTATGGGTTTTATCCAAAGCGGTATCTGCACCCCCCAATTGGTCATACGATTGTTTGGCTTGCTGGTACCTGGTATATGCTGCCTGTACCTTTGGGTGCTGCCAGATGGTGGTTACCATTTTTTTGTCGTACCCCTTTTTGGCTTTTTGTATACCACTTTTATTATAGTTGTATTTTTTATCAAATACCTCTAATAGCTTTTGCCCTTTTTCTTTTACTTTTTCTTCTGCCTTGTTTTTTTGTCCCTGGTTTACCAGCAGGGCAGCATACCTGCTCTCTACCATAGTATTATATTGTAGTGCGGTATTTTCGTTTTTGAGGTGTAGTTTGCCCTCTCTATCCTCCAGATACTGGTCTAATTGCGATCTGCTTAGGGTAATTACATTGGTATGCGGTGCCAGCGCAGCATGTATGTACGACTGGTTAAAAGATTTGGTGTTACATGCTTTTACCAAAGTGTTTAAAAAAGGGCTGTTGGGTATTTTGTCTACCGTTTTGCCTTCGGCAGTTGCCAGTTTAAGTACTACGGGTTGTATGGTGGTGGTATATCGCTCGTGATTGGGGTATACGATTAATTGCCCCACGATTTTATCGGTTTCTTTGGTAATACGCTTGGCAGTAATAGTTACAGGGGTGCTAAACTCTTGCAGGCACTCGATCTGTAGCTCGCCTATGGCAACCGCGTTATGGGTAGCATCTTTTTGCTTGCCCATAGTAAGCATAATGGTTACCGCTCCGTTATCATTGGCTCCTGCAATGGCCACACTATCGGGGGCAGAGGATATAAAATGTATTAGCCCCAGATCGGGATCCCCATTGGTAAACTCTTTGCTGGGCTCTAGCCGTACATATACTTTTGCGCTGGTAGTATTGCCATTGGCATTGGGCGGGTATAGCGACAGGTAGGAGCATAAATGCCTGTGGTCGCCATCTACCGTTTTTTGCTGAGACTCTACCCCGGCAACAATAGCATACTCATTTACCATACCTTCTGCCATAACCTTGGTATCAAAACGATCAAAGCCAAAGGTACCGGTATAGCTGGTATCCTTAGCACCATAATTGCCCATGGCATGCTCTTTGGATCGGTAAAAGGATACTACCCCCGGTAGTTGTGGCTTGTTAAGGTGGGGGATGGTGATATGGTTAGAGGGGTTGCCGGTTTGGGATATTCGTATGGGCATAGGTTATATTTTTTGGGTTTCGACAATCTCTAATAGTACCTTGGTAATATCCCCGGTAATTACCACATTGTTTAAAATATCGTTTTCCAGTAGTTTGCCACGGTACATAAAATCATGGGGATAGTCAGACAGGTCTATATTTAGTTTTTCGTCTTTTCGGTTCGAGGTTTTTATAAGTAAAATTGCTTTTCCCAAATAGGTCTCGTCTATACGGTTCCCTTGTTCGTGCTCAAAATGTGCAGACTCTATAATAAGCTGTTGGTTGGTGTTTTCTGCAGAGGTATAGGGTTGTTGCTGCGGTGGTTTAACCCAACTCTCTTGCCAGGGTTTTATATGCGTTACCCCTTTTATTTTGTGTATTGCCGAGGATATTTTTAAGGTAATGGTCATTGGTTTTTCGCCATGGGTGCAAAAGGATTCGTGCCACATTACCAACGCAGAGTCATTAAAATGGTACTCAAAAAGCACTGTGCCATCAAAACTGCCTTTATAAAAAACCACTTTAGATTCGGTAAGGGTGCAAAGTTTGCCTTTTGGGCTGTGCAGTATCCATCGTTGCAAACGGTCATCATTATGCCCTGCCATAAAAGACAGGGTTAGCATGTCCCCCATGGGTACCTCGCCACAGCGACCTGTTTTAGGATTTAAAAACCTATGGTATTCTAACTCGGTATGCAATAACTCCCTAAAGGTACCAAGGGTGTATAATCTGGCGACTACGTTCATCCAAAAAAGATTTTATTTGTATAAATTTTGAACTGCATTAAGACATCGAAACAGGTTCTTAGACACCAAAGTAACGCAAAATATTGCTATGGTGTATAAATGCCGCAAAAGTTTGCGGTTTTACCGTAATTGGTTCTTTTTCAAGAAATAAATTAGGGATAATCAACCACCTTGCCGCAAACGCAATGTCATCCCGGCGATTTGTTCCTCGCGTTAAAAACGGGACTGGAGTCTATTTAGCATAAGGATTATTAATAATGGATTCTGTTCTCCAACGGAATGACAGATCCGCTCATTCCTTTATGTCGCATAAATTTTTGTCATATACAAAGGCATATTTCTTAAACTTTTTTTAACATAACTGTGCAATCTATAGTCGTTCTAATGCTATAACTTGTTATCCGCAAAAAATCACACAAATACATTAACAGTTATGAAATTAAAATTACTTTTAATTCCATTTGTTATCTCTTGTTTTATAGGGATTCAGGATGGATTTACACAATCTGTATTTATCAATGAAATACACTATGATAATGCAGGTACCGATGTAGAAGAAGCTATCGAAATCGCAGGGGTAGCAGGAACAGACCTTACTGGTTGGAGCATTGTTTTATACAACGGTTCTAACAGCAGTGTTTACAATACTATTTCTTTATCAGGAACTCTTGCAGATCAACAAAATGGTTTTGGGACCAAAGTAGAAATGCTTCCTGCCAACGGTCTTCAAAATGGATCCCCAGATGGATTAGCATTAGTAGACAACAACAATACGGTGGTACAGTTTTTAAGTTACGAAGGGGTTATTACCGCTGCAGATGGACCAGCCAATGGTATGACAAGTACAGATATTGGGGTATCTGAGCCTAATACAGCACCAGTTGGATCCTCCTTACAACTATCGGGGGCAGGAACCACAGCAACAGACTTTGTTTGGGAAAACACAACAACCAACACTTATGGCGCAGTAAATACAAACCAAACTTTTGGTAGCCCGTTTATAGCACCCGTGATCAATGAATTTGTGTTTAACCACACAGGCTCAGATACCGATGAGTTTGTTGAGGTATTATCTGGTGCAAATACCGATTTAAGTGCCTATTGGTTGCTAGAGATCGAAGGAGACAGCAATGCAGCAGGAACTATCGATGAGGTTATACAATTAGGAACTACAGATGTTAACGGGTATTTTACTACTGCCTTTGGTAGCAATACATTCGAAAACGGAACGGTAGCATTACTGCTGGTAAAGAATTTTACAGGCACACTTGGGCAGGATTTAGATACCAACGATGATGGTGTTTTGGATACCACTCCGTGGGAAGAAATAACAGACGATATTGGGGTTAATGATGGTGGGGCATCTGATCTTAATTATGCTACGGTTACCTTATTGCAGTCTTTTGATGGAAGTTCATTTACCGTAGGCGGGGCTTCCCGATTTCCTAACGGTCAGGATACCAATGCAACAACCGATTGGACCAGAAATGATTTTGACGGTAGCGGGTTGCTTAGTTTTCCTACTGTAATTGCAGAACCAGGAGAAGCCGTAAATACCCCAAACCGGGAGAACGTGGTTATCGAAGATGTAAATCCAACAGCAACATTGGTAATTAACGAGATAGATGCCGATACCCAAGGCGCAGACGCTTTGGAATTTGTAGAGTTATACGATGGCGGAGCAGGAAGCACCTCTCTGGATGGATATATACTGGTGTTTTTTAATGGATCCAACAACCAAAGTTATGCTACCTATGATTTAACAGGATTTACCACCAATGCAAACGGGTATTTTGTTATTGGTAATGCAGATGTTGCTAATGTAAGCATTACTTTTTCCGGAAACGGATTACAAAACGGTGCAGATGCAGTAGCATTATATAAAACAGCGGCTGCTAATTTTCCTAACGGAAGTACCATTACTACCGATAATCTAGTAGATGCGATTGTATACGACACTAATGATAGTGACGATGCAGAATTATTAGTACTATTAAACGCAGGAGAGCCACAAGTAAACGAAGATGAAAAAGGAGATAAAGATGTTCAATCGTTACAACGTTTTCCAAACGGATCTGGTGGATTAAGAAACACAACCACCTATACACAAGCAATCCCTACACCAGGGTCTGCAAACACTAATGCAACACAGGTGGTTACCCTTATCATTAACGAGATAGACGCAGATACAGAAGGAGCAGACACTCTGGAATTTGTAGAGTTATACGATGGCGGAGCAGGAAATACTCCGCTCGATGGCTATGTTTTGGTAAACTATAACGGGAACAACGATACCAGTTATAATGCAATCGATCTGGATGGTTTTTCTACCAATGCCGAAGGATATTTTGTTATTGGTAATACAGATGTTATCAATGTTGGATTAGTGGTGCCAGGCAATACGTTTCAGAACGGGGCAGATGCAGTGGCTCTCTATTTTGGCGATGCTACCAGTTTTCCTAACGGAAGCGCCGTTACTACCGATAACCTGATAGATGCTGTAGTATACGATACCGATGATGCAGATGATACAGAATTATTGGTATTACTTAACGCAGATCAGCCACAAATTAATGAGAATGTAAACGGAAAAAAAGATAATGAATCCCTGCAAAGAGTACCTAATGGGCAAGGAGGAGCACGTAATACCACTACATACATAGCAAAAACTCCTACACCAGGCGTAAGTAACGAAGGTATTATAGTAAACCCGGGAGAGCAGATTAGTATTGCCGAGGCAAGAGCTGTTGCCGAAGGAACCACAGTTATAATTGCAGGTGTACTAACGGTAACCGATAGTTTTAAGGGCCCAGCATTTGTACAGGATGCTACCGCTGGTATTGCTGTTTTTGATGATTTGGTGCAAGCAGATGCCAGCCTAAAAGTAGGAGACTCTGTAACTATTACAGGAACAAGAGCTGTTTTTAATGACCAGATACAGATAAGCTCTGTTACAAAAGTAGTAAACCATGGTCTTCCTCAAAACCCGATCACGCCAGTAGATATTACTTTGGCAGAACTTGGGCAGCACCCGGGAGAACTGGTTAGGGTACTCAATACTACCTTTCCTAATCCGGGAGATATTTTATTCGGAAATTCTAACTTTACCCTTACAGATGCCAGTGGGAACGGACAATTACGAGTGGATAACGATGTAGCTTCTATCGTTGGTAAAGCACAACCAGTTACCTGTCCAGAAATTACAGGAGTAATAGGACGTTTTAGAGAGTTTTATCAGTTATTGCCAAGACAATCCTCTGATATTCCTTGTGCAACAGAGTTTATATCACCAGGAGATACCGTTGGTTTTCCTAAAGAAGATACTTTTGATGTAGTAGCCTGGAATATCGAGTGGTTTGGGGATGAAAGTAATTCACCCGTTGGGCAAAACCCGTTATCTGATGCTATTCAACGAGATAGTACTGCTACGGTATTAAAAAGATTAAATGCAGATGTATATGCAGTAGAAGAGATTGCAGATGATGCCTTGTTTGCCGAGTTGGTAAATCTGTTGCCAGGATATGATTATATATTATCCGATGCTGTTTCTCGTCCTGGTTCTGGCGGAGTATCCCAAAAAGTAGGATTTATTTATAATACCCAAACCGTTTCAGTAGTAAATACCAGAGCCATGTTTACATCCATACATCCATTATATAATGGGGGAGATGCATCTGCACTTGTAGATTATCCAAACGATCCTTCTCGTTTTTATGCCAGCGGAAGATTACCTTTTTTAATGACAGCAGATGTAACCATTAAAGGAGTAACAGAACGTATAGATCTGGTTGCATTACATGCCAGAGCAAATAGTAGTGCAGATCCACAAAATCGTTATGATATGCGTAAATACGATGTAGAAGTTTTAAAAGACTCCCTGGATGTTCATTTTGCAAACAACAAACTTATTCTTTTAGGAGATTATAATGATGATGTAGACCAAACCGTTGCAGATATTCCTTCTACCATTTCTAGTTTTCAGGAATATGTAGACGATACCGCAAACTATACTATTGTGTCTGCTGCACTAAGTGAAGCAGGATTGCGATCCTATGTGTTTAGAGAAAACATGATCGATCATATTGCAGTAACTAATGAATTGGACGAGGCTTATATAGATAAATCAGTAACCGTTCATTATGAGATGTATGATAATGACTATGCATTTACCACCTCAGACCACTTACCAGTTTCTGCACGATTTTTATTAACACCAAAATATGTAGATAACGAGTGTGCAGGTGGATCTGTAGTAGCATTTGACCAAGGTAAAAGACAAGATGGCAGAAAAGTTTCCTGGTTTAGAAGCAAGCCAGAGCGTGCTTTAGGACAACCAAGAGAAAGAAGGTACTTTAACTTTGTAAGCTTAGGGTTTGGAGGATCGATCACTATAGAATTAAACAACGAGATTTTTGATAATGCAGATACTAACGAATTTGCAGTATTTGAATCTACTGGATTTTTTGATAACATACCATGTAACTATTATCCAGAATCTGCAGAGGTATTTGCATCCCAGGATGGGGTATCGTTTGTTTCGTTAGGAACTACCTGTCAGGATGGCGAATTTGACCTTGCGGCGGGTAACCTGCGTTCTGCAAAATATATTAAAGTAGTAGATACCAGTGATAAAAATATTTTTCCTTGGTTTGCAGACGGGTATGATCTGGATGCTATTGTATGTTTAGAAAACGGAGAGCGTATTGCTACCAAAAATAAACTAGCGTATTCCAAAAATCCTACTGCTCTGGAAAGCGAATTACTAACCGAAGAGTTTGGATTAGAAGAAGTACAAGTATCGGTAACTCCTAATCCGGTTAAGGATCAATTGTCTGTAGAGTTTAACAGTTTTGCCAATGCAAGCAATGTAAATGTTGTAATTACAGATGTTACAGGAAAAACTGTTTATACACAAACGATCATGCTTAAAGTTGGACAATCTAAACTGTCTGTCGACATGCATCGCTATCCAAAAGGATTTTATGTAGTTAGAGCTTTGGATACTACAGGAAAACTGAATATTACTCAAAAGGTGATGAAAAAATAAATTTTATAAATATATTTAAAAACAGGATCCGTATTGTTTATAGGTATCCTGTTTTTTTATTGTAAAATTGCTAAGTAAAAATATAATCTTACTCATGTAATCAGCAGGGGCAATATTAGTAGAAAAAAGGCAAATCCAAAACGTTGTAAAAATGTTGGTTTTATAAAAACTTAGAATTAATGAAAAAGAGTTGTACAATTTTATTTCTTTTACTTTCAGCTATTATTTATGGGCAAGAAAACATACAAGAAGTTTTAAAACAAGATGTTTGTGAATGTTTTGGGAAAAAAACTGAGCAATCCCTCAACTCTAGCGATTCTTATGTATTAAAATTATGTTTATTAGCTAAAATCAAAAATTACTCTGAAGAATTTCAAAATATCCTTAAAGAAGAACATTTTATAGAGATAAGTAAGCGTAGAGGGCAAGACTACGAGATTAACTTAAAAAATTTAGGATTATTTATTGCCGGGCATTTGGAGTATTTTATTCAAGAATGTGATGTTTATTATCTATACTCTTCTGCATCCCGTATTCACGAACTTAAAATAAGGGCCGGGACTTATAGATTTAAAAAAAAGATGCACCCAAAGAAAAAGAAAGAAAGTAAACCAAAGTCTTTTTATGAAACAGGGATGAACTATTTGGCCATTGGGGAGTATGAAAAAGCAAAACAAGATTTTTATAAGTGCCTTAATAAAGATCCTGACGATGAGCAGGCAATCTATGGCTTAGGATGGACTTGCGAACTAAACGAAGAATTTGGGGTAGCAATAGGATGGTATAAAGAACTCACCAAAAAAGGAAATCGTTATGAGGCAGCTAAAGCATTAGAGATTACCAAACGAAAAGTAAAAGACATCCAATCTTTTGAATCTCTCGAATCGTTAAACCAGCTTATAAATATAAAAAGTGCTTCCATATCCAAAGAAAAAAATTTGATACCCGAAGGAAACTCTGTTCCTGTAATACGGGGATGTGAAGGATTAACAGATCAAAATGAGATAAAAAAATGTATGAGCGATGTGATAAAAAAACATGTAAACCAAAATTTTAACGGGGATATGGTTATAAATAACTCCAACTTAAAATCAGGACTGCATACAATATATACTGCTTTTAAGATTTCTAAAGGAGGAAAGATTACGGATATTAAAGTATTATTTAATGATCCCTTTGCTATTTATGAAGCTAAAAGGGTTTTAAATTCACTTCCGCCAATAATACAACCTGCAAAATCTGCTAATGGAACACCAGTAGAGGTTTATTATTCATTGCCTATTAAATTTTTAATATCCAAATAAATTCAGGTTGCTTAGATTTAATATAACTGTTTGATTTCAGTACTAAAAAAACCTATTCTCGATAGCATTGCTGGGCTTGTAGAAATACAGTTTTTCTTCCTTTATAAACAAAAAATTAAAAGAGCAACCATAAAATCAAGTTACTCAATTTTAGCATACTTTTCTTTACACGGTTCCATACATTGTGTAGGGTAATGGATAATTAGAGTTACATCCTTTAGCTCAAAATTTATTTTAGATGCTGTTGAAGTGCAAGGTATAGTAAGAATAGTTTGATCTACATTATAGGTTCCTGATTTCCCAACAGAGGTATCCTTATCTAATGGGCAATAAGATGTATTGCTTTTTAAAGTACCATCGGCAAAAAATTCAATAACTTTTTCCTGATTTGCTTTTTCAAAAGTAGCTTTGCCGTTTCCTATATCGATTAACGTATGGGTTAGTTTCCATGTACCAACTAAGGGGGATTTATTTTTTTTGGCACAAGCAGCGCAAACAGCAAATACAAAAAAGTAAAGAATAAACTTTTTCATGGTATAAAAAGGTTTTAGAGTTATTTTTCATCTAAGCTATAAAAAATAAGATAGAGTCCCTTACGGGTTTACCATTAAGTTTCCCTTGTTTTTTGGCATTAAAAAACCCCGTACAAAAATGCACGGAGTTATATATAATAAATCTTTGTTTTGGTCTTATCCTTTATTCATAAGATCTTCAATCTCTTCTGCTTCTATAGGGATGTTGCCCATTAAATTAAAAGGTTCTCCTTTTTCTTGTACTACTACATCATCCTCTAATCTAATCCCAAATCCTTCATTGGGGATATAAATTCCCGGCTCTACCGTAAATACCATATTTGCTTGCATAGGCTCTGTAAGAATTCCATAATCGTGGGTATCTAATCCCATATGGTGAGAAGTACCATGCATAAAGTATTTTTTATATGCAGGCCATTCCGGATCTTCATTTTGTACATCGGTTTTATCCAAAAGCCCTAATCCTAACAGCTCTGAAGTCATAATTTTACCAACCTCTACATGATAATCTGCCCATATAGTGCCAGGCACCAATAATTTCGTTGCTTCGTTTTTAACCCTAAGCACTGCATCATACACGGCTCTTTGTCGTTTGGTATACCTACCAGATACGGGGATGGTACGGGATAAATCACTAGAGTAATTAGCATACTCTGCAGCTACATCCATAAGGATTAAATCTCCTGCTTTACATTGTTGGTTGTTTTCTATATAATGTAGTACATTGGCATTGTTACCACTGGCGATAATAGGAGTGTATGCAAAACCTTTGGATCTGTTATTTATAAATTCGTGTAATAACTCTGCTTCGATATTATACTCCCAAACATCTGGTTTTAAAAAGCCTAGAAGTCTGCGAAACCCTTTTTCGGTAATGTTACAGGCATTTTGTATCAGATCAATTTCGATAGGATCTTTTACAGAGCGTAATCGTTGTAAAATAGGATTGCTTTTTGCAACGGTATGCGCAGGATATTTAGCTTTCCACCATTTTGTAAAACGGTCTTCGCGGGTTTCGGTTTCTACATTAGATCGGTAATGCTCATTAGTATTTACATATACGGTTTCGCATTGAGTCATTATTTCAAAAAAAATCTTTTCCAGATCCTCTAACCAATATACCGTTTTAACCCCTGAAACCTCAAAAGCACGTTCTTTAGTTAGTTTTTCACCTTCCCAAATTGCAATATGCTCATTAGTTTCTTTTAGAAATAAAATTTCACGATGTTTTTCTTTGGGGGCATCCGGAAAAAGTAATAATATACTCTCTTCCTGATCTACACCGCTTAAATAAAAAATATCTCTGTGCTGCTCAAAAGGCATAGTACTATCGGCACTAATAGGGTATATATCATTACTATTAAATACAGCAATGCTATTAGGTTTCATTTGCGCAACAAAATTTTTACGGTTCTTGATAAAGAGGTTTTTATCAATTTGGTGGTATTTCATAATATGATATATTGTTTAATCCCTTATAGAGAGTTTTTTCTCAAATTTTGCCCAAATCAAAATAGTATACTTTGTCAGACTGTTTTGAGAGTGTTGATTTGTAAAATTATAGATATCTGCAGCAACCCAAAACAGGTTAAAAGCAGTAATTCTTTTCAAAAATACTAAAGCCAAAAGGATGTATTGTTAAACAATATCTAAAAATTTTGAGTTTGCTATAACAATATCTACATTCATCCGATTTTATTATTTTAAAAAGCCGGATATAATTTGCCATATCCTTAAGTTATAGTATGTTTTATCGCACTAAATACCATCAAAAATGAAAATTCGCACATCCTTTTTAGTATTATTACTGTATTCTTCTTTTATTTTTTCTCAGCATCCCACTGCTACTAATGCAGATATGGTTGCGCAAGGTGTATTAAATAAAAAACAAATGGAAGCCTCTTCGCTGGTAAAAAATGTACCATTTGATAACATTGGCCCTACTGTGATGAGTGGTCGTGTCGTAGATGCAGATGTAAATCCCGACAATACCACAGAGTTTTATGTGGGATATGCTACAGGAGGATTATGGCATACTACCAATAACGGAACTACTTTTGAACCAGTACTGGATACAGCAGAAACTATTAACGTTGGGGATATTGCTGTAGATTGGAAAAACAATATCCTATGGGTAGGAACTGGAGAGAATAACTCCTCGAGATCCTCTTATGCAGGTACAGGGATTCTAAAATCTACCGATAATGGTAAAACCTGGAAAAATGTTGGATTGCCAGATGCACACCACATAGGTAGAATCGTTATTAATCCTAATAATAAAGAGGAAGTAGTTGTTGGAGTAACCGGGCATTTATATTCCTCTAACGAAGAACGGGGGGTGTATAAAACTACAGATGGAGGAGCAACCTGGTCCAAAACCTTGTTTATCGATAACCAAACGGGAATTATAGATGTAGCATTTGCACCAAACAATTTTAATGTTATGTATGCTGCTGCCTGGGATAAAGATAGAAAAGCATGGAATTTTGAAGGAAGCGGATCTGGGTCTGGAATTTATAAAAGTATAGATGCTGGAAATACATGGAAAAAAATATCTATAGATGGTAGTGGTTTTCCTACGGGCGATGGAGTAGGACGAATTGGTCTGGCTGTTTTTGATGAAAACACTGTATATGCAGTACATGACAATCAATATCGAAGAGAAGAAAAAGACACAAAAAAAGAATCTAATGGGTTGACCAAACAGGATTTTAAAACCATGTCTGCAGAAGCATTTTTAAAATTGGAAGACAAAAAGTTAAATGCATTTTTAAAAACAAATGGGTTTCAGGAAAAATATCGCGCAGATAATATAAAACAATTGGTTCGTGGTGGTACGGTAAAACCAATAGACCTTGTCAAATATCTCGAAGATGCCAACGCCATGCTTTTTGATACCCCAGTAATAGGAGCAGAAGTATATCGAAGCAACGATGGAGGAACATCCTGGCAGAAAACCCATACCGGATATATCGAAGATGTATTTTATAGTTATGGATATTACTTTGCCCAAATACAAGTAAGTCCTGCCGATAAAGATCATATATACATATCTGGAGTACCGATTTTAAAATCTAAAGATGCAGGAAAAACATTTGTAAGTATTAACGGTAACAATGTACATGCCGATCATCACTCCTTATGGATTAACCCAAAAAACCCAAAGCATTTGGTAAACGGTAATGATGGGGGATTAAATATTTCGTATGATGACGGTAAAAACTGGATAAAAGCAAATCAGCCTAGTGTTGGGCAGTTTTATTCTATAAATATAGATCATAAAAAACCATATAACGTATATGGTGGATTACAGGACAATGGCGTTTGGGTAGGAGCGCATAATGCACCGCAAGACGATTCGTGGCATCAAACAGGACAGTATCCCTGGGAGAGTATCATGGGGGGAGACGGTATGCAGGTACAGATAGATAATCGAGACGCTAATATTGTATATACAGGATTTCAGTTTGGTAATTATTTTAGAATAGATCGTGCAAAAAACAAGCAAGTATACATTCAGCCAAAGCATGAGTTGGGCGAATCTCCTTATCGATTTAATTGGCAAACACCAATTTTACTATCTCCTCACCATCAGGATATTTTGTATTTAGGGGGTAACAAATTAATGCGATCTATGAATCAAGGGGATGACTGGACTGCTATATCTAACGATCTAACCAATGGTGGCAAAAAAGGAAATGTAGCGTATGGTACATTAAGTACTATATCCGAGTCTGTATTTCAGTTTGGACTTATATATACAGGTAGTGATGATGGATTAGTATATGTAACCAAAAACTCTGGTGGTAGCTGGAGCAAGATTTCGGATTCTTTTCCTAAAGATTTATGGGTTTCCAGAGTAATTGCATCTTCGCACAAAAAGGAAAGAGTATATGTTACCTTAAACGGTTACCGATGGGATGATTTTACTCCCTATGTATATGTAAGTGAAGATTATGGACAAAACTGGAAAAATATAGGGAGTACCCTGCCAATATCTGCAATAAATGTTATCAAAGAAGATCCGCATAATGAAAATGTATTGTATTTGGGTACCGATAATGGTGCTTATGTATCGTTGGATAAAGGAACCACATGGCAGGTTTTTTCTAAAGGATTACCTAATGTAGCAGTACATGATATAGTAATTCAACCAGAAGCTAAGGATTTATTATTAGGTACTCACGGTAGAAGTATTTATAAGACTAATATAGCAGCAATACAATTGTTGGATGCTACTATTTTAAGCAAACCTCTTCATGTTTTTGAGATACCAGCAATACAATGGTCTGACCAATGGGGTGTTTCCTGGAGTGCTTGGTTTGAGGCTAAAGAGCCATCGACTGGTATTACTTTTTATTCAGACACTTCTGGAGATGTTTCTATAAAAATAACTACAGAAGAGGATATAGTTATTAAAGAGTTTTCTGCAAAGACAGACAAAGGTGTAAACTATGTGCCGTATGATCTTTCTATACCCGAAAAAGGAAAAAATATTCTGGAAAAAGAATATCCGGATGAAGAAATCTCAAAAAGAAAAAACGGAAAGTACTATCTGCCTATAGGGAACTATAAAGTGGCAATTAGTAAAGATAAGAGTACTAAAAAAGTGCCTTTTGTAGTGGAGTAGAAATTCAGAAATTGATTATAATAGCACTCCATAATTAATGTTGTTTGTACAGTATTTTAAAGAGTACTACAATGTTTTATAGAGCTTCAGATATTAAAAAAACCTCGTTACTTTTTAAAAGTAACGAGGTCAAAGAGTAATTCAAACATTATGATTTAAATAAAAAATCACAGTTTTTTAATATCCTTTATTTGGTTGCATGTTAGAATTTGCATTAAGTTCTGCTAAAGGAATAGGAAAAGCATAATTATAACTACCATATTTTGGACCTTCGGTTACCAAATTTAGGTAGGGTATATCTTGTTTTGTTCTTGCCAGATCATCAAACCTAAAACCTTCAAAGCATAATTCTTTCCTTCTTTCCAAAAGAATATTTTTTTTGGTAGCTTCTGTATATAGAATTGCACCTCTGTTATCTGGAATCTTATTTAACCAAGTTAAAGCCTCACCAGATGCTCCAGTTTCTAGTAATGCTTCTGCGTAGATTAGTACTATTTCTTCATATCTAACAAGGTTAATATTATCATCAAAACTTTGAGAAGGATATTTTCCTATGTTTCTGAGTTTATCTCCAACAACAGCTAACATAGATTCTGTTCCTCTAATATCTCCAGAATCAAAAATAGAAGCGAGATCATCATAGGCTACAATATCGGCGTATCCAAATCTATAGATATTTGCCAATCCATTTATCCCTTGATTATCATTATTATCAAATGCCAGTTCAAAAATAGAATTGGGACTATTGTCTATAGACCAACTTTCTATATACGCATCTCTGCTTAAAATTGAGAATTCTCCCGAGTCGATTACAGCTTTGGCTGCATTTTTGGCAATATTGTATTCTTCAAAATATAATGCTACCCTTGCTTTGATTGCATTTGCGGCGTGAATGGTTATATAACTGGGTGTTTCATTAAAACTTTCAGACATCATTGATAATGCTTTATCAAGATCTTCCATAATCAATTCTTTTACTTCTCCCACAGTTTTTCTACTAACAAGAAGATCAGAGTCATCTTTAAATTTTTTAATATAAGGAACTCCTAGTGCACTTAACTCCCCTTTATCGACATGTTGTTGCCCATACAGTCGTAATACATCAAAATGGCATAATGCTCGTAGAGCATAAGCTTGACCTTTAAGATGATTTATTTTTTCTGGGTCTCCTTCAACATCTTCTGCTGCAATAGCAATATTTGTTGTTGATATCGTAGTATAAATAACAGACCAAGTATCTAAAGCATATCCATTAGCATTAGTCATATTCATATCACTTACACTCATAAAGCGACCAGATTCGCCTGTAGAATAGGCATTATCAGATCTTGCTTCTCCATACACAATAAAATCTCTTCCATAATAAGTAGATTGAGTCATCCAACTATAAGTACCATTTAATAGATTAGATAGATCTTCTACAGTACTAATATTACCTTCTAAATTTTGATTTTGAAGTAAAGTAGGCTCTAAGTCATCATTACTACAAGAAGATGTATTGGTTATTAGTAAAATACTAAATATTAAATATATTATTTTGTTCTTCATGGCTTAAAATTTTAGGTTAACTCCAAATACAAATGATTTTACAGGAGGAGTGGTTAATCTGGTAAATCCATCTGTTCTTACTTCAGGATCATGTTTTAATCTATCATCTTTTACCCAAGTAAATATATTTGTGCCTCTTAGAGTAAAAGTGATTCCATCGACACCGATGGTTTCTAAAGCATTATTAGTAAGATTATATCCAAGTACTAATTCTCTTAGGCGTATATAATCTCCATCATATAAAAATCGGGTAGAAGTAGATGCAGATTGTTTTCCTGCTCCTGTATCAGATTGTAGAGCGGGGTAATCTGTAATATCGCCAGGTTTTTTCCAGCTTTGTAATAAATCTTGGGTACCATTAAAATATAAGGTACTTCTTAAGCCATCACTTTTTGTATACAGTGCCCAGCTTTCATAGACTTTGTTGCCTCCTGTAAAATATAGATTGGCATCCATAAAAAAACCTTTGTAGTCGATATGTGTTCCAAAACCACCGCTATATGTTGGTATAGCACTGCCGTTCTGAAAAGCAACTTGTGCTTCGTTATAACTGCTGGTAGTTTCTCCATCTGTTCCATTAATAAACCATAGTGGATTACCGTTTTCTGGATCTACACCTGCCCATTTTCTCATGTACCACTCACCTATTGGATGTCCTACTTCTGTTCTTTTAGTTCCTGAGGTAATTACTATATCTTCTCCGTTTGCATCTTTAGCTAACTTTGTTACTTCATTATCTACTGTGGCAAAATTTCCGAAAATGCTCCAGTTAAAATTATTCGTACTAATGATATTATAATTTAGTTCTACTTCGATCCCTTTGTTCACTACTTCTCCTATGTTTCTGTTAATAGATGAGAATCCAGTAGTACGAGATAGTCCAACACTTTGTAAAATATCAAAGGTCTTTTTATGATAATATGCAACAGATCCTGATATTTTATTATTATTAAATAAACCAAAATCGATACCTATATCTAGCGTATTGTTTTTCTCCCATGATAAATCATCATTACCGTATCCTATTGGATATATGCCAGGATTGGCATTATAGTCTGCACTATAAGCTAATAAAGATTGATAACTGTTAATATCAACACCAGCGCTACCACTGGTTCCATAGGAAGCTCTTAGCCTTAAATCATTAAAAATAGAACTGTTCTGCAAAAAGTCTTCAGAAATTACATTCCATGCGGTACCTATAGACCAAAAATCACCAAATCGCTGATCTGTAGAAAACCGAGAAGAAGCTTCTTTTCGATATGTAGCATCTAGTATATATTTGTCATCAAAATTATAATTTAGCATTGCTAGATAAGAAAGATTTTTCCAATCGTTAAAAGAAGTACCTGCTCTAAAATTGGTACTTGCTTCGTCTACAAATGTTAATCCGTCTTTTGGAAATTTTTCGCCTTGAGCACTTATAAAGTTATATTTGTTTTTTTGAAATTCTTGTAGTACGGTAAGATCAAAATTATGTTTGTCTACACTAGTCTTATAATTTAAAGAATTTTGTGTTACCCAATTAAAATTACGCCCAGTAGAGGCAAAAGAAACTCCTCCTTCTTCGACACCGCCGCCATGTACTCTGTTAGAGAAGTTTTTATAATTAGCTAGGTTATAATCAATACTAAAGTTAGTTTTAAACTTTAAACCTTCCAGAATTTTCCATTCTAGAGACGAACTATTCATAGCACGAGTAACGTTATTGTTAATGATATCATTTTCAATTAAATACAAGTAATTGAAGTAATTGGTTGTAGTTCCAAAATCTGTTAGATTTAAAGTTCCGTCTGCATTGTAGGGGGATAATGTTGGCGGTACAAAGAACTGAGCAGAGAGTCCACTTCCAAAAAAAGCACCTTGTTCAAATAATCCATTTTGATCGATATTAGAAACATTAAGGTTATTTGTAAACTTTAATGAATTGGTCATGTCTTTAGTAAAGTTAAATTTGGCGGTTATTCTTTCGAAATCCGTTCCTTTAACAATACCAATAGTTTTATTGTATCCTAAAGAGGTATAAAAAGTAGATGTTTCACTACCTCCCGTTGCAGAAAAGTCATAGGTTTGCAAAGTAGGATTTTGAGTTTTAACAATATCTTGCCAGTTTGCTTCTGGTCTTCCTTTTGTATTCCAATCGGTGTATGAGGTTCCCCAAAACCCTGAAAATCTTTCATAAAGTTCTTTGGCTCCTGATCGTTCTATATCATAAGTTTCTCCGTAGGTATTAAATACTGCATCATAAAAAAGTTCTTCTCGTTGTGCTGCAGTTAACATTTTTGGACCGTCTACTGCTTGTTCTTGATATCCATAGGTAGAAGTAAAGTTAAATGTTGTTTTTCTATTTCTCTTACCATTTTTTGTAGTAATTACAATAACTCCATTAGATCCCCTTGCTCCATAAGCAGCGGTTGCAGAAGCATCTTTTAGGACGGTGATCGTTTCTATATCCCTATTGTTGATACTTGATAAAGAACTTAAAGAACTTGAAAATTCACTGCCAGAAGTATTATAATTAACCATAGGAACACCGTCAATAACAAAAAGAGGTGCATTAGAGGAAGTTATCGATCCTACTCCTCTAATTCTAATCTGTTGTGTAG
>CAYGUC010000017.1:101077-102408 GCA_964353005.1 uncultured Flavobacteriaceae bacterium | reverse complement strand
ATTTGGCAGCAAATTCCTCTGGAGAACCCGTTGCTTGTAAACGAATAAATTGATCTATTCGGGATATTAATTGTAGTTGTTTAATAATAATAGTCATACCTATACATTTTAAAAGTTTTTAATGCGTACTTATATAAAACAAAATGCTAAACTATGGTTTTACCATAATCGATATGTACGGGAATCCGTAAGTCGTTAATTTTTTTGTATTTCATGATCTACATAATTTTGATTAACATTATAAAATTGTTGGGCTTGGAGTCCCTCCCCCCGTATCGAGGACTTGAGTTTATTAAAACTTTGTTCTTTTCTTTTAGAATGTAAACCTTCAAGGATTAGAAACCTTGAAGGTTTACACATATCCTTTTTAGAACTTAGCCTTTATTAATTATCTACAATACTACGGGCAGATAGATATCCTGTATAAAAATTGGTATTGGCACTTTTAAAACGCTTCATTATTTTATCCATTTTATCGTTTAGTAATGCGGTGGTTTGTTCAAATAATTCAGATAGATTAGTGGTTGCTTGTTTTTGCGCGATACGATATTGTCTTGGTTCTCCGGTAAGGGTTAAAAAATTATCGAAGCTGTTTTTTAGATCTGTTATCTGGTCTGGGGTTACTCCGTACTCCTCTAAAGGTTCTACATTTTGGTCTAATAAAGAAACAGTTTCTGTTATTACGGTAATAAAATCCTGATTGCGCAACCTATAAAGATCTGAAAAGGATTTTGCTGCTTTTTGTTCTAATACGGCATTGTTTTCTATTGCAGCATAGGCTTCAAGGGTATCGTTAAGGATGTCTGCTTTTTCTGAAACAAAGCGTTTTTGTGTGGTTTTATTTGCTCCCATAAATACCCGGGATGCTTCCTGACTATCTTTGTTTTCCTGGATTTGAATTAGTAATTCTTCCATCTCATTTTTGAAGGTTACTAATTTAGGTACTCCATTCCATATACTGGTATGCGAGTTCATAAAGGTTAATACTGCCTGATACATGTCTAATTTGTTGATTTGTCTTTGATCCATAAAGTTTTAATTTGAATATTAATGATTTGATTTTTTTGCTATACTTTCTTCTGATTAATTACATTTTTCTAAAAACTATTTTATTCTTTTTATAGGTTTAAGATCTATCCTTTTGAAGGTTAGTACTTATATATGTCTTTACATACATATTTGTTACCGATAAATTTTTATTTTTTTTATTTTCTTTCTGCAGCGGTGTAGATGTTTATTGTAATGGTGTAGATATGCTTTGCAGCGGTGTAGATGTTTATTGTAATGGTGTAGATTTGTTTTGCAGCGGTGTAGATGTGTATTGTAATGGT
>CAYGUC010000017.1:100830-100977 GCA_964353005.1 uncultured Flavobacteriaceae bacterium | reverse complement strand
TTTGCAGCGGTGTAGATGTGTATTGTAATGGTATAAATGTGTTTAGCAGCAGTGTAGATGTGCGTATTTGTGTAGTGTAAGCGTGTATTTGTGTACTGTATGTAGTAGATACAGGGCTTCGAGAGCCTCAGCCCGCACCGGGAGCCA
>CAYGUC010000017.1:36866-100730 GCA_964353005.1 uncultured Flavobacteriaceae bacterium | reverse complement strand
TCAGAGGCGATTTTTACTCCTTCCTTTGAAGGAAGGTCGGGATGGATGTATTTTTTAAATCTAAGATGAGAAAGTAGGATTATTTTTTACTCTTACTGCCAATCTTTACCGCCACTAGAAAAATTCTAGCGGTAGCGATCACACTCTATTGGGAGTAGGGCTTCGAGAGCCTCAGCCCGCACCGGGAGCCATCAGAGGCGATTTTTACTCCTTCCTTTGAAGGAAGGTCGGGATGGATGTATTTTTAAATCTAAGATGAGAAAGTAGGATTATTTTTTACTCTTACTGCAATCTTTACCGCCACTAGAAAAATTCTAGCCCACTCTATTGGGAGTAGGGCTTCGAGTAGCCTCAGCCCGCATCGAGAGCCTCAGCTCCCAATGTCGTTTCGTTGAAAGAATACATTTAAAATTCTTTGTCACACTGAGGTTGTCGAAGTGCTTTTAATTTATGTTTTCTAATGTCTTCGACAGGCTCAGACTGACAACTAAAAGCTTACTAAATGACATTGGTCTAAGTTCCTCAAATTCTTAAGTATGCGGATACGATTTAATAATGTAAACAAAATAGCGAGGATACACCTATTAAAGTATCCTCGCTATTACCCAAACCCTGAAGTTATTTATTTTTTGATTATTGTATTACAAAACGACCTTTGTATTTTTGTTTGTTGTTCCCTTTTAGGATATAAAAGTATATACCAGGCGTTAGGTTTTTGGTTTTAAAGGTTATGGTGTTTCCATTTAAAAACGTATTCTGTTGTCTAACGGTTCTTCCTACCTGATCTATTACTATTATTTCTAAAACTTCGTGCTTGCCAGGTACATAAATAGTTGTCGAAGCGCTAAAAGGGTTAGGGTAGTTTCTAAGTTTTGTATTGGTGATTTCTTCATTTTCTGCGACAGCAATTTCTTCTTCTGTAATTTCTGTGTTTTCTTCGGTTTCGGTATTTGTTTCTGTTTCCGAATCGGTTTCTGAATCGGTTTCTGAATCGGAGTCATTATCGGTTGTTTGCTCTCCGGTAAATACAAGGTTAGATACCTCTAGATAAAAGGGGGCAAAGTTTTGGTAGTCTCCTTGCACAGAAAATACAATGCTTCTTATTTTTCCCAGATTTTCTTTTGTATCCTCGTTATTTGTAAAGTCAGAAAACGCAATAGTATATGTTTTTTTCTCTTCGTTTTTTTCTATTTTGTATCGAAGTCTGTTGTTCCAATCGGTAAGATCTTCGGTTACCAAAATCACTTCAATATCTCTATCTGCTTGCATGGCAAACTGTACTGCATCGTACTTAGATACATCCAGAGTAAGCTCTCCTGCAAGGATATTTCTAAACAGATTTACAGTTTCTTTTACCTTACCTTGTAGGATGGCATTACGCTCTATAGTATAGGTGTTTTCTATCGCTTCTTTATCTTGCGCAGTTACTGCAAAGGTATCTATTTGCACTCCTCGCTCCAGATAGTCTATACCCCAAGGGCCATCTGCCAGATATAATGCATCTAATTGCAGGGAGTTTGCTGCGGTAATAGAAAACCCGATATCAAAAAGGTATCCTGTGTTTATAGTTATTTGCTCGTTGTAGGCTCCTGAAAGGGATACGGTTTGTGTCTTATTTTCTTCAGGAGACAACTCTGTTTTTCTGATGTTACCATTAAACGTGATGTGGTTTGTTCCAAATTTATTTATAAGATTTAGGGTAAGTTTTCCGTTAGCATAGCTTCCTTTTTCTACAAAAACAGAAGGTACTCTTTGGTTTACTTTATGGCTTCTTAAAGGTTTATCTCCTATAAAAGAATCTAAAATATGATTAGCAATATTTGCTACCTGCGATACAGATCCACCCCATACCTGAAAGTTGGTATAATCTCCTTCGGGATATTGTCCAATGTTCCATAAACTATAGATTTCATTTTCTGCTTCTCCTTTTTTGATTGAAAATGTTAGTGCATACTCTATCTCTCCTGTAGCTCTTTCTATTCTGGTACTTACTATGGTATGGTTTTTAATATCTACGGTTCGCACATCTAATAATTTAGAGCCGTTTAACCGATCACATATTGTTTTGGAGTGGTCATACACAGATCCTTTTGTTTCAGTAGCCAGTGCTGCTGCTACTCTTTGGTTTGCTTTATAGTAGTCTACAGAAAATACTGCTTTTGCATTGGTTATACCTAACAGGTCTTCTGGACTGGATACATAGGTGGATTCTGTGCCAAATACTCCTGTTTTAGGAAAATAGGTGCTTAAATCCTCACCATTAGCAGATCTATACGATTTTAAACCAGGTGTAAATCTTTTTTGTGAGCTTTTGGTATTAGATACTGCATTTGTTTTTGTTCGGTTAAAATTACGTTTGGCAATTAAGCTGGCTAAATCCCCATTACTTTCTAAACCACCGTTATTGGCTGAAGTAACATTGGTTGCACTATCTATATTTACGTAATTATCAGTTACTATTGCTGTATATGGATTTGCTGTGATGTAGAATAAGGCATCGTTAAAATCTTGATCACAAGATGCATAATCTCTTCGGATATCTTCAAACCCTAATATGATTCTTTCGTTATCGGGATCGGATAATAATACATTATGGTATCGTAAAGAAGGGTCGGTTTCTGGATTATAATCGGGATTAGAATGTAATTGCCAGTATCCTGTTCCTACACAACCATCTGCCCATGCGTTTGCTAGTAATACCCATCCTATCCCTGTATTAGGAGGAAAAGTACCTATTTTAACTTTATCTCCTACTTGTAATCCACCACCACTACCAACGGCAGATACATTAGGAAAAATAATGGTAATATCCTCTGGTGCTGGCATCGATGGGGATGGATTGTTGATGTCGTAGGTATAAAACCCTAAGGTGTTTTTGTATCCTGCACCTTCTCCTACAAAGGTTACCCAAATATCTGCTTGTTCTTGTACGACAACATCGGTATCATATCCAGAAGAGATATAATGTGGATTAAAATCCGGAACAGGGTATCCTTCTGGCAAAGCATTTTGTATACGGTCTAAGGTTGCTTGGGTAACGATATCTTTTTCATCAAAATATAAAGGTGTCCCGTCTTGTGTGAATTCTCCAAGATAGTTATATCGGTCACAAATCTCTGGTATAGGAAAACTGTTTGGCGTTTGTCCTCCGTTTTCTGGATCAAAACTACTTTTTCTTGCATCAAAATTATCATCTAATCCGTCTGCATCGTTATCGATACCAGATGCAGTAGTTTCTGCTACCCCGTCACCATTGCTATCATAAGCTTCTGTAGTATCTAATATTCCGTTATTATCCGAATCCAAATCTAAGTAATCATAAATGCCATCACTATCGGTATCTATAGTACCGTTTGTAGTACCTCCAAAATCGGGATCAAAAGCATCATCTAACCCATCGGTATCTTGGTCTGTATTAGATAATTCTTTGTAGGTAGTACTGTTTTGACTTTCGATAAGGTCTACAATCCCATCATTGTCTGAGTCTGTATCATAACAATCGTATATAGAATCGTTATCGGTATCGTTTGGTACAAAAACACTTCCAGTTTGGTCGGCATCAAAAGTATCGGCAAGACCATCATTATCGGTGTCTGCGTAATTAGCGTCCAAGGTATTAAATACCCCATCGTTATTGGTGTCTACCGCTCCTTGTCCTGCTTCTGTTATGTCATAAATCCCATCGTTATCTGCATCGATATCTAAAAAATCAGGATTACCATCTCTGTCTCTGTCATACGCATCTTGTACTACATTATCGCCATTACCACTGGTATCATTATCTAAGTAGTTGTATAAATCATCGCTATCACTATCTCCATAGGGATCATTACCATTGCATTCTGTTATATTTGGAATTCCGTCACCATCTGCATCTGCATCCATAGAATCCAGAAGTCCATCTTGATCTTTATCTAATGGCGAAATACCATTGGCACATTTAAAACCATCATTAGAGTTTGTGGTTTCGGTAAGATTAAGTAGTGTAGCAGTTGGGGTTGCACTTTCGTAGTCATTTATTAAGTATAACCCTCCGTTATTATCGGACAAATACAAACGATTATTCGCATCTGTATAAGCAGCTCCAAAAGTACCGCTAGGTAAATTAGTTACTGTTTTACTAGAAAAAACGGGTGTACCTGAGGACAAATCCCATTTGTATAAATTACCTCGGCTACCTCCGTAAAAAGAACCATTAATATAGGTTATATCTGCACAAGTACTAGGGGATGCCTGATCTGCAAAGATTACTTCAAAAACTGGTGAAGAGGAACCATCATACTCTTTTAGGTTGGTTATTTTATGAAAAGCATTTTTAGTATTATTCTGAAAAACCCATAGATTGCCATCTGTATCTACATCTGCAGCATACCCTCCTCCAAATGCGGTAGTGCCGCTTGGGGCTACTGCACCAAGGTCTACGACCATATCTTTGGCGATTCTTAACAGATGTTTGTCGCTGTTTTTTATAGCATATAAATAGTTGTCTTCAGCATTATATCCACCAGCATTATAAGCAGAGTAGGTATGTAAGGCTTCAGAATAAGATCCTGTTATGGGGTCGTATGCCTTCATGACTCCCGATATAACTTGATAAAAATTACCTTCATTACAATCAAAAGGCTGCTGGGCATTTGTATATATGGTAGTTAGTATAACTAAAAGGGGTATTAATCTTTTCATAGCAGTAGTAGTTTAGGTTTTTTCAGATAGTTAAAGTTACTATAGACTACTGCTTTTTTTGGGACATATTCGATAGGAGGAAGTTTGCTATAGACGAATGGGTTTTATAGCTCTTTCGATAAGCCTAAGATTACAAGGCTTTTGATTAAAAATGTACTTGTCTTTGATAGTTCTACTGAGTTTTGTCGAAGTACTGTTTTTTATCGAAAATAAGACGGATGTAAATTTTCTTAGATCGAATTCTGATTTATAGAATATGTATTGCTTAAATTTTACGGCTATAGCATATTTAATCGTTTCATTAATTCTGGTCGGTTAGAACGGCTAACGGGTACTACATCTTTGGCAATTAATACACTGTTATCTTCTATATCTATAATTTTTTTGATGTTTATGATATAGGAGCGATGTACTTTAAGAAAAAGATCTTCGGGTAGTTTTTCTTCAATCTTTTTTAAGGTAGAGTGTACGGTATAATTTTGTTGTTCGGTTTTAATAAGAATGTAATCTCCTTTTGCTTCAATTAGATTAATGGCATGGATGTTAATTTTAATTAATCTTCGGTCTATATTAATATATAGCTCATTTTTTTCTGCAGATGTATTTAAGGAAGGTTCTGTAGAGATTTCCTCTTTTGCAGAAGCTATAATTGCATTTTCTGCTTTTTGAATGGCTTTAAGAAATCTTGGTATAGTTACAGGTTTTACTATATAATCTATAATACAATCGTATTCAAAAGCTTCTAAAGCAAAGTTTTTGTCTGAGGTGGTTAAAATTATTTTAGGAGGATTTTTTAAGGTGTCGATAAAATCAAAACCTGTAAAGTCGGGCATATGAATATCCAAAAAAATAAGATCTACCTGCTCTTTATTTAAAAATTTAATTGCTTGAATTGCATTTGGAAAATCCTGAATAACGGTAAGGGACTCTACCTGCGAGCAAAGTTGGTGCAGTATAACTCTTGCCGTTTCTTCATCGTCTATAATAATACAATTCATAGAAATTTTATTTTTTAATCCACATTGTGGAGTTTAATTTTACAAGACCTGCCTCGAAAATAAAATATACTTTTGGAAGCATACCTCATAAGGTCGATCCGAGGTTATGGATTGATTTTTAGAAAACTCTTTGTAAATTCTAAAATTAGCATAAATTTTGAATATAAGAAAACGTCTTGTTCTTTTTAATGCTTCTATACTATATTAAAGGCAATGTCGGTTAGTTAAGGATACATTCAAAATTCTTTGCCACAGGGTGCTTTTCGAGGGGCTTTTTAATTTACGTTTTCTAATGTCTTCGACAGGCTCAGACTGACAACTAAAAGCTTAGCTAAACGACATTGATATTAAAGGATCTATTGTATTTATAGATATTATTTTTTTAAGGTGAAGTAAAAAGTGCTTCCGATTCCTTGTTTCGACTCTACCCAAATTTTACCGTTATAAAACTCGACTACTTTTTTTACAATAGACAGGCCTATGCCTGTAGATTTTTGTTGGTCGTCTAATGTTTGAAATATCTGAAATATTTTATCGTGATATTTTTTTGGAATCCCTTTGCCGTTATCTTTAATGCCAAATTTCCAGAAATCCTGTGTTTCTTCGAACAGAATTAAAATATCTCCTTTTTCTTTATCTACTGCTTGTATTGCATTAAGTAAAAGGTTTTTAAATACTTGTTTTAATCTGGATTTGTCTGCCAATACTACTGGGAGCGGATTTTGTATGTTTATCTGAATATGCTTTGGTATCTGTAACTCTTGTAAGATTTCCTGGATTAAATCTATTAATTGTATATCTGATTTCTTATTTCTGGATGTATTATTAATTACCGAGTATTCTAAAATACCAGTTATTAAATTATCCATTTTTTCGATATTTTGATCGATCAGATCTAAATTGTTTTTTATATCGGGATCCAGATTTTGATCTGCATCTTCTTTAATCCAATTAATTAATGTATTGATGCTTCTTAATGGTGATTTTAAATCGTGTGAAACGATATAGGCGTATTCGTTAAGCTCTTTGTTGCTTTTTTCAAGATCTTTAAGTAGTGTTTTTCTTTGTTTTTCTACTGCAGAAATTTGCATGGCTTGCTCTTCGATTAACGTTGCTAACTCTATCCCGGTAAATTCTTTATTTTCTTTATCGCCTTTTGGGCTTTTAACGGTTATGGATTGTAAAATATGCGTTGCATCGGTAAGGCTTGCGATTACTTTTTTTTGCTGCTCGGCTTCTTTTTTTAATTTTTGATTAGCTTCAAACAGTTCTTGCGAACTTATAGACATCGCTCTTTGTAGCATACTAAATTGCTCTTCGTAATTAGTATAGGATCTATCGATAGCTTTAACAAAGTGTTCGATGTTTTGAGATTCTTTAGCCCCTTCTTTTAAAAATTTTCTTATTTGTCTTTCTAGCAGAGAATGCATATTATTCGCTAAATAAGGTTAATGTCATTGTTTGATTGTGTAATTCGCAATTTATGTTTCCTGCAAAAGGAGCAAGTTCTCCATACGAATAGAAACCACTTACTACAGCTTGTGATCCTATTACTTCTATTACTTCTTCTATTTCTTCTTCTACCCGTTGATCCATTACTAATTTTCTGCCAATACAACTTACTAATAAAGCAAGTTCTGGTTTATTTTTTCTGTTTTTCATTCCTATTTCTGCAGCTTTTAACGCGCCATCAACGATGTGGTCGATATTTGCCATCATTAGTTGTACTACAGATCCCTCTGGGACATCCCCAGCAAGTGTCATAGTATTGGTTTGTTCGTCTATAGCTAAAATTGTTCTAACGATAGATTCTTTTTTGTTTTTTGTTTTTACACTAAGAGGATATAATAAAGCAGATTGTGGTAGTTCTGCTGCTTTGTCTCCCAAATATTTTTTGTATAAATCCAAAGCAGGTTGATTGTCTAGTTCATACAAAACATTTTGATGCGATTTTGTAATAATACGTTCTGGACCAAAAGGTGTCCAGCCACCATATTGCGAAAAACTAACTTCGAGAGATTCTCCATAAAAAGCAATTAGTATAACTTCACCTTCTTTTGGGTTTTCATTATAGCTGGATATAGTCTTTTCAAATCTGGAATCATCACCACATAGTCCCCCTGTTATAGCAATATTATCGATCCCAGTCTCTAAACCTTCAATTAGGGCAGAACCGTTTATAAAACTTCCTTCAGATACAATAATAATATGTTTTAGACCTTCTTTAGGAACTTTCTGGATAAGTTTGCTTCCTAGTTGAATAGCATCTTTGTTGTGCTCTAAACTGTTTTCTCGAAATACAGTATAGGTGCTTTTTTCGAATTCTATTGCAGTAAGGGTTATCGAACCTTCTAATACTTGATTACCAATTATCTCCCCAGCGGTAGAGCCAAAAACAATTTCACCATCAGGAAAAAGTTTTTTAACCTCGTTATAAATTTCTGGAGTATCTAGTGCATATCGATTTCCAAAAACTAAAACCAAAGGTTTTTGTAGCTTTAGATCTGAACCAATTAGGGGAGACCACTCTTGGTTTTTTTTCTTTTCAAATTGTTGAAATCTCATGCCATTATTTTTTTAGTGTGAAATAGAAAGTCGTACCAATCCCTGGAGTGCTTTCTAGCCAGATATTTCCTTCATATAACGTTACAATTTTTTTAACTATAGCAAGCCCTATGCCCGATGAGTTTTCATTATCTCCTACAGATTCGAACATTTTAAATATTTTTTCATGATATTCTTTTTTTATTCCTATACCATTATCTTTTATACTAAACTGATAATGAGTTTTTTTGTCTTCATAATCAATTTCTACCATCCCATTTTCTTTATCCATATAGATCACTGCATTCCCGATAAGATTTTGAAAAAGCTGCTGTATCCTAGTCGAATCCCCATTAATAACGGGAAGTTTCTTTTTTGTGCTAACTATGGTGTTTTCTGGAATGAGGACAATGTTTTTAATGTCATCTACAAGTGTACTAAGGTCTATTTTATTGCTTTGTAGTTCTTCTTTATTGCTTACACTAGAGTAACTAAGGATATCATTTATTAAAGTTTCCATTTTTTCTAATGTTTTTTCGATCATAGCAAGATGGTTTAATCCAATTTTATCAAAAGCAGCACTATAATCTTCTTTGATCCAGTTTACAAGTGCATAGATACTTCTTAATGGAGATTTTAGATCGTGCGAAACGATATGGGCATAATCTTTAAGATCTTGATTGGTTCTTTCGAGATCTTCCAAAAGTTTTTCTTTTTGTTTTTCAGACTCTAACTGTTCTGTAATATCTTCTATTAGGGCAACTTGATATTGGATACTTCCGTCTGGGTTTCGTACTGCTGCAACGTTAGTTTTTGCCCAGAAGGTAGAATTGCCTTTTTTTACATATTGTTTATTTATAGAAAAATTATCAATCAAACCTGCATTCATTTCTTCCATATAATTTGCAGATGCGTTGTATTCTTCTTTTAATGAGATGTCTTTAACTTCTTTTTGTAGTAATTCTTTATGCGTATAGCCCAATAAGTTTTGAAGCGCTTTGTTGGTTTGTAATATTTTACCGAATTGAGTAAGCGCAATTCCTAATGAAGAATTATCAACAATTGCAGAAAGTTGTTTTTTTTGTTCTTCGAAAATTCGATCTTGCTCTAATTTTTCTGTTATATCTGTTACAATCCCTTGCGCTCCAAGAGGTACTCCTTTTTTATCTTTAATAATACTAGCGTTTATGTGTACATTTCTAACGCCATTATTTTTTGTATATACTCTGGCTTGATAATCTGAAAATGAACCTTTTGTAATTAGTTGCTGAAAGGAGTGCATCGCATATTGGTAATCTTCTTTATAGATAAGTTTAATAACATTTAGTTTTTCTGCTGTGATATCGTATCCAAATAATTTGGTAGCAGCATGGTTCATTTCTAAAACGTTACCAGATACATCCATAAGCACATATGCATCTACCAAATTATCAAAAACTCCTTGTAAAGTAGATTCTTTTTTACCTACCAAATCTTCAAGTTTTTGATTGGCTTGTTGTAGTTCTTGCGTAAGAAGATAGAGTTCTCTGGATTTGTCTTCCAAGATTTTTTCGGCTTGTTTTCTTGCTGTTTTTTCTCTTAACAGTGCTCTTTTAAATACTTCAATGTCTACATTACTCATTTGTCATTAGGATGCTAAATTTCACTTCCGTTCCGTCAGATTTTAGTTTTTCCAGAGTAATATCTGCAGTAGCATTAAAATGCTCAAAAGTTTTACGCATTAATCCAAGTCCAAAGCTATACATAGCTCTACTGGATTTATAGATCATAACCAGTTTAGAATCTGTTTTTTCCAGAACTTCAAAAGTAGGAAGTTCTGCGTCTGGGTATATTTTTCGGACTTCGACATGAATATGATTTTCTATGGAAGATAGCATTTCAAGTGGATCATTATATTTGTTTACTAAGTCTGGGTAACTACTCGCCAATACACTAAAAAAATGCTCAGCATAGGTAAGCAGTAAATCATCTATACTTAATTGGGTGTGTTCACTAAGGTGTTTTAGCAATCCTAGCATTTCAGAAAAGGCATAGGTTCCTATTGCAGTATATGCTCCTTGTGATGGTAGATTAGATTGCTGAATAATCTTGTCTACTACTTCTAATCCAAATTTATCTTCAACTAATTCTAAAAATTCTGTAAATACAATACCTTTCATATAGTAAGTTAATTATAGGTTTCTTCTATTTCTAATCACCTTGTATGGCAGATAAAATTCACCAATAAGCATTAGGGTACGTATATACTTTAATGTAATGGTTTGTTTTATGCTTTAAAAAGCTCATTAATACTCCAATACTCGATTAAACATTTTATTTTATGTGTGTAATCTTCGTATTTTAATGGTTTTACTATATATCCTGCAGCACCTATTTTATATGCCTCTTTAAGATCTTGGTGATTATTAGAGGTACTTAATATTATTACAGGTATATATCGTAAATCTGTATTAGACTTTAACTCTTTTAAGAACTCTAAGCCGTTCATTTTTGGCATGTTTAGATCCAAAAAAATTAGATCTGGTTGTTGTTCTTTTTGTGCTAATATGTCTAAAGCTTCTTCGCCATTTTTAGCTTCTGTAATGTTGTGGGGGTAATTATTTTTTTGCAGAACTCTTGCAAATTTCAGTCTTTCTATTTCGTCATCATCGATTAATAAAAAATTTAAGCTCATTTTTCAGATTATTAAATTAAGTTAAAAATTGTTCTTTAACAATAATAAAGATGATCTTTTTATGAATGACTTTAGTATTTCTTTCGTTGAAACTTATTTTAGTGTAGACGAATGGTAATTTTATATAGATGATTGGGAAAACATTTTTCCATCTTTTTTGTATTTATAGCTATACGATATTGGGATATAGGAATTTTTATCGGTGTAATCGATCTAGGATTTCCATTACCTCTATTTTTTTTCTAACAGATACAGGTATGTTTTCTCCATTTTTTAACATAAGATATCCACCATCTGTTTTTATAAAGGCACTAATGCATTGTAAGTTAACTAAATGACTTTGATGTACACGCAAAAATTGATAGTTTTTAAGCATGTCTGCAAAGTATTTTAATGTTTTGGTAACAAATATTTTTTGTTGGTCTTTTAAATAAAAAATAGTGTTATTACTGTCAGACTCACACCTAATGATATCATCCAAATTAACAATAATAATTTTATCCAGAGTATGCAGAGATATTTTATCTGGTTTTTGTCCTGGAGCAGATAATGTGTCTTTAAGAATGTTTAAACGTTCTTTATTGGGTTGGATTTGTTCTTTTGCTCTTTCTATGGCTAGTGTAAGCTCTTCGATAGAATATGGTTTTAGAACATAATCTATGGCGGCAAATTTAAAAGCTCGAATAGCAAATTCATCGCTAGCGGTAACAAAAATAATTTTTGATTTTAGTTCAGGAAATATTTCTAAAATATCAAATCCTGTTCCATCCCCTAACATAATATCTAAAAACAGGATATCTGGTTGGGTATTACGTAAAGCTTTTGCAGCTTCTACTACACTTTGCGCAGTGTCGACTATTTTTATTTCAGGATGATTGTTTTTTAAATCACTTTTTAAGAGTTGCAATGCATCTGGCATATCCTCTACAATAATAGCTGTAAGCATAATAGTTTTAATAGTCGGTTAGTAATGGTATTTTAAATGAAATTTGGGTTCCTGTAACAGAGTTATCCTTGTGTATTTCTTTTATAACCAAAGAGTCTTTTCCAGAAATAGATTCGAGTCGTTCTCTGGTTACGGTAAGCGCCATGGATTGGTGATCTGTTTTTGCTTTGTTTTTTTGAGATTGAAAAATCCCTTGGCCATTATCTAATATAGTACAATGTAAAAAATCTTCAGTAGTATGAAACTGTATTTTTAATTCTCCGTCCCGGGTTCCTTTAAGAATACCATGTCTTACTGCGTTTTCTACAAATGGTTGTATTAACATTGGTGGGATAAGAATTTCTTCTGGATCATAATCAGATTCAATAGATATATCATATATAAATGGCTTACTAGCCATTAGCTGTTCTATTTCTATATAATGTTTTAAAGTTTGCATTTCCTGATCTAAAGTAATATAATCTTTTCTAGAATTGTATAAGGTTTCTCTTAATAAAGTAGCAAAAGTATTAATTGTAGTATTCATACGAATAGGATTACTGGTTCCCATTGCTTTTATACCATTTAGCGCATTAAAAATAAAATGGGGATTCATTTGTAAACGTAGTGCTTTTTGTTCTAAAGAGAGTAAATGGTTTTGCATTTGCAGGCGTTCTTGCTCTTCTTTATTTTTTTGTTTTACTCTGCGTATATATGAAAAACCGTATCCTCCTAACAATAAAACGATAAGCCCTATTACGGTTAATTGAAACCAAAGTTTTTCGTAAATAGGACTATCAATAAAAAACTGAAAGGTGATTATATCGCTTTCTTCCCACCGGTAGTTTCGGGATTGTGCAGAGAAATAATGTGCTCCATATGCTAGTCCGGCAAGATTCTGTTTGTTGTCTGGCGACCAAGGACTCCATGCAGAACTATTTAATCTCCAGCGATACTGCACATCGTTTGGATGATCTAAATCTACTGTTTTATAACTAAAAGATAATTCAGTTTGTTTTGGGGTAAGCATTAAAACCTTTTTGCTATTTGCCCAAGTACTAAGCTGAATAGAGTCTACACTGCGATATGCTACTTCTACATCTTCAAAATATAATTTAGGTTTTACAGTAGCTTTAGTTATTCCTGTTGGTTGGTATTTGGTTAATCCATATATGGCTCCAAACCAAAGGTTACCTTCTTTATCTTTATCGATAGCATTAAGACTAGTTTCCATTCCTAAAAAACCATCATTTCTGCCAAAATGAAAAATATCAACAATAGTATTAGATTGATTTAATTCTATTCTGTCAACACCTCTTTCACTTCCTGCCCATAAATTATTATTACTATCAAAAATCATTTGATAAATATTATCTGAATATGGTCTTTTTCTGCCTTTTAATTTTTTAAGTTTAATTTCGTTATCCAAAGAAGACCACCAGATCCCTCGCCCTGCGGTACCTATATAGATGGTGTTTTTATGAAAAAGCAAGGTGCTTATAGCTGTCTTTTGATGTAAAACATTACCTAGATGAGTGACTTTGTTGTTTTTAATATACCCCAAATGACCATTTTGAGTTGCGTACCAAATCGTACCATCAGGGGCTTGTTTCATGTCTCTGATTTGCAAATCTTCGATACCATCTTTTCTTGTAAATTTTTTTAAGGATACAAGAGTTTGTTTTTTTGAATTATATTTAAATGTAAAGATGCCGCTAGAATAGGATGCAACCCATATAGTGTTATTTACTATCTGTATGGTTCTTATCCAATCAGATGGTAATTTTTTATCGGTATCTATTATATGGTTTTTGTAGGTCGTTTTTGTGATAGTATCGATCATTATAATCGGATCTTCACCTAATCTACTGCCATCTATAATGGTGTCAGTAGTTATACTATCCACTAGCTTAATTTGCTTAAAAAGAATTCCTTTTCCATCGGTACCAGCCCAAATGTTACCAAAATCATCACTGGTTATAGTTTTGATTTTTACCTCAGATATACGTTCTTCTTGAGGGATATGATGAATCCCTAAAGAATCAATTTTTATTAAACCCATTTCAGAATTGGATGCCCAGATATCTTTTTTTGTACAATGTACTGCATATACATGGTTACCTTTTAGTCCATTATTTTGATCAAAATGCGTAAAATTATTCTGAAAATATTTGTAAAACCCTCCACCAGAGGTAGCAATCCATATATTAGATTGGCGATCCATAATAGTTTTTCTAATATGTGAGACGCCTAAGCCATTATTTCGGTTAATTTTCTTTTTATGCTCATATAATTCAGAATCTATAATTGTAATGCCTTCATTATCTGTTGCAAACCATAATTCGTTATTATTGTGTTTAGATATGTCTGTAACTCTTGTAACTTTTTTTACCCAACGATTACCGTATGTTTTTGCATTCGTATTTAAAACTAAAATTCCGTGATTAAAAGAAGCAGCAAAAATTTTGTTGTTATAAAATATTGCAGCAGTAAAATTAAAAGGACTATGCCTTTCTATAATACTAGCATCTTTTTGAATATTATTTAATTTCCAAAGACCTTTGTTTGTTGCTATCCAAAATAGCTTATTGTCAAAAACAATATCATTGATAACGCTGGTATTAATTTTTGAGTTAAGATTAATTTTTATGAGACCTCTGTTTTTGTGGTATTCATAAACTCCTATATTTGTAGCCAAGTAGATTTTATTTTTAATCTGGCATATTTTATTAATCCTAGGGCCATTAATATTGGTGAATTTGTTTTTTGTCTTTATACTAAGGCCACTTTTGGTACCTATAAAAAGACTATCGTTTACAAAGGCAAGGGAATGAATATAATTAGATTGCAGTCCATCATTTTCATTCCATATCTTAAATTCTTCTCCATTAAATCTACATAGACCACCTCCTTGTGTTCCTAACCATAAATAACCTGTTTCATCTTGTATAATATCATATACTTGCGATTGTGGTAATCCATCTTCTAATGTATATGCCCTAAGTTGATTGTTTTGAGCATATAAAGAACTGATAAAACCTGATATCAAGAAAAAAAACAGATAAATAATATTGCGTGTTGTATTCACAGAAAGAGTTGTCGAGTTAATAGCAAATATAATCAAACCTATTTTTGGTTTGATATGTAATTAGTTTTAATGTAAAAAAACCGACACCGCTTTAAAAAGCGGGTCGGTATAATAAACAAAAGATTCCCCCTTTTTGCTTATTAGATTGAGTAAGTGTTAATAGTTATTTTTAATACGATGTTATAGCAGTTGTGTTTAAGTCTTTAATAATTTTATCCTTCCACAGATAACTTTGTTTTAAGTTAACGTATTTTATATCTGTAGTTTCTCCTTTATAAAATGTTTGCGTTTCTAGTATATTATCTTTTATACCGTACTCTTGATTTGGAAAAATATATTGGTAATCTGTATCTGAGTTTTCGCAATATACATTTTTGAGATGTGGCAATGCAACAATAGAAAGATCCTCTTTTATCATATAATAATATGCTTCTACATGTGCACAACAAGCAAGATATTCAATTTCCATCTTAATAACCTTAGAGATTCCTTCTAGTCCAGGACTCTCTAAGGTGGATATAAATATGTCCTCAAAAAGTTCTGTATCTTCAAGGGTAAGAGTAGATATGGTATTAGTATCTTCTCCAGAGCTAACCAGATCAATGACATATGAGGGATGTTCTTTTCCTTGGTCCATAATTTTAGTAGTTACCAAAAACTCTTGAGTTTTGGTAAAAACGTTTTGCGCAATAATACCTTGAAAACTTTGTAACAGAATAATGATTATGGCAACATTTTTCATAACAGACATATTTTGAGGTTGGCTATCTTGTGTAAAAGTAATAGCTTAAATTGTCTGAAAAGAGATACTTCTAGAATTCGTAAGGCTTTAATTAGAATTCGTTTTTGTTATTAAATTAGTGTTATGTGATTAAGTATATATATTGCAGTTTTGATTTTTTTAATATAAAAAATGATTTTAAGGATGTTTTTATGGGAGAACTATAAAATAATGTTATAAGATGCAATAATACAGTATTTTAAAATCTTGTTTTGTATCTTTATTTTGAGCTATCTTTTATGTATTTAACACAATACTTTGACCATAAATACTGTTTTTAAAGAGTTGTCGTGTCTTAAAAAAACCTTTTGATAATTAGTGTAAGAGATAACTGCTTACGATAAATTTAATAAACTATTTTAAACTAAATAGGATAATAATCATAAACAAAAAATAATGAAAGCAATACGGTATCGCTCAAGAGGGCAAGATGTTCATTATCTCGAAGAGATTTTAAAAAAGCTAGGATATAAGGTGTATGTTTCTGAATTTTTTGGAAAAGATACAGATGTAGCAGTTAAAGATTTTCAACGTAAACATAATCTAGTTATTGATGGTATTGTAGGTCTTAAGACATGGTCAAAGCTAATTGAAGTTAAAAAAGATCTTACTGCATTTAATAATAAACTCTTATCAGAACAAGATGTTAAAGATTTTGCAAATCAATATGGTTTAGAGCTAGCAATGATAAAAGCAGTTAATGAAATAGAGAGTAATGGAAAAGGTTTTTTGGTATGTGGTAGACCAAGGATTTTGTTTGAAGGACATATTTTTTGGAGAGAATTAGTAAAACGAGGAATCAACGCGAAGCAATTTGTTTCAGATAATAACAAAGATGTCTTATATAAAAAATGGACCAAAATACATTATAAAGGAGGCCCAGGGGAGTATGATCGCTTAGAAAAGGCAATAAATATTTCTATTAATAAAGATTTTGAAGCAGCAGCATATTGTTCTGCATCATGGGGATCTTTTCAAATAATGGGATACCATTATGCAACTTTAGGGTACTCTTCTATAGGTGATTTTGTCTCAAAAATGTATAAACACGAGAGAGAACATCTTGGCGCTTTTGGTAAATTTATCGAAACCACTTCTTTTAAAGGTAAAAAGCTAATAGATTGGGTAAAAGAAAAAAATTGGGCAAGGTTTGCAGAAGGTTATAATGGGCCTGCCTACAAAAAAAATAAGTACGACAGCAAATTAAAAAATGCTTATTTAAGATATAGTAGTGAATAATTATTATCTAAAGAATAATTAGAATTATTGATTTTTTATATTTTTACCTCATGATTGATAATTTCGAAAATGAGTTTTTTGGAATTGGTATTCAAAATGGAAAAACACCAGAAAACCTTGGGGTTTTGTGGCGTTCTGCACAAAATATGGGGGCCAGTTTTATTTTTACTATAGGCAATCGATATGCTAAACAAGCTGGAGATACTCACAATGCAGTAAAATCTATGCCTTATTTTCATTATAATACTTTTGAGGATTTTTATAGTCACTTACCAAAAGGGGCAATGTTGGTAGGGGTAGAGCTTGCTAAAGAAGCTAAACCTCTAGAAACTTTTAATCACCCTAAAAGATGCGTGTATCTATTAGGAGCTGAGGATCACGGATTATCCAAAATAGCTATGGAGAAATCACAATTTTTAGTAAAATTTAAATCAGAACTAAGTCTTAATGTTGCTGTAGCAGGTAGTATTATTATGTACGATCGTGGAGTTGATAAACCTAGGTTTATAAGAAATAAGGATTAACTCCTAAGGTCTTTTTTTCTTAAGGCATAGAAATCTATAATTTTTGTTACTACCTTTAAAGTCTATGTTTAAATCTTTAGAAAATTTTATTGCCAATTTTAGTTTATGGATTTGGGATTGGCCTTTGTTGATCTTACTTATAGGTGGAGGCTTATTTTTTTTGATTTACTCTAGGTTCACTCCTTTTTTTTATTTTAAACATGCTCTAGGAGTACTTAGTGGTAAATATAATGACACCCATGATCCTGGGCAACTTACTCATTTTCAAGCCTTGTCTTCAGCTTTAGCAGCAACAGTAGGAATGGGGAATATTAGCGGGGTAGCTGTCGCAATTGTTATGGGGGGACCGGGAGCAATTTTTTGGATGTGGATTAGTGCCTTGATTGGTATGGCAACTAAGTTCTACACCTGTTCACTTTCTATAATGTACAGAACTGAAGATGAAGATGGCAAGCTACTAAGTGGCCCGATGTATGTAATAACAAAAGGTTTAGGTCGCCAGTGGAAACCTTTGGCGGTTATATTTGCTTTGGCTGGACTTATAGGAACACTTCCTGCTTTTACTGCAAATCAACTAACCCAGACATTGGTAGACGTTTTAGGCTGGACAGATAGTGATAAGTGGTATATAGGGATTACTCTTGCTGGGATTACAACATTAGTGATTTTAGGAGGGATTAAACGAATAGGTATTGTAGCTAGTAGATTGGTCCCTTTTATGGTAGTACTTTATTTTATAACAGTTATTACTATATTATTAGTACAAATAGAAAAAGTACCAGAGATGTTTGCTTTGATTTTTTCAGATGCATTTTCTGGAAAAGCTGCTGCAGGAGGAGCTTTAGGATATTTGATTAAAACAGGTGTTAAAAGGGCAGCTTTCTCGAATGAAGCAGGTATAGGAACTGCGCCAATGATGCACGGTACAGCAAAAACTAATGAGCCAATTAGAGAAGGATTAGTAGCAATGATTGGCCCTGCAATAGATACATTGTTAGTGTGTACGTTAACTGCTTTAGCAATTCTGTCTACAGGAGTATGGCAAAGTACAGATGATAATGGAATATCCCTAACTTTAAAAGCGTTTAACTTGGTTTTACCTTATGGATTGGGGGATGTTGTTGTAGTGATCATGGTGTTGGTATTTGGGTTTTCTACATTATTTTCTTATTCGTATTATGGAACAACGTGTTTAGGGTTTTTAACCAAACCGAAATATGGAAAATACTATAATTATATATACATAGGGTCTATTGTAGTTGCAGCAGTAGTAAAGATAGAATTTGCTATAAATCTTATTGATAGTGCTTTTGCAATGATGGCTATACCCACAGTGATTTCTGGACTATTATTGGCCCCTAAAGTAAACGCCAGGGCAAAGATTTATTTTGAAAATCTAAAGAAACATAAATACTAATTTTATTTTCTTACAATAAACTCGCTTCTTCTATTTTGTTGATGTTCTTCTTCTGTACAAGGTACATCATCTGTGCATTTATTAAGTAATCGTCTTTCTCCATAAGCTTTACCTCGCACACGTCGCCAATTAATCCCTCCTTTTTCTGTTATATATTGTACTGTAGCCCTCATTCGTTGTACACTTAATTTTTTATTATACCAATAGCTTGATCTGCTATCGGTGTGGGAACGAACCTCTATTTTAAGATCAGGGTATTTGTTCATTATAGAAATTATCTTTTGCAATTCTACTTCTGTTTCTGTAGTTATTATAGCGTCATTTAGACCAAAATAAATAGGTTCTAATTGCAAAGTTTTGGTTAAGTCATCCCCTATATTTATTTCTATAGTAGTAGGTAGTAACTTCTCTTTATTTATTAATGAAATATCTATTTCATTAATAAATTCAAAGGCATCTGTTGTTTCTGCCAAAATATCTCTTGGTACAAAATTCTTGGACTTTACTTTTATGGTATAGTTTTCATTACAAGCTACTTTAAATCTGTAATTTCCATTTGCGTCAGAAATTATTTCTCGTATAACTTTTTCATCTTTATTTAATAGTACTATATCTGCGCTTGTTAGAGGATTACCCGTGGCTTCATTTGTAATGACTCCTTCTATATATTGCATACAAGAAGTTATTAATTCTTCTGTTTGTTTAAAACTATAGATATCATCGTTTCCTTTACCTCCTTTTCTATTACTAGCAAAGTATCCTATTTTTGTTTCTTCATTAAGAATAAATGTAAAATCATCTTTTGGGCTATTAATAGGTCGACCAACATTATAAGAATCAGAAAACCCATATTCATCAGGAACAGAAACAAAAACATCTAATCCTCCTAATCCTATATGTCCATCACTAGAAAAGTATAAGGTGCCATTATTGCTTACATAAGGAAAGGTTTCCCTGCCTTCAGTATTGATTTTATTTCCTAAATTTTTTGGCTTACCATATGTATTATCTCCTAATATATCTACTACAAACAAGTCAGATTGCCCTAAAGTACCAGGCATATCACTTGCAAAATATAATTTTTTGCCATCTAGGCTTAAAGAGGGATGGGATACAGAATAATTATCACTACAAAAGGGTAGTTCTGTAATGTTTTCCCAACTATCATTCTGAAGAGTAGCTTTGTATAATTTTAATAGGACTACCCCTTTCTTACTTTTTCCTAATTTATGGTTTAAATAATTGTTTCTAGAAAAGTATACAGTTTTACCATCTTTACTAAAACTAGTAGAAGATTCATGAAATTTTGTGTTTATTTTTCCTTTTAGTTTAATAGGATCATCAAGTGTGATATTATCTTCTTGAATATTTGACGCAAAAAGATCCAGAAATGGCATTTCATCCCATTCGTGCAGTTTAAAGGTGTTGTTTTTTTCTCTGGATGAAGCAAAAACAATTTGATTTTGATAATTGAAACTAGGAGAGTATTCAGAGTTTTTAGAGTTTATATTAAGAGGGTATAATTCAAATTTGTCAGATTGCATCTTAATAAAGTCTAAATAATCTCTTTTCTTCGCAAAGAAATTAGCTCGTTTATCATTTTTTGTAATAGTGTAGAATTGCTCCATAATCATATCGGCTTCTTTATAACGTTCCACACTTTTTAAACTTTGAGCGTATTTAAAAAGATATTCGGGATTTAGATCTTCAGGGTATGATTGTATCAACTTTTCATACCATTCTACAGAATCTTCGAGATTTCCTGTAAAATAAAAAGAGTCTGCCAATTTTGAGTATAGACTAGGGGATGAGTACCCTTTTTGTGCGACATCCAGATAAATTGCTCTGGCATCTACATATGCATAAGATTTAAAAATTTGATCTGCTTTTGATAATTTTTTTTCATGATTTTGCGCATTTATACTAAAGGATACTAGTAGCAAAACAACAAAAGAAATTGTGCTTTTTATAGAAATTATAGATAAAGAAGTAGGGAAATGATTTTTCAAGGGAAGCCCGGTTTTAAAAATATAAAAATGTTTTCACGGGGTTTTTGAAAACTTAATACAGTTAGCTAAATTTATGAAAAAATCTTTAAAAATATCTAGATTGTAAATCATTTTTTACAAGTTCTTTTTAAGAATAAATAGTAGAATAAGAAAAATGAACTTAATTATTTACAATCCAGTATTTTCTTTTTGATTAATCAGCTACCTTTGTATTAAAATTAATATATGACTCATAAGGCTGGTTTCGTAAATATAATAGGTAATCCTAATGTAGGTAAATCTACATTAATGAATGCTTTTATAGGAGAGAAGTTGTCTATCATTACTTCAAAAGCACAAACAACAAGACATCGTATTTTAGGAATTGTAAATGGAGATGATTTTCAGGTAATCTTGTCGGATACTCCTGGTATTATAAAACCCGCATATGAGCTTCAGGCATCTATGATGGATTTTGTAAAAACTGCTTTTGAAGATGCAGATATATTAATTTATATGATAGAAATTGGAGAAAAAGAATTGAAAGACGAAGCTTTTTTCAATAAAATCACCAATGCAAAAATTCCTGTTCTATTACTAATAAACAAAATTGATCAATCTAACCAAGAACAATTAGAGGAACAAGTACAGTTTTGGACACAGAAAATGCCAAATGCAGAAATGTACCCAATATCTGCGCTTGAAAATTTTAACGTTAGAGAAGTTTTTGATAGAATAGTAGAGTTATTACCCGTATCTCCCGCTTTTTATCCAAAAGACCAATTAACGGATAAACCAGAACGTTTTTTCGTAAACGAAGCAATTCGTGAAAAAATATTAATGAATTACAAAAAAGAAATACCATATTCTGTAGAGGTAGAAACCGAAGAATTTTTTGAAGACGAAGATATTATTAGGATTCGCTCGGTAATTATGGTAGAACGAGATTCACAAAAAGGAATTATTATTGGTCATAAAGGATCTGCTTTAAAAAAGGTAGGTACAGAGGCTAGGAAAGATCTCGAGAAATTCTTCGGAAAAAAAATACATATAGAATTATACGTAAAGATTAATAAAAATTGGCGTACCAATGAAAGGCAATTAAAACGTTTTGGGTATAATAATAAATAATATTTTTTACTTTGGATAAGTATAGTTATCTATACATTTATATATAGTTTCTCATTTATTAATGCTGTATTAGTGAACAACCATATTAATGTTTGTAATTTATTCTTAACATAACGTTAAGGATACATTTATTGTCAACATTTGGGGTTTTTAATCACACAAAACAACATTAGTAATGAAAAATTTTAATAAGATTATTCTTTTTTCTATTGCAGTAGGAATTATTTTTAGCGCGTGTAATATTGATGATTATCAAGGAGGTGGTGGTAATGACAAGCTTAC
This sequence comes from uncultured Flavobacteriaceae bacterium, assembly GCA_964353005.1. Classification (GTDB taxonomy): domain Bacteria; phylum Bacteroidota; class Bacteroidia; order Flavobacteriales; family Flavobacteriaceae; genus Aquimarina. Next base: position 78,456 of record CAYGUC010000017.1, on the reverse strand, counting down.
ATTTAATAAAATAGGAGACTTTGTAAATGGTACAGGAGATGAAGGTTTTGCAGAAATTTCTGCGTTTGATCCTCATACCAATAAACTTTTTGTAGTAAACCCTAAAAACTCCGAACTTTCTGTTTGGGATATTTCCAATCCGGGTTCTCCCGTACAAGGTGCAAGTATATCCCTTACAGGCACTCCAAATAGTGTTGCTGTAAGTAATGGAATGGTAGCAGTAGCTTTAGAAAACTCGAATAATAAACAAGCTAATGGTGCCATAGCGCTTTATAATTCAGATTCGCAAACTTTAATAAATACATATCCTGCAGGGGCATTACCAGATATGGTAACTTTTAGTCCTAATGGGGAGTATATTGTTGCTGCAAACGAAGGAGAGCCTAATGATGCATATACTAATGATCCAGAAGGGTCAGTTACTATAATAGAAGTAGCCACTAGTCAGGTTTTTAATGTTAGCTTTACTGCATTTAATGGACAAACCATTGGTAATCATTTTCGTGTTTTTGGTCCAGGTGCTTCCTTCGCTCAAGATGTAGAGCCAGAATATGTAGCAATCTCTCACGATTCTAAAACAGCATATATTACGTTACAAGAAAACAACGGAATCGCAATCATCAATTTAAAAACAAAAACAATAACCGATATAATAGGATTAGGAGTAAAAGACTATTCCTTATCAAATAATCAAATAGATGCAAGTGATAAAGATGATATCATTGGAAATTTTCAAAACTGGCCAGTTTTTGGATTTTACCATCCAGATGCTATAACATATGCTAAAATTAGAGGAGGAAGATATCTTATAACAGCAAATGAAGGAGATTCTAGAGATTATGATGGATATTCTGAAGAAGAAAGAGTAAAAGATCTTATTTTAGATCCTGTTGCTTTTCCTGATGCTGAAACTTTACAGTTAGATGAAAACTTAGGAAGATTAAAAACAACTATAGCTAATGGAGATATAGATGGAGACGGGGATTATGATGAAATTTATGCTTATGGGGCAAGATCTTTTACAATATGGTCTACTACAGGAGCTATTATTTATGATAGCGGAGATCAAATAGGAAAAACAATCTTTGATTTAAATCCAAGTGCTTTTAATTCTAGTGAAGGAGGAGAAGCAGATAAAAGATCTGATGATAAAGGAGCAGAACCCGAAGCTGTAACAACTTTAAAAGTAGGAAATAAAACACTGCTTTTTGTAGGTCTGGAAAGAACAGGAGGAGTTATGATTTATGATATTTCTAATCCATCCAGTCCAGTATTTTTAGAGTGGATAAAAGATGATGTAGATATTGCACCTGAAGGATTAATTGCTGTTAAAGCAGAAGATAGCCCTACTGGTAATGATTTAATTATAATAACCAACGAAGTGTCTAACACTGTTGCGATCTACGAGATAAACAAAAACAAGTAAACGTACTTGGTAAAAAACGATAAAAAATCAAGTGAAACAGTACAAGAGACACCGTTATAACTGCATCCATAAAAAGTTTGTTGTTTTACAGTAACCAACTTAATAACAATACTTGGTATATTTACATAAGTAATTATTTCACTGACTGACTATCAATTATGAAAAGCTCCATCGGCCTGAAACATTGGCCTTTGGGCTTTTTATTTTTTCTGCTGATTTTTTCTTAACCTATTCTTAATGAAATCTAAATATGTATAGTATTGCTTAAATAAAAAGTCTAATTTTGCACAAAATTTAGAAATAGATAGTAATGAGTGGTATAGTAGCAATTGTAGGGAGACCTAATGTAGGAAAATCAACTTTCTTTAATAGATTGATTCAAAGAAGAGAGGCTATTGTAGATGCTGTTAGCGGGGTAACTCGCGATAGACATTATGGAAAGAGTGATTGGAATGGAATAGAGTTTTCATTGATAGATACTGGAGGTTATGTAAAAGGTAGCGATGATGTTTTTGAAGCTGAAATAGATAAGCAAGTAGAATTAGCAATCGATGAGGCAGATGCAATTGTCTTTATGGTAGATGTAGAGTCAGGAATAACAGGGATGGATGAAGATGTGGCTAAATTACTTCGTAAAGTTAAAAAACCAGTGTTTCTTGTTGTAAATAAGGTGGATAATGGCAAGAGAGCTGAAAATGCCGTAGAGTTTTATAATTTAGGGCTAGGAGATTATTATACTATTGCTAGTATTAACGGAAGTGGTACAGGAGATCTTTTAGATGATCTGGTTAAAGTATTGCCAGAAAAGGAAGAAAGAGAAGAGGATGAATTGCCTAGATTTGCTGTAGTAGGTAGACCAAATGCAGGAAAATCATCTTTTATTAATGCTTTAATAGGAGAAGACCGATACATAGTTACAGATATTGCAGGTACAACCAGAGATTCTATAGATACCAAATATAATCGCTTTGGCTTTGAATTTAATCTGGTAGATACCGCAGGAATACGACGTAAATCCAAAGTAAAAGAAGATTTGGAGTTTTACTCTGTGATGCGATCTGTTCGTGCCATCGAGCATAGCGATGTTTGTATTATAGTATTAGATGCTACCAGAGGTTTTGATGGACAGGTGCAAAATATATTTTGGTTAGCAGAGCGTAACCGTAAAGGAATAGTTATTTTGGTAAACAAATGGGATCTTATTGAGGATAAGGAAAGCAATACATTAAAAGATTTTGAAAAATATATTCGAAAAGAAATAGAACCTTTTACCGATGTGCCTATCGTGTTTATCTCTGCACTAACTAAGCAAAGAATATTTAAGGCAATGGAAACTGCTGTAGAGGTATATAAAAACAGATCTAAAAAGATTAAAACCAGTGAGCTTAATGATGTTTTGTTGCCAATAATCGAGCGTAATCCACCTCCTGCATACAAAGGAAAGTATGTGAAAATAAAATACATTACACAATTACCAACTCCGCAACCACAATTTGCGTTTTTTTGTAATCTGCCACAATATATACGAGATCCATATAAGCGTTTTCTTGAAAATCAACTTCGTAGAGAGTTTAATTTTAATGGGGTGCCAGTTTCTGTGTATTTAAGGAAAAAGTAGTCTGGTAGCTGGTAGTAGATTGACCTAAGAAAAGGCTACATATATTGATTTTTGATTTAGTTAGATACAGTATTTTTATATTGTTTATACATTGTAATGTTCTAACCAATCTAAAGGAGTGTCTAATTTATGTTTATTAAATTCCAGATGAATTACGCGCCTTCTTTTATTATTTGTTGTTCTGTTGGATGCGTGTAAAATTAAAGGTTTCATTAACATGGCTCCACCTTTTTTAACCTCACAAATATGTTCCGTTTTAATATCCCAATCTTTAGATTCTATACGGATTATACCTTGTAGATGTGATTTTGGAATAACCTTCAATGCGCCATTATCTTTATTAGTGTCATCTAAATGAACTCGTATGGTAATCGTGTCCTGTAAAATTTTGATAGGAGGTTGAACCCCGTATTGGTCTTTTTTAGAAGTCCAGTTTATGTAATTTTCTACATTAGCTTTTTTATTAACAGAAATGCTTAAATCTTGATGATAAGCAACAAACCAATTAGAGGTACTGGGTTTGTCAAAATAAATACCTTTTGTTAAAAAATATTCGAAATCAGAAAGTTCTGAGATTAGTTTGGCTAGTTTTTTATTAAATAGTAAATCTGTTAATTCTGGTATATTTTTTATTAACTGTCGGATGGCAAATAAATCTTTTGTTTTAAGAAAAGAATTTTTATTCTGTTCGGCATTGTCTATACAATTTAATATTTGATTTATTTCATTGTCCGAATATAAGTTGGTTAAGATAGAGTAACCATTTTTTTCAAGTTCTATTTTGCTCTTTTTGTAGTTCATTTTAAGGTTGGTATATACTAATAGATAGTTGAGAGTCGCTATACACAGCTGTGATCAAATAATTGCGTGCAGTTTGCGTAAGATGAACTTCTTGGTTTCTACCAACTGCCTCCGGCACCACCACCACCAAAGCCGCCTCCGCCGAATCCACCGCCAAAGCCGCCTCCACCAAAGCTACCGCCGCTATCACTGCCACCACCAAAGCCACCTCGTCCCAGATTACTCAAAATAATCATATCCAGGAGACTATCACCTCCTGATCGGTTACCGCGATTTCCTCTTCCGTTGTTTCCATTATCTTTTTTAGAAAAAGCTTTTATGATAATAATAAAAAAGACAAACAATAAAATCATTTCTAAAACAGGGGTGCTTTTCTTTTTGTTTTTTCGGACTCCCTTAAAAGTTCCGTTTAAAACCTGAAAGATAGCATCGGCTCCTTTGTCTAAACCACTGTAGAAATCACCTTTTTTAAACTCTGGTGTAATGATTTGGTCAATAATGGTTTTCGAGGTAAAGTCGGTTAGTTTTTCTTCAACACCATATCCTGTAGCAATCCGTATTTTACGGTCGTTTTTTGCAACGAGAACAAAGATTCCGTTATCTTCTTTCTTTTGTCCAATTCCCCATTCGTGAGCCCACTCTGCAGCATACAGTCCAATATTTTCTCCTTGCAAAGAGGTAATGGTGGCTATTACAATTTGCGTAGAAGTTGTGTCTGAATACCTAACTAGCTTATCTTCTAAAAGTTTTTTCTGAGGAGTAGAAAGCATTTCGGCTTCGTCATATACCGAGGTTTGAGTTTTTGGTACAGGAGGTATTTTTCTTTGTGCATTTAAGGATAATGAAAAACATATACCTAAGATGCATAAAAAAAGAAGTATTGGGTTTTTGGTTAGTTTCATAACTATCCTTTTGAAATTTCGTTAGAGAGTTCATTAGTATCATTATGATCCCAAGGAAAATAGGTTTGTAATTCTTTCCCGGCAAGTAAAATACCCTCGATCAGTCCTTTTGTAAAATTTGCTTCTTTAAAATGGTGTAAAATTAAATCCTTAGTGTTTTGCCAAAAGTTTTTTTCTACTACAGCATTAATTCCTTTGTCTCCATAAATAGCAAAGCTACGATCTTCTACAGCCACATAGATTAATACTCCGTTTCGTTGAATGGTATTGTCCATTTTTAACCAGTGAAAAATTTCTGCCGCTCTCTCCAATACATCTAATTCTGTATGTTTTTCGAGATGCACTCTAATTTCTCCAGAGGTAGTTTTTTCTGCACTTCTAATAGCAGCTACAATTTGTTGCTCTTGCTCTGGGCTAAGAAAATCTTCTACTTTAGACATTTATTTAAAATCAAAATCTACATCTGGTGCTTTTTCAGTGCCTTCTTCGGCTTTAAATCTTGCCATTTCCTCAAAACGACTAAAAAGGCTTAGTACAATATTATTAGGGAATTTTTCTGTATATTTTGTATAATTCCCTACGGCCTCATTATATCGGTTACGTTCTACATTAATTCTATTTTCTGTTCCTTCTAGTTGTGTTTGTAGATTAAGAAAGTTCTGATTTGCTTTTAGATCCGGGTAACGTTCTACAGTTACTAATAACCTGGATAAGGCAGAGGTTAAGCCACTTTGTGCTTGTTGAAACTGTGCCATTTGATCTGGTGTTATATTTGTAGGGTCTATATTTATAGATGTCGCTTTTGAACGGGCATCAATTACTTCTTTAAGTGTGTTGCGCTCAAAATCAGCAGCTCCCTTTACGGTTTTAACTAGGTTACCTATAAGGTCACTACGTCTTTGGTAAGCACTTTCTACATTAGACCAAGCTGTTTTTGCATCTTCTTGTAGAGTAATGGCAGTATTATAACGACCTCCAAATACAAAATAGAGAACGATGATTATTCCTACAATCACTAATATTGGTATTAAAAGCTTTTTCATGAACTAATATTTTGTGTTTATTTTTTTTAAAGTTGTTCTTTGATTTTAAGTAATTGCCCTTTGATAGCTTCTAGTTTTCTAATAATATCAAAACTATCCAAGGCTTCTATTTTTTGTTCTTTAAGGTGAGTTTTAGCGCCTTCTAAAGTAAATCCTCGTTCTTTTACTAAATGGTATATTAGTTCGAGGTTTTTAATGTCTTCTGGGGTGAATTTTCGATTTCCCTTTGCGTTTTTTTTGGGTTTTAGGATGTCAAATTCTTTTTCCCAAAAACGTATTAAAGAGGCGTTAACATCAAATGCTTCTGCTACCTCACCGATACCGTAATACATTTTTTTTGGCAAGTCTACATACATAATCCTTATTGTTTTTGTTGTGTAAAACTTCCATCTTCTTCAAAAATGAGCCTGCTTTCTGGAAAATCTTCTTCGGTTAACTTTTGGATAGCTTTTAAAGCTCCTTTTTTTTCATCTATAAAAGGGTATATTTCATCTATTTGCTTTGCAGAATGTAATTTTCCTTTTTTAAAATTACCATCTGTATCTATTTCGATTTCTGCGATAGGCGCATATCCCTTAATACCGCCCAAACTAAATCTGGAGTATGTACAAAAATTACCTAAGCTATATGCTATAAATTTATCTTTATATACCTCAAAAGCTCTCGAAACGTGGGGTCCATGCCCTAAAATAATGTCTGCACCTGCATCAATCATTGTATGCGCAAAAAGGTAGACATTGCCACGATCTTCCCCATAAAAACGTTCTGTTTTTCTGGTTACATGAGTATGCTCTAATCCTTCGGCTCCGCCATGAAACGAAACAATCACAATATCTACTTTTTGTTTAAGTTCGGTTACTATTTTTTTAGCATTGGTTAAGTTATGAATTTTTAGGCAATCTTTGTTAGGTGCAAAAGCACAAAATCCATAAGTAATTCCATTTTTTTCGAAAATAGTAGAAGGCTGTTCAAAAACCCCCGCATATGCAATATTGTGTTTTTCTAAAGTTTTAGAGGTATTTTTAATTCCTATGGCACCAAAATCACCAATATGGTTATTAGCAATACTCATTACATCAAAACCTGTTTCTTCTAGATATTTTCCAAAATACTCAGGAGATCTAAAAGAATAACATTTAGATGGATCAGAACAGTTTTTTGCATTTTTTCCCTCATCGGTCAATGTCCCTTCTAAATTTCCAAAAAGGATATCGGCTTGTGTTAATATAGTATTAACATCATCAAAAGGTCCTTTCCCATTTGGTGGGAGGTAACTTTTGTTAGGAAAATCGGTTCCCATCATAATATCACCAACAGCCATGATTTTAATAAGCTTTGGTTTGGCAAGTTTTAGTTGCGTATTTTGAACAATAATAAGCATAGAGTCCAATGCTTCTTTGGTGTATTTTTGAGCTTGTATCGAAGAACAAAAACCAAAAAAGAAGAGAATAATAAGTAGTTTACGCATCAATTATTTAGTCTAGAGTTTCATTAATTAAATTAGAAGCTTTAAGCATTTCGTCAAATTCTTCAGAAGTTAAACTTCCGTAATAAAAATTTCTAGGGTTGATTTTTTCACCATCTTTAAAAATCTCATAATGTAAATGTGGAGCAACAGATCTACCAGTGCTTCCTACAAAGCCAATAACATCTCCACGATTTACTTTCTGCCCCACTTTAACATTGTATTTACTTAAATGTGCATATAAACTAACATAATTAAACCCGTGGTCAATACGAATATGGTTTCCGTATCCAGAAGAATTAGCGTCTGCACGTTTTACTATACCACTGCCAGATGCATAAACGGGTGTGCCAGTTGCTGCCGAGAAGTCCATACCATAATGAAATTTTCTTGCTTTGGTAAAGGGATCACTCCTCCATCCATAGCCAGATGCCATACGCTTTAAGTCAGAATTTTGGATTGGTTGAATTGCGGGTATAGTAGCTAATAATTCTTCCTTCTTTTCTGCTAGAGCTGCAATTTCGTCTAAAGATTTAGATTGTACTACAATCTGCTTAGTAAGTTTATCTATACGTTCGCTACTTTCTATAATCATATCAGAATTATTAAAACCTTCTAGGTTTTTATATCTGTTTACCCCTCCAAAACCTGCATTACGAAGCTCTTCTGGGATAGGATTCGCCCCAAAATATAACCGGTATATATTATCGTCTCGTTCTGCTATTTCTTTTAAAATGGTTTCATCTCGTTTTAATCTTTGATTCATTAAATCGTATTGAAACTGCATATTTTCAAGTTCTCTTCTGTAAGCCTTTTCTTTTGGAGTCTCTAATTGAGGAATGTTGAGGTATATAAGAAGAAGGACAAAGCCCGCTAAAAAAGCACCAATTACCCCCAGTGCAGCTATACCGAATTTTCTTCCTTTTTTTTGCTCTATTCTACGATAAGAAAGAGTCTCACTATCATAGTAATATTTAACCTTTGACATAATCTAAAATATGCTATTTTTGCATGATATCAATCCATAAGTGATTGGTAAAAAAACCAAGACATCGCAACAAATATAATAAATTGTGGCAAAGTCCAGAAAAAACTGACAAATATCAATTCAAAATCTTTTTATAAAGACAACGTAAATTAATGATTACAATTGTATTAAGATTTTTGTGTTGAAAAACAGAAATAAATAGAATTCATGAAATCCCAAGAAATAAGAAATCAATTTTTAGAGTTTTTTAAATCCAAAAAACACGATATAGTGTCTTCTGCGCCAATGGTGATAAAGGATGATCCAACTTTAATGTTTACTAATGCTGGGATGAACCAGTTTAAAGAATTCTTTTTAGGTAATGGTACTCCAAAAAATAATAGGATAACAGATACTCAAAAATGTTTGAGAGTAAGTGGTAAACATAATGATTTAGAAGAAGTAGGTATGGATACCTATCATCATACTATGTTTGAAATGTTAGGTAACTGGAGTTTTGGAGATTACTTTAAAAAAGAGGCAATACATTGGGCTTGGGAATTACTGACAGAAGTGTATGGTGTAGATAAAGACATTCTATATGTTTCAGTTTTTGAAGGAGCAAAAGATGAAAATCTGGAAATGGATCAGGAAGCTTATGATCTTTGGAAAGCTATCGTGCCCGAAGATCGCATAATTATGGGGAACAAAAAGGATAATTTTTGGGAGATGGGAGATCAAGGTCCTTGTGGTCCTTGTTCAGAGATCCATGTAGATTTAAGATCTGAAGAAGAAAAAGCTAAGATACCAGGTAGGGATTTAGTAAATCAAGATAATCCCTTAGTAGTAGAGATCTGGAATTTGGTTTTTATGCAGTTTAATCGAAAAGCAAATGGATCTTTAGAAAAATTACCAGCACAGCATGTAGATACAGGTATGGGATTCGAAAGATTATGTATGGTGTTACAAGGTGTGAAATCCAATTATGATACCGATGTGTTTACTCCTTTAATTCGAGAAATTGAAACGATAACTAATTCTACATATAATAAAGATAGTCTGCCAACTAATCCAGATGGTAAAGTAAGTGTAGCAATTAGAGTAATTGCAGATCACGTTAGAGCGGTATCTTTTTCTATTGCAGATGGGCAACTACCTAGTAATACAGGGGCTGGATATGTGATTCGTAGGATTTTACGTAGGGCAATTCGATATGGTTTTACTTTTTTAGACACAAAAGAGCCGTTTATTTATAAATTGGTAGAAACATTAAGTAAACAAATGAGTGTTGCTTTTCCAGAATTAAAGGCACAAAAAGCTATAATTACTAATGTAATTAAAGAGGAAGAACAATCTTTTTTAAGAACATTGGATCAGGGACTTGTGTTATTAGAAAACATAATTAAAAATACGAAAGGAAATACAATTTCTGGCGAAAAAGCTTTTGAATTGTATGACACCTTTGGTTTTCCTATTGATTTAACTGCATTAATTCTTAGTGAGCAAGGGTATGAATTAGATGAAGAGGGATTTGAGATAGAGTTGCAAAAGCAAAAAGATAGGTCAAGAGCAGCGTCTCAAATATCTGCAGGAGATTGGGAGGTACTAAAAGAAGACGCTTCAGAAGGATTTATTGGGTATGATCATCTTACAACCGATGTTACAATTACAAGATATCGTAAAGTAGATAGTAAAAAAGATGGAGAATTATACCAATTAGTATTTGATAAAACACCATTCTATCCAGAGGGAGGAGGACAAGTTGGGGATAAAGGGTATTTAGAGGCTCCAAATGGAGATGTAGTATATATTATAGATACTAAAAAGGAGAATAATTTAATTATTCATTTCACTAAAAATTTACCCAAGCATATAGGAAAAACTTTAAAAGCAGTAGTAGATTCAAAACAGAGATCAAGATCTGCCTCTAATCATACTGCTACACATTTAATGCATCAAGCATTACGAACAATTCTGGGTACTCATGTAGAGCAAAAAGGATCTATGGTGCATAGTGGTAGTCTTCGTTTCGATTTTTCTCATTTTACAAAGGTTTCTGCAGAAGAGTTGAAAGAGGTAGAAGACTTTGTGAATGCTAGGATACGGGAGCAATTACCATTAGAAGAACAACGGAATATATCTTATGATCAAGCGGTAGCAGAAGGAGCGATAGCCCTGTTTGGAGAAAAATACGGAGATACAGTAAGAGCTATACGATTTGGAGAGTCTATGGAATTGTGTGGTGGAACACATGTAAAAAACACTGGAAATATATGGCATTTCAAAATCACATCAGAAAGTGCTATTGCTGCTGGTATTCGAAGAATAGAAGCAATCACCTATGATGCGGCTAAGGAGTATTTTACAGCACAATCTGAAGCGTACAATAATGTAAAGTCTGTTTTAAAAAATGTTAATGATCCTGTAAAAGCGATTACATCGTTACAAGAGGAAAACAGTAATCTTAAAAAACAGATAGAAGCACTTCTTAAGGATAAAGCGAAAAATTTAAAAGGAGAGCTTAAGTCAGAATTTCAAGAAATTAACGGGATTAACTTTTTAGCTAAAAAAGTAGACTTAGATGCTGCCGGGATTAAAGATTTATCTTTTGAAATAGGAGGTGAGATAGATAATATTTTTATAATCTTTGGAGCAGAGCAAAACGATAAAGCATTATTGTCCTGTTATATTTCTAAAAACTTGGTAGAAACAAAAAAAATAAATGCGGGACAAGTAGTTCGTGAGTTAGGCAAATATATCCAAGGAGGTGGTGGAGGACAACCGTTTTTTGCTACTGCGGGAGGAAAAAATCCTAAAGGAATAGAAGAGGCATTAGAGAATGCAAAACAATATTTGAAATAATCTTAAAATAATAAAAACTCTATCTTTTCTTTATTTAAGGAAAGGGATGAGGGGAGGGGCTTATGAACCTACAAACCAAAATACCATTATATGTTAAGGAGCCTAAGGTAGATTACAACTCAGAAATTGTACTCTTAGGCTCTTGTTTTGCAGAAAATATAGGGGAGAAATTTGAATACTTTAAATTTAAAAATAAGAGCAATCCATTTGGGATTTTATTTCATCCTAAAGCGATAGAAACCTTTTTATGGATGGCTACTCAAGGAGAGCAGTATACCGAAACCGATCTTTTTCAGATAAATGAGCAATGGCATTGTTTTGATGCTCATTCCTCATTAAGTAACCAAAGTCTGGAAATAACACTTTCGGGCTTAAATAATGCATTAATTAGCACGAGGCAGAGGATTAAGACTGCTACACATGTTTTTATAACCTTAGGGACATCGTGGGTATATCGTTTAAAATCATTAGATATGATTGTAGCGAATTGTCATAAAATACCACAAAAAGAGTTTCAAAAAGAGTTGTTGTCTATAGAGGATATTACCCAATGTCTTCAAAATAGTATTCATCTAATTCACAGTCTTAATCCATCGGCAGAAATTATTTTTACAGTTTCCCCTGTTAGACATAGTAAAGATGGTTTTGTAGAAAACAACAGAAGTAAATCTCATTTAATAGCATCTATACATCAAATTGTTAACGAGTATAAAAAATTAAGTTATTTCCCATCTTATGAAATTATGATGGATGAACTTAGAGATTACAGATTTTATGATGTGGATATGATTCATCCCAGTAAGCTTGCTATAGAGTATATTTGGGAACGATTTGTTAAAATATGGATTTCTGAGGATGCTATAAAAACAATGAGTAGGGTAGAAGAAATTAATAGAGGTTTAACACATAGGCCATTTAATCCCAAAAGTTTAGAGTATGCATCTTTCTTAGAAAAATTAAAAATCAAAAAAAATCAATTAAACATAGAATATCCTCATATGATTTGGGGGCACTAATCCTTAGTGAAAGAAAAATAAAAAGGCTGCCTTAGTAAAAGCAGCCTTTTTTTATAATTTTAATTATTGTTTAATTACTAGGGATGAACAGAGGGGATAAATTAACTGTTGCATTATTTCTAGCTCCTCTATGGTTTGTGTAAGTGGTATTTTTTTGGATAGTATAAAAAGAATCTACATAATCATCGCTGTTTGTGTACCATTGATCAGGCATTGCTTGCAATATTGCGCCAGCTACTTGTCCAAGTACGTTAACCCAAGGTTGACCAGAAACGGTGCCGATTATTTGAAAAACACCATTAACAATAACATTTACTAATTCTTTATAGTTATGATTATCATCTTTTTCAAATAATTGAATATTTGCAGCTTGATATTTATAATCTTCCCAGAAAAGCATGATTTGATTTGGATAGTATGTAGTTCCTTCATGATCTAAATAATACATAGGTATAATCTTGATTTCAGCTTCATTACCTGCATTTTTGATACCAGAAGTAATTGCGTATATCTCAGCGGCACCACTAATCCAAGGCTCTTCATCATCGTTTAGTTTGATGCGATCTAATTTTGTAGTCTCCAGCCCAGCATTAGATTTAGAAGATGGATTCAAGTCCATTTTAGCAGTTTCAAAACGATTGTTTTGCAATCCCGAAATCTGCAATTGCTTATTCATATAATCTACTTCTGCCTTTAAGGTTTCATATCCTTTTGTTTCTATAACTAAAACAGGTACATCTGGAGTGTTTTTAACATCTAAATAGACTAATTCCCCATCTAAAGTATACGCTTCAATTTCTGTCCATGATTTCTCATCTCCTTCTGGAGCAAAGGATACTAATAGATTTTTGTAATCCAGATTTTTGTTAAAAGGTTTTTGTAGCCAAAGTTCTGGTATCTCTATGTTGTCTGGTAAATTATTGGATTTTAGTTGGTTATTAGAATTATCGGCAACCTCTTTAAGAGATTGATACGATTTTTGACTAGACATAAAAGAGTTTTCTTCTAATAATTTAGATAGTTTAATCCCAGGAGAACGATCTGTTGATAATTTACCAATAATATTAGCTGCGAATTCTGGATTTTCAAGTAGATTGACTAGATCGAGAGCGATCTCTTTTTTATTAATAGTGTTTTTGGTTGTAACAATACTAGTTTCATTTGGCATTGTTTCTTCGGTTTCACAATTAGAGAATAATAATGAAATAAGAACAAGGTTTAATAGTAAGAATGATTTTTTCATAATTGGTATTCTTTTGTTTTAGAATTTGTATTCTAAATGTAAAAAAATAAAACCGTATGTCATTGATAGACAAAGTATTGAATACTCAAAAGAAATGCGGTTAAACCATAAAAAAAGCGCCATTATTTTTTGGTTTTCTAATATTTATTATGCATGCATAATAACAATATGTTTAATCTGTAATCGATTGATTATAAGATTATTATTAGTAAAAATAAAGAGGTTGTTAAGATTTTTTTTTTAAAAGTAGGTATTTATAGAGAAAAACTAAAAATCCTAAGAAGGCTTATTTTCTTGTGAAGTTAGATAAGGAAATAAGCCTTTTGAAATTAAAAAGATTAGGCTTGTTCTATTATATTAATGCCACTTTCGATCAAGTGTTTAACTTTGTTTCTTTTGGATTTAATGTTTTTTAAATGGCTTAAAACTTGCGAAGCAAAGATTGGATTTCTATCATAAACTAATTCATAAATTTCTAAAGGAAGTAACCAGTCATTTAAGTACTCTTTTTCTAGTATTTCAAATGTAGCTTCTAATGAAAATTTAGTGTTTTTTCCTTCTCTGATGTTTTTAACAGATTGGTATAGCGAATGCAATTCTACTTCTTTTTCAGAATATTTTCGTTTAGTAGTAATCGAAGAAGGGTTATGTGTTACCAAATCAAATGAGTTATCATCTGCTGGTCCCGAAAAAGCAGAAACAATTTCTTTTCCAACAGCCAAGTCAAAAGTCCCCCATTCTGGTTTAAAAAGAAATTCTTCTTTATACTTAATAGTACATTCACTAAACTGAATTAATATTAATTCTCCTTTAATATTTCTTATGCCCGTAATATTATTTCCTGCTACAGTAATACCACTTTCAAATTCAAACTCTATATACTCTCCATCGTAGAAATTATATGCTTTAAGGTCTCTTGGAGACATGTTTTCTATCGCAAGGTTAATTCCTTTTAATTTGCCAAGTGGAGACCTAAAACCATTTGGATGCGCATCAACTCCATGACCAATAAGTTCTTTTTCTCTAAAGGATAAAGCGGTGGCTCCTTTGGTTTCAAAATAAATAACTTCATTGTCTTCATTTTTTATCATTCGTGTAAAAACTCCAGATATTTGTAAACCAGTACTTAACTCAATAGTTCCTAGGTTGTGGGATTCGATTAGTTTGGCAAGACCTCTATGTCCTCCTTTTCTTAACGCCATGGTATCTGCAAACTCTTCTAATACTTGACATAAATAAGCAAAATCAGGAGTTACAAAAAGTTGCGGCTGTGGTTTGGTAATGTCAAAATCCTGAAAAGCAGCATTTGGAGAGTACGAAAGTTTTTTAACGTTATCTGTCATGCACCATTCACTTTCTCCAATAGAGGATAAAAGCCCAGCACCATATATTTTTGGTTCCTCTACGGTGCCTATTAGCCCGTATTCTACGGTCCACCAATGTAGATTGCGTATCAAAGCCATTTCTGAAGGATTTTCCTTTTGGTTTTGTAATTCTTCTATTTGCTTTTCGGCTTCTTCAATGTCTTTTGGATCGGTATTATATGCTTCTTTTAATATAGATAAGCTACGTACAGCTTCATACATATCATAATCTCTTTTTGAAGAAATAGCTTTACATCCTATTTTTCCAAAACGTCGTAAATATTCTGCATAATCTGGGTTGGCAATAATAGGAGCATGTCCTGCGGCTTCATGAATAATATCTGGGGCAGGAGTATATTCTATATTTTCGAGTTGTCTTATATCTGAGGCAATTACGAGAATATTATACGCTTGAAATTCCATAAAAGCATTAGGAGGGATAAAACCATCTACAGCTACAGCTGCCCATCCTATTTCTTTTAATATTCTGTTCATTCCATACATGCTAGGAATTTCATCTACAGAAATACCAGTTTTGTTAAGACCATTTAGATAAGAGTGATGCGCAACTTTACTTAAGGAAGCAATATTTTTTCGCATAACATACCTCCAAACAGCTTGATCTACGGGAGTGTATTCTTCATAGTTTTGCGGTTTTATAAACTGTTTAAGGTGAGGAGGAAGCTTATCTATTAGTGGATTAGATGTTATGTTTACAGACATATTTTTTAAAAAAATTAAGATCAAGGCAATTTAAATGGGAAATTAACAGTTTTATTTTGATATTGAAGTATCTTTAAAAGGTTAAATTTGTTTTATTAATTAAAAAATAAAGTATTTTGAGATTTAAGCTGATAATATTAGGGTTGTTGTTTGTATTAGGAGTAAATGCTCAAATTACTAATGAAGGTTTGCCAATTAGCTGGAGCATGCAAAGTAAAAAAAGTATAACCCCTATGCTTATGAAAAGTTTTGACTTAAAAAGAATCAAAGCAGAAGATGAAAAGAATGATTTAGATACTTCTTTGCCTTGGAGGTTTGGATACGAACTGAAGGTGGATTTAGGTTTAGAAAATTCTGGAGTTTGGGATGAATTTTCAAATGGAGATAGAATATGGCGAATAAATATTATATCTCAGGGAGCCAAAACCTTAAATTTTATTTTTGATAGTTATAAAATTCCTAGAGGAGCAACTCTATACATTTACAACAATGACAGGACAGATTTATTAGGAGCATATACCAATATATTTAACAGACCAGATGAGATGCTGGGTACTTGGTTAATTGAAGGGGATAATGTTTGGATTGAATATTTTGAGCCAGCATCTGTTAAAGGTAAAGGGAAGTTAAATATAGCCAAAGTAATACATGGGTATCGATCTGTAACAAATTCTGAAATTCAAGCAAAAAACTTAGGTAGTTCTGGTAGTTGCAATCAAGATGTAGATTGTAATGCAGGAGGAGGGTTCGATTCCTTAAAAGATAGATTAAAACATGCAGTGGCTTTTATAGTTATGCAAGGTTTTGTTTGCACAGGAACACTAATTAATAACACAAAGAAGGACAAAGCTCCTTATTTCCTAACAGCTAATCATTGTAACGCAGGTAGTGAGTCTACCTGGGCATTTCGTTTTAATTGGATTAGCCCAGATCCTTCTTGTGCTACAACTTCACCTACTGTAGATACAGCTGTTAATCAAACAACAAGTGGTGCTACTCTATTGGCATCTAATCCTGAGTCTGATTTTAAGCTTTTAAGCTTAGATGGAGGTTTTGATCCATCTTGGGATTTAGAATGGGCAGGTTGGGATAGAACAGGTAATATACCTAGGTATGCAGTAGGGATTCATCATCCAAGTGGAGATATCATGAAGATATGTAGAGAAGATGATGAGTTAAGTAAAATAAAAACTTCTATTGGAGGAATAGATCTTCCTGTAGAATCTTGGAAAATAAATGATTGGGATTTGGGGGTTACAGAGGGAGGATCTTCTGGTTCTGCTCTTTTTAATCCAGAAGGAAAAATTGTAGGGCAGCTTTCGGGTGGTGGCGCTTCATGTTCAGGAACAAATGATAACGGTCTTCCCGATTATTATGGTAGGTTTGATGTGTCTTGGGGCTTTGGAACAACAGATGACACCAGACTTTCTAACTGGTTGGATCCAATTAATTCAAATATACAAACATTAGATATGCTAAACCCGCCTATGACTCCTAAAGGTGAGGAGGTTTCTGTGTTTTTTAATACATCAAAAGGAGTTGTAACAGTTTCTAATAATACATCAAATACTGTTTTAGATTATATAGTTTATGATATTTCTGGGCAACTAGTAGATTCAGGTAAACTATTTGGAGATAGGCAAGATATTGATATGCAAAATAAATCTTCGGGGATGTATTTTGTCTATATTAAGAACATAATTAATGGTGCTTCTTTAACAAAGAAAATAATTGTAAATCAAAGATTTTAAACTTCGATTTAGGAATTTTAATTCTCTAAGTCTGCTTCAAAACAAAATATATTTTCAATAAAGATTTCTCACGGTTTTGCTCTAAAATCGTTACTCTAAATATTGTAATAAGAAATGATTTAATCTTTAGGGGATAGTATTCCTTTAAATAGTATAGTGTTGTTTTTATCTTTTAAAAATAAAGAATCTTGTTTAAAGACTATTATGTTACTTTGCGTCAGGTTCTCAAAAAAAACTTTTTCGATCGCAGCATTTCTTTCACAATACATTTTAGTAGCAATAGGATGTTCAAAAGATATATGATTTTTGTTGTTAACGTATTTAGAAGAATACGTATTGCATCCAGAGAAACCAAAAACACTACTGTTTTCATTATTAAAGGATATATGAAGATTTTCTTTAGATACATCTATTTTGTTTAGAGTAGTAATAAAAAATTTGTTGTTTTTTATGAACTGAATTTCGCTTTTTGCAGTTTTGTTAGGATTAGAGTTGCAGGAGTTAGGTTTGGAAAATAGTATGGAGAATAGAAAAAAGATTAGATATTTCATAAGTTTAAGTTGTTTTAAAGAGGTAAATTAATGATAATCTAGGTTTTTAGAAGTAAAAACACCTATTATATAAGATTAAAATTTATTTTTGAATACAAATCAAAGAATTTGTAAATGAAAATCGAAACTAGAAAGCAAGAGATCGTTAGTGCGGCATCCGTTCTTTTTAAAGAAAAAGGGTATAGTGCGGTAACTATGAGAGATTTGGCTAAAGCTATGGGTATTAAAGCTGCAAGTTTGTATAACCATATTCAGTCTAAACAAGAAATATTATCTACAATCATAATAGAGCTTGCTGAAGAGTTTACTACAGGAATGGATAAAATCATGACTTCTAAAGTGGATACAATTCATAAATTAGAAAAGATTATAGATTTACATATAGATGTTACTTTGCGAAATGCAGATGGACTTGCTTCGCTTAATAATGATTGGATGCATTTAGAAGAAGAAAATCTTCAGTATTTTGAAAAAATGCGAGAAGAGTATGAAGAAAGTTTTAGAGAAATTGTTAGAAATGGAGTCGATGCAGGAGAAATAAAGCCTTTTAATATCGAAATAATAGTGTTTTCCACCTTATCAACACTAAGAACACTATATCTGTGGTACCCAAAACAAAAGAATATTGATGCAGATATCTTAAAACACGATATGATATCTGTACTTCTTAAAGGAGTAGTATAATCAAGCCTCTAATTATTAAGTTTTTAAAATTAACAAATAATTATTTGTTTATAAAACTAACAATCGTTAGTTTTGTTTAACTATAACGATATAGTTACATAAGGCATGACTGATTTTTATTCCATTCGAGTTTCTGAATTAACTAAAGAGACTAAGGATTGTGTATCGATAACTTTTGATATACCAGAAAAACTAAGAGATACATTTTTGTATAAACAAGGACAGTATCTTACTCTTAAAAAAAATATTGAAGGTAAAGAAGTAAGGCGTTCTTACTCTTTGTGTTCAAGTCCTGTTGAGGATAAGTGGCAAGTTGCAATCAAGAGGATTGACCAAGGCATATTCTCGAACTATGCAAACAACCAACTAAAGACAGGAGACGTTATTGAAATAATGCCACCTAACGGAAAGTTTTTTGTAGAAGTAGATTCTTCAAAAGCTAAAAATTATATCGTTTTTGCAGCAGGAAGTGGTATAACACCTATATTATCTATACTAAAAACACATTTAGCAAAAGAGCCAAACAGTACTTTTCAGCTCTTTTATTTGAATCGAAACGCTAAATCAATTATCTTTAAAGAAGAGATTGAAGCACTTAGGAACAAATATTTTGGGAGAGTAGAGATATTTTATCTTCTAACAAAAGAGCAAAGAGATATCCCTCTGTTAAATGGTCGATTTACTGTAGAAAAGATACAAGAACTTACGCAAAATATAATTAATGTTTCTAATGTAGATGAATGCTTTGTATGCGGACCAGAAGATATGATATTCCTGATACGGGATGAATTGGTTAAGGCAGGACTATCCAAAGATAAAATTCATTATGAACTTTTCTTTTCAGGAGGTTCAGAAGAAGATAAGAAAAAAACAGCAAAAGTACTAGATCACAAATTTGAAGGAACCGAAGTTACTATTATAGATGGAGGAAAAGAATTTCATTTTATAATGGATGATGATAATGATAATATCTTGGACGGTGCTCTGGCCTCTGGAGCAGATCTTCCTTATGCATGTAAAGGAGGAGTGTGTAGTACTTGTAAATGCAGAGTTATTGAAGGTGCTGTAGAAATGAAA
The DNA here is from genome assembly GCA_964353005.1 of uncultured Flavobacteriaceae bacterium. Lineage (GTDB taxonomy): Bacteria > Bacteroidota > Bacteroidia > Flavobacteriales > Flavobacteriaceae > Aquimarina. The sequence continues at coordinate 58,963 of CAYGUC010000017.1, read as the reverse complement.
ATAAACTACGCATTAGAAGAGGATGAAGTGGCAAAAGGCCTAGTGTTATCCTGTCAGGCAGTACCTACTACACCAAAAGTAGTAGTAGATTTTGATGTATAAAACACAATGTTATGAGCAAAAAAGAAATTAAAAATCAAGCAGAAGGGCAAAGCATAAGTTTGGAAGAAATTTTTGACCAAAAAATTGCTCGGGATGAAAAAATTGAACCAAAAGATTGGATGCCAGAAAAATATCGAAAAACACATATTCGACAGATTTCTCAGCATGCACATTCTGAAATTGTAGGAATGTTACCCGAAGGAAACTGGATTACCCGTGCACCCTCGTTACGACGTAAAGTAGCTTTGTTAGCAAAAGTACAGGATGAAGCAGGTCATGGATTATATTTATATAGTGCCTGTGAAACTTTAGGAGTATCTAGGGATGAACTGTATGAACAACTGCATACTGGTAAAGCAAAGTATTCTAGTATTTTTAATTATCCAACAATCACATGGGCAGATATGGGAGCGATAGGTTGGCTGGTAGATGGTGCAGCGATTATCAATCAAGTACCTTTGTGTAGTACATCCTATGGGCCGTACGCAAGAGCAATGATTCGTGTTTGTAAAGAAGAAAGCTTTCACCAACGTCAAGGTTATGAAATAATGATCACTTTGGCAAACGGTACGCCAGAGCAAAAAGAAATGGCACAAGACGCATTAAACAGATGGTGGTGGCCATCCTTAATGATGTTAGGACCAACAGATGCAGAATCAGTGCATACTGCGCAATCCATGAAATGGAAGCTAAAAAGAAAAACAAATGACGAATTACGTCAGCAGTTTATTGATCAAACCGTTCCTCAGGCAGAATTAATAGGGCTTACCATACCAGATCCAGATTTAAAATGGAACGAAGAAAAAGGATGTTATGATTTTGGAGAAATAGATTGGGACGAATTTTGGCAAGTAGTAAAAGGTCATGGCCCTTGCAATAAAGAAAGATTGTCTGCAAGAGTTAATGCTTGGGAAGAAGGAGAATGGGTTCGTGATGCAGCCATGGCGTATGCCGAGAAACAAGAAGATAAGAAGTTAAAGAAAGCAATATAATAATTCTGAATTCAGAATTCAAAATTCATAATTATGAAAAACAACTGGCCACTTTGGGAAGTGTTTGTAAGAAGTAAAAATGGTTTAGAACATCGTCATTTTGGAAGCCTTCATGCTGCAGATGCAGAAATGGCTTTAGAAAATGCAAGAGATGTATACACTCGTAGAAACGAAGGTGTAAGTATTTGGGTTGTAGAATCTAAAAATATTACAGCATCTAATCCAGAACATAACGGAGAGCTATTCGAACCAGCAAACGATAAAGTATACCGACATCCTACATTTTATGATTTGCCAGAGGAGGTAAAACATATGTAATTCCTGTAACTGCAAGAATTACATTTTCCGTGAATACGGAAAACTTATTATTTTTGAAATTAAAGTTCTCTGAATAAGATACCTTTTTAAAGGCAGTATTATGAAAAACGAAAATAAAATACAATATATATATGGTATAGCAGATAACGCTCTGATTTTGGGGCAGCGTTTGTCAGAATTATGTGGTCATGGGCCAAATCTGGAAACCGATATAGCATTAACCAATATGGCATTAGACCTATTGGGGCAAACACGAAGCTATTATCAATATGTAGCAGAACTATCTGGAGAAGATAAAACCGAAGATGATATTGCTTTTCTAAGAACAGAAAGACAATATAAAAACGTACTTCTTGTAGAACAGCCTAACAAACACTTTGGATACGTCATTACAAGGCAATTTCTTTTTGATATATTTCATTTGTTACTTTTAGAAAAATTACAAGATAGTGAAGATGAAAGATTAGCAGCAATTGCAAAAAAGGGAATTAAGGAAGTGAGCTATCATCAAAGATTTTCTTCAGATTGGATCAAAAGATTAGGAGACGGTACCGAGGAAAGTCATAAAAAAGTTCAGGAAGCTGTAGATGATTTATGGACGTTTACAAACGAACTATTTCTAATGACAGAAGAGGATCAAATGGCATTGGGCCATAAAATAGGGGTGGATACTATCGAGCTTAAAGAAAAATACTATCAAAAAGTAAAAGAAATATTAGAAGAAGCGACACTTAGAGTACCAGAAACAAAATGGTTTCAGAAAGGTGGAAAACAAGGAATCCATAGTGAGCATATGGGGTATTTGCTTTCAGACCTGCAATATATGCAACGTACCTATCCTAATATGAAATGGTAAAATAATACAATCTTTGTCATTCCAGCGCAGGCTGGAATCTATGTAATTAAGAAATGACAATAAAATTAGAACAACATATAGATCCAACTCTAATCCCTATTCTGGAAGAAATTAGCGATCCAGAAATACCAGTATTATCTATTATGGATATGGGAGTTGTTCGTTCTGCTATCTTAGAGGCGAACATAGCAAAAATTAATATAACCCCTACCTATAGTGGCTGCCCAGCGATGGATGTAATAGGAGAGGATATAACTAAGGCCTTTGCAAAGGAAAATATAGAAGCTAAAGTATCCTTGGTTTTATCACCAGCCTGGACAACCGATTGGATTACACCAAGAGGCAGAAAAGCTTTAGAAGAATACGGAATTGCTGCCCCTTTAAATGAAGAAGCAGATAAAGAAGCATTGCTTGGAGGTAAAAAAATAGTAAAGTGTCCTCAATGTGGTTCTGTAAATACAAAAATGATAAGTCAGTTTGGTTCCACAGCTTGTAAAGCTCTTTTTCAATGTAATGACTGTTTAGAGCCTTTCGATTATTTTAAATGTCTTAAATAATAGGTTAATAAGAAAGGTAAGGTTGGAGGTGAAATGATCCCAAAACATATAGAATTGAGAATAACAATGATATTTGAAATTATTTATAACCCAGAATTCAAAATAGAAAACTAAATATGCCTTCCATCGAATTGCAAATTGAAAATAACGTTGCTAAAATAACATTCAATAGACCAGAGACTTTTAATAGTTTTAATAGAGAAATGGCATTATTGCTACAAAAAACGCTAGATGAGTGTTCTGCTAATCCAGAAGTAAGAGCTATTATACTTACAGGTAGCGGAAAAGCATTTTGTGCAGGTCAGGATCTTAAAGAAGTTACTTCACCAGAGTTAAATCCAGGGTTTAGAAAAATCTTAGAAGAACATTACAACCCGATAGTAGAAAGAATAAGAACTATCGAAAAACCAATTATTGCAGCAGTAAACGGGGTTGCTGCAGGAGCAGGAGCTAATATTGCATTAGCTTGTGATATTGTAGTAGCATCAGAAACAGCAAGTTTTATACAAGCATTTAGTAAAATAGGATTAATTCCAGATAGTGCAGGAACCTTCTTTTTACCAAGACTTATTGGTTTTCAAAAAGCATCTGCTTTAATGATGCTAGGAGATAAAGTAAGTGCAAAAGATGCAGAGCAGTTAGGAATGCTGTATAAAGTATTTTCTGTAGAAATTTTTCATGAAGAAGTAAATGCTTTAGCAATACAATTAGCACAAATGCCTACCAAAGCATTAGGATTAACCAAAAGATTATTAAATCAATCCTTAACTCATAATTTAAAAGAACAATTGGCAATGGAGTCTGATTTACAGATTGAAGCTGCCGAGAGCGAAGATTATGCTGAAGGAGTAAACGCATTTATCGAAAAAAGAAAACCAGTATTTAAAGGAAAGTAAAATATAAAACCGAAAAATGTAAAATGATAAATGTAAAGGGGAGTTTGGTAAGTAGTCTTTTCAAACTTTATAATTTTATATTTAAACTTTAAAATTTATGATTCAAATAGTAGGAATAATAGGATCAGGAACAATGGGTAGCGGTATCGCTCAGGTAGCAGCTACTTCTGGATGTAAAGTAAAAGTGTTTGATACCAAACAAGAAGCACTGGATAAAAGCAAACAAGCTTTAGAAAAAGTTCTTTCTCGTTTAATCGAAAAAGGAAGAATAGATCAAAACGAAAAAGCTCGTATCCAAAATAACATTTCGTATGTAAGCTCTTTAAAAGATCTTAAAGATGCAGATCTTACTATTGAAGCGATTATAGAAAATCTGGACATTAAGAAAAAAGTATTTTCAGAGTTAGAAACGTATGTTTCTGAAAGTACTATAATAGCATCCAACACCTCGTCCTTATCCATAGCATCTATAGCATCCTCTTTACAAAAACCAGAAAGATGCATAGGTATTCATTTTTTTAACCCGGCTCCATTAATGAAGTTGGTAGAAGTTATTCCTGCAGTGCAAACATCGCCTCAGGTTACCAATAAAGTAACAACTATCATTAAAGACTGGAAAAAAGTAGTAGCATTAGCAAAGGATACCCCGGGATTCATTGTAAACCGTGTAGCAAGACCTTTTTATGGAGAATCATTACGTATTTATGAAGAAGGATTAGCAGATATAGTAACTATAGACAAGAGTTTAAAAACTTTAGGAGGCTTTAGAATGGGACCTTTTGAACTAATGGATTTTATAGGTAATGATATTAATTATACCGTTACCGAAACCGTTTTTGAAGCATTTTATTACGATCCTAGATACAAACCTTCCTTTACGCAAAAAAGATTGTCTGAGGCAGGATATTTGGGAAGAAAATCAGGGAAAGGCTATTATGAATATGATAAAAACGGAACTATTGTTTCTAACAAAACCGATATGGATGCAACTAAGAATCCAGTGCAGGCACAATATATTTTTGACAGGGTGTTAGTGATGCTAATTAATGAAGCGGCAGATGCATTGTTCTGGAAAATAGCCTCGGCAGAAGATATAGATAATGCAATGACCAAAGGAGTAAACTATCCAAAAGGATTATTAAGCTGGGCAGAAGAAAAAGGGATAGATTGGTGTGTAAATACCTTAGATAACTTGTATAATGAATACCATGAAGATCGATACAGGTGTAGCCCACTATTAAGAAAAATGGCTAGAGAGAATAGCACTTTTTTTAATAAAAAAATAGTTGCAGATAATTAATTTATAAGCATGATAAAATCAGAAGATATTCCTCATAAAATGCTATCTCAAGATCCGTTTAGTCAATGGTTAGGGATCGAAATTATCAAAGTTGAAAAAGGAAGATGTAAAGTAGGTATGATCGTTAGAAAAGAAATGTTGAATAGTATGAGCAAAGCCCACGGAGGAATATCGTATAGTCTTGCCGATACAGCATTTGGTTTTTCTGCCAATACGCATGGTAAATACGCAGTATCTATAGAAACCTCTATAAACCATATCGAAGCATTAGAAGAAGGAGATTATATTACCGCAGAAGCAGTAACCGATATTGTTAAAACAAGAGTAGGCTTTAATATAGTAGAGGTAAAAAGAGGAGAAGATATTGTAGCACTCTTTAAAGGAGTAGTATACAGAACCAGCAAAGACTGGGAAGAATAGAAGAATACAGAATATCCAACGGAAGAATAAGTAATATCGAAGTTATATTTTAAGTAATATAGTTAGGTGAAAGAAATAAAATATGATATAGAAGCCAGATTAATTCAATTTTCGATTGATACTATTTTGATTTGTGGAAAGCTAGAAGGAAATTATGCTTCTCAACATTTATCAAAACAACTCATTCGATCAATAACATCTGCTGCTCTAAATTATGGAGAAGCACAGAGTGCTGAATCCCCTCGTGATTTTTTACACAAAATGAAATTGTGTTTAAAAGAATTAAGAGAATCTCTTGTGAATTTAAAAATTCAAAGAGGAGCAGAATTAATTATAGATATTAAAAAACTAGAAGATCTCTTAAAAGAAAACAATGAGTTAATTTCGATTTTCGTTGCTAGTATTCGGACTTCAAAAAATAAAAACAAACTATGAATTTTAAATACGATAAGAACTATATTTCGATATTCAGTATTTAATATTCAGTATTCAATATTTAAAATGGAAGCATATATAATAGATGGGATACGTACCCCGATAGGAAGTTATAAAGGAACATTATCAGCGGTTAGAACCGATGATTTAGGAGCTTTGGTAATAGAAAAATTAGTAGAAAAAAATCCAAACATCCCAAAAGAAGCCTATGACGATGTTATTATGGGATGTGCGAATCAAGCCGGAGAAGATAACCGTAATGTAGCCAGAATGTCTGCATTACTAGCAGGATTGCCTTTTACCGTTCCTGGCGAAACTGTTAATCGTTTATGCAGCTCAGGATTATCTGCAATAATTCATGCCAATAGAGCAATCAAAGCAGGAGACGGAGATTTGTTTATTTCTGGTGGAGTAGAAAATATGACACGTGGGCCATACGTAGTTGCAAAACCATCCTCCGCCTTTGGTAACGATTCTAAAATGTATGACTCTAGTTTTGGATGGCGATTCGTAAACCAAAAAATGCACGATCTGTATGGTACCGATGGTATGGGGAATACCGCCGAGAATCTGGTAGAAAAATACAATATATCCAGAGAAGATCAAGATGCCTTTGCTTATTGGAGTCAGAGCAAAGCAGCAGCAGCTCAAAAATCAGGAAGATTGGCAAAAGAAATAACAACAGTCGAAATTCCGCAGCGTAAAAAAGATCCCATTCTATTTTCTAACGACGAGTTTATAAAATCCAATACAACGACAGAAATATTAGGGAAATTGCGTCCCGCCTTTAAAAAAGATGGGAGCGTAACCGCAGGAAACTCCTCTGGACTAAACGATGGAGCAGCAGCAACCATAATCGCATCAGAAGATGCAGTTAAAAAATATAACTTAACACCCTTAGCCAGAATAGTTAGTTCTGCAGTGGTAGGAGTAGAGCCCCGAATTATGGGGATAGGACCCGTTCAGGCATCTAATAAAGCATTAGAAAAAGCAGGGATTACCATGGCAGATATCGATGTGATCGAGCTTAACGAAGCTTTTGCATCCCAAGCTCTGGCATGTATTAGAGAATGGGGATTGGCAGATAACGACCCAAGGATCAATCCTAACGGAGGATCTATTGCAATAGGACATCCACTAGGAGTAACAGGAGCAAGAATAGCATACTCTGCCGCTTTAGAACTAAAAGAACAAAATAAACGCTACGCTTTAATTACTATGTGCGTAGGAGTAGGACAAGGATATGCAGCGGTGATTGAGAATGTAAATATTAATAAGTAATCGATTATATTTTGCCACACCTAATTGTCACACAGAGCTGTCATACTGAGCTGTCATACTGAGCCTGTCGAAGTGTTGTTGCGTAGGCTGTAATGTATAATTGGTGTAAAATAGAATGTAAAGTCAAGAAATGTTAAATTTTTAAATGTAAAATGATAAAGTCAAAAAGGACATAGATACATTTCGTTGACGCTTGGATAAGATCAGAAGATCTTTGGATGCACTTGGTAAGTGCTTGGATGAGGTCGGAAGGTATTTGAATGCACTTCGTCGGTGTCAAGATAAGGTTTAGAATAGTAAAAGAAATAAATTTGTCACTCCAGCTCTTCGACTTAGCTCACGATAAACTAAAGGCTGGAAACTATAATAAAAGTAAAAAAGGAATATAAAAGTCGAAAAATGTAAAATAATAAAGTTTATAAGGTATCGCGAATTACTTTTAACGTTTAGATTTTACATTTAAAATTTGATATTTAAAAATATAATTCCCCTTTGGGAACTAAAGATCTAGATTATGAAAAAACTAGAAAGCTACATAAACGGAAAATGGGCTTCAGGTTCTGGAGACGGAATCCTAATGCATGATGCCGTTACCGGAGAGATTATCGCAGAGTCTACTACACAAGGATTAGACATTCCAGAGGTATTACAATATGGTAGAGCCAAAGGAGGAGAAATTCTTCGTAAAATGACGTTTCAAGAGCGTGGTAATATGCTTAAAAAACTGGCATTATATCTTACCAAACGCAAAGAAGATTTTTACGAACTGAGTTACCGTACTGGGGCAACCCGAATAGATAGTTGGATTGATATCGAAGGAGGATTTGGAAATCTTTTTGCCAACGCATCCTTACGTAAATTATTTCCAAACCAACCTTATCATGTAGAAGGAGATCCAATAGACCTTTCTAAAGGAGGAAGATTTATGGCGCACCATATTTTAGTACCTAAAAGAGGAGTCGCTGTTCATATTAATGCTTTTAACTTCCCTATATGGGGAATGTTAGAAAAATGTGCAGTTAATTGGATGGCAGGAATGCCAGCAGTAGTATTACCAGCACCACAAACAGCCTACTTAACGGAAGCTGTAGTACGCGTGATTGTAGATTCTGGTATACTACCAGAAGGAGCATTACAACTACTTAGCGGGATGACCAAAACGATTTTAGACACCGTACAATCTCAGGATGTAGTAACCTTTACAGGATCTGCACACACAGGAAGAATGCTAAAAGCACATCCACGATTGATAGAAGAATCCGTTCCTTTTACTATGGAGGCAGATTCATTAAACGCTTCGATATTAGGAAAAGACGCAGTACCAGGAACTCCCGAGTTTGATCTGTTTATTAAAGAAGTTAGAAATGAAATGACCGTTAAGTCTGGTCAAAAATGTACTGCTATCCGTAGGATTATAGTACCTTCTAATTATATTGAAGACGTGCAAATTGCATTGGGACAACAACTCGATAAAGTTACTATTGGAGACCCAAGATTAAAAGAAGTACGAATGGGATCTTTGGCAAGTAAACAACAAGTAGAAAGCTTTAGAAATAACGTATCCGAAATAGCAAAAACAGCGCAGATTGTATACGGTAGTTTAGATAAAATAGAAACTATTGGAGCAGATGCACAAAAAGGAGCATTTGTAAGTCCTATCGTAATGCGTGAAGATAATCCGTTTAAAAACACAAACGCGCATACTATCGAAGCATTTGGGCCGGTATCCACCCTAATGCCTTATGATACTATCGAAGACGCAATTACTCTGTCCCAAATGGGTAAAGGATCTTTAGTATCTTCAATTTTTACGTATGACGATGCCATAGCAAAAGAATATGTAGTAGGAGCCGCAACACATCATGGTCGTATATTGGTTGGTAATCGCGAAAATGCGAAACAAAGTACAGGACATGGTTCTCCATTACCATTACTTACCCATGGTGGGCCAGGGCGTGCCGGTGGTGGTGAAGAAATGGGAGGAATACGAGGTATAAAACACTATATGCAACGATGTGCCATACAAGGAACCCCAACCACATTAACAGAGATAACAGGTATTTATCAGGCAAACTCGGCATATAAAGTAGCAGAAAAACATCCATTTGCGTACCACTGGGAAGATATCCAACCAGGAATGTCCCTTAAAACACATAACCGTACTATAACCGATACCGATATTATTGGTTTTGCAAACCTTACCTGGGATCACTTTTATGCACATACCGATATAACCTCTCTGGAAGGAAGCATTTTCGAAAAACGTACTGCCCATGGATATTTTATCCTTGCAGCAGCAGCAGGATTATTTGTATATCCAAACAAAGGTCCCGTAGCAGCAAATTATGGATTAGAAGAATGCAGGTTTTTAAGACCAATCTATCATAACGATACCGTATATGTACGTTTAACCTGTAAGCAAAAAGTAGATCGGGACGTTGCAAGTGCAGAGCACCCCAGCGGAATCGTAAAATGGTTTGTAGAAGTTTTTGATACCGAAGATGAATTAGTTGCTATTGCTACTATCTTAACAATGGTACAAAAAAAGCAAACTACCTTAGTAGAAATGACCGAAACAAAAATTGAAGAATGTTTGCTTAAACTTACAGCAGATACAAAACCTAAATGGGGAATCATGACACCACAACACATGATAGAACATTTAGAGTATACCTATAAAATAGCTTCAGGAGAAATACAGGATTTTGAAATCGCAACCCCAGAAAAGATTCTCGATAAAGTACATAACAGTTTGTATACCTACGAACCTTTTCCTAAAAATACAGAATTTCCGTTACTTAAAAAAGGAGTGGTAGAAGATCTGAATCATGCCGATCTGGCAACTGCAATTATAAAGTTGAAAGAAGCAAGAGAAGTATATAAAACCTATTTTAAAGAAAATCCAGAAGCAAAATTGAAAAACATTGTTTTTGGAGAACTAAATAAATACGAATGGTATTTATTAGAAAGAAAACATTTAAACCATCATTTTGATCAATTTAATCTATTAGATTAAATTGATCAAAATTCCCACTAAGATGGGAGTAAGATAATAAAACTGAAAAATGAAAACGAATGTCATCCTGAGTTGTCATACTGAGCTTGTCGAAGTGTTGTCAAAGGGAATTTATGTTAGAATGCACTTCGACAAGCTCAGTGTGACAAGAGAAATAAATTAGATTGTCATTCCAGCGTAGGCTGGAATCCAAAATTAAGATAAAATAAAAAACCGAAAACCGTAAAATGATAAATGATAAAGTTGAAATATAGATACTTTGGACTTTTAGATTTTACATTTAAAATTTGATATTTATTTTGACACAACCATACGTAACCTTAGAAATAGAGAATCAGGTAGGAACCATAGAGTTTTTTCACCCTGCGCATAACTCATTACCAGGAGATATTCTGGCAAAACTAGCGCAAACTATTACCGATGCAGGTACTAACGACGATATTAAAGTAATTGTATTAAAAAGTGGAAAAGACAGAACATTCTGCGCCGGAGCAAGTTTTAAAGAACTAATTAATATTAACGATGCCGAAACCGGAAAAGTGTTTTTTTCTGGGTTTGCCAATGTGATTAACGCTATGCGTAAATGTCCAAAATTTATTATTGGGCGAGTACAAGGAAAAACCGTTGGTGGTGGAGTAGGATTAGCCTCTGCAACCGATTATTGTATGGCAACCAAATATGCAGCGATAAAATTAAGTGAGCTTAATGTTGGGATAGGACCATTTGTAGTAGGCCCGGCAGTAGAACGTAAAATTGGATTATCGGCAATGACCCAGATAGCAATAGATGCCAATTCGTTTTATGATGCAGAATGGGCAAGAGATAAAGGATTATTTACCAAAGTTTTTGAAGATATAGAAACGCTGGATACTGAGGTAAAAGCTTTTGCAGAAAATCTATGTACCTATAATCCCGAAGCAATGAAGGATATGAAAAAAGCATTTTGGACAGGAACAGAAGATTGGGATACCCTTTTGGCAGAAAGAGCAATAATTAGCGGAAGATTGGTACTAAGTGATTTTACAAAAGAAAAATTAAAAGGGTTTAAGTAAAATTCCTGATTGTCACACTAAGATGTCACACTGAGCCTGTAAGTGCCGAAGTGCTGTCGAAGTGTAAGCAGGAAATAAAATGTAAAACCGCAAAATGTAAAATATAAAAGTGATTTAGCTGTTTATGGTGTTTTAAAATTTAAGATTTAGAAAATTGAAGGAAAAAACAACTCAAAAATATAACCTACAAGATAGATTAGTAAAGTTTTCGGCAAGTATTATTCTTAATGTAAATAATTTGAATAAAGGATTTGCTTCTGAACATTTAGCTAAACAATTAATACGCTCCTCTACTTCTTCTGCATTAAATTATGGTGAAGCACAAAGTGCAGAATCAAGAAGGGACTTTGTTCATAAAATGAAAATATGTCTTAAAGAGCTTAGAGAATCTCAGGTTAATTTGCAGGTGTTGAGTGAAGCAGATCTGATAAAAGATCATGATAATTTTAGTGATATTATACAAGAATGTAAAGAATTGGTTGCTATTTTTACTACTAGTATAAAAACATCGAATATGAAATAGAAGTAAAACAGTAAAACCGCAAGATGTAAAATGATAAAGTTACAAGTTGGATCGTTGATTACTTTAGACTTTTAGATTTTACATTTATAATTTGATATTTAATAATGATTTACAGCTTTAAAGGATACATACCTGTAGTACACCAAAGTAGTTTTGTGCACCCACTGGCAGCAGTTACTGGTAATGTGATTATTGGCAAAAATTGCTATATCGGCCCAGGAGCAGCAATACGAGGAGACTGGGGAGAAATTATTTTGGAAGACGGTGTTAATGTACAAGAAAATTGTACAGTACATATGTTTCCTGGTAAATCTATTGTTCTTAAAGAAAGTGCGCATGTAGGACACGGAGCAGTAATTCATGGTGCTAATTTAGGGCGCAATTGCCTGATTGGGATGAATACAGTAATTATGGATGATGCAGAGATTGGAGACGAGTGTATTGTTGGAGCAATGTCTTTTGTAAAAGCCAGTACAGTATTTCCCAAACGAAGTTTGATTGTTGGTAATCCGGCAAAGGTAATAAAAGAGGTAAGTGACGAAATGATAGCTTGGAAAACAAAAGGAACCAAATTATACCAGCAATTACCAACAGATTGTTTTGAAACCTTAAAAGAAGTAGAACCGTTAAGAGAAGTTCCAGAAGATAGAACAATACAAGAAGCTTTTTACAAAACGTTGGAAGAATTTAAACGAAAATAAATAGTGAAATTTAGAAGTATAAATGCACTATTACCTAGGAGTTTAAAAGATGTATTTAATAAGTGTACAGGTAGATGAAAACAAATAAAATTAATATATTACAATCTATAAACTAACAAACATTAGTTAACCAAAATGTCGAAAGTAGAATTAAAAATGCCCAAAATGGGCGAAAGTATATCCGAAGCTAACATTCTTAACTGGTTAAAGAATGTAGGGGATACCGTAGAGGAAGATGAAACGATTTTGGAAGTTGCTACCGATAAAGTAGATTCTGAAGTTCCTGCTCCTTGTAGTGGAGTAATCACAGAAATACGTTGCCAAGCTAATGAAGTAGTTGAAATCGGACGTGTAATTGCGATAATCGATGCAGATGCAGAATCTGCAATACCAAGTCAAAAACCAGAAGTAACAAAAACTGCAGAAAAACCAAAGAGCGAGCCAGAAATACCAGTTCGAGTAGAGTCGGGAACCACTTCGAACTTTGAACTTAAAGCTTCGGGTACTAACGATGGATTCTTATCTCCTCTGGTAATTAGTATTGCTAAAAAAGAAAATGTAACTATCGAAGAGTTGCAAAGTATTGCAGGTACAGGAACAGAAGGGCGTATTCGTAAAAGTGATCTAATACAGTATGTAAAGAACAGAAAATATCCTTTGCCAAGCAGACCACAACCACAAACTCAAACACCAAAGTCAACATATAAAGCGCCTCCAATATCTTTTGAAGAAGGAAAAGATCGTATTGTAGAAATGGATCGTATGCGAACTATGATCGCAGACCACATGGTGTATTCTAAGCACACCTCACCCCATGTAACCAGTTATATTGAAGTAGATGTAACCAATTTGGTAAATTGGAGAAATGAGGCAAAGGTAGCATTTCAAGAAAAACATGGAGAAAAATTAACGTTCACACCAATTTTTGTAGAGGCAGTTGCAAAAGCAATTCAAGAATACCCGATGATTAATGTATCTGTGGATGGTGAAAAAATTGTGGTACATAAAGACATTAATGTAGGTATGGCAACAGCTTTGCCTAGCGGTAATTTAATTGTTCCAGTAGTTAGAAATGCAGATGAAAAGAATTTGTTTGGATTAGCAAAAAATGTAAATCATTTAGCAAATAGTGCAAGAAACAATGCATTAAAACCAGACGAAATAGGAGGTAGCACTTTTACCATCTCTAATGTAGGAACTTTTGGCAGTTTAATGGGTACACCCATTATTAATCAACCCGAAGTAGCTATTCTGGCATTGGGGATTATCAAAAAAAGACCAGAGGTAATTACCACAGATAAGGGAGATGAAATAGCCATTAGAAGCATGATGTACCTGTCATTATCTTTTGATCACAGAGTAGTAGATGGGTTTTTAGGAGGATCGTTTTTACGTAAAGTAGGAGACGAACTGGAAGCTTTTGATATAAACAGAGAAATATAATATAACAATAAATGCGCAAGGGATAGAAGCAGCTACCGTGTAGCGCGTATAGCCCGACCCGATAGGGGTGCGCCCAAAACAATACTAATGGAGCAAAACATCAAAATTACAAAAACCTCAAATTCAAAGTTAAAGGATATCAATTTTGATAATATACCTTTAGGAAAAACTTTTACAGATCACATGTTTATCTGTGATTATAAAGACGGAGCATGGCAAAACCCTCGTATAGAACCTTTAGAGTTAATACCAACACATCCTGCAGCAATGGCATTGCATTATGGGCAGGCTATTTTTGAAGGAATGAAGGCCACAGTAGGTAATAATAACACTCCATTATTATTTAGACCAGAAGAGAATGCAAAACGTTTAAATCACAGTGCTGCCAGAATGGGAATGCCAGCAGTGCCAGAAGAGCTTTTTGTAGAAGCGGTAAAAAAAATAGTAAGTGTAGAACAAGGATGGATCCCTCCGCAAGAAGGAAGCGCATTATATTTACGTCCGTTTATGTATGCCGATGAACCTTTTATTGGGATGCGCGCAGCAACCAGCTATAAATTTATAGTAATCTGTTCTCCCGCAGGACCATTTTTTACTAAAAAAATTAGATTATATGCCGAAACCGAGTATATAAGAGCCGCAGATGGAGGAACAGGAGAAGCAAAAGCAGCAGGTAATTATGCTGCAGCAATCTTGCCAACAGAAAAAGCCAAAGCCAAAGGATACGATCAAGTATTGTGGCTAGATGCTAATGAGCATAAATATATTCAAGAAGTAGGAACGATGAATATCTTTTTTAAGATAGGGGATAAATTTATTACGCCAAGCACTAACGGATCTATATTAAAAGGAATTACAAGAGATAGTGTAATTACCTTATTAAAAGACAAAGGTTTTGAAGTAGAAGAACGCCCAATCACGATCGATGAGATTATAGGGTACTCTAAAGAAGGAAAGTTAGAAGAAGCTTTTGGAACAGGAACAGCGGTTGCTATTGCTATGGTAGAAGCCATAGGGTATAATGATGAGGTGGTTACGTTACCAGATACAAACCCTGTAAGTCAGGATATAAAAAACACTTTAGACGAGATTAAAGTACAGAAAAGAGAAGATACATATGGCTGGATTATACCAGTTACTGTGGGAGAAAAGGTAGGGTAAAAACAATTAAAGTTTATTAATACAATTCTAACATAAACTAGAATCATACATCAAAAATTGAATAAAATGTTAGCGGAAAAAATAATAGCAAAAGAAGTATTACAAAAAGCATTTAAAACACTTTGTACTGCCAAAGCAATGACAGAGTTGTATGAAGAAAATTTTAAAGTAGTTTCTAAATATGTACATGCTACCTCTAGGGGGCATGAGGCGATACAGATAGCTACGGCAATGCAGTTATTGCCTCAGGATTATGCGTTTCCGTATTATAGGGATGATTCGATGTTATTAGGTATAGGGATGCGACCTTATGATTTGATGTTACAATTGTTAGCTAAAAAAGGGGATCCTTTTTCGGGGGGTAGAACCTATTATTCGCACCCAAGTTTGCGCGATGCCGATAAACCTAAAATTCCGCACCAATCTTCGGCAACAGGTATGCAAGCTATTCCCTCTACAGGGGTTGCATTAGGAATGCAATATAAAGAATTAGTAGGTCTGGATGATAAAACATTGCAAGATGCACCTTTGGTCCTGTGTTCTTTGGGAGATGCATCGGTTACCGAAGGAGAAATTGCAGAAGCGTTTCAGATGGCAGCTTTAAAGCAGTTACCTATTTTATATCTGGTACAGGATAACGGATGGGATATTTCGGCTAATGAAGAAGAAACCAGAGCACAAAATGCGTTTGAGTATGCACAAGGATTTAACGGCTTAGAAGCAATTTCGATTGATGGGGCAAATTTTACAGAAAGTTATTTGGCAATACAAGAAGTAATTAAAACCATTAGAGAAGAAAGATGTCCTGTTTTGGTACATGCTAAAGTACCTTTGCTAAACCATCACACCTCTGGAGTGCGTATGGAATGGTATCGGGATGATTTGGAAGAAGCTCGTTCTCGAGATCCATACCCAGTATTGCGAAATCAATTACTTGCTAGTGGTTTTACAGAACAAGAATTAGTAGCTATCGAAGAGGAAGCAAAAACAGTAGTTGCTAAAGATCTGGAAGAGGCAATGAAAGCCGAAGATCCAACACCACAGGATCTGTTTACACATGATTTTGCTCCAACACCAATTACAGAAGAAAAAGGAGAACGATCTCCTGCCGATAAAGAAGAGGTAGTCATGGTAGATTGTGCCTTGTTTGCGGTAGAAGAATTAATGAAAAAACATAAAGAGTGTTTGTTATATGGTCAGGATGTAGGAGGAAGACTAGGAGGGGTTTTTAGAGAAGCAGCTACGCTGGCTCAAAAATTTGGAGACGAACGTGTATTTAATACTCCTATTCAGGAAGCTTTTATTGTAGGATCTACAGTAGGAATGTCTGCCGTTGGATTAAAACCAATTGTTGAGGTACAGTTTGCAGATTATATCTGGCCAGGACTCAATCAATTATTTACAGAGGTAAGCAGATCCTGTTATTTGTCTAACGGCAAATGGCCGGTATCGATGATTTTGCGAGTTCCTATTGGTGCTTATGGTAGTGGAGGACCTTATCATTCGTCGTCTGTAGAATCTGTAATAACCAATATTAGAGGGATTAAAATAGCCTATCCTAGTAATGGAGCAGATCTAAAAGGATTGATGAAAGCAGCGTATTATGACCCAAATCCTGTAGTAATTTTAGAACATAAGGGACTGTATTGGTCTAAAGTAAAAGGAACAGATGCAGCAAGAACCATAGAGCCGTCTGAGGATTATGTATTACCATTTGGTAAGGCAAATACAGTGCAACGCATCTGGACAGAAGATGAAAAAGAAACCATGACCATTATAACCTATGGTATGGGGGTACATTGGGCATTAAACGCCACAAAAGACAGAAAAGATATAGTAGAGATTATTGATTTACGTACCTTATATCCTTTGGATGAAGACACTATCATGGAGTCGGTAAGAAAAACAAAAAAATGTTTGGTAGTAACCGAGGAACCGGCTAATAATTCGTTTGCAAGAGCATTATCAGGTAAAATTCAGGAAGAATGTTTTAGATCTTTAGATGCTCCAGTAATGACAATAGGTTCAGAGAATATGCCTGCAATTCCTTTAAACAGTACGTTAGAGCAAACAATGATTCCTTCTACAGAAAAAGTAAAAGAAAAGATAGACGAATTATTAAATTATTAAACGATTTGATAATAGAATATATACCCTGATAATTTAAGATCTAAATTATCAGGGTATATATTTTTATCCCCATCTACAGTACCTCGCACATATTTAAGTATAGCAACGATCATCACTTGTTCGATAGTATAGCTCTCCTTTTTGATAACAACTGGGTAAATGGTCGAGAACTATTAATAGATTAGTTTTTTTGCTCTATTTACGTTTATGGTATTTTTTAGTTTTGAAGGTTTTGGGAGTTTATATTCAATAAATTCACTATGTTTTATGGTATTGATGATAAGTGATTTTTATTTGAAAAGGATATACTATTATTACGGTAAATTCAAAGTGTAAATGATATAAATTGATGAAATTTTATTGATTATTATTCAGAAACTCGATATGGTTTTAATTCTTCAAAGAAAATATCATTATTTGGAACATCAAAATCCATACTTTTGACATTTAGGTTATTATCTGTATTAAATTTTACGGTTCCAAAACTAAACCAAGCGTGTTTTTGATCCCATACAATCTCCCAAACATCATGATGCCAGTGTTTTAATGTGGCAGATAAATCAGGTGTATGTTCAAATTTCATACGTAACTGGTCTTTTTCTAACGAGATTTTGATTTCGCCGTAGATATCAGACATATAATCTCCTACTATTTTAGTTGGTGTAACAGAAGGTTTGGTGTTTAGTACTCTTTTTTCTTTTCTTTCTGAAATACGAGTATCCTTTTTATTGTTGTTATTGGTTTTTTCTAAAAGTTTGGAAGACCAGTTAGTAACAGGTTTTGCATCCAAAAACTGGTCCAGCGCATAATATGTTGCTGCAGTAATTGGGCTTTTCATGCCATTGGTTAATACGACAACCCCTAGATTTTCATCAGGAATTAAAGTAACCGCAGTAATCATACCATCAAACCCACCTGTGTGCGAGGCTTTAAGTTTTCCTCGATAGTCACTTAATCCCCATCCTAATCCATAACCACTAAAATGTTTGTTAAAATCATTTTTAGAAGTGTGATCTACGGTATAATTGTTATGAGGCGTCCAAATTATATTTCTGGTGTTTTTGGTAAGTAAAGTGTCTTTACCAACGCGACCATTATTTAGGTTAAAGATCATCCATTTAGAAACATCTTTTACACTAGAAATGATACCGCCCATGGCTCCTATTTCTTCCCAATCTACCCAGTCGATTGGTATGTTGATGTCTTTTTCACGACCATGTGGAGTGGCATAGTTTTTCTTTATATCGAGTTTTTTATATGAGGTTATAGTTCTGTCCATTCCCAAAGGGTCTAGAATTCGTTCTTGTACATTTTGCCCCCAGCTTTTCCCAGTTACCTTCTTTATAATTTCTCCTGCAGTAATGTACATTACATTAGAGTATCCAAATCCTGATCTAAAATCGTGCGCTTTAGGAATATATTTTACTCTTTTTATAATTTCTTCTGATGTTAGGTTTGCTTTATACCAGATCACATCCCCGCTAAACGTGCCAAGCCCTACACGATGGCTTAATATATCTCTTATAGTAACTTCATTACTTACCCATGGATCGTATAGCGCAAAATAAGGCAGGTGTTTCTTTACCTTATCCTCCCAGTTTAGTTTTCCTTCCTGTACCAGCATCCCAATAATAGTAGCGGTAAATGCTTTAGAATTAGATGCAATGGCATACAGTGTATTCTCATCAGGTTTTTCGTTTTTTCCTTTTTCTTTTACGCCATAACTACCACTAAAAACCAGTTGTCCATCTTTAACAATCCCAATAGAAACACTGGGGATATCCCAGTCTTTGGTCATTTTAGCATAGTATTCGTCTAACTTTTTAAGATCAACTGTAGTGTCTGTTTGACTTAATATATTCGTTGTAGAAATTAGTAATACTGTAAATAACAGCAATAATTTTTTCATGATATTAATTTTAGATAGTGTTTTGTGTTTTTCGAAAGGTAAATATAATGTATTCAAGATGATAAGAATATCATATATCCTTCAAAATAATATTCAAAAGATGAGACAAGCTGTATAAACAGTTTTGTCTAATTAGTAACTGCGATTAGGTTGCAGAACACTATTTTTTTAAAAGCTTCTTAAACTTTTCAGCATCTCCATTAAATAAATCATAGTCCACATTTTCTTTCATTCCTTCTAATTTTTTGTGGTCTGTTCGTTGCCAAATTAACCAACCTTTGTTTTTCCATACTTCGGGAACTTCGGGAGATTTTTTAGTGTATTCTGCAACCCATAATTGATATTTATCAAAATCCGGATGATCCAGATATTTATCCCCAAATGATGGATCCGAATATATGATAGGTCTAACACCAAGCTCTTTTTCAACAATTTTGAGCCAGTGCAATGTGTTTTTTTGATAGGTTTCTTTATCTACCGAAGTTTTTACACCTAATTCTTCGAGATCTAATGCAGGAGGTAGATCACCAGGCACTAATTTTCCTACTGCTTCTATAAAATTTTGTGCTTGTTTTGCGGGGTCTTTACCAGTTTCATAAAAATGGTATGCACCTCTGTAGATACATTCGCTTTTTGCTGCTGCATGGTTTTTTTTAAATTTAGGATCTTTAAAATGGGTGCTTTCAGATGCTTTAATGAACACAAAATTAACGCCATCTTCTTTTATATCTTGCCAATTGATATCATTTTGAAAATGAGAAATATCCATTCCTAAGATAGAAGGATCTTCATTAAGTCTTTTGTTTTCAGAATGACAAGGGTTGTTTTTGTCTGATGCACAAGAAAATAGCAGTATTAAAGTGATGGGTAAAAAAATAGTAATTTTTTTCATAGGATGTGTTGGTTTGGATTCTATTACGGTAAATTCAAATTATAAACGGCATTAGTTATTTAGAGCTACTTTTTAGATCGTCTCCAATTTTTTTCAGATTATTTTCCTGAACTTTCTCTATGGTACTTAATCCAGAAAAATGGAAGAATTTTTTGAGCAAAAAACTCATTATATAGAAGTACAGTAGTGGTAAGATTAAGAAAAGAACAATTAGATTGCTAATCATATTTATGATAAGTTTCATGATTTCTTTTTTACCTTCTTTTAATACTTCAAAAGCTTCAGAAAACCCTTCTTCTACATCTACGCCAATATCTTCGACTTTATTTACAACGGCATCTTCTACTTTTCTAAAAATACCAATGCCTTTATGACCTCGTTCTTTAGCTTTTTCTAATTGTTTTTCTTTTCTTTCTTCTTGTTTGGTTTCTACTTTTTCTCTTTTTTCTTGATATTTATTTTTAATAGAAGATAAGTGTTCGTGCAGAGAGGATCCAAGATCTAATTGCATAGTGTCTGATACATAATGTATACCATTTACATACATAGATAATCCTGGGTTGATCAGTAATGCGATGATGAGTAATTTTAAGGCTATCTTATTATAGTTTTTTAAAAATACTCCTATAAGAAAAACAAAGGGGAGTATTTTAAAAAATAAGGATTTCCCCATATTTACCAATATAGTTTGAACAGCAATAACAATATTAGCAAAGGTTAAGTAACTAATTGCCCGAGTAAAAATATCTGAAATCTCTGTTGCTACTCCTCCTACAAGAGGAATACCCGAACTATCAATACCAGAAGCTATACTTTTTAGTTCTATTGCAATTCCTAATCCTAGCATCATGTCGCTATTTATATCTGATAAAAAATCTATAGCTGGCGTGACTAACAAATTACTAAATCCTACAATGGCAAGAATTAAACTAAGAACAAAAATCCAGATTTTATCTTTTTGAATTATATTGGATAGCGTTTGGTTAATATCCATAGCAGTACTATTTAAGTTGGTTTATACTTTTTGACTAACCTAAATATATTGTTTTTTGTATAATTTAATCTGCATTACAGAATTTAATCTCTCTTTGAGGAGCTAATTCTTCGAGATTTCTCTCTAAAACAGAATATATTTTTCGAAAGCATCTTAATGAGCTTATCCCTATGGTATTGATTTTTGCAAAGGTTGTGGATTGGAATAAGTACTCTGCTTTGAACATTATTATTGATAAAGATTCAAAATCTATATTGAAATTTAAAAACTAATAATTTGAAACTTATTAAAAAACTATCTAGATTTGTGACCAAAATATACACAAACTCAAGGCGTTTTTGTAAAGTGCCATCATAAAATTGTACCAAAAAATAAAAATAATTAGATAGTATGAGTAACGTATATTTTGCATCCATCGTGTTATTCGTTGGGATGTTATTTTCCTCTAGCATTAGTGTAGCACAAGATGATCGATCTATATTAATTGATCTATATAAAGCTAATCCAAACAACAGACTAGACTGGGATATTTCCACAAAAAATATAGAAGATTGGCAAGGTGTACATATAGAGAATGGAAGGGTAACACATTTGGATATAAGTCGTAAAGAAATAACAAGTTTACCAGAAAGTTTTGGTAATCTTTCGGCTCTTCAATCTTTGAATATAAGAAGGAATAAGTTGAAAAGTCTACCCAATAGTTTTGGCAACTTTTCTTTACTTATTAGTTTAAATTTAGGAAGAAACCAATTACAGAGTTTACCAGAAAGTTTTGGCAATCTTTCTGCCCTTACCTATTTGGATTTAGAAAATAATCAACTAATTAGTTTACCAGATAGTTTTGGAGACCTTTCTTCTCTTACAAAATTATCTCTAAAAGATAATAAATTAGCTAGTTTACCCGATAGTTTATGTAATCTTTCTGCACTCACAATTTTGGGTTTAAGAGATAATCAATTAACTAGTTTGCCCGATAGTTTTGGAAATCTCTCTTCGCTTGCTGCTTTGGGTTTAGAGCATAATCAATTAACTAGTTTGCCAGAGAGTTTTGGTAACCTTTCAGCTCTTATTCAATTGCAAATAAACTATAACCGGTTAACCAACTTGCCAGATAGTTTT
>CAYGUC010000017.1:0-36766 GCA_964353005.1 uncultured Flavobacteriaceae bacterium | reverse complement strand
TCTTATTCAATTGCAAATAAACTATAACCGGTTAACCAACTTGCCAGATAGTTTTGGTAATCTTTCTGCACTCACAATTTTGGTTTTAGAAGGTTCTAATTTAACGAGTATACCAAGCAATCAATTAAGTAGTTTACCTGAGAATTTTGGAAACCTTTCCTTGCTAAAAGAATTGTATTTGAAACATAATCAGCTAACAAGTTTACCAGATAGTTTTGGTAATCTATCATCTCTTGAGTATTTGGATTTAGAAGATAATCAATTAACTAGTTTGCCCAATAATTTTGGCAATCTTTCTTCGCTGGTCTCTTTAAGTTTAGAAAAGAATTCATTAGCTCATTTGCCAGATGGTATAGTAAATCTTAGTTCTCTTAGTGATTTTAATGTAGGAAATAATGGATTAAAAAGTTTACCAGATAGTTTTGGTCGCCTTTCTTCACTTACCAGTTTAAACTTATATAGCAATACATTACAGAGTTTGCCAGATAGTTTTGGCAACCTTTCTTCTCTTACTGGTTTAAGTTTAGGAAGGAATGATATACTAAGTTTGCCAGACAGTTTTGAAAATCTTTTGGCACTTAAACAATTAAATTTACGAGACAATAAACTAACGAATCTTCCAGTTGGTTTTGGAAATCTCTCTGCACTTACAAATCTCACGTTAAGAGGCAATCAATTAAAGGGTTTGCCTGACAGTTTTGGTAATCTGTCTTCGCTTGAAAAAGTGGATGTAGCATCAAATCAATTATTGGGTTTACCAGATAGTTTTGGGAATCTAACTTCGCTTAAAAGAGTGGATTTGTTTAGTAATCAAATAAAAGGGTTACCTGATATTGGTAATTTATCTTCACTTGAAGTATTGATTTTACAAGCAAATAAATTAACCAATTTGCCAAAAACAATTGAAACTTTTTCTACTCTTACATTTTTGGATGTGATGAATAATCCGTTAGATCCTTTACCATCTTCATTATGTGCATTTTTGGATAGTATTCATAGAGTATATATAGATTCTGGAGTATGTCAGTAAATGTTTAGAAAGGGGATGACGATATTAAGTATTGAAAGTGTTTCTCTATGCAATTAAGTTGCTATTAGGAGAGCTTCATTAAGGCTGGGATATTTTCACAAAAAATATAGAAGATTGGGCAGATGTGCGTGCAGAGAATGGAAAAGTAACAGACTTAGAAATAATAAGGAAAAAAATAAGTAGTTTGTCAGACAGTTTTGATAACCTTTCTGCACATAAATATTTAGGTTTAAGAAAAAATCAATTAAATAATGTGGCTTTAAAAATAACACTAAAATTAGTTGATAGTTCAGTTAAGTGCCAAACTCAAAGTTTATACTAATTAAAAACGTCTACCAAATTTTAAATTTGATGGTTAAAAGAAAAATAACGGTAAAATTGTTAAATTTGGCTAAATGCTAAACCTGAAAGTAAGTATATTTCAATCCTTCACTATTGTTACACAAACCATTGTAAAACCAAGTCCTGAAAGATAATTTATTAATCCATATTCACTTTTGATTTATACAACACTACTAAATATTGCAATTTTTCAAGGAATACTATTGGGTTTAATTATTTTAAAATCACCATTATTTAAAAGTATAGCAAATAAATATTTGGCTTATGCAATTTTTACACTATCACTTTTATTATTAAATCTTGTCTTCGAAATTTCTGAAACTTTTACTATAGTTCCTTTTCTTCGATTTATTGACAATATAGAATGGGGATTTATATTTCCTGTTTTTATTTTTCTATTTGTTGTAAACCAAGTTAATCATCCTGTAAAAAATTCAAAAAAAATACTATGGTTATTTGTTCCTTTTGGGTATTCAGTCATTATTAATATTATAAATAACCTTTCTGCAGTTGCTGATCTTTATCATATTTCAAATTCGGGTATAAGGTTATTTGATATTCTAAACCAAGTAGAACTTTTTTTGGCTGTAACATTTATTCCAACTATTATAATTTACACATATAACTTCATAAAGGTTACAAAAGATAAGCAGGAAAAACAATGGTTAACTATTTTATGGATAATGGTTTTTATATTATTTTTTTCTTGGGTAATGGCTATTCTTATAGCTTTATTTTTGCAATATGATATTTCATATTTTATGAAAATCCTTGCATTACTTTCAACATTCTTAATTCATTGGACGGCATACATTGGAATATATAAATACAAGCTTGCCAAAGACAAAGCAGGAATAAACACGTTGCTTAGAAATAATTTTTTAAGTCCTTATAGTGATTCGTTATCTAATATTAATAAAGAAATAGAAGATAAAAAAGAAACTCTAACATCCGATAATCACTATTTTAAAAAGCTTGAAATTCTTTGTAAAAACCAACAAATTTATAGAGATAGTAATTTAAACAGAGAAAAAATTGCTGAAAAATTGGGAATTAGTCCAGGCTATGTTTCACAACTTGTAAATACTATAACAGGGGATAATTTTTCACATTACATAAACCAATACCGTGTAGAAGCTGTTAAAGAAATGATTTTAGATCCAGAATTTGAAAGCTACAGTCTATTAGCTATAGGATTAGAATCTGGTTTTACTTCAAAAACAACTTTCTATAAAATATTCAAGAAATTTACAGGGGAGACCCCAAATGCGTATCGGAAATCTAATAAATAAGTACCGATTTCTTCAAAGTTGAGATTTTAAAACCTTTTTAATTTCGATCCCTTTAGTTTTGAGAGCTTAAAAATTAGACAACTTTTTATGAGACAACCTTTTTTATTCGTCGTAATGTTATTTGTTTTTTTCACTGTTAAGAGTCAAAATCAAAACGATACTATTAGAAATTCAATCGAGAAGAAGAATGAGATAAAACTTAATGTATATTTTACGGCATTGGGGCTTTTTGAAGCAACTTACGAAAGAAACTTAAATAAAAAATCTTCAATGGGAATTACCAGTTTGTATGCTTTCAGCAAAAAAAAGGATGAGGACACAAATTTTCTTATTTCACCTTTTTATAGGAGATATTTTGGTAAAAAATATGCTTCAGGATTTTTTATAGAAGGATTTGGTGCATTAGGCTCAACCGATGGAAAACAATTAACTGATGTAAACGGAAATATCACTTTAAATGAAGGGTCTGATGTGATTGATTTATCCCTTGGTTTAAGTTTTGGGTGTAAATGGATTACCAAAAGTGGAATTGTTTTTGAAGTTTTAGTTGGTATGGGAGGAAATCTATTTAATGCGGATAAAACAGATCATAACATCGTTAATCGTCGTGCATTAAGTATAGGATACCGATTTTGATCGGAATAGAAAAACATTTCACAATCATTTACATGGCTTCCCCACAGTTAGATAGCAGAGTACACCTTACATACCAACTGCCATACAGGTTTCGTAACAATCGGTTCTGTTCTGTAAAAGCAGATAGTCCGTACTTTTTAGGTTCATAAATTATCTAAAAAAGTAATTTATCATCATCTGGAAAGCAAATACTAAAATGGAACAAAAGATAGAATTTATTTATGAAAAATTAACTCAAAAATACCATCACAGAATTTTGTAGGTTTTTTAATATACAACTCCCGCTTACATTACGATAAACAAAAGAGTTTAAAAGTGCGTATTCAAAACTAAATTGTCTGTCTGAAGGTATTAAAAATTAGTATTAGTACTATAACTTTAAGACTCTCAGACAGACAAAAAATATTTTCAATAGTTCCTTTATCCGACTTTTACATTTTTAAAAATTTCCAATCTGTCCAAGTTCCATTTTCTTTTTTTATATACTTTCCATCTCGCGCAACAAAATTTAATTCACCATTAGCATCAAATTCATATCTTCCTTCTCTCCACTCATATTCTGGCAAAGAAGTTCCTTGTTCTTTTAAATCAAAATATATGTATACAATATTAGAAAGGGTTTCTTCATTATTGCTTAGTATTGCAGTAGACTTAGCTAGTTTCTCGTTAAGATATTCATAATCTTTTACATCCTTCTTGGTTTCATTGGTAGTTTTTGCCCATCTTTTTATCTTATCAAAATCGGTGTATTGTATATTAGTAACGGTATTTGTTTTTCTTCCTTTTCCAAAGTTAAAAACCCTTTCGATCATAAATTTATTCTCTTCAAGTTTTGATGCGGTAATATTACGTTGTTTAGAGAACTCTTTGGATTTGTGTGGATACTCGCTTAAAGAAGCCTTAAATTTAGTAGGGGTACTCTCTAAGATAGTGGTTACTGTTTTCCCAAATTTTCCTTTTTTAAAGTATTTGGTTATTTCGCTCACTTTTCCATTTTTATACACAAAATCAATCCATTGTATGTTTCCGTTAGAAAAAGGATTTTCGATTTTAGCTACATTACCTTCGGCATTTCTATAAAATGTGTAATCAAAGTTAGACAGAGATTCTGCACTTATTTTTTTTATAGCATCCCCTTCAAAAATAATATCTAATTTATTTCCTTCAGAATCTGCCCCGATAATTTTTCCTTCTTCTATTAATAAAGATATTTTTTCGTATTTATCACCGTCGCCTAAAGAATAGTATTTTTTTCCTGAGATCGTATTGTTTTCTATAGTATATTCTCCTTCAAACATGAAGCCAAAATCTCCAAATACAAGAAAAGCTGCTTCTATATCTTGTATTGCTCTTTTTGTAACAGGATTATCCTCGTAACTTGAATCGCCTTCTGTGCCAACTTGTGCTTTTTGTGAAAATACAGTGGTAGTGAATAAAAAAATAATAAGAAAGTAAGGGGTAAGTAGTTTCATTGTATTCATATTAGTTTTAGTAGATAATAAAAAATTGAATTATTTTGAATATTTTCAAATGAGATTTAAAATATTAAGTATAGTTTTTGGTATTCAATATATAAAAAAACTTGTTTGCTTTTTTTAGAAGAAAACCAAAATCAGGGTCAAATATAATATATGGGTATCTTTTTGGTCAAATATATTGAGTGATTTTTTTTACCATATTAATTATTTTCGTGCTGGTTTTTACGTTAAAATGATTATAGTGAACTAGTTGTGATTGTGTTTGTTGCTGATTATAGTAGTGAAGATTTATAAATATTGACTAATTTACATACAGTATTAAAACAAGCTAGCTTTCCTTATCTTCTATCGTAACTACATATTTTGATATTAAATACTTCAGCACTTCATGCCTGTATTGTGATATTCTTACCTAGTATGACCAGTATAGAATCTTAATTTTTTATAAAAAAATCATAAAGAATCATAAAAAAACACACAGTGTTAAAAAACGAAACTACAATAGTATATTCTTGTGTCATAAATAAATTATTAATTATAAAAACTAAGTACATTATGGCATTAGAAAATCTAATTAGCATTACATTTTCAGACGAAGAATTAAACAATCTTAATCAGTCTATTACTATGCTCAAAAAAGCATTGCATGGTAAAACGGTAAATCTTACTCCTGATCAGCGCGGGCAATATGGGCGAATTGCTAATCAAAACAAATTGATTGTAGATAAGGCAAAAAGTTATATGGAGCAACATCCAGAGTGGATTCCTCGTTTTTTGGATAAAGAAGAGTTTGATCGCGATTTTACTGCCCGAAAACAAATAGAAACACAGGTACAATTATTAGAAAACCTTTCGCAACAATTAATTGATACCAAAACTTTGTTGGATTATGATAACTATACAAATGCATTGAGTTTTTATCGTATGATGCGTTTTTTGGCAGGGGAGAATGAACCAGGAGCAAAAGCGGTATATCAGGACATGAAAGTGTTGTTTAAAAAAAATAGAGTGCAATCGATAGATGAAGGGGATACCGATTCTGAAGAATAGTACATCTAAGGTAAGAAAAAGGCTTTCTAAAAAGTAAATTTTTGTTATTCGCTTTGGTTTGTTCTCATAGAAAATCTAACTTTTATAGTACAGATACCCCATTAATCTTCGACAAACTCTGGCTAATAATTTAGTTTTGAATTTATTTTTTTAGATAGCCTCCTTTTTGACAGGGTAGTATTTACTAAAGTCTATCACTTCTTTTTTTGATATTAAAAAATTATATTCTTATTTGGTTTATTTCTGATAAGACAAACCTTTAAAATGATTCCAATAAGTTTCTAGCAGATATGGTGAAGGTTCTAGATACCTCTTTAGGTATTTCGAAGAGATAAAATTACCATTATAAGGGGTGTCGAGAGGGTTCGAAGTACCTATATAGGTGCTTCGAATTGATAAAATGACTCTTCGATCTGATAATTTATCAAACCGAAGCATAAAA
This sequence comes from uncultured Flavobacteriaceae bacterium, assembly GCA_964353005.1. Taxonomy (GTDB): domain Bacteria; phylum Bacteroidota; class Bacteroidia; order Flavobacteriales; family Flavobacteriaceae; genus Aquimarina. The sequence continues at coordinate 30,496 of CAYGUC010000017.1, read as the reverse complement.
ATATCGAATGAAACAGATAAAATATCAACTCGAAACGATACTTTATCAAAAATAAACGCCAAGGTATCCTTTCGAAACGATAAACTATCTCCTCGAAACTCCTCAAGATCAATTAGAACCCTTGTTATATGGGGTGTACCCCTTATCGAAAGGGGTGTATGCTATTTTTAAAGGGTAAAGTTAAAGTTGCGTTAAATGGATATCATTAGGGATAGATTTTTCACATAAAAAATTACTGTTCTCCCTTCGTTAGACCGAATTGGTGTGATTTTCTTGTGTCGAATTCTAGCTTATAAATACCCTAGTGTTACTAATGTTTTACCAGATTTTGTTTTTAAAATTTCTATATTGCTTATTCAATCAGAATTTTTAAAAATGGATAATGTATCAACGATTATTTTAGCTATATCTCTTATTATAATAATGCTTGGTATGGGGTTGTCTCTGGTGGTTGATGATTTTAAACGAATATTTATTTATCCAAAAGCAATACTAATAGGGTTAATAAATCAAATATTAATTTTACCAGTATTAGGATTTGCCATAGCATCTGTGTTTTCGATTCAACCAGAAATTGCTATAGGGATTATGATTTTGGCAGCATGTCCTGGCGGACCTACTTCTAATTTAATATCTCATTTAGCAAAAGGAGATATTGCATTATCTGTTACTCTTACTGCATTAAGTAGTTTTGTTACCATTTTAACGATTCCTTTTATCATCAATTTTGCGCTTCTTCACTTTCTAGAAAAAGAACAAACTATTAGATTAGATGTTGTTTCTACCATTATCCAAATATTAGTTATTACGGTTATTCCTGTAAGTATTGGTATGTTGGTAAGGAGATATAATGAAAACTTTGCTTTAAAAATGGCAAAGCCAGTTAGAGTAGCTTCGGGAGTAGTTATTGTACTTGTTATTTTAGGGATTACTTTTAAGGAAAAAGATAATTTTGCATCTTATTTTCGACAAGCAGGATTAGTTGCTTTATGTTTAAATGTAGTTACAATGGCTGTAGGGTATTATTCTGCCAAATTATTTAAAATTAATACTAAAAGAGCAATTTCTATTGCCATAGAATCTGGTATTCAAAACGGAACTCTAGCCATAACTATCGCAGTTATTTTACTTGATAATACATCATTTGCAGTTGCACCTGCAGTATACAGTTTATTAATGTTTTTTACAGGAGGCATTGCAGTATACTTTGGTATTAAAAAAAGTAAGACCTTATAAATATACAGCATATTTATTTTTAGATATATACTCTTCATAAAATCTTCATCATCTATAATAAGTAGGCAAAATAAAGCCGTAAAATAAACAGGTTGTGTTACAAAAATAAAAATTCAGGTTTTAGTATAAAAAAGCAAGAATTGGCATAGCATAGTAGGTAAATCTAAGTAAAATCCCATAATGTTGTAGGTAAGTAGTAGGCAAAAAGACACATATTTGTTTTGCTGTTCGCATATTTGTTTTGCTAAACTTAAAAACATTTTTTAATGAAAAACTATTGTTGCAAAGCAAGATAACTAGTAGTAAAATTACTACTGGTAGTAAAGATATTGAAGATTTCTTTTTGTAAAAAAGGTATCTGATTTTTATCAAAAAATGAATTGACAAAAATCAATGTTTGAGTTGACAAAATAAGGAATCATTGCTATAATAAGAAGGTATCTTTGAAAGCAGTTAAAAACAAATCTAAAACGAGTTCATGAAAGTAAAGTGATTTCTTTTTTTAATATCTCTTAAAACTTAAGTGCGAAAAACAAACTTCAAACCAAGTACAAATACAATCTCTTGCAAATTTTAGTAGACCGTTTTTATTTAAAAAGTAAAAAAGAACTAGTAGGAGATTCTCTTTTACACGTCTTATATATTGTAAACTATATTTCTTTGCTTATAGAACAAAATTAGAACTAAACAGCTTATAAATTTTCTTAAAATAAAAGGGAAGTATTTTTTATCAGAGGGGAATTTATTCTGGTATATACTACTTTTTAAAAACAATTTTTAACGTAAATATTCTGAACACAAATTTTAATTAACACAAACTCTATTTATGAAACTAATTAAATCTTTTCTATTTTTAGCCACCTTAACACTCATAGTTACTATGAGTTCTGGATGGGTACACAACGAAAAAAATAATCCAAAACTGTTAGAAAAACAGCATGATTTTTCAGTATTATCAACTTTAACAAGCTTTGCTTATTGTAGCTCCAACGGCAATAATGCTAGCGAAGAATATATATCCAGAGTTCAGTTAGCAGATATGGATAATACCTCTCAATCTGCAACAACAGGATATTCTGATTTTACAGCGATTTCTGCAAATATTGTTAAAGGACAGGTGTCTACAATTATCATTACGCCAACCTGGCCAGGAAATGTGTACAGCGAAGGGTATAAAGTTTGGATAGATTACAACCAAAATGATATTTTTGAAGAAGCTACTGAAGAGGTTTTTTCGCAAAGCCCTACTCAAAATACTACAATAACAGGAACATTTACAGTACCAGAAAGTGCTTTAAATGGAACGACAAGAATGCGAATTTCTTTACGATATAATGCTTTGCCATCACCGTGTAACAGTTTTAATTACGGAGAGGTAGAAGATTATACTGTAGTTATTAGCTCTAATGGAGGCAGTGATACACAAGCACCATCGGTACCTGCAAACTTATCTGCATCTAATATTTCTTCTTCTGCTGCTAATCTATCCTGGGCAGCCTCTACAGATAATGTAGGAGTGACAGGATATGAGATATTTCGTGGCACTACCAGTATTGGTACATCTGCTACAACTAGTTTTAATGTAACAGGTCTAACTCCAGAAACAAGCTATAGCTTTACTGTAAAGGCAAAAGATGCAGCGGGAAATACATCTGCAAATAGTACAGCAGTTACTATTACTACGTTAGGCACCCCTGCTTGTGCAGGGATCAATAGTTACCCGTATAGCGAAAGTTTTGAAACTAACTTAGGGGTTTGGACTAATGCTACTGGTGATGATATAGAATGGACAAGAGACTCTGGGGGAACACCTTCTACTGGTACAGGACCTTCTACAGGACAAGATGGATCTTTTTATTTGTATACCGAAGCATCTACTAATGTAACCCCAGCAGGAAGCCCCAATAAAATTGCATTGCTAAACAGTCCTTGCATTGATCTTAGTAGTGTTCCTAATGCATCTTTAGATTTTGGATATCATATGCTAGGTGCTAATATGGGATCTTTACAAGTATTGGTAAGCACTGATAATGGAGCAAGCTATACTTCTGTATGGTCACAAAACGGAAGCCAAGGAAATGTTTGGAACCAAGCTAGTGTTGCGCTTACTGCTTATGCTGGTTCTGTAATTCAATTACAATTTAAGGCTACTACAGGTACAGGGTGGAGTAGTGATATCGCTATTGATAATATAAAAATCATTTCGGTTACCCCAGATACACAAGCACCAACGGTACCAACAAATCTATCTGCTTCTACTATTACAAATACTACTGTAGATCTTAGCTGGAACGCTTCTACAGATAATGTAGGAGTAACCGAATATGAAATATTTAGAGGAGCTACCAGTATTGGTACATCTGCTACTACCAGTTTTAATGTAACAGGTCTTACTGCAGGAACTTCTTATAGTTTTTCAGTAAGAGCAAAAGATGCTGCTGGTAATACATCAGCAAACAGTACTTCGGTTAATGTAACTACTACCAATGTGGTACAATACACATTAACAACCAATACCACTGGTCAGGGTACTGTTAGTGGCGGTGGTGTATATAATTCAGGAACATCGGTTTCTATTACAGCTACAGCAGCATCTGGTTGGGATTTTAATGGGTGGTCTGGTGCTTTATCAGGAAACACAAATCCTACATCGGTTATAATGAACTCTGATAAAACAGTAACCGCTACATTTACAGAAACCCCTGTAATTAGTACTTCTACAGAAAAATACCGCTTAACCTGGAGAGGAAACACCTCGACTACTATGGTAATAGGGTGGAACCAAGTAGCAGGAACTAATCCTGTTGTACATTACGGAACTACAGATTTTGGAAGCAATTATGCTTCGTATCCTTTAAGTAAAACGGTGGATAGAACAGTTTCTAGCAAAGGAATGAGTAATAGATATGCAAGATTAACAGGTTTACAACCAGATACTGCTTATTATTTTGTAATAAAAGATAGCGAAGGTGTTTCTAAAAGATTTTGGTTTAAAACCGCACCTAATGATCCTAATACAAGATTATCTATTGTTGCCGGAGGAGATTCCAGAAACAATCGTACTCCTAGACAAAATGCAAATAGATTGGTAGCTAAAATACGACCACATGCAGTATTGTTTGGAGGGGACATGACTAATTCTACTACAAGTTCTGAATGGCAAAATTGGTTTGAAGACTGGCAATTAACTATTGGTGCCGATGGAAGAATTATTCCTGTGGTTGCGGCACGAGGTAATCATGAAAGCCCTAATGATATTCGAGATCTTTTTGATATTCCTACTGATGCAGGAGGAGAGTTTTATGCCTTGAGTTTTGGAGGCAACCTAATAAGAACATATACCTTAAATACAGAGGTTACCCCAGCAGGTACACAGGGTAGCTGGCTTACTAATGATTTAGCAACTAATTCTGCAAATCATACTTGGGCAGTAGCACAATACCATAGATCTACAAGACCACATGAGCCAGGTAAGTCTGAACAAAACGATCAATACGAAGCATGGTCAAAACCATTTTATACCCACGCAGTACAATTGGTGATGGAAAGTGACTCGCACGTGGTAAAACGTACATGGCCAATTATTCCGTCTACGGGTTCAGGAAGTGATGAAGGTTTTATTAGAGCAGATAACGATCCTAAAAGAGCAGTGTATGTAGGAGAAGGATGCTGGGGAGCTCCATTAAGAAATGCTTCGGATACTAAAAACTGGACAAGAGCAGCGGGATCTTTTAATCAATTTAAGTGGTTATGGATAGATAAAAATAAAATTGAACTTAGAACAGTTAGAGTAGATAATGCAAGTAGTGTTGGACAAGTAAGTGATAGTAATATGTTTACATTACCTACTAACATAGATATATGGAACCCAGCAGGAGGAAATGTGGTTACTATTAATAACCCTCATACTTCTGTAACTGCTTTAGCACAAAAAGGAGAAGAACAAATAGAAGGTGGTCAAAAATTAAATGTATACCCAAATCCTATAAAAACGGGAGTATTACACATTAAATTTCCAAATTATACAGAGGCACACAGGTCTGAAGCTGTAATTAGAGATATGTTTGGGCGTGTGGTAGATAAAGTAAAATTTACTTCTAAAACAATAACCTATGCTATAGATAAACTAAATGCAGGAGTTTATTTTATAGTAATTAAAACTAAAAAAGGAGAAGTAAGTAAAAAGTTTATCAAAAAATAGAATATTTGACTTAAGTCTTTTAACTGCCCAAAACTAATTTTGGGCAGTTTTTGTTCTCTCTTTATACTAATTGTTATAGTGTATTTTGTGAATTAAATGACTTTAGTACATAAAGCAAATTGATAAATATCATACTTCGGATTGATGGATTTAGGAATAGATGAAGAAATAAGTAAATACTTTTGTGGTTATTAATAAACACAAATTCAACATATTATGAAATCAACTTTTTTTAAGTACGTATGTGCTACAGCTTTGATTTATGGGCTAACTTCCTGTGAACATGAAAAATTAGATATTCAGGATCAAAACATTAACCAAGAGATAAATAAAAATGATGAAACATTTTTAGGAAACTCTTTTTACGGAAGATCATCAGCATCGGATTGCCATTTTGAATATGAAGGTTTAACAGGTCCAAATTTTTGGGCAGATCTTTGTGGAGAGGACTGGAAAGATTGTGCAGGTAACTCACAATCTCCTATTAATATTAAAATTGATGATATAGATGAGGATAGTAATATTAATAACATCAATACTAATTATACTATTAGTACTACAAAAATAGTAAACAATGGGCATACTATTCAATTTGATTACACTCCTGGTAGTTCCGCTTCTTTAAATAATATTAATTATAATCTTTTACAATTTCATTTTCATACGGGTAGCGAACATACTATAAATGGGTATAGATATCCTATGGAGATGCATTTGGTACATAAAGATCCAATTACAGGTCTATTGGCAGTAGTAGGTATTTTCTTTGAAGTAGGAGCAAAAAATGAAGTTCTAGCTCAGTTTATGAATAATCTTCCAGTATACGAGGATGACTATTATACAAGTAATGATTCTTATCATATTAAAGATATACTTCCTGGTAATATGGATTTTTATACCTATAGTGGATCTTTAACGACACCAGCTTGCTCAGAGATTGTTACCTGGTATGTAGTTAAGCAGCCTATAGAAGCATCCTATATACAACTAAAGAGATTTAAAAGAATCATGCATGAAAATTTCAGGCCTGTACAGAAGCTAAATGGTAGAGAAGTCAGGACTAATAAAAACTAAATTTTAATAATTTTATTATCTACTACAGGTGTAATAAAAACAAGAGCTGCCATATGTGGTGGCTCTTCGTTATTTTCAAAATACTTTTGTTCTTTAAATTTTAATCCTTTTTGAAGGTTTGACTCCCAAAGGCTTGCCTCGAGGTTATTGATTATTTAAAAAGTAAAACCTGTTTTTGATAATAAAAAAAAAACAGCAATTTAATAGTATGATTAATTCAGATTCCCCACATAAAAAATATCTTTTTAAGAACACCAATATTTTTGAAAAGATACCAGATAAAGTTTATTCTTTGTTAGAAGAAAATAAAATTGTAGTAAAGTTAAAAAAAGGACAAGTATTGTTTTATGAAGGTACAATTCCAAACGGAGTGTATATCCTAAAAAGGGGAAGGGCAAAAAAATACTCAAAAGGAATAAATGATAAAGAATATATTTTTCATCTTTTAAAAGAAAATGATATTCTCGGACATCATGATATTTTGTGTAATGAAGCCTACTCTCATTCTGTAGCTTGTCTAACAGATTGCCTGTTTTATTTAATTCCCAAAAATATTTTTCTTTTTATTCTAAAAAATAATCCTTTTATCCTGGATAATTTACTAAAAAGTATAAGTAGAGAGTTTGGGGTGTTTGTAAATAATTCTAGAGTTTTGGCACAGCATAATGTTAGGGAAAGAACAGCTTTATCATTAATAAAATTAAATTATTTTTTTGAAGATGATCAAGAAATTATATTATCTAGAAAAGATCACAGTAACATTATTGGTACATCGATAGAATCATTAATAAGAGTTTTACATGATTTTAAAGAAGAAGGGATTGTTGAGGTAAGAGAAAGTAAAATCATAATTAAAGATGCACAAAAATTAGCTGAGATTTTTAATCCACACTGTGGAGTTTAATTCTCGCGGCTTGCCTTGAAAACAAAATATATTTTTAGAAGTATACCTCATGATCTTACTCTAAGGTTATTGATTATAGAATGAAGATGTGTTTTTGTCTGATATTCATCAATCGAAAAATTGATTTAAATCAATTTTTCGATTGATGAATGTATCGATTTGATTTGAAATTATCCAATACTTTTGTTACGTTAAAAACACAAATTCAAATCATTATGAAAACACAAATTTTTAAAGGTTTATTTATTTCTACGTTAATTTTAGGTTTAGCTTCTTGTGAAAATGAAAAAACAGATGTTAAGGAACAAGAAATTAATCTTGAGATGACTCAAGAAATGACCAATAATGGCGAAACGGATTTAGGGAATGCTTTTTATGGAAAATCATCCAAATCAGATTGTCATTTTGAATACGAAGGCGCTTCAGGACCAGAGTTTTGGGCAGATCTTTGTGGAGAAGAATGGAAAGATTGCGCAGGGAATTCACAATCACCTATAGATATTAGCACAGGAAGAGTACAGGAGGATGACGATATTAATAATATCAATACTAATTACACTATTAGTACCACTAAGATTTTAAATAATGGGCATACTCTTCAATTTGATTATACACCAGGTAGCTACGCAGATTTAAATAATATAGATTATGAACTCTTACAGTTTCATTTTCATACAGGCAGTGAGCATACTATTAACGGGTATAGATATCCAATGGAAATGCACTTGGTTCATAGAAATAAAAGAACAGGATTGTTAGGAGTGGTAGGAATTTTCTTTGAAGAAGGAAAAGGAAGAAGAGGTAATAGATTTTTAAATCAATTTATGAATGTATTGCCAGAAAACGAAGGAGAATACTATATAAGTAATAAGGAGTATCATATTAAAGATGTATTACCAGAAGAAATGGATTTTTATACATATAGTGGATCCCTAACAACTCCTGGTTGTACAGAAATTGTAACTTGGTATGTTGTGAAACAACCAGTGTATGCTTCTCATGAGCAATTAAAAAGATTTGAAGAAATTATGCATGAAAACTTTAGACCTACTCAAAAATTAAATAATAGAGTTGTGCGATCTATGGAAGATTAATAAGTCGTCGTGAAAGGGTAGTTACTCTAATTATCTTATTTCAAGAAAAAGAGGTTGTCTTTATTGTAAAGGCAGCCTCTTTTGCTTTTAATATATAAATCATAATTTTTTTAACATATAGATACTTTTAATCTTAAAAAAACGTTATACCACAAATAAGTGAAGCTAAATTTGATAGCAAAATTTTAATTAGAAAAAAGTCAATATAATATAATAAACACGATTATTTGATGAATTTAATTATTTCAAGCGCTATTTTTATAAATATTACCCCCATATGGTCAATACCCTTTTTTCTCATAAACGGTACTCCTTTATAAGTGAATCGTTCTTGCAGTTTCTTCCAGAGGATACGGTTAACAAGATAGATGATAATAAAACTATTCTTAAACTAACCAAAAATCAAGTGCTTTTTCATGAAGGATCCATCCCAATGGGAGTATACATATTACAAACAGGAAAAGTTAAGAAATATGCAACAGGATTAAATGGAAAAGAGTACACGTTTCATTTAATAAAAGAGAAAGAAATTTTAGGGTATCATAATATTTTGTGTGATGAGGCTTATTCCCATTCAGCATCGTGTTTAACCGATTGTGTTTTTTATTTAATTCCTAAAAAAATATTTCTTTCGATAATAGAAAATAACCGAAATATACTTAATCGTTTATTAGAAAACATGAGTCATGAGTTTGGAGTGTTTATTAACAACTCCAGAGTTCTTGCACAGCATAGCGTTAGAGAAAGAACTGCTCTTTCTATAATAAAATTAGAAGAGTTTTTTGATAATAATGGTAGGATAAAGTTATCAAGAAAAGATCACAGTAGTATTGTGGGTACATCTATAGAATCTTTGGTAAGAGTTTTATATGATTTTAAAGAAGAAGGAATTATAGATATTAAAGAAAATATGATAATAGTTAATGATATAGAAGAGTTAATTAATATCACTAATTTAATATAATTCGCCTTTTTGTTTCTAATATAAAATAGAACTTCATGCTAAAAGAATACTTTTAGTGTATAGATTACACTTATTGGTGACTACAAAAAGATAGGCTTCTCTTTTTTATATCTCTCCATTAACGGCATCAATTTTTTTCACTTTAGACAGGTTTCCTTTTTCGTTTCAGAAACATTCTTAACCTTAATTTTACAATTAATCAAAGTTATATTAAATATTTCTTAAACCACAAATATTTACAAATAGTAAAATAATATTGATTTTTGGGCTTTAAAATTTACTAATTGTAAAAACAAAGAACAAGTGTAAATGGTATAAGTAAGTGATCTCGCTTTTATTATGTGTAATGTCTATACTTACATCACAAAATATAGAAAATGGAGTTGCAACAGATAGTATAGGTGAGTTTTTGGATAATAATATAGCGAAGTAGTATAGTATATTCCCAGAAACTCTATTAACAGAAGTTAGGTTTTACTGTTAGAAAATAACTAATAGCTTGTAATTCGATTAAAATTAATGAAAATCATATCAATATACTTAGAACAAGAAATGATTAGATTTTATTATGGCGATACAAGCAGACCAAAACAAGTAGAGTGTTACAGAGTAAGAGGGCAAGCTGGAGTAAAATAGAGTTTTTAATCAAAAAAAACATACTAGCAACTAACAAAAAAACACCAGAGTATTTGTAAAAACAATCTGGTAATTAATAAAACATTTAAAATGCAAACTAAGTCGTCTAACTTAAAATTTATAGCACATGCATCAATAGCCTCTTTTGGGGCTTACTTTTGTATGTACGCATTTAGAAAACCATTTAGTGTTGCAACTTTTGAAAACCTTTCTGTTCTTAATATAGATTATAAAATTATATTAATTATTGCTCAGGTATTAGGGTATACTCTGTCTAAATTCTTAGGAATAAAAATAATATCTGAGTTAAAAGCAGAAAAACGAGTAGGGTATTTAATAGGATTAATCCTTTTGGCAGAATTAGCATTAGTGCTTTTTGCGATTCTGCCAAAACCCTATAATGTGATCGCTTTATTTTTTAACGGACTACCATTAGGCATGATTTGGGGTATCGTTTTTTCTTATCTAGAAGGCAGAAAGTTTACTGAAATCTTAGGAGTAGCATTATGCGCTAGCTTTATAGTATCTAGCGGAATTGTAAAATCTGTTGGTTTGTATCTTATGAGTGGATGGCAAATCTCTCAATTTTGGATGCCTGCAGTTACAGGAGCACTATTTATACTGCCATTGTTGTTTTTTGCATGGTTGTTAGAAAAATTACCTGTAACAACAAAAGAAGACAGGATAATGAGATCAGAACGTTTGCCTATGTCTGCAAAAGATAGAAAACAACTTTTACTGTCGTTTCTTATCCCTATCACTGGGATTGTGATTTTTTATACCGTATTAACAGCGTTTAGAGATTTTAGAGATAATTTTGCAAGAGAGCTATGGGATAGTATAGGATATAAAGGTGACATATCTGTATATACAACCTCAGAAACTATTATCGCAGTAGTGGTACTTTTAATCTTAGGAAGTACATTTTATATCAGAAACAATGCAAAAGCACTTTATCTATACCACTTCTTAATCTTAGCAGGGATCTTATGTATTGGGGGTTCTACGCTTCTTTTTCAATTAGAATTACTAAATCCTTTTATCTGGATGGTTATATGTGGGTTCGGATTATATATCTGTTATGTACCCTTTAATTGCGTGTTTTTTGATCGGTTTATAGCTATGTTTAAGATAAAAGGAAACGCAGGTTTTTTGATCTATATAGCAGATTCTTTTGGGTATTTAGGTAGTATTACGGCCTTGTTATATAAAAATTTTGGACAAGCAAATTTAAGTTGGTTAGACTTTTTTGTGTACGGAGCATATAGTCTAACCATATTAGGAGTAGTAATCATGCTGGGTTCATTACTATATTTTAAAAGAGCATACCGTGCTAAAGTAACAACTATACAAACAGAATTACATTATGAAAAAATATGACCTCGTTGTTGTAGGGGGCGGAGTGTTAGGCACTTTTCATGCATACCATGCATTGCAAAACGGATTACAAGTAGCCTTATTAGAAAAAAATAAAATGCCCCAAGGAGCAACTACTCAAAATTTTGGGCAAGTAGTTCCTTCGGGAATGAACACCAAATGGCAAGCCTATGGGAGAGAAAGCTTAAAAATCTATAAAAACATACAGCAACAATTTGACATAACCCTTAGGGAGAACGGATCGGTGTATTTGGCTTCTAATCCAGAAGAGGTACAGCTTATCGAAGAATTGCATCAAATTAATAACCACAATCAATATCCCTCGGTATTATTAACGAAGGAAGAGTGTCTAAAAAAATACCCGGGTTTACGATCAGAGTATATAAAAGCAGGGTTATTCTTTCCAGAAGAAGTTACTGTAGAGGCTCGCGAGATGATACACAGATTACAAAGCTTTATGGTAAAACATATGACTTTAGACTATTTTACCAATAGAAATATAATTGCTTGTGAACAAGCAGGTACTTCTGTAAAAATAACTTCCGCTTCGGGAGAAATTTTTGAAGCAGAAAAAGTAATTATCTGTAACGGTAGTGAGTTTAAAAACTTATATCCAGGGTTGTTTAATACAAGTGATTTAGAGGTGACAAAATTACAAATGTTACAAACCAAACCACAGTCTGCATACCAATTATCTGGTAATATTTTAACAGGATGGTCTATTAGGCGTTACGAGGCGTTTACAGAATGTGATTCCTTTGTAGATATTAAATTGAAAGAAAATACAGAGTCCTTACAAAGAAAGTGGGGAGTACATATCTTGTTTAAACAAGCACCAGATGGATCGGTTATTATAGGAGACTCTCATCAATATGCCGATGTAAAAAACATAGAAGATCTGGGATATGATTTAGATATGGATATAGATAATTTTATGATAAAAGAAGCACGAAAAATCATAGATCTACCAACGTATGATATTCAAAATCGATGGTTTGGTATGTATTCACAATGCAAAACCAAAGATATATTTCAAAAAACGATAGAAAACAATATCCATGTCGTAACAGGAATAGGAGGAAAAGGTATGACAGGTAGTGCAGGATTTGCAAAAGAAAATATTACAAAAATTTTTAATATATAAATATGAATAAAAGGATTGATCTGGTTGTTTTTGATATGGCAGGAACCACAGTAAATGAGGACAATATAGTATATAAAACAGTACAACAGGTAATTAACGACGAAGGATTTACTATTAGTTTACAAGATGTATTAGAACATGGTGCAGGAAAAGAAAAGTATCAGGCGATAATAGATATTTTAACAAAAGTAACCTCTTGCGAAAACCCAGAAAGTGTAGCCAAAAAAGCATTTTCTAATTTTAAACCAATTCTCGAAAAATTATATAAAAAACTGCATGTAGTAGCTTTTGATAGAGTAGAAGAATTATTCGATGTATTAAAAAATAACAATATAAAAGTAGTTTTAAATACAGGATACGATGCAAAAGTAGCAAATCAACTTCTTAAAAAGATAGGGTGGAAAAAAGGAGTAAACTATGATGCATTACTTACAGCAGACGATGTAATAAAAGGCAGGCCAGATAAAGAAATGATCTGTAAAGCAATGCAGATGTTTAAGATTACCGATGCATCCAGAGTATTAAAAGTAGGGGATTCTGCAATAGATATAGAAGAGGGCAAAAATGCGAATTGCGGGATCACGGTAGGAGTTCTTACAGGAGCACAAAGTAAAGAGCAAATAGCAAAAGCATCTCCCGATTTTATCATAAAAGAGTTAATAGAATTAATAAAAATTATATTCTATTAGATTAGCGTTTTAATTGTTTTGTTTAAAAACCGCCCTAAGGCGGTTTTTTTAGTTGTAATAAAACTATATAAGTTAACTAATAGTAAAATTTACTTCATAAAAACATGTTGTATTTATTAAATTAATTATCAAATAATTAAGTAGATTTATGGACGTATAGAAGCATAGTTTATTATTTTATTTTTGATCTAAATAGTAACAAATATTAAAAATTAACTTATGTACAAAAATCTAATAATTAAATGCATACTTATTGTTTTTATAGTGTGTATATCCGGATGTGAAAAAGATCTCCAAACAGAAAATTTTACAGGAGAATCCAAACAGATAATAACCAATAAAAAAGTATTACTTGTAGGTATTGATGGTTTGCAATTTGAACGAATCGCAGCGCTAAGCACTCCTAATTTTGATAAGCTTAATGTTTCCAAAGCATATACAGGTGGTATTAAAGGAAATCTAAGTCAACAAGTAACCTCAAGTGGTCCGGGATGGACATCTATTTTAACAGGTGTTTGGAAAGATAAACATGCTGTGCCTAACAATAGCTCTGGAACCTATAAATCTAAAGCTAAAAGTATTTACAGGCTTATTAAAGAAAACAAAACCAACGCATCTATTGCTAGTATCGCTACTTGGAGTCCTATTCACGAGTTTTTAGAAAACGATATGCCTTTGGTAGATTATAGAAACGATGGAGGTAGTGATGCAAACTCCACTAGTTTGGGGGTAAACCAAATAACCAACGAAAATCATGATCTGGTATTTATTCACTTAGATAATGTAGATAATGTAGGGCATGGATTTGGATTTGGCAGAACGTATGACAATGCAATTAAAACTGCAGATCAACAATTAGGTCAGTTAATGAATGCGGTAACACAGCGTATAACTACAAAAAATGAAGACTGGTTAATTATTGTTACTACAGATCATGGTAGAAACCCGATAGGAGGATATAGTCATGGAGCAGCAACAGAATCGGAAAAAACGATATTTATAGCAATGAATAAAATTGGTAATCAAGAATTTACTTCGGCAGTAAATAATCTTCCTAATACCGACTTTAATAAACTATATGGGTATCCAGCACAAACATCTATAGTACCAACCATACTAAGACATTTAGATATAACTATCCAAAACGATTGGCAATTAAGCTCGACTCCCTTAATAGGAGCAGATGGTCCCAGAAAATTATTATTTACAAATAATAACCAAAATAAATTATTCTGGGTTTCTAATAGTAATGAGGATGCAAAAATCTATAAAAACAACCAATTAGTTGCCACTGTGCCTGCCATGCAAGGAAGTTATGTAGATACAACAATAAATGATATGCAAACCACATATACAATAAGGATTGAAGAGTCTATAGCATCGATACAATCCAGAAATCAAAATTTAAAAATCGTAGCTTGTTTAGACTGGAATGATACTTTAAATAACAGAGCATATTTTTTTAGAAACGATGGGAACTATATACGATATAATAAATCAAAAGATGAAACAGATTCTGGATATCCAAAAGAAACAAATAATATTTCGTGGCCAGGATTAGGAGCATACAAAAACCTTATTTCTGCTTCACTTAAATGGAACAACAACAAAGGATATTTTTTCTTGTCAGACGGTAGGTATTTACGATACTATATGAACGCTGATAAAACAGATGTAGGATACCCAGCACAAGTTAATAATAGTACTTGGCCAGGATTAGGAGAAGTAGGAGATAAAATTATAGGAGCAGTAAACTGGAACAATAGTAAAGCCTATTTTTTCTTAAACAATGGTACATATATAAGGTATAGTATTACAAATGATAAAGCAGATTCTGGATATCCCAAAGCCATAAATGATAGTACTTGGCCTGGATTAGGAGGATATGCAAACTTAATTTCCTCGGTAGTAGACTGGAACGGTAAATATGCTTACTTTTTCTTAACCGATAATACCTATATAAAATACGATAAAACAAAAGATAAAGCAGTGTCAGGATACCCACAAAACATACAAGAAAACACTTGGCCAGGAGTTTTAAATTAAAAAAGAAAAACAAATAAATAAAAGGTCGCAGTAGCGGCCTTTTTTATTTTACTGGGATTAATTCTCTTTATCCAAAAAGAAATACAAAACAATCATTTTAGAAGACGTATTTCCTCGGTTAACAGGTACATGTGGGATTCTGCCGTCAAAAAAAATAGAATCTCCCTCTTTTAAAAGAATCTCTTCTTCTCCTATAATATAAGAACACTCTCCCGTAAGTATATATTTAAACTCATATGCATCCGTTTCTACTTTACCTCTTTCAGAATCTGGTTGCACCTCTAAAAAAACAGCTTCAAAGCCAATAGAATTAAGTTGTTTGCCAAAAATATATTTGTAACTAAACCCAACAGCATCATCCTCTTTTTCAATAACACTATATTCTGAAGCTCTTGTAACCAAAAATGTAAAATTAGTTTGTGTAGGGATACCATTAAAAAAAGTAGGGATTTCAATTTCGAGAGCAGTGATGATATTTAATAAAACAGGCAAAGAAGGGATCGTTCTGCCGTTTTCAATTCTAGAAATAAGACCGTTACTAACGCCAGCCTTCGAGGCAATCTCATTAATGGTTTTGCTATTGCTTTTTCGAATCTCTTTTAAACGTTTACCAATACCAATTAAATAATCTTCCATCTGTTTGCAAATAGTGAGTAATGCAAATATTACTAAAAAAGATCAGACTAAGGAAATATTTTACGGCATATCCAAATAAGTAACCTAAGCATCTTGTTTATTATTGTAATATTCATCTTTTATTAAAAAACAGCAAAGGGTAAAGCAGATTTTTTATCCTATATTATAACAATTTAATCCGTTTGATAAAACGTACACTGTTTAATTATATAGAGTATTTGGATTAGGAAAATAAAATTAAGATATTGTCGCTTTATTAGATATGATCTAGTATTCAATTTTAATTAAGTATCGTGTATACCAAAACCTGCTACATTAAACTATCCAGACCTACCTCACTTAGGGTAACAGGTTATATGAATATAAAATCTCCTTTTTCATAATATTCTTTAAAAAGTAGTTAGAGTTTTCTTCTGTTAACAACATTAAAACAACGAGTTGCATACAGTAGCAAAAGGCAAACCACTTTAGTATAAGAATTCATATCGATTTCCATAATTTTGTATTCATATAAAATACAGAATTACAGGAGATATATAACCATTTTATGTAATTGAAGAGTAACCATGAATAGAAAAGAATTATTAGAAGCTATAGATAAAAAGTACGCCGCAATGGGTCAGGATCCAGATGTGCATTTAGCAGGATTATTATATGCTGAACCTATGCAATATTGGGATTTTATACAAGTAGATGCCCTGTTAGGACTACAAACCCAACGTACCCAATTGCCAGACGAAATGGTGTTTATAATGTATCACCAGATCAACGAATTACTTTTTAAAATGATACTTTGGGAAATGAACCAGATTTCTCATACCAAAAATATAGAACCTTCAAAATTCGAAATGCACTTAATGCGTATAAGCAGGTATTTTGATATGCTGTCTAACTCCTTTGATATTATGAGTGAAGGTATGGAGATAGAGCAATACATGAAGTTTAGAATGACACTTACCCCTGCAAGTGGTTTTCAATCTGCACAGTACCGAAAAATAGAAATAGCCTCTACAGAGTTGATCAACCTGATAGATTTTAGATTTAGAAAAACCATAAATAGAGAAACTCCCTACGCACATGCTTTTGATCATATGTATTGGCAGGCAGCAGGCAAAGATCATACTACAGGAAAGAAAAGCAAACTCATGATTAATTTTGAAGACAAATACAAAAAAGAATTAATCGAATGGATGAAAGAATACAATACTGTAAACCTTTGGACTAAGTTTAAAGAACTACCAAACGAGTACCAGCAAAACAAGGAGTTAATAAATGCTATGCGGCATTATGATCATACCGTTAATATTGATTGGGTAATGCATCATTATAACGCAGCAGCAAAATATTTAGATTCGGGTAAAATAAATGTAGAAGCAACGGGGGGGAGTGATTGGCATAAATATATGCATCCAAGATACCAGCGAAGAATATTTTTTCCAGAATTGTGGAGTACAGAAGAATTAGAAAACTGGGGAGTTACCAATCTCGAGGGATATAGAAAAAACACTTAAGAATATAAAAATCAAAATTCCCAAAGAGTAGTCTTTGGGAATTAAATTGAAAGTGTAAATGGTATAATCTCTACAATCCAAAAGGTAAATAACTTGATATTATTTACTTAACATCAATAATTCGTTACACACGACCTCTGTTATATATTGTTTTTGCCCTTTTTTATCCTCATAACTGCGAGAGGTAAGTTTGCCTTGTATAGCAACCTCTTGTCCTTTATTAATATATTTTTCTACAATATCCGCAGTTTTACCCCAAGCAATAATATTATGCCATTGGGTATCCGTAATTTTATCTCCTTGTTTGTTATAATAATAATCATTCGTAGCAATAGCAAATTTAGCAAGCTTTTTGCCAGATTCAAGATGTACAATTTCAGGTTCTTGTCCTAGGTTTCCAATCAACTGTACTTTGTTTTTTAGCGTGTTCATCATTTTAGTTTTTCGTGTTATACCAAATTAATTATGAAATACCGTATAAGAAACGAAATTGCTTTTTTGTTTTATAACGCTGTGATTGCTTTGCATAGCAGCAGCTATGGAAATCATGAACAAGAAAATAAAACAGAAAATGAATAAGTTTAGATGCGACATTTTATGGTTAAATTGGTATTAAACAGTTAATACAATACCTCTATAGTAGGAGGCGGTTAATAATTTATAGGTACATTTATATTGTTATGTAAAACTCGTATAAAGAGTTGCTTACTAACAACACTACAAACATATAGCACATCCTTTTGTAGATTCGGTTAAGAAACGCTTAGTTTCGCTTGTATCCGTTTGTAGTCGCTTATAATTGGTTAAAAATACTAGCAATCAACTATTTATGTTTTTTAAAGGTTTTTTGTTTTTTAATCAAAAAAGTATCTTTTTGTTTTTTGATTAAAAAAATACGATACAAAGTGATTTAAAATTTCCAGTTTGCTACCTGTCAAAGGATTATATTATGTATATTTCATCTATTGATAGATATTTGTTTAGTGAACAAGGAACAACATATTAAAAATAAACTCGGTCAGCGTATCATTCAACTAAGACGTCAAAAGGGGTGGAGTCAGTTAGATTTAGCACAAGTATGTAATAAAGATATACTATCTATTATCGAACTAGAAAATGGCAAAGCAGACCCTAGTATGTATTTACTTTTAGAAATTTCAAAAGCTTTAGAAGTTTCATTAAAAGAATTAGTTGATTTTTAACCCCCCTATAACAAGGTGATTACAAAAAGCTGTTACAGGGGAACCCTTAGAAGTGCTGCCGAAATACAGAACACACATACATATAATTTGATCTGTCATTCCGTTGTAGAACGGAATCCACTACCCATACTATTGAAGTAGACATTTACGTATATTTTATCCTGAGAATTTGTCAAATGTTGTCGAAATACAGAACACACATACGCATAATTTAATTTGTTATTCCGTTGTAGAACGGAATCCACTACCCATAATATTGAAGTAGAAATTTACGTATATTTTATCCTGAGAATTTGTCAAATGTTGTCGAAATACAGAATACACCACATATAATTTAATATGTCATTCCGTTGCAGAACGGAATCTACTACCCATACTATTGAAGTAAAAGTTTACGTATATTTTATCCTGAGAATTTGTCAAATGTTATCGAAATACAGAATACACCACATATAATTTGATTTGTCATTCCGTTGTAGAACGGAATCCACTACTAAAAGTATTTAATTCTTACCATTCAATTAATTCAAATTATAAAACGGGATAAAAATATTCAGAGAAAAAAGAATTTATCCAAGTATCAAACACATCCATTTTTAAGTTTTTATATGACAGAGTGATCGATTATTTCTCAACAGCAATAAATAAATTGGTTCTGAATTAACTTTTTATACACACTTATAAATATGTATAATTAGTATATTTAACGTAGTAGTTATACTGTAAGGTAAACTTTTAAAAAAACACACACAATAACTAAATTAAAAGATAGCATAATGAGCTTATTATCAGAAAATGTAATTCCAGGAAATCACGGAAAAATATTTGAAACAAATGCAACAGAACATAATCAGTTAGAGCAGATTAAAAATGCCATATTAGGAGTGTCTGGAATAAAAGATGTCATTATAGACGAAGATAAATTTCCAAAACAAATAACAATTCATACATTGTCATTAGTTTCTGTAAAAGATATTGAAGATGCTGTAATCAAAACTGGATTTCACGCCATTCCCAAATCATTATTCGAATTATAAAATATAAAAAGACATCTTTTATAGATGTTAGAAGAATAATTGAAACCATTTTAAAAAGAGGAACACCCGTTGTTCCTCTTTTTACTATTAGATTTGTCACTCCGTTAAGAGTAGAATCCACTATCCATACTATTGAACTAAACATTAAGTATAGTTTATCCTTTATTTTCAATGAAACTATTACTCTAAGCAGTTATGCTGAGGTAGAAAGAGTCGGCTATCACGGGGAAACTGTTAACTATGTTGTCGAAAGAGTCAGCTATCACAAGAAAATCATCAGCTATCGAACCCTGAGGCACCCGAATGGGTGAGTTTCAAGTGCTTCAGATTCTTGGTGTCCAGAAGGGTAAGTGCCAGAAAATCGGACTTCGAGAACCTCAGTCCATCTAAATTTTAATATTTTCGAAGAGTGAGCCTGAAATCATCTACTATACCATAGCAAATGATACCACAACGCTTCTTAAAAATAAAATATATGTAAGATTATCCCTCCTATACGGATTTCCGTAATCCTATTTCTAAAAAGTAATTTACTTTAGAGCTTTAAAAATATAGAGGGAACTATATTTCTAATAATAAAGAGATATGGGGCTTGGGAACTGTGTATTCATGTTGTGCACAATTAAAGAAATCGCGTAAAAAACAAAAATAAAGAATGGCAAAAGTAAATTTAGATGCAATAATACCAAGAGAGGATTTCGAAGTAATTGGGAGTCAAAACTCGACTAATTTATTCAACTCAATATCAATTTCTAATTTTACAGGAGGATTCTTTTACCCATTTTTAAGAAAACCAGATTTCCAAAGAGAAACGAATGAATGGGATGCAAAAAAAATAGCTGAATTTATTGAGAGTTTTATTAGTGGAGAATTAATACCTGCGATTATTTTATGGAGAAATAATACTGGTTTGTATTTTGTTATTGATGGTGCTCATAGATTAAGTGCATTAATTTCCTGGATTAAAGATGATTATGGAGATGGAGAAATTTCACAAAAATTATTTGGAGATAGCTTAAACGAGGAATTTAAAGACATTGCAGAAAGAACAAGAAAATTAATAAATAAGAGAATTGGAAAGTATGAAGATATTATAAATGCACCAATTCAAGAAAATGGAAATGAGGACCTAATTCAAAAAGCAAAAAATTTAGGTGCTTTTTCTATTCAAGTTCAGTGGGTAGATGGAGATGCTAAAAAAGCTGAAAAATCATTTTTTAAAATAAATCAACAACCTTCAAAAATTGACCCAACCGAACTGAAAATTCTTGAATCGAGAAAGAAAGGGAATTGCATCGCGGCAAGAGCAATTATTCGAGGTGGACAAGGACATAAATACTGGTCAGATTTCTCTGCTGAAATACAAGCAGATATTCAAAAAATATCAAAAGAAATTCATAATATAATTTACAATCCTACATTAAAGACACCTGTTAAAACATTGGATATTCCAATTGGTGGAAAACTAGCTTCTGCACAAAGTTTACCTCTGATTTTAGAGTTTGTAAATATGAGCAGTAATATAGGATCAAATTTTTCAGAAAATCTAGAAGATGATTTAGATGGCTTACAAACTTTGAGATATTTAAAAAATGTAAGAAAATTAGCTTGGCGTTTAAATAGCATTCATCCATCGTCCCTTGGTTTACATCCAATCGTATATTTCTATTCAATAGAAGGTAAACACAAGCCTGCTTCTTTCTATTTCACTTTAGCTTATGTAAAAGAACTTGAAAAAAGAAACAAGTATAATGACTTTGTAAAAACCAGAGAAAAGTTTGAAGAATTTTTACTTGGTTATGAATATATCATTCAGCAAATTTCAAGAAAATATAGAAGTGCATTTAAAGCTATTCCTCACGTAGTGGAATTTTACACAGAGATAAATAAAAAATTATTAGAAGGTAAGTCTGTAAAAGAAAGTGTTCAAGAAATAATTTTAACAACCAAATTTGACTATATCACTTTACAATCAACACCTGAGTCAAAAGAAATCTTCAGCAACTTTACGACTGATTCCAAATCTGAAGTATTTATTAAAGAAGCGTTGAAAAATGATGTAAAATGTAAGATTTGTAATGGATTTATCCATAAAAATTCAATTACAATAGACCATATTGATAGAAAACAAGACGGAGGAAAAGGAAATCCAGAAAACGGACAAATAACTCATCCTTATTGTAATACAACTTATAAAAATTAAATAACTACTGCCAATAACTAAGAAGCATATGGCGTGCCGATAGGTAAGCGCTATATGCCTTGTTGAGGGATCCGGGATTTGCAAATAAGGGGGAAATCGAGAAGTTGGCAAGAACCCTTTTGCCATTTATTAAAAAGTAAAAGCACTGGGTACAATAATGGTAATCACTCCACAAGTCTCTAATTTCTTATAAAACGATTCATTTTAAGCCTCTTTATCGAGGCTTTCATTATTATATGTCTTATGTGATATGTTATTTTAAAGGTATTCATATAGAACCTAAAGAGTTGATAAAAGATTATTTTTATAGATTCAGATAAAATAACGGATGCTATACCGTTTTTTTTGTTTTGCTTATGAATTTTAAGAGCTTTTTCTGTTACTTATTTAGGATTAAGAATGAAAAAAATAGAGGAGGTTTAGAAAATTTTAATTTAGCATAAGTTATTTGAGAACTAATTGTTCGTTCAGGTTATCAAAATAAACAGATGTGAATAAGAATAGATTTAGATAATGTAGATACAATTTTCCAAAATCAAAGCAACAAAAAGCTTCTTGCAATCGCTCTTCACAAGGATTATGAATTCAGTTCATTGAAAAATACATAAACTTTCATGAATATATATTATAATCATTATTAGAGGTTATCTATATTTACATAAAACCATACTTATTTATATGAATTACATACGAGAATTTAAGGGGATTCTAACCTCTACTCATTATAGTGTACAAAGAATGCAACAGAAATTAGACCATTTGGCACATAATAGCTTGCCTTCACATATTCATCCCAATAGTAAAAACACATTTAATATTTTAAAACGAAAAGTAGCGTATAAAATAAAACAACTTGAAAGTAAATTACAAACTGCAAGTGGTGGGGATAAAAAGGACTTAGAGGCTCGGCTAAAAGAATTAAAAAGTGTTCAAAAGGAGTTTAAAAAAATAGAACAATCAGTTACAATGTATTCTTTTGTTCAATCCACAGAGCCATATTTTGATTATAATGCGATAGGTGATACAGGGACTGTTTTTTATGATGGTACTTTGGGGTCTCTAATAAATGAGTTAAAACACGTTTTTCAATTTGAAACAGGTCAATTAGAGTTTATAGGAGTAGGAGGTACATCAATGCCAGGTCTTACATATGATATCTTTGATGAATTAGAAACATACAAGCGACAATATGCATTTGATGGTTTGCTGAAATTAAATATTTCACTTTCTGAATCAGATGTTATGGGTTTAATGATGTCAACAAACACAAAAGATATGGGGAGGATAGAAATAAAGAAAATGAAAGATATAAAAGTTGCTATTATCGCAAAAGTAGCAGATAGCTTTCTCAAAGACGGATTGTATAAAAGAATTTCGAAAAAGAAATTGGATATAAGTAGTAGTGCAAAAGATGTTTTTAATGCTAATAAATAAAACAGATTCGATAGAATTTTAAATATTAGTTTAGGTTCAGCAGATAAGAAAAAATCTTATATTGAATATATTAAAGTGTTTATTAAGGAAAAACCAATTATCTATGCGAAATACTAGTCTTACAATTTTTCTGTTATTTATATTAAATAGTTGTTCAGCGCAAAAACATATAATTGGCAAAAGTTATAATTACCATTATAAAGGTAAAATTAATAGCTCTTTATTAAATAATACAGTTTATTTTGAAAGCGATTCAACGATGATTATATATGGTGGAAAAGGTGCTTATAAATATTCTTCTCATCCAAATTATAAGATATTAAATGATTCCACGTATTATGTATACTACCCAAATGTTAAACGTATCATGCCATCTAAAAAAGAATTAAAAGATACTATAATGATAAAGGTACAAATGACAGATGTTGAAAATGATACTATCTATTGGAAAAATAATAAAGAATTTATATTTAGAGAACGACTTTTTAAGCTTTATGAATATAAAGGTGTTCCATTAGAAGACCAATAAATAATCCACCTATATTCGAATTAATAACTCTAATGGATATAATGCAACAGTCGATTTAATTGGAGATGCTTGGCTACAAAATGCGATACATAAAGCAATAAAAGATTTTAGATTTGAATATAACTACAAAAAAACAGAGGTATGGAGTGGAAAAAGTTGGTAATGTTAATCAGTGTCTGTTCTATTCTTGTTGCATGTAAAAATTATTATCATCATGTAGATGGTGGCTATAGACCTAAAAAACCAAAGTTTACCTCACTTAAAAAACCTTATAAATTAAAAAAAGAAGACATACTGAATACAAAGAGCATTTATATTTCAACAGATACTTTAGAATATGGTAATAAAAAATATAAAAGTTTGTTTTTTATAAAATTTTATAACAATGGGCGTAGTTTTCAAAGTAGTATTGATGCCAAAATAAATGTAAACGAACAAAAACTCACACCCACTTATATAGGTTATTATACTATCAATAAAGGAAATTTGTTAGAAATAGAAACATTTTATGTTAAGCATAAAGAAAAAGGTGTCTATATTAAAGAATATGGTTGGATAAAACAAGACACTCTGTTTATGTTTAAATCTTTGCCTAAAAGGGATATGTTTCCTAATCCAGATAAAAGTAATAGTACTATATATGTACTAAAAAAAGTAGAATCCCTTAGTGAAATTCCAGATTGGTAAAAGAAAACGTTTTTAATTTTCATACCCCGAGTTCGTTTAATATTCAGATGCACCATAAAAACCGTCAATTCAATTGATTTTTCGTATTAGTCTCTCGACAAAGTCTGTCTTGAGTCTGTTGCAAAGTTCGAAATGACATGGAGAAGAATTTTACTTCGACAAGCTTAGCAGAGCTATTGGAAATAGATTTTTAGTACAGAAATACTTGTTTTTTGCACAAGATTCTTGGCAAAATTTCAAACCGACAGATTTCAGATTAATCGAGTTCAGGATAAAAATAACAAAGTACACAATCAATAAACAGTTCTTGCTAAAATTCACATAAAAAAGCACAGATAGTTTTCGATAGATAGATGTATCTTTGAAATCGTGCATATAGAAATTAAGCTTATTAGTGCTATTTCAAAGTTAAAAAGGAAGTGAAAAAGAGCATTTTTATAGCGAATGGAAAAAAGATTAAACCACCTCAGTATAAAAACTAAAAAAAATGATAGAGGATAAATACAATTTAGGTTTCTTCCCTACACCCTTACAAAAGCTAGATAAAATATCGCAACTCTTTTCTGAGTATACTATCTATATCAAAAGAGACGACCATACAGGATTGGCTTCTGGAGGCAATAAGACCAGAAAATTAGAATACCTGATAAAAAAAGCAATAACCCAAGGTTGTGATACCATCATTACCGCAGGAGCCCAACAATCCAATCACTGTAGACAAACAGCAGCAGCCTGTGCTATAGCAGGATTAGAATGTCATTTATTATTAGGAGGTAAAAAACCAGAAGTGTACGAAGGCAATCTTTTACTCTCCTCTATTCTTGGAGCAAACATTCATTTTACAGGAGATAATAGAAAAGGAGAAGATATACCTGCCTTGAAAAAAGATCTCGAAGAAAAAAATAACACCTGTTTTGTAATTCCATACGGGGGATCTAATATAACAGGAGCATTAGGATTTGTAAATGCCGTAAAAGAAGTAAAAGAACAACTCGTAGAACAAAACCTAAAAATAGATTACATTTTTTTTGCCTCCAGTTCTGGCGGTATGCAAGCTGGATTAACTCTCGGTAAAGAACTATATTCATTAAGTTCAGAATTAGTACCAATTAGTATTGATAAAGATGAAACAAATGGACAGTCTCTAGAAAAAGTAGTTTTTGATATCGTAAAAGAAGGAGCTAGCATATTAAATATTAAAAAAGATTTTAAGCTGTCTGATATACATTTAAATAGAAACTACGATAAAGACGGTTATGGAGTAGTAACCCAAAACGAAATAAATGCCATGAACCAATTGGCAAGAAAAGAAGGCATATTACTAGATCCGGTGTATACAGCAAGAGCCTTTTACGGAATGTTAGACTGTTTACAAAACCAAAAAATACCAGTGAACTCAAACGTTCTTTTTTGGCATACAGGAGGACTTCCAGCTATTTTTAAACACGCAAACCAATGGAAATAGAAACATATAATACCATTTTAGCTTAAATTTACTGAAAAATAAAGGTAACGTTTCTAAGCTTTAGTAAAGGATGAAAATTAGTAAGAAAAAGGATTGTCAATCAGGTATAATGGTGACAGAAGCAAAGCCGAAGGATAACATTTTTATTTACTTCTGAAGTGGTGATAAAAAAGAATAGGTAGTACCGTAAATTAAAATAATAAACAATATAAATAATAAAATGAAGACAGCAATCAAAAAAAAATGGATACCGATTATTTTCTTTATAGGGCTAATTTCGATTACCAGTTGTAAAACCCTTTTAGCACCAGAATACGACAAAGCCATTGTAGAAAGTGTTACCACTAACAGTCAGAAAACAATGAGTTTTTTAGAAAAAATTTCTGACGGAACAACTAAAGAAAATTATAAAGAGCGAGAAAAAGAATACAATGAATTAATAGGAGCTTATGATGCCCTAAAACTTCAGGCAAAAGCCAGGCCAATACCCAATAATGTAGCGACAAAAAAAATCAACGAATTATTACAAGCCAAAAATAGTAGTGCTATATCAGGAGACTATCCTAGTGCCTTTGCGTTTCAAAAAATATCAGAAACCTTAAAAAGGATGAAAACAGAAGATAAAGAAAAAGGAATAAAACCAACCGCTATGCAAGCCTTTAAAGGGCAAATAGAAATTTTTTTGGATCAAGCAATAACCTACGAAAGCTTCTTAAAAAGATAATAACATGAACGAAGAGATAATAAACATCATTAAAGAGATAAAAGACATAGCTTCCACAATTTTAGAAAAAGATATAGCAACTGTTAGAGGATTTAGTGAAAGACAGGTAGAAGCGATAGCAAAACAAACGTTAATTATTCAGAAAGGAATTTTGAATGGAGATATCGATGAAGGCTTAAAAGAATTTTTCTTTGATGGATTAGAAGCAATGGTATTAAACTTTGTAAATACATTAAAAGGAATTCTTTCTGTAACTATCGAAAAAATATGGAATGCAATCGTAGATTCCTTATGGAAAATCATAGACGCTATCGTATAAATCTAGAACAGCGATGGTAGCCTGAGGTATAGTAATCAATAGCTTTAGTTGATAGGTGTGAGATACACATTTAATCAAAATAATTCCTCGAAGGCTCTGCCTCGGGGTTTCCGATTCACCTCTCCTTGGGAGAGGTCAGAACTGCCATTTTCGGCAGTTCTGGGTGAGGTAAAATACAAAATTTCGGTTTTTGGTCCCAAGACCAAAATGAAACTGGCGAAATACCTCTATGGCTCTGCCTCGAGGATAGTCGGTTTCAAGAAATTTTTTATTTGATTTCAAGATGTTTGTCTTACTCTAAGTCCTTCCCAAAGGGAAGAATTTTTGACTCCCTTCCGTTTGGGAAGGGCTGGGTATGGGATATGCTTAGTTTTGATAAAATTATCGATGCTATTATAAAATAGAACCTAATCAATTAACTATATCTATCCAGGTTTCCATATAACAAGATGTATAGATTTCGACAGATAACTATATCTTTGGGGGAATACCAATTTAACTATACGTCATTAAAACATTAAATAGGTATAATACAATTAGCATTTTATAGAGTACATATAATGAGCACTACCAAAAAAAGAAACATTTCTGTCTTAGGACCAACGACCCTTACTGGCATCACCATAAAAGAACCCGCAACTTATGCCGCAGGATTACCAGCAGTAAAAGTAGCATTACAACATGCCTTTAAAGAAATGGGAGTAGTAAAATCTATGCACGTACTCTCTAAAATGAATCAAAAAGAAGGATTCGATTGCCCGGGTTGTGCATGGCCAGATCCCGATAGCCCATCAAAACTAGGAGAGTATTGTGAGAATGGGGCAAAAGCAATAGCCGAAGAAGCAACCAATCAAAGAGTAGATAACAAGTTTTTTTCCAAATACTCTGTAGAAGACCTGTCCCATTGGTCAGACTATCAAATAGGTAAAAGTGGTAGGCTCACACAGCCAATGCTCCTAAAACCAGATAGTATACATTATCAGCCCATCTCTTGGCAAGATGCCTATACCATAATAGCCAAAGAACTTCATACTCTAGATACCCCAGACGAAGCAGTTTTTTATACATCGGGTAGATCCAGTAACGAAGCAGCATTTTTATACGGCCTGTTTATAAGAGCATTTGGAACCAATAATATGCCAGATTGCTCCAACATGTGCCACGAATCTAGCGGAGTCGCACTAAACGAAACACTAGGCATCGGAAAAGGATCTGTAAAACTCGAAGATTTTGATAAAGCCGAAATCGTTATGGTAATCGGGCAAAACCCGGGTACCAATCACCCCAGAATGCTATCTGCATTACAAAAATGTAAAGAAAACGGAGGCAAGGTAATAAGCATCAATCCATTAGAAGAAGCAGGATTGATCCGATTCAAAAACCCACAAGAAATAAAAGGAGTACTAGCCTCAGGAGCCGCACTAACAGATATACACCTGCAAGTAAAAATAAACCAGGACGTAGCCTTGCTAAAACTTCTTATCAAAAAATTAGCAAAACTAGATCAAGAAAAAGGAAACATCTTCGATCACCAATTTATAAATACCCATACACAAGGATATGAAAACCTTCTCGCAGATGTAGAGCAATATTCAGAAACAGAACTATTAGCATCCTGTGGGGTAGACCAAAACTTAATAGACCAAACCGTAGAACTGTTAGCAAGCAACAATAAAATTATTATATGTTGGGCAATGGGGCTAACACAACACAAAAACGGAGTCGATAATATAAAAGAGTGTGTAAACCTGCTGTTACTTAAAGGTAGTTTAGGAAAACCAGGAGCAGGAACCTGTCCCGTTAGGGGGCATAGTAATGTGCAAGGCGATAGAACCGTTGGGATTATGCACCACGTTTCTCCCGCATTAAACACAGCAATACAAAAAACCTTCGGGTTTATACCACCAGATAAAGAAGGATTAGATACCGTACACGCTATAGAAGCAATGCATCAAGGTAAAGCAAAAGTATTTATAGCATTAGGAGGTAACTTTCTATCCGCAGCATCCGATACAGAATACACAGCACAAGCCCTTCAAAACTGTGATTTAACCGTATCCATAAGCACAAAATTAAACAGAACCCATCTCGTTACAGGAAAAACCGCTCTAATATTGCCAACACTAGGTAGGTCAGAACTGGATACTAAAAACGGTAAACCAAGATATTTTACCGTAGAAAACAGTATGGGCAAAGTACATCAATCCAAAGGACTGTTACAACCAGCCTCAGAAAACCTAAAAAGCGAACCCGAAATCATAGGCGGTATTGCAGATGCCTATTATAAAGGAGGTCATATCGTAGATTGGAAAAACCTAAGCGAAGACTACCAGCAAATCAGAGAAAAGATCCAACAAGTTTTTAATGGATTCGAAGATCTCAATAACAGATCCAAAGGATCAGGATTCTACCTACCCAATAATGTAAGAGAATTAGACTTTAGTAAACTACCAAATCAAAAAGCACAGTTTAGTATATGTCATTTGCCAGAGCATAATATAAAAGAAAACGAATTTATATTAATGACCATTCGTTCACACGACCAATTTAATACTACCATTTATGGACTAGACGATCGGTATAGAGGCATATATAATGAGCGAAGAATCGTTTTAATGCATAAAGACGATATGAAAAAACACAACTTACAAAAACTAGATCCAGTTAATTTGATAAGTCGTTACGATAATAAAGAAAGAAAAGCAACCAACTTTCTAGTGATACCTTATAATATACCCCAAGGAAATTTAGCATCCTATTTTCCAGAAACCAATGTGTTAGTTCCATACAATCACTTTGCCGACAAAAGCAATACCCCAATTAGTAAATCTATAGTAGTTACTGTAGAAAAAATATAATACACAGAAATCAGATTATTGGGCATTCTTGCGTGCCATATTAAGCTTGTCGAAATGAAAAACGGAATCTATAAGTACAAAAAGCGTTACTAAAGAATAATAATTGTAGTATTTCTATTTTCTCTCTTATATAGTATAGTAGTATTTTCTTATAGCGTGTCCCTTTGGGTCGGGCTATTCGATACAACTCCTCGCATTTCGTACCCTCAAGCTGCGGGGTTTCCTCTGCTATCCCTCACGCAAGTTTTAACCCAGATTATGCAATAGAACCTCGTTATGAAGCTTTGAGATACAATGAACACTGTTGTTTTCTTACTTTTAGCATAGCATCGCTATGGTTAAAGTGAAAAACAAAGCAAGGCGACAGTGTTTGCAGTAGATCACAGATGAAATAGATTTTCTATTGCATAATCTGGGTTTAATTTGGACTTTATTACTAAATAAAATCAGTAATTTTTAAAAGCATCTGGGTTTTCACGATAAGAGTTCTATTATGTATAGAGCTATCTATATTATTAGGCAGGCA
>CAYGUC010000016.1:0-105401 GCA_964353005.1 uncultured Flavobacteriaceae bacterium | reverse complement strand
TACTAATATCACTAAACTCCTGGATCTTAGACTCTGGATTGTTGTTCAATACAAATAATACCTGAAAAAGAGAACTTCTGCTTTTATCCCGATCTGTCTCTACCCGATCCACAACCTTCTCAAAGGGTACGGATATATGACTGTATGCCTCTAAGGTGGTTTGCTTTACATCTGCCAATACTGACTTAAACTCTGGGTTATCTGACAAGTCTGTTCGTAGGGCAAGGGTGTTTACAAAAAAGCCGATTAACGATTCCAGTTCTTTTTGTGGGCGATTTGCAACCGTCGTTCCTACACAAATATCGGTTTGACCACTGTATCGGTACAATAAAACTTTGTAGACACTAAGCAGCAACATAAATAAGGTTACTCCTTCTTGCTTTGCTAAATCTTTTAATTGCGCACTCTTCTCCAGACTTAAATTAAAGTTAATATTGTCTCCTTTTGTACTTTGTACCAAGGGTCTTGTAAAATCTGTGGGTAATTGTAATGGGGTAACCCCTCCAAGTTTAGACTCCCAATACTCTAATTTATCGGTTAAGATATCTCCAGTTACATGAGAGCGTTGCCATACCGAATAGTCTGTATATTGAAATGCTAATTCTGGTAAGTTTGCGTCTCTTCCTAAAGCATAACAAGCGTATAATTCTTTAAACTCATTAATAATCAAAGATGCTGACCATCCGTCGGAAGCGATGTGGTGACGAACTAAAACCAAAATGTGTTCCTGATCAGAAACTTTAAATACTTTGGCGCGTAGCATATAATCTTTTTCCAGATTAAATGGTGCATTGATACCTTCTTTTATATACTGCTCAAAATCTGCATCGGTATCTGAAAAAGATAACTGCCATGCATCTGCTGGTAATACTTGCTGGTATGCAATACCTTCTTTTTCTATATACACTGTTCGAAGGGATTCATGACGAGAAATAACCTCTTTTAAAGAATCGGATAAATGAGTAAGGTTTAGCGGGCCTTTTAATCGCAATTGAACGGGTAAAGAATAGTGTTCTGTTCCTTTTAGCTTGTCGATAAACCATAAACGCTCCTGCGCATAGGACAACGGAATATCGCTTGGCAATTCTTGTTTAGTAATCATAGGAAGTGCAGAGGTATTGTCCTGACTTTCTATAAATCCTGCCAAACTTGCAATGGTAGGATAATTAAACATATCGGTAATAGACACCTCTACATTTAGTTCCTTTTTGATTGCTGATAAAACTCGAATGGCTAATAAAGAATGACCTCCCAAATCAAAGAAACTATCGGCAGTACCTATTTTTTCTACAGCTAATATATTTTGCCAAATTCCTACCAGTTGTTCTTCTAATTCGTTAGTTGGTGCGATATATTCTACACCACTAGATAGAGCTTCTCCATTTATTTCGATTAAAGCTTTTCTATCTAACTTACCATTAGGGGTAAGAGGAAACTCTTTTACATATATATACCGATTAGGAATCATATATTTTGGCAAATATTCGAGTAAGTATCCCCTTAATATATTAGTACTTTCATGATCTTCTGATATAATATATGCTGTTAATTCTTTTTCTCCAGAAGCATCGGTTGTAATTCCTACGGCAGCATCTACAACATTTTCTTTTATTTTAAGAGTATGTTCTATTTCTCCTAATTCTATTCTGTGTCCTCTTAGTTTTATTTGGTTATCTATTCGACCTAAACATTCTAATTCTCCATTAGGAAGCCATCTGGCTACATCTCCCGTTCTATATATATATTTTGATTCTCCTGCAGAATTAAAAGGATTATCTATAAACTTTTCTGCCGTTAATGACTCCCGATCTTTATATCCAACAGATACACCGTCTCCTGCAATGCACAGTTCTCCTGTTACTCCAACAGGACATAATTGCCTGTTTTCGTCTAATATATACACCTGTGTGTTTGCAATAGGTTTACCTATAGTTATCGTATCTTTTTCTGTGATTTCTTTAATAGTAGACCATATAGTAGTTTCTGTTGGTCCATACATATTAAAGATTGATTTTTTTCTGATATCCAACAACGTGTTACTTATTGTTTTGGATAATGCTTCTCCTCCTACCAAAAGAGTTTCAATTTGTTGCAATGCTTCTTTTCCTTCTTCATCTATTAAAAGTTCTTGGATAAAAGAAGGAGTGGTTTGAAAATTGGTTACTTTATTTTCTTTGATAAGCTTTGCGATCGGCTTTTGGTTCTGTAATCTATTAGATAAAAAATCATACTGTGCTTTAGTTCTATCTACTAAAACGTTTAATGTTTTTAAATGCTCCAGATTAGTAATAACGGTATCTGTTTCTATTCCAAAATCTAAAAGACAAGCTATCTCGTTTACTCCAACATCGTTTAATTCTTTGATTCGGGAGAGACAACTTTCTGGAGTTCCAAATAAACCACTGGTTTTATAGAATCGCTGAAAGCCCATTTCTAATATCATATCCAGATCTTTATCTATATCCAGATTAGCATCTGAAGCTACCGTTCTCATAAGATTTATAGAGTGCTTCAAATAATTTTTGAAAGGAGTTTCTACGACTTCTTTAACATAAGAAGTATCATTACTTACAAACGTATGCAACATAACCGCTACTTTTCCTTGATCTGGATCAAATCCATTTTCTTGAAGAGTTTCTCGGTAAGCTGTTATTTTATCTTTTAGATCCTCTATATTCTGACCTAATAAATGTGTTAGAATATTCGCTCCTATAGTTCCTGCATACTTAAAAGTTTCTATACTTCTGGCAGCGGTAATCCATATTTTAAGGTCTTTTTGAACAGGTTTTGGATGAATTTGAAATTCGAAATCTTGTCCTATTCCATTTTTTCTTATTAAGGAATCTCCTTTCCAAATGTTCTTAAGAGTGGTTATTTTATCTTTCATTATTTGGTGGCGGTTCTCATAATCTTGTGGTGCTAAAACAAAATCATTAGGGTGCCATCCTGATGCGATAGATAATTCGACTCTACCATTAGACAGGTTATCTACCATAGACCATTCTTCTGCAACTCTAACAGGATCATGCAGTGGCAATACCACACTACCCGAACGAATAGTAATGTTTTTTGTAGTAGCTGCTACAGCAGCAGCAGCGATAGAAGGATTAGGGAATTGATCACCAAAACTATGAAAATGCCTTTCGGGGACCCAAATAGATTTAAATTCATTTTTATCTGCATAATCTGCTCCTTTTAATAATAAATTATATTTGTTTTCTGTTTTTACTTCTTCTTGTGCGGCAAAATAAAACAAACTGAAATCCATTTGTTTTAGAGGATTTACCACTACTGGTCGATCCGATTGTATAACTACTTTACTGCCTCGGGTTAAGGTCCATATCATTTCTAATATAGAAATATCAAAACTCATACTGGTTACTGCCAGCCAAACCTCAACTTTTTCAGAAATTTCGAATTGATTATTTAAACCCAGAAAAAAGTTATACAGGTTTTGGTGAGAGATCCTTACTCCTTTTGGTTTTCCTGTAGTACCCGAGGTATAAATCATGTATGCAGAAAGACTTGAATCTACTTTTGGCAACGTAACATCCTCTGTATTCCAAATAGTTTCTTCTTCAAAACATACTATATTTTTTGTATTCGGAATAAAGTTTTTAATTGCTTCTTTGGTTACGATTAAAGCTGCTTCGCTATCTTCAATAACATAATCTAAACGATCTATTGGATAGGATGGGTCTAAAGGAAGGTATGCTGCACCTGTTTTTAGGATACCGAGAATACCAATTATCATTTCATGAGATCTATCTACACATAAGCCTACTACTTTATCTTTATTAATTCCTTTAGAAATTAGATAATTTGCTAATTGATCTGATTTTTTATCCAAATCTGCATAAGAAAGCTCTTTTTCTTCAAATATAAGTGCTGTAGCTTTTGGAGTTTTTTGTACTTGTGTATTAAAACTATCCAACACTGTTACATCTTTAGAATAATCCACAGATGTATTATTAAAATCCAGAATTAATTCTTCTTTTTCTTTTGCCGACAAATACTCTATAGCAGCTATCGGTTGTGTTGGGTTTTTAATCCCTTCTGCTATAAAGCATTCCAGATGTGTTAATAGTCTGGATATAAAATCTTCACTATAGATATCTGTATTATATTCTACAGCAACTTTTATCTGCTTTTCTTGCTCTGTAAAGGAAAACGTTATATCAAACTGACTTGTTTTTTTATTCTTATTCTCATAAGGCTGTACTTTGATATCCTCTAATGAAAACTCATTGGATGCTAATGTATCTTGCTGATTTTGCATGAGTACTAAAACATCGAATAATGCAGATCTGGAGGTGTCTCTTTTTATATCTAATTGTTCTATTAATTCATTAAAAGGATAGTTTTGATATTTATAAAGATCAATTAGCGTTGTTTTTTGAATAGATAGTAAGTCTTTAAAACTTGCAGATATATCAAATTGCGTACGAATTGGTAATGTATTTAAATACAATCCTATTTGCCCAGCAAGATCTGGATGTTCTCTACCCGCAACTGCCGTACCTAAAACAAGATCTGTTTTATTGGTGTATCTATAAAACACCCCATTTATTCCCGCAGTTAATGCCATAAAGATACTAGCATCTGCTTTTTTACTAAACTTACTTAAAGTCTCTGTGAATTTTTCTGAAAAGCAATATTCAAAAGAATCTCCTGTATATGTTTTTATTTTAGGTCGTTTTTTAACTTCGGGAAGCTCTAAAACTGGTAACTCTCCTTGTAATTTATCTAACCAATACTCTCTAGAAGTTTCTAAACGTTTTTGTTGCTCTTCACTTTCTAACCAAACCGTATAATCTTTATACTGTATTGGTAGTTCTTCTAATTCTATTTCTTGCTTATTTAAAAGCGCATTGTATACTTGTATTACTTCTCTGGATAAAATCTCAAGAGACCAACCATCTCCTACTATGTGGTGCAAATTAAATAAAAGCAGGTGTTTTTTCTCTTCAATTTTTATTGCTTCGATTTTTAAAAGAGGTGCTTTTTCGAGATCAAAAGAGCAAGATTGATGTTTTGAAATAATCTCTTCTCTTTCAGCAGGCTCCAGACTACTTGCGTCTTTATAGTTGATAGTAAAATCTACGGCTTCAAAAGGCACTATATATTGCCTTAACTCTCCATTTTCATTCTCTTTAAAATAGGTCCTAAGGCTTTCATGTCTTTTAATTATAGCATGAAAAGCGGATAAAAATATTTCTTTTTCAAAAACACCTTCAAATTCTAATTCGTTAGAAATACTGTATGCTTCATTTCCTCCTTCGAACTTACTTAATACCCAAAAACGTACCTGAGACGGAGTTACCGGGTAACTATCGCTGGTTTGTGTTTTTGGTATTTTTGTCTGCGAAGAAAGCAGGTTTATTAAATATTCCTTATTAGATTTAATTTCTTCTAATAAATCCTTAGTCAATACTCCTTTTGGTGCATTAATTTTTAATTTTCCGTCTACAACCTTTAGGTTTACATTATAGGAAATCAGTTTATGAATCAATTGTTTTTTCACAGGAATAATTTTTAGATGTTATTATATGGCTGTAGAGGTATATATACAGCTACAAAATGTAGAATAGAATACTAGTCTCTGGTAAAAACCAGAGATAACGTGTTATACTAAATTGATGATTTGTGTAAAAAATGGTAAGTTACAATACCACTTCTTCGTTATCCAGGCTTGTTATTTCTCTATTTTGAAGAGTTGAAAAGTTTAAGATCTCTGCAAATTCTTTTATGCTTAACGTATCGTATACATTTTCCAGAGATAGCATAGTTCCAAATTCTTTATTTACCAGATTAAGTAACATAACCACTTTAAGACTGTTTCCACCTAGTTCAAAAAAGTTATCTTTTACCCCAATCTCGTTAGTATTACAGTTCAGTATTTCTGCCCATATTTCTACAAGTTTCTCTTCAATTTTATTTTCTGGTGCAGCGTATACATCTGTTTTTATATCAGCTAGAGTAATCAATGGCAATTGTTTTCTGTCTATTTTCCCTGTTCTTGTTAAAGGAAAAGTTTCTATTGGTATATAAACAGTAGGAATCATATATTTTGGTAAACTATTCATTAATTCAGATTTTATATCGTTAGTTTCTATTGGTAACTCAGAATGGATATATGCTACCAAATATTTATTTTCATTGAGTTCTTGCAATAACACAATTGATTTATTTACAGATGTTATAGATTCTAATTGATTTTCAATTTCAGACAGTTCTATTCGTAATCCGTTTAGTTTTATTTGTGTGTCTTTTCTTTTTACAAACTCAATTTCTCCATTAGGTAGTAACTTGCCAATATCTCCTGATTTATAAATTCTACCTTGGTTTTTTATTGGGTCTGTTACAAATACTTTTTCGGTTAATTCTTTTCTATTCAAATATCCAAGAGAAAGATAATCGCTCTTAAAAACTATTTCTCCTTCGCCATAAATACCTACTTTTTGATTATTCTCGTCTATAAGAAAAGCTTCTGTTTCAACTACTGGTTTTCCTAAAGGGATATTTGCTCTGGTTATTTGTGAATCGTGGGATAAGAATTTTTGTAATACTATAGTCGATTCGGTAGGTCCATAATCATTTACAAATAAGGTTCCTGCAGAAAAATACTTTTTAAACAGATCTAAGTCTGACTTATAACAGGCCTCACCCCCCATGTCTACAATCCTAACGGTATCTAAGATTTGGTTTTCTTCTAATCCGTTTAAAAAATACCTGTAAATCGTTGGTACCATATGTATTATAGATATATTACCTATACATAACCAATCATATAGATTATGTAATCCATTTTCTGTAATGTTATATATGCTTACCGTAGCACCATTTAATAATGCGCCATAAATGTCTTTTACAGAGGCATCAAAGGTATAGGTAGAAAACACACTTAGGTTGTCTTCTTCTGCGATATGAATATTATTGGTATATACTCTTATAAAATGTAATACATTTCTATGATTTTGCAGTACTCCTTTAGGATTGCCTGTAGATCCAGAGGTATATAAAACATAAGACTCGCTTTTAGGGTCTATTTTTATACCTAAATTAGGGATCCCAGGAACAATTTCTTTTTCTAAAACTTGAATTATAGTAAGGTTTAACAGGTTTTCTTTAACTTCTCTTGCTGCTTTTATGGTACTATTATTACAAATAAGAATACTACTTTTAGAATCTTCTAATATAAATTGTATTCTATTGTTAGGACTTCCTGAATCTATTGGCACATAAGAACAACCTGCTTTTAAAACTGCCAGCATGGCTATTACTGAATTTTCATCATGTTGTAGCAATAAAGCTACTCTTTGTGGAATGTTACTTGTAGCCAGTACTATTTTATTAGCAAGGTGGTTTGCTTTTGTATTTAGCTCTTTATATGTTATCAATTTATCATTGCATGTTACCGCAATATGATCTGGATATTTTTCGACTTGCTTTTCAAACCTGTCTATAATGCTTTGTTCAATTTCAGAAGCTTCAAAGAAATTAAATTCGTTTACAGGTTTAGGATCTTCTTCTTGAAAAACAAACTCTTCAAAAACTTTAAATTCTCTAAGTTTTTTGTCGGTATCCTCTACAGATTGTTCTATAATAGAAAGATATGTATCTATCCAATATTTTACAGTTTCTTTTTTAAACAGATCCCTATTATACACACATTTTATCTCGTATCCATTGATAAAACTTTTTAAGTAACATTCAAAATCAAATTTTGGAGAAGCTTCTAAAATTCCTTCTTGATACTCAAATATATCTATACAATCCTCTGATTTAGCATCAAAATCGAGCATATTTAAAAATATAGAACTTAAAGGGAATCGATTTTGGTCTTTAGGTATATCGAGTTCTTCCAGTATTTGCTCAAAGGGATAATCTTGATATGCCAAAGCCTCCATTATTGTTTTATTTACTTCTAAAAGGAAGTTTTGAAATGTTGCTTTATCCTCTAATTGATCTCGTAACATTAAGGTGTTTATAAAACATCCTACTATGTTTTTTAATTGATAATGATTTCGATTAGCTACAGGTATACCTATAACAATATCTTTTTCGGAGGTCAATCTGTTTATTAATATTTTTAAGCCAGCTACAAAAACAGAGAAAACACTTGTTTTACTTTTTGAGGATACTTTATCAATTTTCTTTTTTAATTTTTCATCTAAAAAGATGGTGTAATATGCAGATGTTGTTTTTGAGTTTTTTACTTTATTTCCATAATCTGCTGGTAATTGCAAGTATGGTATATCTCCTGATAATTTTTCTTTCCAATAGGATTCTTGCAAAAACATTTTGCTATACATCAACTTTTCATTTTGCCAATAGGTATAGTCTTTATAATGTACTTGTAATGCTGGAAGATCGGGTTCTAAATTTAAAAGTTTAGCTTGATAGATTTCCATCCATTCTTTGGATATAATATCCATAGACCAACCATCGCTTATAATATGGTGCACATTAAAAAATAATGTAAACGCATCGTTATTTTTTACCACCGCAATTTTAAACAACGGAGAAATATCTAAATCAAATTCGTGGGTAAATATTGCATTTTGTATTTCTGCTACATTATTTGTTTCAAAATAAGAAACATCAATAGCCTCGTAACTAAGAATTTTTTGTTTAGGTTTTCCATTATCTTCTACAAATATGGTTCTTAGAGCTTCGTGTCTTTGCAGAATTACATTAAATGCAGATTCGAAAACTTTTATATCAAGATCCTTAGGCAAGGATAATTTACTATAGATATTAAACTCTTTTGATTTTCCTTGTATTTTATACAATAACCAAAATCGAATTTGTGATGGGGATAGTTCATAAAACTCCTGCTCTTTAACTTTCTCTATTTTATCTAATTTTGTTATTACCGTATTCTCCAACAATTTGGCGTGGTTCTTTAGTACCGTATTAGAATAGATTTGTTTTAGGTCTATTTCTTTTTCAAAAACCCTATGATATTCATTTATTAGTTTACTTAATAATAAACTATGTCCACCTAGCTCAAAAAAGCTGTCTGTAATTCCTACTCCTTTTACTCCTAAAATATCCTGCCAGATATCGATTACTTTTTCTTCTGTTGTATTTGTGGGAGCTACATATTCAGTTTTTATAATATCGGCATCACATACTAGTGGCAATGCTTTTTTATCAATTTTGCCATTTGGGGTTAATGGTATTTTATCTAATTGTATGTAATAACCAGGCAACATATAATTTGGTAATTTTTCACTAAGCAGGGAGCGTATTTTTTGTTTTTCCAGATCTTTGTTACTTACCAAGTACGATACTATCACGTTATTATTTTCTACCTCTTGTACTACAACCACACTTTGCTCTATATATTCACAAGAAGTTAGTGCATTTTCTATCTCTCCCAATTCTATACGATACCCTCTTACTTTTACCTGATCGTCCTTTCTTCCTAAAAACTCTATATTTCCGTCGGGAAGCCATCTGGTTAAATCTCCGGTTCTGTACATAAGATCCCCATCGACAAAAGGATTAGGAATATACTTTTGTTGTGTTAAATCTGGCTTATTTAAGTATCCTTTGGTTACTCCTGCTCCAGAAATATATAATTCTCCTATTACTCCAACAGGCTGTAATTTCATAGTATCTGATAAAATATACATGGTAGTATTAGAAATAGGTTTACCTATTGGCACAGAACGATCATATTCTTTTTCTACTCTAAAACAGCTACTATAAGTAGTATCTTCAGATGGGCCATAAAGGTTTCTTAATTCAATTTCTGAGTCTTTAAAATGACTAGCAAGTACTAAAGGAAATGGTTCTCCTGCCAAATTAATTGCCACAGTATTATGAAAAGAAACTTTTTTATCTATAAGTGTTTGTATTACTGAAGGGACTGTATTAATTAAGACTTTCTTGTCTTTACCCAAGTAATCCCCTATGGATAATCCATTTTCTAACAGTCTTATTTTTTTACCTATACTTAACGGATAAAACAGTTCATAAACAGATAGGTCAAAACAATGAGAAGTAACGGCATACAGATATTCAAAATCTGTATTTTTAAATTCTGCTTTTGCCCAATGTAGCATAGAAACTGCATTACTATGGGTTATCATTACTCCTTTTGGATTACCTGTAGATCCTGATGTGTAGATTATATAAGCGACAGTATCAGGATTGATCTTGGTTTTAGGTAGCTCATTAGATAAAGAAGGTGTTTCTTTATATAGATTTAGTAAATAGTCATCTATTATAACTTTACAATTACTATCTTCTTCTATGTATTTTATTCTTGCTTTAGGATAATTTGGATCTATTGGAACATAAGCGCATCCTGCTTTTAATACTGCAAGTAAAGAAATAACTAGCCAATCTGTTCGATCTAACTTTACTCCTACCAGATCTTCTGATTCTAAATCAAAATTGGCAAGTAAATAATTCGCCAGATCGCTAGATAAATTATCCAGCTCTCTATACGTTACTTGTTTATCTTCAAAAATAAGAGCTATTGATTCTGGTGTTCTTTCTGCCTGTTCTACAAATAAGTCAACTATTGTTTTATTTTCTGGATATGTTGTTGTGGTAGTATTAAATTCTTCTAAAATACATTTTCTCTCTTTATTGGTAAGTAAATCTATTTCTACTAAAGGAATAAATGGATACTCTATTATTTGATTAAATATATTTTCTAGATGTGTAAAAATTCCTTTAATAAATTCTTCTTCATAAATGTCTGTATTATAAGAAATATCTAAAGAAAGTCCTTCTTTTTCTATAAATGTAAAGGATAAATCAAATTGAGAAGATTCTCTTTCTAACTTATAATCCTTTATAGCTATGTCTGAATTTAATGTTTTACTTTGAAAACCAGCTAATTGTTGTTGATTTTGAAACACAACCATAACATCAAACAAAGGCGATCTAGAAACATCTCTTTTCAGCTTCAATTGCTCTACAAGTATATCAAAAGGGAAATTTTGATGTGTATAGGCATCTAATAATTGCTGCTTTTCTTTTTGAAGTACCTCTATAAAATTATCCTTATTATCTAACTGCGTTCGTATTGCTAATGTATTAAGATATAATCCTATTTGAGATTCCAGATCTGAGTGTTCTCTTCCTGCTATAGGAGTACCTATAATAATATCTGTTTGGTTGGTGTATCTATAAAGCAAAGTCTTGATCGCTGACATTAATGTCATAAATAAAGTTACTTGCTGTTGTTGCGAAAATGCCTTTAATTGCGATAAAACTTTTATTGGAAATTCATAATTTAATTCTTTACCTGTATAGGTTTTTATTAATGGTCTGTTTTTAAAGCTTGGTACTTCTAAAACTGGTAATTCTCCTTGAAAAGTATTCAACCAATACTCTCTGGATAGTTTTTGTGAATCTTCGAGATTAGCTTTTGTTAACCATGCAGCATAATCTTTAAATTGTATTTGTAAATCTGGTAAGGATATGGTGTTATTTTTCTTTAACTGAATATAACTTTCTATAATCTCTGATGTTAAAACCTCTAATGACCATCCATCGCTTATGATGTGGTGCATTGCTAAAAAGAAAATATATTTATTTTCTTCTACTTTTAAAAGTGTTGCCCTAAACAAAGGAGCATCAGATAAATCAAACCCTTTGTTTTGCTGTTCCTTTATATAGTTTTCTACAGATTGATCTGGAAACTGAGATTTTGAAAAGTCTTCAAAACAAAGGTTGAAATCGATATCTAATTTTGAAATTATATATTGATGCAGAACTCCTTGCTCGTTGTTTTTAAAATATGTTCGTAATATCTCATGCCTTTCAATCACATATCCAAAAGCTTTTATAAAGTCATCCTTTATAACGTTTCCATTTATTTCTACAGCTCCTGTAATTTGATAGGCTTGATTATCTTCTAATTGGCTTAAAAGCCATAATCGTTGTTGAGAAGGAGTCGTTACATAATAATCTGCTTTGGTTACACGATCTATAGCAAAAAATTCCTGGTCTTTTAAAACATCTCTTAAGCTTTCTACAGTAGGATTGGTATAAAAAGTTTTTAATGGTACACTTTTGTTGAGTTGTTTATGAATTCTATTAATTATTTGAGAAATCATTAAACTATGCCCTCCTAGTTCAAAAAAATGATCTTTTATACCTACATTTTTAACCCCTATTACCTCTTCCCAAATTGTAATCAAGGTTTGTTCTGCTTGATCTCTGGGCGCTACATACTCTTTTCTGGTAATATCTCCTTCGGTAATTTCTGGTAAAGCTTTTTTGTTTATTTTTCCATTAGGGGTTAGTGGTACTGATCCTATAACAACAAAATGGTTTGGAATCATATAAGAAGGCAACTGTTCTTGTAGATACACCCTCAATTTAGATTTCTCTATAGAATCATTTTCAACATAATAGCATACCAGTACTTCTTCATTTTTAACTGTTTTGACTACTACTATAGCTTGTTTTATGTCTTTAGAAAATTTTGATATCGTATTTTCTATTTCGCCTAATTCTATACGATACCCTCTTAATTTTACTTGATGATCTTTTCTTCCTAAAAACTCTATATTACCATCTGGCATCCATCTTGCTAAATCCCCGGTATCATACATTTGTGTTTCTTTAACAAAAGGATTGGATATAAATTTTTCTGTAGTTAAGTCTAACCGATTTAAATACCCTTTAGCTACTCCTTCTCCAGATAGATAAAGCTTGCCTATAACTCCAATTGGTACAAGTTCTAAATTATCATTTAATATATATGCTTGTGTATTAGAAATTGCTTTACCTATAGGTACAGTAGTGTAAGAATTATTTGTTAACTTATAGCATGTACTATATGTAGTATCTTCTGATGGGCCATAAAGATTACGAACTTCGATTGCTGTATTTGTAAATTTATTAGCTATATCTAATGGAAAAGGTTCTCCTGCTAAATTTAAAACAGTAACATTACTAAGGTCTCCTTCATCGTCTAGTATTTTCTTGATTGTAGAAGGAACCGTGTTTAATAAAACCTTTTTATCTTTATCTAAATAAGATATAATATCCAAACCATTATTAAGAATTCTTATGGTTTTTCCTACAGATAGTGTGTAGAACATTTCAAAAACAGATAAATCAAAACAGTGTGAGGTAGCAGCATATACAACCTCAAATACAGAATCCTCAAATTCTATTTGTGCCCAAGTAAGTAACGCTACTGCATTGCTTTGAGTTATCATTACTCCTTTTGGATTACCTGTAGTACCCGAAGTATAAATAATATACGCCAGATCATCTGGTTCATTAACTATTTCAATGTTCTCTTTTGAAAAATTTTCTTGCTCTTTCTTAAAATCTAGTAATAATTCTTTATCTATAACTAATCTACAATTACTATCTTTCTCTATATACGCAATTCGATCTTTTGGATAATTAATATCTATAGGAACATATGTTGCTCCCATTTTTAAAACTGCCAAAATAGAAATGATTAAATCCTCGTTTCGATCTAATTTAATCCCTATAAAATCATTACGAATTATGCCATGATTTTTTAACAAATAATTCGCTAATCTATTTGCCTGTTGGTTTAATGATTGATAACTTGTTGTTGTATCCTTGTATAAAAGTGCTGTGTGATTTGGAGTCTTTACTACTTGGGCTTCAAATGCACTAATTATAGTTTGATTTCTATCAAAAATTACCTCATTGTTATTAAATGCATGTAGTAAAATCTCTCGTTCCTTCTCGAAAACTATGGATATATCTTGTACAGCTTGTGTTATATATATGTCTAAGTTTAATAACCAAGTGGTAAAATTCTCTAAAAAATGTGCAGCAATTTCTTCTTTTATAAAATTGGCACAAAAAGATATAGAAATTTCAAAATCCTCGTTTTCAAATTTATTTACTCGTAATTGAAATGGAAGTCGAAAAGATTCATTTTCGCTTCTATTAAATAGTAGTGCAAAGGAAGAGTATTCATCGAAAGATTTTTTCGTTATAGAGTTACTGTCATAGTTGCTAT
Source organism: uncultured Flavobacteriaceae bacterium (assembly GCA_964353005.1). Classification (GTDB taxonomy): domain Bacteria; phylum Bacteroidota; class Bacteroidia; order Flavobacteriales; family Flavobacteriaceae; genus Aquimarina. The sequence goes on along the minus strand of CAYGUC010000016.1, from coordinate 91,414 downwards.
ATTTATAAACATCTTGTACTTCTTCTTTTATTTCTTGAATATATGTCTTTAAAGTCTTATTCTCTAAAGCACCAATCGCAAATAACAATAAGGCTTCTGTCTGTTGATCTATTCCTTTAGAAAAAATAAGCTCACAATCTTCGAAATACTTTTGTAAAAGTGCTGCGAAAACAGAAAGTAAAACTGTAAACTCTACAATTTCGTTTCCTGATGTTATTCTATGAAAATAAGCTAAATCTTCTTTTTTCAGACACTTCTTTTCTGTAGAATTTATCCGAACATCGGTATAACCTACATTATTTCTATCCCCTATTTTACTTCTCCAGTAATTTGATGTTATTTTTTGTACAATAGTATCCATACTTTTCACACTTTTGTTAGGCAACTTCTGATATCTCTTTTAAATAGCAACTAGGTATAGTAGCTTTTATATTTTGCTGTAAAGACTTTACTCGAACAATGATTTTGTTAACATTGTTTACATTAAGAATTTCACATTCTACACCATTTAAAGCTCCGTATTGGATTCTTTTGATATCTCCTACTTTACAGTTGTTATTATCTATTTCTATATCTGTTATATCTTTTTCTCCAACTATAAATTTAATTTGATCAATTTCTTGTTGTTTAACTATGGCATATTCACTACCAAATCTTATATATGCACAAGCTCCATCTACAGATAATGCTTTGTGTAAATCTAATGAGGACTTGATATTGACAAATACGTAGGATGAAAACAACGGAACTTCAATTGTTTTTTTTCTATCACTCCAATTTCTAATTGTTTTAATCATCGGTAAAAAAGATTCTACCTCGTTTTCTTTTAAAAGTTTGTCTACTTTTATTTCATGACGTGATTTAACATATAAAACATGCCATCCTATTTTAGAGAGTTTGCCCATGATCAATAGTGTTTATTAAGACGATTAGTAATGAAAAAAACTTATTATGATTGTGTGTATCTTTACTAATGAAAAGCTGAAGGATTAAAAAAAAGCCATAGCTTCGCTTCCCTGACTCACATAAAGTATATTCCTTAAAAAAATTATACTCCGTAAAATCTAGTTTTGTTTATTTGGTATAAAAAGCACACCAGTAAAACAATTATTTAGTTTGGGGAGATTTCCCTTTTTATCTTAAAATCCGTATCTCTCAAATACAAATAAAAAAACTAAATAACTCAGATAACAAAAACTATCAATTAGCTCATATTATCTGTTACAAACATAACTCAAAACAAAACCTACAAACAAGTAAACATAGTCTGCATTCGGGAATAAAGACCCTGCATTCACGGAATTAAGATCAAGAAAACAAAATACAAAACACTTATAAACAGATTGTTAGATATTAAAAATATATTTTTAATCAATAATTCTTCACTAGATTATTAAAGGAGTATGGATTCTCAAAATTCTGGGTTTTTATTCCATTTACACATAGATTTCAATAAATAAATACATAGGAAAATTCTCTAACCAGGAGGGCTTAAAGAAAGAATACACAGTGTTTTTTTTACTTTAAAACAGCAAAAATATTACTTCATTTTTGGAGCTAGTACTATATAAATTGTTATATTTAGCAATCTCATAAAACAAATATCTTAAAATCTAATAACCCATTGTCTTGAAACCTAGTTACACTTATTCTTTTTTGAATTCAACTTGTTTAAGAATTACTATTCTTATATCATTGCATTATTACTACCCCTGCATAAAAAAAAACAAAATATTGGTTACAAAATTTAAAAATTTTTGGCACTATACTATTGCAAAGGAATATGCTTCCATATTTCTTTCAAGCATCTATTTTATAAAATCAAAGGGATTGTATTGCCTGATAAGAGATAAAAAAGAACAGTCTAATTCTAATTGAAATTTATCTATTAGAGCATGAAAAACCTTATTTTTAAAATCTCTGTATTTTTTATTGTATTTACCCCTAGCTCATTTTATCCACAGGATATGAATCTAGCAGAAATAGGTGTACTCGCGCAAAAATCCTATGCAGAACTATCAGATGCGTACAATCTACAAATAAATGATTCTATCAAATCTATAAACTATGCTATTGCTTATCTCAAAAAAGCTAAAAACGACAAAGATCTTATTAAGCAAGCAGATGGATATTACATGATTGCTGAAATTTCAGAAAAATCAAAGGCTCTATTATATGCAGACAGTATAATACAATTAACCATTGGCCAAGAAAACATAAAATATCCAGCTGAAGCGCATATTTTTAAAGCAAGATTATTAGGATCTCAAGGGCGTTACAGAAAATCAATGGAAGAGTTAGTTATTGCTAATTCTTATGCAAATAAAAATGAAAACATAGATCAACAATATAGAATTAAATATTTTATAGGGTTATTAAAAAATAATTTAGGCGAATACAAAGAAACTCTTGATATTTTTAAATCTATTGAAAAATATTATAAAAGTAAGTTTGAAGAAGACAACTATACAAACAAGTATAATTATATTAAATCAATTTATGCTTTAGGGAACGCATATAATGATAATAAATATTATGATTCTGCCTATTATCAAAATAGAAGAGGTATAAATTTATCCTTAAAATCGCAGGATAGTATATTATATCCAAATTTTTTGTTATCCTCTGGAGTAACCAATTACCATACAAAACAATACCAATCTGCTATTGATAGTATTACTAAATTTATATATATATATGGAAATGATACTAATATTAGTAAAATATATTTCACTACTAGTGATTTATATTTAGGAAAAATATATTTTGAACAAAATAAAATAGACAAATCAATCCATTATCTAAAAAAAGTAGATTCAACCACTTTTGCTCAAAAAAACTTCTTTCCTAATCTAAGATCTGCTTATGAAATATTGATCAAATCCTATAAACAAAAAGAGGATACAGAAAAACAGCTGTATTATATTGATCGATTACTAAAATTTGATAGTATATCTGGCAAAGAGTTTAAACATTTGTATAAAAAAATTAACGAAGAATACTCAACACCCAATCTAATCTATAAAAAACAAGAAATTATAGATTCTCTTAAAAAAAACAACAAAAGTAAAATTGTTGTGCTCATTATATTATCTTCTGTATCTCTTGCTCTTATTTTAATATTATTATGGAATAATCAAAAAAAGAGAATTTACAAGAAACGATTTTTAGAATTACTTCATCAAAATAGTAACACTCCTACAAAAGAGATTAATGACTCGTTACATATAGATAAAAAAGAAGAAACAAAGGAAACGAAAGACGTTACTGATATTGGCATATCCGATAGTATTGTTTCTGATATTTTAAAACATCTAGAGGAATTCGAAGAAAATCAAGGTTTCCTAAATTCTAATATCACCATAAACGAGCTTTCTAAGGAATTTAAGACAAATTCTAAGTACTTATCTAAAGTCATAAACGTACATAAAAACAAAGGTTTTAGTAGTTATATAAATGATCTAAGAGTAGATTTTGTGATTAAAAAACTAAAATCAAACTCAAAATTTCGAAAATATACTATTAAAGCTATCGCAAACGAAATTGGTTTTAATACTACGGAAGCTTTTTCTAAATCATTTTATAAAAGCACAGGTATTTATCCGTCTTTTTTCTTAAAACAATTAGAAAAGGAACTGAAAAATTCGGAAATATAAAAAAAACACTAAAATACTAATTATAAGTATTTTAGCACATTTAATTCCTGAAAACAGACAACCGAATTCCTGAAAACAGACTATCATTGGCTAAAATATAATGCCAGCTTGATAATTAATGAATAGTTTAGCATCAACAAAATCATTAATTTAAATTCTTCTAAAATGAAAAATTCAAACACTCAAAACAAATTAAGTAAATTAAGTTTAGAAAAACTACAAATAACAAAACTACAAAATGCAAATCATATTATAGGTGGTAACGCCAATAGTAATGAAGGAGATGGTTTATCATTACCTACTTGGACAAAACCAGATGTTACCATAGTTTAAGCTATGTGTAAATTTTTCTATTATATTTTAAAAAAATGAATCACATTAATAATGATTTTAGTGAAGCTTAAAAAAAGCTTCACTAAAATTTACTATTTCTATTATGAATTGTAAATTATTCGCCATGGTATTATGCATTATTTTATCTGGATGTAAAGATAAAATAAATGAATTGCCTGCAAAAGTTGTCATTGAAGAGTGTCATGGTATAATAGTTAAAGATCCATATAGATATGTAGAAGACACCAATTCATTAATAGTAAAAGACTGGGTAGCAACTCAAAATAAAATATCTAAGGATTTATTAAAAAGAATAGAAAAACGTCAATATCTAATAGACAAACAAATTAACTACGATAAGAAAAAAACATTTATTGTTTCAAAACTTAAAGTAACGGAAAATGGTAGGCATTTTTATTTAAAAAGATTACCCGAAGAAAATATACCTAAATTATATTACAGGAATACTTTTTCTAGTCAAGAACAGCTTTTATATGATACAAAACAGTTTAAGACTAAAACACAGTATGACTATATTATAAATTATATACAACCAAACTGGGATGGGACTAAAATTATAATTAGTTTAACGTATAATGGAAAAGAAATATCTGAATTAATAATTTTAGATGTTAATTCTAAAAAAACACATCCAGAAATCTTAACCAATGCCTGGCCTTCTAGCTCAGGCGGTATAAAATGGTTGCCTAATAATTCAGAATTTATTTATTCTTACCATCCTGTAATAGATCCTAAATCAACAAATTTTTTAAAAAACACCAAAGCTGTACTTTACAATATAAATAAACCTTCTTCAGATTTTATCGAAATTTTATCTAAAGAACATAACCCCAATCTAAATATTAAAGAAGAAGATTTCCCTATAATTTCAATAGAAAATTCTAAAAGCAAATATCTTATAGGAAAAATAGCTGGTGGTGGAGGTCTTAGTTATAGTAACTCTTATTATCTTCCTATTGATAATATTACTACAAAAAAATGGGTTCCATTATTCAAAAAATCAAATCAAATTAAGGATTTTATAATTAAAGGAGATTCTATTATTTATAAAACCAGTAAAGAAGCCCCTAATTTTAAAATCTGCATTACTTCTATTAAAAATCCAAACTTTGAAAATCCTAAAGTATTAGTAAAAGAACAAAAAAACAGAGTAATTACAGACTTCGAAATAACAAACGAAGCTTTATATTTTGTAACAAATACAAATGGTGTAAAAGCAGAATTGTATAAATATGCAAACAATACTACAGAAGAAATTAAGCTTGACACAACCTATGGGAACCTTACCCTAAGTGCAAAAAGTTCTAATCATGCTGAGCTGTGGATTTCTGCTCAAGGATGGACTACAAATAATAAAAGGTATGAATATAAAAATGGTATACTTACAAATAAGCATCTTAACAATTCTCTAGAAAATGAAATTCCTAATGACATTGTTGTTGAAGAAATCGAAATAGATGGACATGATGGCGAAAAAATACCACTTTCTCTTATATATAATAAAAACATAAAAAAGAATAGTCAAAATATAGTTATGATGGATAGTTATGGTTCTTTTGGCATATCTATGCGACCATCTTTTTCTTTGAGACGTTTATTATGGGTTATGGAAGGAGGAATTTATGCAATCGCACACGTTAGAGGCGGAGGGGAAAAAGGCGATACATGGCACAAAGGAGGATATAAAGCTACAAAACCTAACACTTGGAAAGATTTTATTTCTTGTGCTGAATTTTTAATTAAAAACAAATATACATCTTCAAAAAAAATAGCTATTTGGAGTGGTAGTGCAGGTGGTATACTTATTGGTCGAGCAATAACGGATAGGCCTAATTTATTTACAGTAGCAGTAGTAGAATTTGGATCCTTAAACATAATTAGATCAATAGTTCATGCTAATGGAGACAATATCGCCAAAGAATTTGGATCTATTAAAGATCCGAAAGAATTTAAGAATTTACTAGAAATGGATGCCTATCAGCATATTAAAGAAAAAGAAAGATATCCTGCTACTTTATTGACTGCAGGATTAAATGACCCTCGAGTACCTGTTTGGAACACCATTAAATTTGGAGCTAGATTACAAAAAGCTAATACATCCAACAAACCTAATTTTTTATTAATAGATTCAGAATCCGGACATGCCAAAGACGACCCTAAACTGAAAGAATTTGAAAGATATGCTAATATATTATCTTTTGCACTCTGGCAAACAAAACATCCTGATTATCAACCTAAATGAAAAATATCTTACTATTATTCTTTACTTAAGGTGGTACCTAAAATCTGTATTTCTCTTTTTTCAAAAATTAGTTCTATAGAATATGTAATTTTTAATATTATGTAAACTTAGGATCCCAGCTTTCAAATTTTTAAAGAGAAAAAATCAATACCTTCTAAGCAAACTCACCAAACTCACAAACCATGTTTCGGAAAATACGTTTTGTTTTTGAGAAAAGCCTCTGATGATTAACCCTCAATGGGGGATTAAACTTAATTCTCTATAAATGAATAATTTCAAAAGATCTTAATAGGACTGAAAGCCTTGTAGCCTACAAAAAAATCATATATCATAAGGTAATTACATTATTCCCCAATAAAATAAATAAGTCACGACTAAAATATTAGAGAATAAAACAGAGAAAACAATACTTCTGTCATTTATTTTTTTAATGCGTAATGTAAAGTATAATAAAGTAACTAATAGTAATACTATAAAACTTAATAATATGGTAAATATGTAACTAAAGTTATCTGGCAATCCAAACGCTAGTATAAAATAATTTTGACCCGCAACTTTCATTAAGATCAAAACCAAACTAACCAATCCTACAATTCCAACAATTGATGTTAATACACTAAATATTCTAATGATTTTATCCGAATTTGTTACGTACTTTTTTCTAATAAGTTTTGTTAGATATACAAAAACAAAGGCAATCATGATTCCTAAGGCAATGAATATTGGTGCAAGAAAAATCAGATTTATTTGGTTTAAACTGTTCCCTATTTTTGAAATACCAGAATTAATAGTTACTCCATTAACAAGATCTACTTTCTTTGCTTTTTCAAATGCTTGCAAGTTTATTGTTTCACTAGGGTTGTTAATAAAAGATTCTACTACTTGATTACCTATTTTGGTAAAACCTGGAGCATGACCATATGTAAGCCCTTTAACAACATTAGCTGTTTTAAATTTTTTAGCTATTTTTTCACCGTTTGATATAGGAGTAATTGGATCATACTCCCCAGAAAGAACAAGCACAGGAAAAGACACTTCTTCTAATTTTGATAAATTGTGATGTATCATAGAGTCTTTACGGCTAAAGTTCCAGTTTTTGCACACTTTAAAATCCGATTTATAAAAGGAGATACCTCCTTTTAAGTTTGGATATCGAGATGCATTTTTTTGATAGTCAGATATTTTATTATTTGGTAATACTTCATTACAACTCACACAATAATAAACTCCATAATCCATCCCTAGCAAATTTGAAAATGCAGCAACTAGATTCCCTAAAGCACCTTCATTTCTATTATGAAATTGGTAAATTAATATTGGTATTACCTCAATAAGTTGTTTATGGTATAACGCCTGCTGAATAGCTACTTTGAAATCTTCTACATTATATGTAAACTTTCCAGAATCAAGTGTTTCTCTATCTACAGAAACCGTAATAGGATTTTCTTGTAAATCGATAATTGTTTTATAATATATCTTTTCTAAATCTGGATATTTATTATTACAACCCAAATCATTTTTACATATTTTAAATATTTTGGTCAGACTATTAATATAATTACTTGTATTTTGGGTATAGTAGGTACTAATATCTGCAATAGATGAATCTAAAGTTAATGTTTTTATGTCGTTTGGATAAATACTTGCATATACTTGTGAGATATATGTCCCATAAGAGACTCCATATACATGCCAATTAGTGTACCCTAATTGATTTTTTAAAGCGTTTAAATCTTTTACAATCGATAGACTTTGATATGCTTCTGTGTCAATTTCTCTATTTAAAAGCTCAGTTTTACAGGATAATACTGCTGTTGTTTTTTGTTTCTCATCTTCCTCTTCAGATTGGTTCTTTGCTAAGATTCCCATTATTTTTTTTCCTAAATCAGGACAAAGTCTAGGTTCTGAATATCCAGTTCCTCTTACATCAAACAATATAATATCATTCTTTTTACGCAAAGGGTGGTTTATCCAAGACCAAATATTTTTGATACCACTTGCTCCAGGCCCTCCTTGAATAAAGACTACTGCATTAGCATTAATAGTATTAGATGAATTTTTTAATACAGAAAATGCTACTTTAATTGTTGTACTCTCAGCGTCTTCCCAATTTTCGGGAACATTAAGATATCCCCAAGTTATATTATCTTTCTGTAAGGTTTCAGATTTTGGATAAAAAGAGGTTGTCTTTTCTAAACTTATATTTTGCCCCTGTACAATACAAAAAGACAAGATTGTAAATAGTATGGATATATATTTTATTTTCTTAGAAATTCTCATAATTATTAAGAATAAAGTTTTGTAGATAATTAATTAAAAACTGAAATCTATCTCAATGGTTTCTTCTTCATAAACCAAATCAATATCTATATTGCTTATTAAAACGTCACTATTATCTATAATTTGATCCAATACCTTTTTATACTTTAGAACCAAAATATCTATGGTCTCTTTTTCATATTTATGAGTATCATACTGAATTGAACCATGCAAACATTCTTCATCTACAGAAAAGTCGAGTAGTAATGGTAGTCTATTATATTTTGGATCAACGGGATGAGATTTTAAAATCAAATTTTGATTAACGTTAATTTTTTTATAATCAAATGTTTGATTTTGAAGAACCAATATAGCCTCAAATCTCAGCGAACTCAGTATCTCTATTGGTATATCTTGGTGTCTATCTATTGCCAACAAATCTTCCTGCACCTTCTTTAATAGTTTGGTTACTGGTTGATTGGAAATACCCTTTAAACGTAAGGGTAATGTTTTTACAAACATTCCAATTTGTGAATGTAATTCAGAAAATGACCTTCCTGAATTTATTGTACCTAAACAAATATCATCGAGTCCTTTTATTTTGGAAATCAAAATATTGAAAGCAGTAATTAGAAGTGTATGAAGTGTGATTTTTTGCTTTAATGTAGTTTCATGTAATTTCTTAAAAAACACTTTATCCCAATTAAAAAGATAAAAAGTACCTGAAGAATTTTCGTTTATTGACTCTTGATCATAAGGTATTAAACTTTGCCATTTATAATCTTTGAGATGTTCTTTCCAGAATCTCCGATTAATACTTTCGTTTTTGAGTTCTAATTCACGTTGCCAAGCTACATAATCCTTAAATTGAAAACTCAATGGTTCTTCTTTAAAGCTAATTCCTTCTGTTAATACGTTGTAATGATTAACAATTTCTTTAATCAAAATTTCTAATGACCAGCCATCCATTATGATATGATGTGTAACAAAAGTCAATATATTTTCTTTATTTTCTTCATGAAATAGGCCAACACGTAATAGTATTTTATTTTCTAAATCAAACCACTGATTTACATAGTTTCCTATCATTTCATTTTTGTCAGAGTTTTCAACAAAAAATTCATCTATCTCAAAAAACACATCTTTTATAGAATTAATTTTTTGATGAGGGTAGCCTTCGTATTCTACAAAATTAGTTCGCAATAATTCATATTTACGAATAACATTGTAGAAAGCTATTTCTAATATTTTCTTATCTATATTACCCTCAACACTAAACGACCTAAACATATTATAAGCGATTGATTTTTCATTTTGAATACCTGCCAACCAAATTGCGTATTGAGATAATGTTATAGGGTAATATGATCGCTCGGCTATCGGAACTATCTTTTTTAATTTTTGAGTTTCTTTTTCTTCTAAAAAACTCGATAAAGAAGCTACTGTAGGGTGATCAAAAATTGTCTTTAGTGAAATTTGGTATTGCAATTTTTTTTCTATTATACCAATCAACCTGACAGCATTTAAGGAATGTCCTCCAAGTGTAAAAAAATTATCTGTTATACTTACTTTATTTTTTAACTCTAAAATATCTTTATAATATTCGGAAATTTTAGTTTCCAAATCTGTAGAAGGTTTTACATAAGTAGATTTTATTACAGCAAAATCTATATTTCTTTTTGCCAATGACTTTCTATCTACTTTCTTGTTTGGTGTTACCGGGAAGCTTTCTAAAGGAATAATCGTATATGGTATCATATACTCAGGTAATTCTTTTCGCAAATCCCCCATGATTTTCTCTAAATTAAATGGTTCATGAACAAGAATTACGAAAGCTATTAAGGTTGCTTCTTGTTTTTTACTTTTTTTTGCAACTACTACAGAAGATTTTATAGTACTTAATTGATTAAGCTTAGTTTCTATCTCTCCTAATTCTATACGATATCCTCTTATCTTAACTTGGTTATCATTACGCCCATGAAATTCTATTTCTCCATTTATATTCCATTTACCGATATCTCCTGTATTATATATCTTTTCTGAAGTATCGAATGGATTGGTTATAAATTTTTCTTCTGTTAATTTTTTGTCTTTAAAATATCCTAAAGCCAATCCATCCCCACCAATGTATATATTTCCAGAAACACCAATTGGTAATACTTGTAAATACTCATCTAGTATATAAAGTTTTGTGTTGTGTATGGGTTTTCCAATATTGGAAGCATCTTTAGTTTTTGTTATCTTCTTAATACTAGACCATATTGTTGTTTCTGTGGGACCATACATATTCCATACATCAGCACAAGTATTGATTAGATTTTCTGCTAATGACTCGCTCAAAAGATCTCCTCCACATAAAATTCTCAAATTTTTATCTCCACTCCAGCCTGCATTGTATAGCATTTGATAAAAACTAGGAGTAGCTTGCATTATAGTAGGCTGGATATACTTTAATTGTTTTATAATTTCTAAAGGATCTATAAGAGTATCTTTAGACACTACAAATATTGTAGCTCCAGAAATTAAAGGCGTAAAAAACTCTAATACAGAAATATCAAAAGATTGAGTAGTTACAGAAAATAACAAGTCCTTAGTGTCTAATTTTGGGGCTTGTTGTATACTTAATAAAAAATTTAATAATGATTTATGGGCAATTTCTACTCCTTTTGGTTTCCCAGTAGACCCTGAGGTGTAGATTATATAAGCAGTATCAGAAGATTTTATCTTTTCAACATTAATTACTGTAGCTTTACTATCAAAATTTAGAGCGATTTCTGCATTTATATACTTAGCCTCAGATTGTATTGTTGCCTCTAATTCATTAGTACTTATAACACATTTTACTCCACTATGCTCTATAATATATTGAAGCCGTTCTTTTGGAAAATCAGGATCTAAAGGTATATAAGCTTTACCTGTTTTAATTACTCCTAAAAGTATAACAATTAGATTAGCCGAGCGATTCATTAAAACACCAACAGGTGATTTATCATTATCTTCAAAATTATGATTCAAATAATCTGCAACCTTATTAGATAAGTGATCTAACTCTTGGTATGTATAGGTATTTACTTTATCCTTAACTGCTGCATTATTTGATCGTTTTTTAACCTGATTCTTAAAAAAGGATAAAAACGTAGCATCTTTTGGGTAATCAAACTGTGTTTGATTAAAATCATGCAATAATTGCTGTTGTTCTAATACAGTTATGTATTGATAATCTGATAATTTTCTTTTAAAATTTATGCATATCTCATCAACAAGTTGATTAAAATGAGAAATAACTTTACTAATTGAATTCGCATCAAAATAATTTATATTATAATCAAAATCAATTTTCACATCTTCAGACGCATCAAATTCTCTAATATAAACGGCTAAAGCAACACGCTCCGATTGGTGTGTTAATGGAATAACTTTTGTTTGCGTATCTTTAAAATGATCTGCGTAGTTTTGTTTTTCATAAGACAAGGTGATATTAAACAACTTCTCTTTTTCTTTAAAAAGATCTAACTCATGTATTAACTTACCTAGCGGAAAGCGTTGATGTCTATAATCTTGTCTAAGTTGTTGTTTTATTTTACAAATTAAGTCTTCAAAAGTAGTATCAAAATCTAAGTTTATTCTTAATGCGGATACCCCCATAAAAAGCCCAACTGTTTTTTTAAAGATAGATTTACTTCTATTTAATACAGGTAACCCTATCGCAAAATCTTTATTTTGATGTTTTCTCCCAAAATAAAGATATAATATCCCTAATATTACATGAAAAGTAGAGCTATTGCTTTCTACTGCTATCGTTAAGAGTTGGTTGTAAACCGATCGTTTAATTATTAACTCTTTACGATTACTTTTATTGACTTGAACAGTTTCCTCTATTTTTTCAAATAAATTCTCTGGCAGATTTTGAAATTTATCTTTCCAATATTTTTTATCTTTTTCAAAAGCATCTGAATTATAATACTTTTGATCATCTGCAATAAAATCTTTATAACTGTATGGATATTCAGTTTCTATTTTTCCATTTTCGAAGAGTTCATTGTAATTTTTAACCAACCGCTGAAACATTAAAGATGTTCCCCAACCATCTGTAATTATATGATGGTATACAGAAAATAAATAGTAAAGCGTGTCTTCAACTTTAACTAAAATAAATGTATGTAATAACTCTCCTAAAGTGAAATCAAAATGTTTTCCGAAAGTTTCTTGCATAAAAGTATTTGCCTTTTCATCTGCATTATTTTCATTAGAAAAATCTACAAAACCAAGAGTAGACTTATGTTTAGGTAAAATCTCTAGCTCAACTCCTTTTTGATTCTGAACAATTATACTTCTATATGCGTCATGTTGATTAAGCAACATACCATATGCTTTATCTAAGATTTTAAAATCTACAGTACCCTTGATTTCTATTTTAGCGCCTATATTATAAATAGGATCGTTAGGGTATAACAATTGCTCAAAATAGACATCTTGTTGTGGAAGCGTCAATTTCATATTAATATATATAAGTCAATAATTACTCTCTTGCCCAAAAGAGTCTTAAACTGTTTTGAAGATTAGATTTATGCCCAAAGGCTTTCGGTAAGTTCTGATTTATTATTTACGTTCACATCTTTTACAATTTTTCCGTAATCGAATTTTATAATTCTGTCAGCAAGATGAAAATATGCATCATCATGCGTTACTGCTATAATCGTTTTTCCTGCAGCTCTTAATTTTGGAATTAGTTCTTCGTAAAAATATTTTCTAAAATGTGGATCTTGATCAGCTGCCCATTCGTCTAGTATTAAAATTGGTTTCTTTTCAAGAAGTGCAAAAATCATTGACATTCGTTTACTTTGTCCTTTAGAAAATTTTCTTCTTGCCGATTCTTCTTTATCATCGGTAACCACTTGATCTAAAAGCATTGTTTTAAGTAGCTCCTTATATGCATCATTAGCCTCTAACCCATAGTCATCATAATTGTGAGAAAATATATGATTGTTTGTAAAAATCGCAGTAATGGAGTCTTGTAAATCATCCTTTATATTCAGATCTTTATTATCATTTAAAACAATTTCTCCTTCAGTAGGCATATACAAACCCGTTAAAACATTAATAAATGTACTTTTGCCTGATCCATTACCTCCTACTATAAACAAAACTTCCCCTTGGTTGATTGTAAGGTCTATAGGACCTAATGCAAACGTTTTTTCATCATTTTCACTTTCGTAATTAAAGGATATATTTTTAAACTCTAGTGACTGAAACTTATGATCTTCATTTTGGATTGGATTCATAACTTCATCATCAATCTGAAAATCTTTCATAAAATTTTTGATCCTCTTATTTGCAACCATAAAACGAGTATACATTTGCTGTAAATTTATTAGGTTATTTATTGGTCCTGAGATAAAAAGAATGACTACTACATAGGATATAACATCTTCTCTTTCTAAAAATCCAAGAGCAGGTAATCCAAATAAAATAACCCCAATAACCACATATAATCCATATTGACTAATCATATTAATGGATAGAAAAACATAATTAATTTTAAAATCTAAACCTTCAGAATCATCCCGATTAGGACCTAAATAATTTTCCATTATGTTTTTTCTTCGGGATACGCTTAATTTTAATTCTTTGAATCCTAAAATCAAATCATCAACATAACTATAATAATGTTCGTTAAATTTTCGTAACCTACTTACTTGACTAGACATAGTGTTCATAACAATAAAGTAACAAACAGCTACTAATATGATAAGAACAAGGACGATTCCTGCAGATATAGGTGAAAGTGTAAACATGTAAACTACTCCAAGGACTAACATCAATAAAGAGCTAACTGTATGGGTAACTGTATAAGGTAAATTAGAAAATATACGTAAATCCTCCATTGCTGTATAAAAACGTTGAGTCCCAAATTTTTCGAGAGTTATTAAAGGAGCTCTTAGTATTTGATTGAATAGGTTCTTTTCGTTTTCATACAAGATCTTAAATGCATATTTATTTAATCCTTTCTGAAAAATTACATTTAGTAAATATGTATATCCTACAGCAGATAGAAAAACTATAATCATATAGTCTTTTAAAAATTCTTCATTCCCCGATAGAACGTTATTTATTATATAAATAATTCCAAAGCTCAAAAGAGTATTAGGTATAGCATATAGCAATAAAAGAATAATATCTTTTGGTTTTAATTTTAACATTTGTCTCAAATATTTATGTACGTAAAAATAACTATGTACGGTTAGAGTAATAGTATTGCGAAGTAATAAACCTAAATAAAACTCTAGTTGTAAATTAACTTACAACCTGATTATTAATAAAGTTTTTTTAATAATTCCAGCTATTTGTTCGGGATGATCATTTATAAAGAAATGATCGCCATCTAAAATTTGAAACTGAAATTCTCCAGAAGTAAATCGTTTCCAGTTATCAATTTCATGACATTGCTCTTCTTTAGTTCCCATTAAAGCATAAATTGGCGTTTTAATAATTAATCCTTCTTCAGAATAATTATCTTTTTCCAAAACTTCAAAATCAGCACGCATGATGGGGCTGAAAAAATGATATAATTCATCATTTTCAAGAATCTCTTCTGGAACTCCTCCTAATTCTCTTAATTCTTCTTTGAAATCCTCATCCTTCATTAAGTAACGTTTCCCCTTTTGTTGCTTTTCATATGATTCTTTAACCCCTGGACCTGAGTTTCCTGAGACTATTAAATGACTGGGAAAATCATTTATTTCTTCCATCTTTTTGGTTATACTCAACCCTAAAGTTGCCCCCATACTGTGCCCATAAATTATATATGGTTGTTTATTCCTTAGCTTTTTTATTTGGTTGAAATAATCTTGTATTACCTGCTCTTTATTTTTAAGTAGAGCTTCTTCAAATCTTTTGCCTCTACCAGGTATTTCTAAAGCAATAAAATCTTATATTAATCCTTTTTGCAAATTAAAGCCCTGTTCTTCTTCGCTCTTCAGAATTCCCTAACTTTCTGGAATTAATACTTATATTTTTATTTCCGAAATTATATTTAAGAGAAATACGGACATTTCTATTACTAAAATACCCTGTAAATTCCTGCTCAACTCCATTAGTTACTTTTCTGCTATATGCAAAACTGTCTCTAAACAGATCATATGCTCCTGCAGTTATTTGTAGATTATTGTTAATTGCATAATTAAAAGTTACATCTAAGCTACTAGACTCTCCTATTTCTCCAAAATTTCTAATAAAAGGAGAGTCATACCAATAATTGATCTGCCCCCTAAGTGTTTTTTTCTTATTTAAGACGAATGAATTCTGTATACTAAAATAAAAACTTAATTTCTCTTGTATCGCTTCAAGATCAATCCCTATTTCATCAAAATCTACTTCGACATAATATAGGTTAGCAAATATATTAGCTTCCCACCAATCAAATTCATTAAATAGATACGTCTCTGATAGTGAAAATGTGTATTTTGTATAAAAATTCTCTCTTTTAAAAATGAAAATATTTTCATCAGCATCAGCATCGGCTACATTGAAAAACCCATCAGATTCATAATAAAAACCAAATGTGGTAATTAATGATTTTTTGAAACTATGAGAAACCTCAAAATTATCGTTATAAGAGGGCTGTAAAAAAGGATTCCCAGCAGTAAAAAAATTACTATACAAATACCACCTAAAAGGATTTAAGTACTCAAAAAACGGTCTATTAATTCTTCTTCCATAATTAAATGAAAAAGAATGATTATCATTTTTAAGATATGATAAATAAAAAGTAGGGAAGAAATTAATATATTCATTTTTTACGACTGTATTGGATATTCCTTTTGTCTGCGTATTTTCTAGTCTCAATCCAGCTTGCAACTCCCATTTTTCACCGAATTTTCTAGATATATTAGCATAAGCTGCTTGAATATTTTCTTCATATCCAAACACATTTGTTTGGCTAGGGTCGATTACTTCTTCTCCTGTAATAGTATTAAAAAATGTGATCGCATATTGATTATCTACATAACTTATTCTACCCCCATACGATAGATTATATTTTTCTAGCGGATGCTCCATATCTACTTTTATACTATAATTATTTACTTCTTGATCAGCCAATGTCCTAGCTGAAAAATTTGTGCCTAGAGAAGCTCCTGTATTAGTAAATTCTTCCGTTGTTAAAGATCTATCGATATTGGATCCAAACTTAAAATAATCTAAATCAAAAGATAGTTTGCGCCCAAGAGTATCTAAACTAGTGATCATATGCGCATTAATAGATGTATTTTCATCGTCTCTGTCAGAGACTCCCCTTGTATCCAACCTTGACATTAAATTATTATTTAAATCAAAAATACTTGTAACTGGTTGATCATCTATATCAGGCATGGCATTGCTCTGTAGATATTGCACCCCTATAGTTGTATTATCACTTATATCGTAGTCCAATTCTAGTCTTCCAGAAAAGAAATTCTGTTTATCTTTTCTATTGATTAATGTTTTCCAAGATTCATCTGGATAAAATAAATCTGCTGTTTCTATCACTTCCATATCTCCTATTCTTCCACTCAAGTTTACTAATGCCTTTATTTTTTTCTTATTGTATGAAAATGTATTTCTTAAATTCGTAAATCCATACACAGCTTGCGTATGAGACAGAGTAGTAGCATTATTCCAAGAATTTCTTTTCCCCTTTTTATAGACAATATTAACAATCCCTCCGTTTCCTGATGCCTCATATTTTGCTGGAGGATTGGTGATTACTTCTATTTTTTTAATATCATCTGATGAAATACTAGATAAGAAATTTGTTAAATCATCTCCTGTTAATTGTAAAATTCTTCCGTCTACCATTACTCGCACTTCACTTTTTCCTACCATCGAAATATTATCGTTGCTAACTCTAAGTCCTGGAGTAATACTCAGGGCATTCAAGGCATCACCCCCAATAGCTGCTACACTGTTTTCTACATTGAAAACTATTCTGTCAACTTTTCTTTCAATCAACTTTTTTTTTGAAACTACTACAACTTCTTTTAATGTATTTGGATCGCGTTCTAATATGATCGTTCCAAGATCGACATCTCCTGAGATAGATAATTGTTTTTTATATTCGACAAACCCAACGAAAGTTATCGTTAATAAATAATTCCCTTCAAAAATGTCAAACATAAATTCTCCCTTTTCATTGGTTATAACTCCAGCTACGATTTCCTTATTCTGATCAGTCAAAAACACATTTGCATAGGATAAAGCACCATCTTCATCATGTACTATTCCCTTAATTTCACTAGCAAGCATAAAAATGGGGAATAGAAGGCAAATACTGAATATTACTTTTTTTAATCTTTTCATTCTATTTTTTTTAAACGGTTCATTAAATTATTTATTAATTCTTTCAAATCGAACTTTTCATTAAAGGACTCTAAATAACAGGATAGATTAATATCTATGGCATTCCCATATATTTGTATTGTAAAATCCAGACCTCTTGTAAAATCATTACTATTTTTCTCAGGTATAACTTCATCTTTACTATCCTTATCCTCTAAATTATAGTATTTAGACTGAAAATTAAATGTTCCTCCTACATATTCTACTATATTTACCCCCTCTTGTTTTATAAATCCTTCTCTTATCCATTCAAAAGGAATTTCCTGCATGAACCTGTTTTCCAAATAATTCTCATATCCTTTAATTAAATTTTGAGCCATTGTTCTTTGTGGATCATGAGATGTAACTATTGGCATATAATTATTCGTAATTCCAAGCATAACTTTTTGTTCAAAAGTATCTATTTTTTGCTCCCTCCCGTCTGAAATAACAAGCTGTATTACCTTATCGCCGTAAAAATTTTGTAACCATTCCTGATGAACACCCATAAATAATGAAGACAATGATAGCCCTAAATTGGCACTGAAACGTTTGATTAGTTCTAGATCACTTCCTTCTAAAGTATATTTTTGGATTAAACATTCTACAGCACCTGTTTTAATTTCTCTTATTTTTCTAAGATTAGCCTGTTTTAAATTATCTAGAATTAATTGCCTTTGCTTATGAGCTTCCCTGGTTAGCACATACCTTTGTTGCCATATGGAAAAATCAAAATTTGTAACATAATCTAAATCCTTCATCTCTCCTTTAAAAAATAACTCAATATCTTTCTTTAAAATATTTCCTGTAAAAGCATCAATTAAAGCATGATAGACGCATATATATGCGTAGTTTTGATTATTCTGGTTATCGGTTAACACAAATAATCGAACTAATTCCCCTGAAAAAATGTCAAATGGTTTTATTATTTTTTTTTCTAGTTTCTCTTGAATGTTAAATTCATTATCACTATTAATTTCTATTTGTTCTGATCTAAGCTTAACTGTTTCTGCATCTACTATTTTTTGATATATATCATCTCCTTTCTTTAAATACTCAATAGTAAGTACTTTATGTTTTTTGATAAACTCTCTGAATTCTATTTCAAAATTCTCTAACGTTGTATAATTCGGAATTAGAATAGGACCTATCTCAACTTGAGTATGTCTACTATTTAGAATATACTTTTGAGTATAGGAGATAGGTACTTCATCTCCTATATCCCAATTACGACCAATGATTAACTGAGATTGTTTTTCATTTAAAGATTCCAGCTCACTAATCAAACTAATTAAACATTCTTTATAGGATCTGGTCAATGTTTCCATCTCTTTAGAATCAAAACAGTTGGATGCATAATTAATCTTTATTTCTAATTGATCACGAACCACCATACCAAGTATACTTAATGCTATAGACTTTCCATTACTAGGATCCGAATCATCACCTATATATTCTGAACCATATTCAAACACAGTATCTGAATTATCTCCTTCAACATTACTTCCAAAATCACCTAGATAGTTAAATTCAACACCAGGTTCAATATCAAGTGAAGGAGTATGATTTAAATACCTCAAGACTCCATATCCAATACCTTTGTTTGGAATTCCTCGTATATTCTCCTTGATCAATTTTAAATTTTCAACAGGAGATTTAGAATTAGAAACTTGTAATAAGAATGGAAATACAGAGGTAAACCATCCTATTGTCCTACTTATATCAACATTGTCGATAACATTTTCCCTTCCGTGCCCTTCCATCTTAATAATAGTATCATTGATACCAAAAGATTCTTTAATTGCATATCCTAAACTAGTTAATAGCGTATCATTAATTTCTGTTTGATATACTTGATTTGCTTTTGTTAACAAACTTTTTGTTTGTGATACACTTAAAGAGAAAGAATTTGACTTATCAAGGGGTGATTTTTGGTTATTTTTAAACCTTTCAGAAAATATACTAGAAGAAAATTTATGACATATATTTTCCCAATATTTCTTTTCCAATTGTAAATTTTCACTTTTTGCATATTTCTTTAACATTAACGTCCAACTCTGATAAGAATCAGTTTTCTGTGGTAATTTATACTCTTGATTTTCTCTTTTATTCTTATAAATATTTGCAAAATCTTCAAGAAGAATTCTCCAAGAAACCCCATCAATAATTAAATGATGAATTATGATTGCTATTGCATCCTCATTGGCTAAACGAAAATGTATTATTTTTAATAATGGCTCTTCTGTTATATTAAAACTACTCTGAGCATCTGCTCCATACTTTTCAATTTCTTTTGTTGTATCGACAACATTGCTTAGATCTACAAATTTTATTTTACAATTATAATCTGCCGATGCAATACTATGCCCTACCCTATCTACATCATTTTCTGGAAAAATCATTCGTAAAACATCGTGATGCACTGTGATATCGTTGATACTTTCCTGTAAAACTGTAGTATCTATTTTTTGTTTACTTTTTAGAATCACTGATTGATTATAGTGATCCTTATTTACGATCAGAGAATTAAAAAAAAATGCCTGTTGTATCGGTGTCAAACCTACTTTTCCAACTACTGGTTTCTGGTCTATAGTTCTAACATCTCGTGTTAAGTATAAAGCACATTCTTCCAAAACAGGAAACTGAATAATATGTTCTACTCT
Organism: uncultured Flavobacteriaceae bacterium; assembly: GCA_964353005.1. Taxonomy (GTDB): domain Bacteria; phylum Bacteroidota; class Bacteroidia; order Flavobacteriales; family Flavobacteriaceae; genus Aquimarina. The sequence goes on along the minus strand of CAYGUC010000016.1, from coordinate 70,886 downwards.
AATATTCCACCCTTCTTGTCTTAGTTTTGCTATTACTTGAATTAATTTAATAGAATCCCCACCTAAATAATAGAAATTATCTTTTCTACTTATTTTCTCGTGACGTAAAACCTTTATCCAAATGGTCGATAAAATTTTTTCTTTTTCTGTTTTTGGTTCTAAAAACTTTACTTCTGCTATGAGTTCTTCTCCTTCCTTTTCTGATAGTTTATTGAAATCAACTTTCCCATTTGTGTTTAATGGAAATGTATCTAGTTGTACAAATCGTCTAGGTATCATATAATCTGGGAGTTTCTGTCCCAGAAATTTTCGAATTTCTGTTAATTCCTCTTTCTTTTCAGAGCTAAAAAATGCGACTATTTCAGTATCATTCTGATTGTTTCTAACAACAATTATTGCTTTTTGAATACTCTTTTTTGTTTCTAATTGGCTTTGAATTTCCTGTAGTTCAATCCTATACCCATTTATTTTCACCTGATCATCTACTCGACCATCAAACTGTATTGTTCCATCAGGTAACCACCTGCCAATATCTCCTGTTGCATACATTACTTCTCCTTCATCGAAAGGATTTGGAACAAATTTTTTTGCTGTTAATTTATCTTGGCAAAAATACCCTCTTGACACTCCATTACCTCCTATATAAATCTCTCCCACAACACCTATAGGTTGAATTTCTTTATTAGGTCCCAAAATATAACACTTGTTGTTCATTAAGGGTTTTCCTATTGGATATCGAGTTTCATCATTTTGAATTAAGTGTGCGGTAGCTCCAATTGTAATTTCTGTAGGGCCATATTGATTATATACTTTTGCATGTTTTAACCATTTTTGAGCAATCAATGGGTTAAAAACATCTCCTCCTGAAACTATTCTCTTAATTGTAGTAGAAGGTATTGGTTCTATTTTCGACAAAAAAGAAGGAATTGCATGAAAATGATTGATCGAATAATCATTAATAATTTGATGTAAATTATCTATATCCAGAATTTCTTCTTTTGTAGGTATAAATACAAATCCTCCATTAAGTAATGGTAAAAGAATTTGCTCTATTGAAGCATCAAACGAAATACTTGAAAACAAGACAAATCCTTCTTGCTCTTTTACCTCAAAATAATTTGATTTGGTAAGAATATGATCTAATAAAGTTTTATGCTCAATCATTACTCCTTTTGGCATTCCTGTTGACCCAGAAGTGTATATTGTGTATGCAAGACTTGAAGGATCTATTCTTACTTTTTCAAAAACCTCAGTGTGTTGTTTAGATAAGACAAATTCACTTTCATTGATAACTAATTTACATTTTGTTTCTTCTAGTATATAATCAATCCTTTCTTGAGGATATCCACTGTCTATAGGTACATACGCTGCTCCTGATTTTAGTACTCCTAAAATAGATATGATTTGATCTTCATTTCTATTCAGGTGCATTCCTATCAAGTCTTCTTGTTGAACTTTGTATTTATTTTGTAAGTAACTAGCCAAAACATCTGATGCTCCATCCAATTCTGAATAACTCATTACAAGCTTGCTTGTTTTTATAGCTATCCTATCTGGATTCTCTTTTACTCTTCTATCAAATACATCTAAAATTGTAGAATACTCAGGACCTAAAAAACCTTCAGAATTAAAATCAAATATTTGTTGTATTTCTTCTTTTGATAAAAAACTAAGCTCCCCTATTTTTTGTTCCGGATTTTGAAGAATTTCATATATTAATTGTTTAAAATGCTTTATCAAATCAATCACCATTCCTTCTTCATAAATACCATCATTAAAAGCTACAGTCATATTTAAACTATCTCCTTCTTCAAAAAAATCTATTACAATATCGGAGGTTGCTGATTTTGATCCGAAATTTTTAATTGCTTCAAAATCTATATTACTGGATATATCTTTTTTATTTTCTATTGAATTTTGCAATTGAATAAGTACATCGAATAAGGCTCCTCTGCTAGCATCCTTTGCATGTTCAACTTCATCAATTAAAATATTGAACGGAAACATTTGATGTTCAAATGCTTTTAATGTAGATTCTCCTACACTTGTCATAAATTCATTACATGATTTATCCGGATATATTTTATTTCTTAGTGCAAGAGTATTGATAAAACATCCTATTTGATCTCTTAGATCCAAATGATCTCTTCCAGTTACAATGGTACCTATCGTTAAATCCTCGACTCCTGTATACTTATAAAACAATATGTTCCATATTCCAAGAAGCCCCATAAAAAGACTCATATCTCTTTGCGCACAAAAATACGTCAAATTCCTAGTAAGTTCGGGGTTTATATACGTTTGTAAACAAGTGCCATCATAGTCCTTTATTTTTGGTCGAATTTTATTAGTTGGAAAATCCAATCTCGAATTCTCTTCTTTAAAAAGTGTTTTCCAAAACTCTTTATCTTTTTGAAATGTCAAGTTATGCTCCTGACCATTACTCCAATCTGCAAAATCTTTATATTGAATTTCAAGTACTGGTAGGTTAGGAACTTCATTTTTCACAAACGATTGGTAATATTCCATTAAATCCCTAGTCAAAATTTCTAATGACCACGTATCACTGATTATATGGTGCATGTTATAATAGAAAATAAAAGAGTCCTTTTCTATAGAAAATAAGCACATTCTGAAGAGAGGACCTTTTTCAAAACTAAAAGCAATAGAATTATCTTCTGCAATATGTTTTTCTACATAATCTAGAGCTTCTTTTTTGTCTGAACAATCTACTTTTTGTAGTGTAAAATCAAAATCATTTACAGGAATGATCTTCTGAAAAACTTGATTTTTTTCAGCATCAAATCTAAAAATTGTTCTTAAAGATTCATGTCTTTGTATAGTCGCGTTAATTGCCTTCTCAAAAGCATCTATGTTCAAGTGGGTATTTATTCTTACGCTATTGGGCACATGATACGCTTTCGATATATTTTCTGATTGTCCTAAAACCCAAATTCTATACTGACTAGAAGATGTTTTATACTCTTCTTTTATAGGTAGTTTCGGTATTTCTTGATATATATCTTCTTGAGTGTATTTCTTTAGATAGCTAACTAGATCTGATTTATGTTCTTTTAATTTCTTTAATATGTCCGGATTTAGTTCATCTCCGTCAAAGTTTATTAAAAGATCTTCTCCTTCTAGAGTCAAAGAAACTTTATTTTGTTCTAATTCTAATAAAATATCATTCATAGTGATTATACATTTATCAGTCAAATAGTTTTATTTGATTTTATCTGTTTGTTTTACATTAAAAGTATACAACCCATTTTAAAAAAGTCATGGTACAAACTATATTAGCCTTAAGCATAACAGGCGTTACAAATAAGTACTGGTATTTTTTAAATAATATCTGTGTTACATCTGTGGTTTAACAGTTAATGGATTTAAAACTGTCCCTATTTAACGTGAGTTTGACGTAAATAATTACATCAATCTTTAGTATGATTACGCTAAAAATTTATTTAATTAACTCATAATAAACATGTTTTTTCATTTTCTTTGCTCGTCCAACCCTTCAACTAGGCTCAGGGTAAAATCCAACAGAATCAAAACCTGCCTGCCGGCAGGCAGGGAAAAGACGCTTTTTATGCGTGTGATTTCTATTTTAAATTTTGGAACTTATGAATCTTCGATTTCTTAGGTATTTTTTCGCTTAAAGCGAAAAACCACAAGAGGGTTCCTCCATAGCTTCTCCTCGCCCAAAGCTCACGTCTTGTCCTTTCCAATGCTTCAAAAATTTTTACTGGAAAGCATCACCTCATCTCGCCCAGACCTTACGTTCTGTTGTATACTGGAGAAAAGAAGAATAACGTATATCGAACTCACGTTATTTATAAACCTTTTCAGAAGTATCATGAGGTGACTTAAATTTTCAATGTACTTGTAGTAGTAGACTTTTGCTGTTGAAGTTTAAGCATTTTTTTAGCTAATTCAATTTCTTCTGCTAATTCTCGAATTGTTGACTTTGTATAAAAATCTTTAAGGTTAAGTTTTATCCCGAAAATTTTCTGTACCATTTTAATCATAGTATACCCTTTTAAAGAATCCCCTCCTAAAGAAAAAAAACTATCTAAGACTCCTATATTTCCATTATGAAAGAAATTTTGCCATAACTCTATCAGTCTTTCCTCTGTCTCAGTATCAGGAGCTACATATTCTGCCAATAAGTTAGAACGTTCTCCCCAATTATCTTCGGCATCTTCATCTTCTTGTTTTTCATCTATCCCCCAACTAAAACTATAATCTTCATTAGTAGATTGAAGATTTTCGAACAGATTTATTTTTGATGGAAGAACTGTTTTTTTAAACGCGTATGTGGGAATAGATATAACAGATGGTTTTTCTTCAGAAAAGTAATTATTCCAGTCTAAGTCAATTCCGTTTAATTTTAACTCCCCTATTTTTTGTAATAAATATTTTTGATCGTTAATTTCTTCTTTAGGATGTCTTACAGTATTTATTACAGTGTTTTTGTTCGTGTTGAAATCCTTGTGTTGGTTAAAAATATTAGTTAACATATTACTTGGTCCCATTTCCAGAAAAACGGTGTCTTTTTCTTTCAATAATAGTTTTACCCCATCTGAAAACCGTACTGAAGATCTCAAATGTTTTAACCAATATTCTGAAGAGCACACTTCTTCGTCTTCTATCCATTTTCCCGTCACATTTGAAACAAACGGTATCGTAGGTAAAGAGAAATTAACTTTATCTAGTTTACTTTTATATTCTTCTAAAATTGAGTCCATTAAAAAAGAATGTGCTCCAATAGATATTTTTAATTTAGAACAAGAAATTTCTTTTTCTTCTAAAACATCGTATAAATCATTAATAGCATCTTCTGTTCCAGAAACTGCGCAATATTCCGGAGAATTGATTACAGAAATTTGACAATTCTCATTGATATAAGGTAACAATTTTTCTTCTGATAGCCCTACAGAGAGCATTCTTCCTTTTGGAGAGCTACTCATTAATCTAGCTCTCGCTACTACCAACTCAAGAGCGGTTTCAAAATTAAAAACACCACTAATAGCAGCTGCTATGTATTCTCCTGTACTATGACCTATTAATCCTTTGGGTTGCACTCCCCAAAACATAAATAATTGGGCTAAAGCATATCCAAATATAAATATCAGAGGTTGAGTATACTCTATTTTATGAATCAATAATTCTTCATCTAACTTTTGGCTGTAAATAATATTAGAAAAATCAGTTCCTGTTGACTCTAATAAGTAATCTAACCCTTTTATAATATAGTGTCTAAAATAAGGTTCTGAAAAATATAAATCTTTCCCCATATTTATATATTGTGCCCCCGATCCAGAAAACATAAAACAAACATCTTTTTTAGGCATATACTTGGCAGAAAAAAGAGATTCTTTATCACTACCATTCAAAATAGATATTGCTTCATTAGCTGACTCACAAACGAAAAATTTATTGTAGATAAAGTTGGATCTTCCTTTTAACATTGTATAGGACATGTCTGACATAGAAACATGCCCTTCTTTTTTTAATACTTCTTCAAGTTTATTTTGATATTCTGATAACGCATAATTAGTCTTAGCCGAAAAATAAATTAGATGATAATCTCTTTTTTTTCCACGCTTTGATTCTTTCGGTTCTGCTTCTTCTAATACTACATGTGCATTGGTTCCTCCAATTCCGAAACTACTTACACCTGCTCGTAATGGAAAATCTTCTTGCCAAATTTTCTTTTTGGCATTCACATAAAAAGGCCCTGAATCAAAATTAATTTCTGGGCTAGGGTTTTCAAAATGTAACGAAGCGGGAATCAATTTATTTTTAATTGATAAAGCAGTTTTTATTAAACCAGTAACACCTGCTGCTGCATCTAAGTGTCCTAAATTAGATTTAACACTTCCTAAGGCACATTTATTATCTGTGTTATACCCAAAAGCCTTATTAAGAGCTTCTACCTCGATCGGATCTCCTAATCTTGTTGCGGTACCATGTGCTTCAATATAGGTAATAGAACTTGTGTCAACCCCAGCAACTCTATGTGCTCCTTTTATACATTCATATTGTCCATTTACACTGGGAGCAGTATACCCAACTTTTCTATTACCATCATTATTAGAATATGTAGAGCGTATCACTGCATAAATCTGATCATTATCTTCTAATGCATCTTCTAATCTTTTTAAAACAACTATTCCCGCGCCATCTCCTGATATTGTTCCAGAAGAGTCTTTATCAAAAGGCTTACAATGACCATCTTTAGAGTCAATTTTACCTTCTTCATAAGAATAACCTATATTGGTACTAGTGTCGAGTCCAACTCCTCCGGCCAAAGCAACAGAACACTCTTTAAGTAAAAGACTTCTACAAGCTAGGTGTGTTGCCACCAATGAGCTAGAGCATCCGGTATCTACGTATAAACTTGGACCATGAAAATTAAATTTATAAGAGATTAAAGTGCTAATAAATTTTTGATTTGAAATTTGCTTAAGAAAAAAAGGATCAATCAATTCATTATTTGATAGCAAAGCCCCAACTTTCCAATTTAAATTGTCAGAAGCACTTAAATACATCCCCACCTTATTCTTTATATTATCAGGAGCATAACCTGCATCTTCCATAGCTGTCCAAACCAATTCATGCATTATCCTAATCTGAGGATCCATTACCAAAGCTTCGTGTTTACTATAACCAAAAAAAGCATAATCAAAATTTCCAGAACTCTCTAAAACTGATTGAGCCCCGACAAAATTTTTACTGATAATTTTTTCTTCTGAAACACCCAAGTTTCTAAGTTCTTCATCTGTATAAAATTGTATTAATTCATTGCCCTCTACTAGATGATTCCAAAACTGATCAAGATTATCAGAATTTGGATATTTGCCTGCCATACCAATAATAGCTATGTCTTTTTTAATATTTCGTTTCATAATTATCTTTGTATGGTTACATTAAATCTAAAATATCGTCAAATTGTTCTGTATCATCCTCAGATTCTGTATCCTCCTCAGTACTCATTCTAGAATCAAACAATTTCACTAATTCTTTAACGTTTGGATTTTCAAATAGGGCAAGAACTTTTAAATCTACACCTAGGCTTTTATTAATATCACTAAGGATGTTAATTATTTTTAAGGAATCAGCTCCTAAATCAAAGAAATTATCCTCTACACCTATTTTAGTACTATCTTTTCTGAGATGTAGTGCTATTATTTCTATTATTTTTTGCTCTATTTCATTTTCTGGAGCCACATATTTTGTAGCAGAGGACATTTGAATTCTGGTAGGATCAGGCAATGCTTTTTTATCTATTTTACCATTAGCTGTTAAAGGAAATTCTTCTAGCTGAACATAATAAGATGGAATCATATAATCTGGCAATTTATCAGACAAGAATGCTCTTAAACTTGAAACATTTTCATCCTCTTTTGCGACTATATATGAAACTAACTCATTATTTCCTTGTTCTAATTCTTTTGCAACAACAACGACAGAATCTATACTTTCTTTTTGTTTTAATACAGTTTCTATTTCTCCTATTTCAATACGATATCCTCTAATCTTTACCTGATCATCTATTCTCCCTATAAAGTCTATGCTTCCATCTGGCAACCACCTTGCGTAATCGCCAGTTTTATACATCTTTTGACCTGATTCGAATAGGTTTGGAATAAATTTTTCTCTTGTAAGTTTCTCCTGATTAAGATATCCTTTTGCAATTCCTTTTCCTGATAAACACATTTCTCCAACAATACCTTTTGGTACCAAATTATTTTGTTTATCCAAAAGGTAAACTTTAGTATTTGATATTGGAAAACCTATGGTTATTTTGTTTGTTTCTTCAGGGATTTGTGCTACAGTAGCCCATACTGTATTTTCTGTTGGACCATATTCATTGTACAATATTCCTGAGCATATAGTATAATGTTTCTTAACCAAGTCAATGGTTAAGGCTTCTCCTGCAACTATTACTCTTTCAAAACATGCTTCTTCGCTTTTAAGATGTCCTAATAAGAAATTATAATATGAGGGTACACATAAAACTCCTCTTATTTGTTTTTCACTTATTAAAGAAACTATGAGTTTAGGATCTTTTAAATCTTTATCAGAAACCACATATAAAGTACTACCTCTTGTTAAACTTTCCCATATTACCGCAATAGAAGAATCAAAAGAAAAAGATGGAACTAATAGAAATGACGCTGTAAATTCATAATACTCATTTCTTACTATAATAGAAGAATACAAATTCTCATGAGAGACTAAGACTCCTTTTGGGTTACCCGTTGATCCAGAAGTATAAATAACATACGCATTCGTCTTATGAGATATATCCTCCAAGGTATCTGATGAATATTGTGCTGGATCAAACTCGACATCAATAGCCAAAAGATCACCTTCATAAAATCCAATATCAAACATGTATGAAGTATCACTAATCAGTAACCCAACTTTAGCATCATTGAGCATATACTCTTTTCTGTTATATGGATAATTTGGATCAATTGGTACGTATGAGGCACCTGCTTTCAGTATTCCTAATATCGATATAATATATTTTTCATTTCTGTCTAAAAGAATTCCCACAAAACTTTCAGACTGAACAGCATGTTCTTTTATTAAACATCTTGCCAGTTGATTTGACAAGACATCCAATTCTTTATACGTCATACTATTTGCCCCACATCTAACTGCAATAGTGTCGGGTGTTATTGCTACCTGATCAGAAAACAGATCTAAAACTGTTTTTTTCTCTATATCTTGATCTTGTGATATATTGTCATAATTAAAATCTTGAAGTAGCTGTTTTCTTTCTTCATTGTTAATAAATGAAATTTTAGAATATGGAGAATCAAATTGAACCAATAATTGAGAAAGAAGCTCCTTAAAATGCTTCATTAGTCCTTTAATCATTTCCTGATCATATACATCTGTATTGTATAAGGCATTAAAACAAATTTGGCTACCAATTTCTTGAAATGTAAGTGATAAATCATACTTTACAGGGAACTGACCTTCGTCAATTATTTTATCTTCTATCGGTTTCCAATCAGTAACCTTATTTTCAATCATATTCTGAAATACAAGTGTAATATCAAAAATTGCATTTCTTGAAGTATCTCTTTTAATATTTAACTCTTCTACCAATTTATTAAAAGGATAGTCTTTACAATCATAAGCGTTTATCGTATCATTTTTTAATCTATCATAAAACTCAATAAAGCTCTCCTCAACTTTCATTTCACTGCGCAAAGCTAATGAGTTGATATAGTACCCTATCTGATCTTTTAAATCCGCATGATCTCTGCCATCGATTACTGTCCCTACAATTAGATCTTCCTGATGAGTATACCTGTATAACAATATTTTGAAAGCTGCCATTAAAGAAATGAATAAACTCCCTCCATTATTATTAACAAATGTTTTTAAACTATTACACGTATCCTCAGGTAGATAAAGACTTAGACTATTTCCATTATAAGTTTTTAGTTTTGGTCTTACTTTTTGGGTAGGTAAATCTACAATAGGTAATTCTCCTGATAATTTATCAATCCAATAAGAACTACTTTTGCTAAACCTACCTTTAGCTTGCTGATCCAAGGACCAAGCCGTATAGTCTTTATATTGTATGTTTAATATCGGTAGTTTAGACTTAGTTTTATTTTTAAATGAATTGTATAAATCAAAAACATCTCTTTCTAAAATTTGCATTGACCACCCATCACTAATGATATGATGTGTATTAAAATATAATATATACCGCTTCTCAGTGATTTTAAATAAAAAGGTTCTTAATAGTGGGCCTTGATCTAAATCGAAAGCTTTATACCTATCTTCATTTATATAATTTTCAGCTGCTTCTTTAGGATAATTCGAATTACTACAATCTATATGATTTATAGCAAAACCTATCTCATCCTTAGTTAATACCCACTGACGTAACTCATTCTCTTTATTTCTTCTAAAAACTGTTCTTAATATTTCATGACGTTCTACGACAGCATATATGGCTTTTTTAAAATAGTCAACATCTTCTATTGTTAATTCTACTTGATATGGCACATTATAAGCTGTAGAAGCTTCTTCAAATTGACTAATCACCCATAGTCTTTTTTGTCCATCAGATATTTTATAACTTTCGTCGTTCTTAATTACCTCTATCTCTTTAAAAACTTCTTTCAGAGAATTCTGAATTAATTGGGCGTGTGATTCTAGGGTTACACTTTCAAATAACTCTTTTAATGTAAGTTTTATCTCAAATGCTTTTCTATATTCATTCAATAACCTTGTTGCTTTAAGGCTTTGACCGCCTACAGCAAAAAAATCATCTTTGACACCTACTTTATCAATACTTAATATCGACTGCCAAATACTTGCTAATTCTTCTTCTATAGTATTTCTTGGAGCGACAAACTGGTTAGCATTTTTATTGTTTTTATTATAAAGATCTAGTAATCTAGTCTTGTTTAATTTACCATTATTTGTAAGTGGTACATCTTCTATTTTTTGGAAAAAACTTGGAATCATGTAATCTGGTAATAATTTTACCAAACCATCTTTAAAATCATTGAAAGATATTTCTTTTTTTGTTTTATAAAAGACTATCAATTCTTTTTCCTTATTTATTTCTATAGGTAATACAAATACTGTTTCTACTTCAAAAAATGTTTGTATAACATTTTCTATTTCTTCTAACTCTACTCTATATCCTCTAATTTTTATTTGATCATCATTTCTTCCCAAATACTCTATCTCTCCATCTGGCATCCACATCCCCACATCTCCAGTTTTATACAAATATTTATGTTCGTTTTTACTTCGAACAAATTTCTTTTCAGTAAGTTCTTGTCGATTTAAATAAGATATTGAAACTCCTTCACCTGCAATAACTATTTCTCCTGGAACTCCAATTGGGCATAATTTTTCACTCTCGTTGAGGATATAAATTCTAGTATTATTAATTGGTTTACCTATAGTGATTTTTTTTTCTTGATTTGAAATACCTGCTATACAACCAACAGTTGTCTCCGTAGGACCGTATTCATTATATACAATAATATTTTCATCTATATTTTTTATGATTTGAAGATGCTCACGAGTGAGTTGTTCTCCTCCACTTATTATTTTCTTTATGTTTGTTTTAGGTAGGTCTAAATCTTTTAATAAAGTAATATGCGTGGGAGTTAACTTTAAGGTGTCAATTTCTGGTTGTAAAAAAACTTCATTTAACAGGCTTAAAACATCATCTTGATCATTACAGATCCACAGCTTTTTTCCTCTAGTTAAGCTTGTATAAATCGATGTAACTGTTAAATCAAAAGAAATTGAAGTTAGCATTCCCCAATTCCCATAATCTGACTCATTAAAATAATAGTCATTTGCCCAAGTTATGTAATTCAGTAAGTTTTTGTGAGAAATTAAACATCCCTTTGGTATACCTGAAGATCCTGATGTATAAATACAATATGCTATATCATCATTATTAATCTTTGTATGAACTGTATCCTTATTTTTTGTCCAATCTGTATTTTCTGGATTAAACTGTTTTACTTTATTTAAAAAAGTCATCTCCTTATTAGCAAGTACTACTTTTGAGCTAGTGTCATTGAGAATAAAGTTTATTCTTTCTTCAGGATATTTAACATCCATCGGAATATAATATGCGCCTGCTTTAAGAATACCCAATATAGAGATAATCAAAATCTCAGAATTTTCTAATAAAAGTGCAACTCCATCTCCTTTTTTTACACCAAAATCTTTGATTAATGTATTCGCTAAAGAATTTGACATTTGATCCAATTCTTTATATTTAGTTTGTTTATTTTTAGAGTGTATAGCAACCTGTTCAGAGGATTCGATTGCTTGCTTATAAAATAAATCTAGTATCGAATTCTTTTCTAACTTAACGAAAGTATCATTTGATTCTGATATTATTTTATTTCCTAATTCACTAATCTCAAGCTCATTTAATTCTTTTTTATTAAGATCTAACAAACTTCTTTTTAACTGCTCTATTATCAGTTCTAACTCATTAGATACAAAAATATTCTCATCATAATACAAATCAAAAATCAAACGATCACCTGTATCTTTGCATACTAGTTTAATTTCAAATTTATCTTGAACATGAAAGCTATCCTCTAATCTAAAAACCTTACTACTATTAATACTAGAGCAATTAATATATTCAAATCTATATTTATAATTTACTCCATTAATATTATTCTCTTTATGAAAGGATAGATAATCTGAAAAAGATTGTAGTTCATAAATTTTTTGTTTTAAAATAGAGAATTGCTCTGGTAAAGGCTTCTTGTCAACTTTATATACCAAAGGCAAAACCTTATTAACATATCCTAAAGTATCATTCAATTCTTCATAGTTCCTATTAAATGAGTTGTATCCAATGGTTACATCTTCTTTAAAGAATTGATTTAAGAAGTTAAAATAGTGTAAAACTGCACTGATTTCTGTATTTAAATTATGCTTATTACAATTTTTCTTAAAATTTTCATACTCTTCTGTAATTTCAAAAACCCTTCTCTTTTTGGGTTGAAAACCTACTTCTCTTAATTGAGAATTAAAAAGTGTTTTCTCGTTTGTATTATAAACATATGAATTCCAAAAGTGTAAAGCTTCTTGTTCCGGTTCTTGGATTAGCTCTTTTTGCCAAGCACAATAATCAATATATTCTATTCTTTCTTCTTCATTCGCGTTTTCCAAATTAGAGTGATTAAGCTGTCTTTCTAATTCCTTACAAATCATAAGGCTAGAATAACTATCACACCACAAAGAATATACTCTGATAGCAAGATATTTTAAATTATCATTAATCGTTAACTCACAGAATCGCATTGGCTGATTCTTTTCTGGGTTATAACAATAATTAAAAGTTTCACTTATAACAGTTTTATAAGTATTTTCTTTTGCTTCAACTTTATAATACTCTATAGTATCTTCTGATACATACTGGAAAGGATAATTATACTTTTTATCATTTATAACCTTAAAAGCTAAAATATTATTTTTTTGTATTAAAGCTTCTACCGCTTTTTTTATTTCATGGTCATATTGATCCTCTTTTAACTCTAGTATAAATTGGTGATAAAAGTAATTTTGATTACCCAAATCCCACAAATATTTTTGATTTTCTGAGAACTCAAATTTTTCTATTTTATTGACTACTGAATCCATAATATTGTTCTTCTTAATTTTCTACAAAATATTATCCTGAATAATCAGGAGATTGATACTATAATTTTTCGCTCTCCTTGATATGGATTTCTACCATGAGAAAAGAGCATATTATCAAGAAACAAGACATCACCTTTTTTCCATGTAAACTGGGTTATTGACTTGTCATAAGCATTTTTTAATTCTTTGATTTCTTCTTCAGAGATCTCTGTTCCATCACCAAAATAAGTATTGTTGGGTAGTTCATCTTCTGACCCTGTCATTGATAAAACTGATTCATCTAACATATATTTATTAAAAAATAAAGCATGATTAAACCAAACAGACTCATTACTAACAGGGTGTTTCCAAATGGCTGGTTTATTCCATTTCAAAATTAAAGAATTCTCATTTTTCCATTCGAAATCCATTTGGGTCAATTCACATTCTTTTTCTACAATACCTTTATCTGTAGTTTGGAATACTTCTTGCCATGACAGTCCTAATAGTCCATTTAGATTTCTACGATATTGAACTCCTTTTTCTTTGAATTTTTGTTTTGTTTCGTGTGACAAATAACTAAGAATAAGTCTATTATCTGCAATTGGAGTTTCCCCGCCTTTTTCTGCAGGTGTAATACAGCAAAAAACAATTCTCTTAGGATGACTTGGTGCGTATGAACTTTCACTATGCATCTGAATACTTAATTCATTCGGATACGTTGTGGATATGTATACACTATCCGTAAGAGCATATCTTGGCGAAGATCTCAATTTATATTCCAATAATTCATTTGGGAATACAGACATTAATTCTTGGAACTTTTCAACAGTATTAATTTTAAAATCTCTAAATAAAATTGAACCATATTGTAACAGTTCTCCTTCGAAAGAAGAAAGTTTTTCCTGAATCCAATACAATAAATTCAGAGAGTCATTTATTGGCTGAATAACTAATGGAAATTTAGTATCAGTCACAAATGTTCGTTTTACATCATCATTACTGCTATGATTATTTCTATTTTTTTTAATGCTTTTTAGTTTGCTTATCCCGTTTTCCACTTTATTTAAGTTTAATTGATTTTAACTTGTTTCTATTTTTATTTTTAAAGTCATCTAAAGATTCTGAGAAAAAATCAATATTTATAGACGCCAAAGAATCACTAGGTTTCTCAATAAACGTTGTTAAAATATGTATGTAATCATTTGTGATTTTCTCAATAGTTTTTGATTTATACACATTACCATCATACTGTAATTCTAGTAATAGAGTATTGACAGAAGGAATGACTGCTATTTCAAAATCAAAATTAGATTCGCGATATAACTCGGCTTCTCTTTTTTCTGAAGGCAATGCTTGTTGTTCGTTAACAGCAATTTCTTTTATTAGATAATTTTCAAAAACTAAAATATGGTTTATCAAATCCCTACCTAAAACACTATGTGATTGTACTTCGGATAATCCAACATAATGATGAGAATTGCTCTCTATGGCTTCTTTTTGAATCTTTTTTAATAATTCTAATGGCGTTTCATCATTATCATATTTTACCCTAATCGGAATTGTATTAATAAACAATCCTATCATATTTTCTACTCCCTCTAACTCTGCTGGTCTTCCTGATACTACAGCTCCAAAAACCACATCTTGAGTTTGATTATATTTTGATAGTAAAAAACCCCAAGCTGCTTGAGTATAGACGCTTAGCGTAATACTCGTTTGACTACAAAACGATGTTATTTTATTAAAAACATCATTCTTAAGTTCTTTTAAATATAATTTCCTATCAAATACATCTGCTTTATTTTTGTTTGCATAAGGAATGACAGCAGAATTCTCGTAATTCATGAGATATTCTTTCCAAAAATTTAAAGTAGAGGTTTTATCCACTCCCTGTAACCACTTAATATAATTTGAATATGGATATATTTCTGGTTTCATTACAATTTCAGTCTTCTTTTGTAAAATAGAATAGAAATCATTTAATAGTATAGTTAGGCACCACCCATCCATTAATATATGATGATATGACCATATAAATTCATAATTATCATCTCCTAACTCCACTATCAGCAAACGCATTTGCGTTAGTTCTTCCAAATTAAATCCTTTACTCCTATCTTTATTTTTTTTCTCTTGAAGGAAGTTATCCATGCTTTCTTCATCCCGAAATTTTGGAGCAACTTCATAAGAAAAATTATCAGAAGTTTCCTTATATACAATTTGTAATGGTTGCTCTCCATAATCTCCTCTAAAACTAGTCCTAAGAATAGCATATTTAGTGATCATTTGCTCATATGCAAATTTTACTTTTTTAATATCTAGATCAGGCCAATGCAAATGATATGATGTTTGTATAAAATACAGGGATTTAGATTTTTCCATTAACCAATGGTAATATAACCCTTCCTGAGAAGGAGATAACGGATAAACATCTTCTAACGATCCTTTCTCATTAATCTGATTTAGTTCTAAGATGGAAAGTTTTTTATATGTTAGATCTGATGGAGTTAGTTTTTTCTCTTTTTGTATTTCTAATTTTTTGATCAATCTCTCTAAACTATTTTGGTAAGAACCTAGAAAAGATTTTATAGTATCTGCTCTATAGTTTTTTGAATCATAGGAAACAGACATGTTTAATTGTCCTTCTATTAAAATCCCTGAGATACTCATTTGACATTCATTACCGTTATTGATATCTAGATTTCCCCCTATGTGATCTGAAGATAAGTGAAGTAACGATTCATTATTATTTTTTTGATTTACAAACTCACCTAAATAGTTAAACTCGATTGAAGAAGAAAAAGGGAAATCAAAATCCTTGTTCAAATATTGTAATACTCCATATCCTATTCCTTTATTCGGAACACTCCTTAAGCTCTCTTTTATTTCTATCAAATTGCATAAATCATCATTTTTTGAATTCTCTAGAATAAAAGGGTAGACTACCGTAAACCAACCTACTGTTCTGCTTACATCTATATTATCAAAAATCTCTTCTCTACCATGCCCTTCTAACTTTAATATTGTTTTATCAACTCCAAAAGTGGTTTCAATTGCTATTCCTAAAGCGCACAAAAGAATATCATTTATCTCAGTTTGATAAACTGCATTTATTTTAGTTTGTAAAAGCTCTGTGTTTTCCTTAGTTAATGTAAAAGAGATCGTTTTATCATATACAATAGGTGCTGATGAGATATAATCAACAGGTAGTAATTGCAATTTATTATTCAGTTTTTCTTGCCAGTATTTTTTCTCTATTTCAATTTTATCTCCATTGGCATACCTATTAATTTGAGAAGCCCAAGATTGAAAAGAATCTGTTTTTAAAGGTAAAATAGGCTCTTCATTTTCTTGGAGCATTTTATAAAGGTTTGTTAAGTCTTCTAAAATGATCCTCCATGAAACTCCATCAATTACTAGGTGATGCATTATAAGAACTAATCGATCTCCATCAGATAATCTAAAATGTCCAAACCTAAATAAAGGTCCCGTTTCTATATCAAAACCAGATTGTAAATTTTGAGATTCCTTATATAAAACACTCAACTCATCTTCTGCTCCTCTTAAATCATGATAATCAACATCTATTTGTACAGAAGCTATATCCTTATTAAACTGAACCCAGCCACTATCATCATTTTTAAAAACTACTCGCAGTATATCATGATGAGCAACTAAGCAGCTTAAACTTTGTTTTAGTATGCTTGTTTTTAGTTCTTTTTCAGTTTTTAAACAAATTGATTGATTGTAGTGGTTTCTCTTTAACATCCTTGGATCCTTAAAAAAGGATTCTTGAATAGGAGTTAAATCTATATTTCCTTTTGTCTCGGATTGATCAATTAATCGGTCTAAACTTTGAAATTGTTTCGATAATTCTGAAAGAATTGGAGTTGTTAATATTTGTGATACTGTAATTTTAAATCCATTTTGTCTTAATCTCGAGGTAACCTGAATGGCTTTTATTGAATCACCTCCTAAATTATAAAAATTATCATGAATGCTAATTTTTTCTCTATTCAATACACTTTTCCAGATCGATACTAAAAGTTCTTCCTCCTTGTTTTTTGGTAATTCAAATACAGTATTACTTCCGATACTATTTTCTACCGGAGATGGGAGTTGATCTCGATTTACCTTACCATTTATTGTTAATGGTAAAGTATCCATTTCTACAAAAAATGTAGGAATAGCATAAACTGGAAGATATTCTAACAAATAATCTCTTAAATTATTTGAAAATTGAGGAGTATTCAAAACAACGTATGCAACCAAATCTTTATTTTGGTCTTTTTCAAAAACAGATACAACAACCTCTTCAACTTCTGCTTTTTCTCCTAAATAATATTCTATTTCACCCAGTTCTATACGATGTCCTTGAATCTTAACTTGATCATCTTTTCTTGAAACATAAGATATTGTTCCATTGTCTAACCATTTTACTAAATCTCCTGTTTTATAAACTCTTGTTCCTTCTATAAAAGGATTAGGAATAAACTTCTGATCCGTTAAATCTGGTTTGTTTAAATATCCTTCGGCAAGTCCTACACCGTTAATTAATAATTCGCCTAAGACACCCTTAGGTTGAATCATTCCTTGTTCATTGACTACATAAACATTTGTATTAGCTATTGGCTTGCCAATTGTTACTTTTTGGTTTTTAACCACTTGAGAAACTACACATCCTACGGTTGCTTCAGTTGGACCATACTCATTATAAATTTTTAATTCTGGTTGTAAATCCCACAGCAGTTCTACTTGATTTTTGTATAAAGCCTCACCTCCTAATATTGCAATTTTAAGATTTGAAGAGACGATGTCTATTTCTCTAATAATTCCTATATGCGCTGGAGTTAATTTTATACAGGTAATATCACTTTCTAAGTATGATTTTAAATTATACTCCACAGATTCCTTACTATCAAATATTGTCAATTTGCCCCCAACAAATAAGGGTAAAAACAAGCTAGTAATTGTTAAATCAAATGAAATTGGTGTAAACAATCCAAAAGAAATTTCTTCTAAATTTTTCAAATAATATGATTCGCACCAGCGTAAATAATTCATTAAGGCCCCTTGTTTAATCAAGGTTCCTTTTGGCATTCCTGTTGAACCAGAAGTATATATAACATATACTAAATCAGAAAGTTCAATGTTTGATTTATAAACATTTAAAAACGTGTCTTTCTTATCTATAAAATCTACCAGTATTTTATGATCTATACTAACTTTAACATCACTGTCATTTTCTATGAAATCTATTCTATCTTTTGGGAGATTTGGTGGTAAAGGAACATAAACCCCACCCGCTTTAAATATTCCTAAAATAGTTACAAGCATCCAATGCGTATTTTCTAACTTGACACCTATAAAATCTCCTTTATGTAATGCATGTTCTTTTTCTAAAAAATTTGCAAATTGATTAATGTTTTCTGTTAACTCTCCATAAGTAAATTCTTCATTGTTAAAAGAAACCGCAACCTTTTCGGGGGATACTTTCGAATACTTATCAAAACATTCGAAAAAAGTAGTGGTAGGATAATTAACTTGTGTTCTATTAAAATCGATTAGTATTTCTTTGTTCTCTTCATCAGAAAGGAAATTTAACTTTGAGATTAATAAATCTGGAGTCTTCATTGCCGATTCCATTAGGTTTCTGAAATGGTATAATATTTTTTCCATTTCTGATTTTTTATACAAATCAGAATTATACTCCATATCAACAAATAAATTATCACCTAACTCTGTAAATGTTACCGTTATATCAAACTTAGAGTAGTTATCTCCTTTATCTTCTACTTGGTTTTCTTTAATATTTTGAATTTCGCTAGTATGCTCATCGATATTTTGCATTACTAACATTATATCAAAAATTGCATTTCGAGAAGTATCTTTAATTAGTCCTAAATCTTCTACCAATCTATCAAAAGGATACATTTGATTATCAAATGCTTCGATTGTTTCTTTTTTCACTTGGTTAAAAAAACTTTCGAAGCTCTCTTCTTTAACTTCTGATCGCAAAGCGATCGTGTTAACGTAACAACCTAGTTGATCTTTAAAATCAATATGATCTCTGCCAGATACAGGAGTTCCAATAATAATATCTGTTTGATTTGTATACCTATATATCAATACTTTCCATACAGTCATAAGTAAAGAAAATAGACTGGCATCTCTATTTTTTACAAATAAATTCAGATTAGATGTTAATGATGCTTCTAAAAAGAGTTGTAATTTTTTTCCATTATAAGTTTTATTTAGCGGTCGTGTAGACATTCCCGGAAATTCAATAACTGGTAATGATTCTTTTAGTTTTTGTAACCAATACTTTTTATATTCTTTAAACGAGGAACTATCTAGTTGATGTAATTGCCAATTAGCATAGTCTTTATATTGAATTTTCAATACGGGTAAATTTGCTTTCTTTTCTGCATTTAATGCTAAATAAAAAGCAAGAATATCTCTTGATAATACATTCATAGACCAACCATCACTTATAATATGGTGCATATTATAATAGAATACATATTGATTTCCTTTTATCTGAAATAAATTCATTCTAAATAAAGGTCCTTTTTCGAAATCAAATGCTTTACGCTGATCTTTTAAAATATAATCCTTGATTATTTGATCTGTATGTTGTTCGTCACTAAGATCTTTAACTTCAATTTCCCAATCAAATTCGTCATTAGAAATTATATGTTGTCTAATTTCTCCATCTGTGTTTTGTTTGAAAATAGTTCTTAATATTTCATGTCTTTCAATTACTAAATCTATAGCTAATTTAAAGTTGCTTACGTTTGTTATTTCAAAGTAACTTGAACCAAATATATTATACGCTGAAGATACCCCATCAAACTGATTTACTATCCATAATCTTCGTTGCGCATCAGAAATAGCATAATCTGAATTCTCTAGTACTAATGGAATATCAGCAGTTAACTCTTTAAGACTTTTTAAGTATTGTATTATTTCTACTTTATATTCCTTTATACGCTGAATTTGGTGTGATGTTAATTTTACTCCTAAAGAAATTACATCTATATTATCTCCGTTTAATTCTAATTTTATATTCTGATCTCTAAGATCTGATACCAATTTTTTAGCCTCGTTCATATCAACAAAAAATTAATTTGATCTTTAATATTCAATTGTTTTTTCTCCAAACAATCGCTCTCCATTAATATTTAACTCTTTGCATTTAGCCAGTAATCTGTTTGATTCTACTATTGGTTTTGACTCATCAGTATACTTAATAGAACTTATAAACTCTAGCCATGGTTCTAACCCCATGGCATATACAAATACATTTTTAGGATTGAAAATTTCTACCAAGCTATTACCTTGATCGTAATTACACCCTGCAAGCCTACGAGACTGATCCATATCTCTTGATATGGGTTCAGGCATAAGTGGTCCATATAACCAAGATAAAGGAGCCCCATCACATTCCATTCCTAAAAACAAGACATCAACCTCGCCTATAATATCTCTCACTCTTTCATAAATCTTAGGTTCAACATTACACGAATCGGCTACAAACAAAACTTTAAAACGATTATGCATTTCTACATGAAAACAAAGTTTACTTCTTACATCTAAATCAGAATGCTCTCCCAAAAAAGGAAGTCCAGTTATAGTACACCTATCTAATTTTATAGTTTGCATATCATCTAATTCTATAATATTATCAAACCCAATATTCTCAAACATAACTCTTAATCCAGGGTCCTGTAAATTTCCCTTGCCACTGCTTGGAACCACAATTTTTTTAACACTATGACGTAACTGTAGTAATGTTTCTAGTAATACATGATCCTGATGATTATGAGTAATTAGTAAATAATCAATCTCTTCAGGAAGGTCATTAATGGTATATCTGTTCACATCGGATTCATACCCATCATAGCTTATAACTGGATCTACCAAAATTGATATTTCTTTAGTTTCTACCAAAACACAGGCATGACCAAAATATCTAGTTCTAATTCCTTCACCAGTGTAACCTTCATATTTTTTAGGTACCTCAGATGTGAAAAATGATCTAAAAAGCTTTTCTTTATTATCAGGTATGTCCAATTTCCTTTTTATTTCTTCATATGACGCTGGATGACGTTTCATTTTAAATAACTCATCAATTAAATTACTTTTGAATGGAATATCTAAATGAATAAGATGTTCATCATCTAATCTTGGAGTGCTTAGACAAAAGGATCTTGAATTATCAGACTCAACTAGCTGAATTGATAGCGTTTGCGATGATTCATTGTAAAACTCACTTTTATAAAGTAAAGATTCGAAAAATCGAAAATTTGGTCGGTTATTTAAATCATAATATAACTCTACCATTCCTTTTAATATATCTGGAATTTTATGGTATAATTCATTTAGAGAAAATCCTTTTGCTTCTCTTAACAATAAACTATTAAGCTCTAAAATTGCCTCATATAGATTAAGCATATGGGATCTTTTCTCTACAGTTTCATCATATAATTCTTTTATTTCTTCTACTCTTCCTCCATCATAATCTATAAAAGGCCCACCAAGCATTTCAGGCTTTTTAACAGCTGCAGCGTGAATTTTAGGGTTTTTAATATATGAACTCATAATTTTCAGATGCCTTTCCTTAATATTCATTGCGGCAGTTGAAGGTGATATAAGATGAGACCAAGCATACCATTTATCAACAAGCGCTTCTAGAGCCATATTTAACTTTAAGTAATATTTTTTTTCGTCTTGTTTCATTATTACATGTATGTTTTAATGTTATATTTAAGATCAATTGTAGGTGGGAAATTAGTTAAGGCATCTTATACTCGATAGGTGTTTCATTATTATTTATTTAGTTTAAATAATAATACTTCTTAAATATGTAAGCTTTGAGTTTATCAGGATTTAACTGTAAGTTATACTAACCTTAGGAGCTTGAATTCCTTTATCTTTTCTTTTAAACCAAGCCGTATCACTGTATGTACGAGTATATATTTATGGGTTCGCTTTCGCGAAAGCGTATTTACATTATTTGAATCTTCAAATATTAAATATTTTGGTTTTGATTAAATTGTAACTTTATCCACTATATCCTCTTCAACCACTTCTGAATTCATCCAATTCCATTTAGAGATTTCTTTGGACATTTCGAGCATTGTTGGATTAAGGAACAATTTTGACATTTCAATTTTGACTCCAAATTCATTTTGTACTTCAGAAATGATTTTTACTGCCTTTATACTATGTCCACCAAGTTCAAAAAAGTTATCGTTCATTCCGATTTGTTTCACACCAAGGATATTTTCCCAAATACCTGCCAATTTTATCTCTAATTCATTATTTGGTGGTACAAAATCTTTTTTTACAACGTTTATGGTCTGATCCAATAATACTTTTTGATCAACCTTGCCATTTGAGTTTAATGGAATCTGATCTACTATTTTAAAATAGCTAGGGATCATATAATCTGGTAATTGTCTTCTTAAGTTTACTAGTAATGAATCAAGTTCGATATCTTTACCTAATAAAAAAGCTACTATTACTTTTTCTCCTTTATTATCCTTAGCTAACACTACTGCCTGATCAACATTTATACAAGTATTTAGTGTTTTTTCAATTTCCCCTAATTCTATCCGATACCCTCTAATTTTTAATTGATTATCTTCTCTTCCTTTAAAAATAATATTTCCATCTCGAGTCCATTTTGCTAAATCTCCTGTTAAATACAATTTTTCTTTAGGTTCAAAAGGGTTTGAAACAAACTTCTGTTTTGTTAATTCTGGTCTATTTAGATATCCTTTTGCAAGGCCCTGTCCCGAAACACATAATTGCCCGGGTACACCAATCGGAACCATTTGTTTATTTGAATCCAGAATATATATTTTAGTGTTGTTAATTGGTTTTCCTATATAATTGGATTCCGTAAACATTTCTCCACTCAATACATCAACTGTCGTTTCTGTCGGACCATAATTATTATATAATGTATAACCTGCTTCAAGAATTGCAATTTTAATGTTCTCTTGCAGTTTTTCTCCACCAGTAATAACCGATTCAATTGAATTTATCTTAGGTTTATTTCCTAATAGTTCAAATAGATATTTAGGAACATAGTTTACTATTGTTACCTTATTATAATCTATATATTCTCTAAGGTCATCTATATTTAACAACGTTTTTTTGGGTATTACGTGATATACTCCTCCCATCGTTAGTGTACCAAAAATATCTTCAATACTTGGATCAAATGAAACATCTGTTAATTGAATTGTTACAGTTTTCTCTGTAATATTAAATTGACTTGTATACCAATATAGAAGATTGGACACATTAGAATGAGTTATCGTAACTCCTTTAGGTTTTCCTGTTGAACCAGATGTGTACATTACATAAGCAGCATTTTTACTAAGTAACATCACTTTTGGATGCTCATTTAAAATTTCTTTAGATGATTTAAACTTTTCTAATACAACACTATCGATAGTAACTTTACATTTACTATCCTTTTCTATATATTCAATTCGTTCTTCTGGATAATCAATATCTATTGGTACATAAGCCGCTCCTGATTTAAACACAGCTAATAAGCTAATAATCAACCACTCACTTCGCTCTAACTTTACACCAACTAAATCCTCTAATGCTATCTCATAATTTGATAAAAGATAATTTGACAATTCATTTGACAAGCTATCCAATTCATTATAAGTTAATTTTTTATCATTGAACACTATCGCTATTTTATTTGGAGTTTTTAGAACTTGCTCCTTAAATACGTCTAGTATTGTTTTGTCTTTTGGATAGTCTACAGCTGTAGAATTAAAATTTTCTAACAGCATTTCTTGTTC
Source organism: uncultured Flavobacteriaceae bacterium (assembly GCA_964353005.1). Taxonomy (GTDB): domain Bacteria; phylum Bacteroidota; class Bacteroidia; order Flavobacteriales; family Flavobacteriaceae; genus Aquimarina. The sequence goes on along the minus strand of CAYGUC010000016.1, from coordinate 46,893 downwards.
ATTTTTACTCAAATATTTCAGATGATTAATCTGCTCATTCGGATTTGAGATACCGTTAATTACAAAGTTTTCAAGATGAGTAATTAGTTTTTTTATGAAATAGACATCATAAATATCAGTATTATACTCCAAGTTTAATGACAATTCTTGATTTCCTTCTACAAAAGAAAAACTAAGATCGAACTGACTAACATATCCTCCTGTATCATTGTATGGAAGAAATTCTAGGCCTTCCAATGTAAGAGATGTATGATTTAATAATGTCTGCTGATTCTGCAATACAACTAATACATCAAATAATGCAGAACGACTCGTATCATGCCTCACTTTTAATTGATCTACTAATGTATCAAAGGGATAGTTTTGATGTGAATAAGCATCTAGTAAAATTTGTTTTTGTATTGATACTAATTCACTAAAACTAACTTGATCTTCAAATTGTGTCCGAATTGCTAATGTATTTAAATATAATCCTATCTGATGTTCTAATTCTGGATGCTCTCTTCCTGCCAAAGGTGTACCAATAACAATATCTCTATCATTAGTATAACGATAAAAGATCCCGTTTATACTTGCCATTAAAACCATGAATATGGTAGCATTTTCTTGATTAGAAAATTGATATACCTTATTGGTGAATTCTTGTGAAAATGTATAATCTATATTATTACCATTAAATGTTTTGATCTTTGGTCTTACTTTTTGAGTAGGCAATTCTAAAACAGGTAATTCTCCTTTAAATACATCCAACCAATATGAAGATGATTCTTGGAAGCTATCATTATCTAATTCATTCATTACCCATTCCGCATAATCTTTATATTGTATTGATAGATCCGGTAAAACTATATCCTTACCTTGTAGTAATTCATTGTAAATTATCATTACTTCTTTTATCAATAACTCCATAGACCAACCATCACTTATAATATGATGCATATTATAGATTAGCGCATATTCATTACTCGCTTCCTGTACTAATACTACTCGTAATAAAACATCAGACGCTAAATCAAAACTATGTGATAAACTCTCTGTAATAATTCTATGTATGTCTTTTTGGATGTTAATTGTTTCTATTAAATTTACTATTTCAAGAGTAAAATCTACATCTATTGATGGTCTTATAAACTGACGAATATTCCCCAAATCATCCTCTTTAAATACAGTACGTAAACTCTCATGACGTGCTATAATTTTATTAAATGCACTTGTCAGTTTTGCTATATCCAATACACCTCGTAACCTGAATACTCCAGGAATGTTATATGCAATATCACCGCCTTCGAATTGACTTAATACCCATAATCGGTGCTGAGATGGGCTTAGACTATAATGATCTTTTATTACTGTTTGAGGAATTTTTTTATACGTTTTTTCTGTTAAATGAGAAACCAAATCTAATATTGTAGGATACTCAAATACATCTTTTAACTTTACTTCTTTGTTTAAACAAACTTTAATTTTATTAATTATTTGGGTAACCTTTAAACTATGCCCTCCTAATGCGAAGAAATTATCTGTAATACTTATTTTTTCTATCCCCAATATTTCTTGCCAAATATTTACTAACTCTTCTTCTACTTCATTTCTTGGAGCTACATAAGTATTTCGTATTGCATCTGCCTCACTTATTTCTGGTAAAGATTTTTTATCTACTTTCCCATTGGGTGTTAATGGAATAAATTCTAAAAAAACAAAATATCCCGGAATCATATAATCTGGTAATTCCTTACTTAAACTTATTCTTAAATCTTGCTTATCTAGTGTAGTTTCTGTTACTATATACGCAACTAATATTCCTTCTTGACCTTCATTCTTTAAATTTACCACTCCTCGATTTACACCTGCTTGTTTCTCTAATACATGTTCTATTTCTTCTAATTCAATACGATGACCACGAAGCTTTATCTGACTATCTTTTCTGCCCATAAATTCTAAGTTACCATCTGGTAACCATCTACCTAAATCGCCAGTTTTGTATAAACGTTTCCCTTCTAAAATTGGGATTTCTACAAATTTCTCTTTTGTTAATTCTGGACGGTTTAAGTAACCCCGTGCTAATCCATCACCACCTATACAAATCTCTCCAATTACTCCTTTACATTGTAATTGCATATGATCTGATAATATATATATCTGCTCATTTGCCAAAGGGGTTCCTATATTAATAGAATCACTTGATTTTATATCTGAATATGTACTCCAGATAGTAGCTTCTGTTGGACCATATACATTTAATATGTTTATTTCTTTAAAAGAAGATTTCTTTAAAAACAAGGAATTAGGAAATGACTCACCTCCTATTAATAAAAGTTTGAGATTTGGTAATGGCACTTTTAAAATATCTTCCTCTAAGGAACTAAATCGAGAAGGTGTTACTTGTAATATTTCTACTTGATTTTTTTGTAATTTACGCGTAAATAAATCTGTTGACATTAATTCTTCTGAAGAAAACAGTACCATTTGTCTCCCACTACATAAAGTCCCAAATATTTCCAAAAAGGATATATCGAACACGAAATTCGTTGTTGCCGCAACAATATTTAATCCTTTAAATCTAAATTCATTTTCTAAATTTTCAAGAAACGATACCACATTATTATGAGTTATCATGACTCCTTTGGGTTGACCTGTTGAACCTGAAGTGTATATCACGTAAATCAAATTTCCAGCAACTAATTCTATTTTTGGCTGTTCACTTGATGTTTCTTTAAATAACCTGAATTCTTCTAATACAACTCCATCTATAATAACTTTAGAGTTACTATCTTTTTCTATATATTCAATTCGTTCCTTTGGATAATCTGGATCTATTGGAACATAAGCAGCACCTATTTTTAAAATTGCTAATAATGAAATAATTAACAATTCATTACGCTCTAATTTAACGCCTATTAAATCTTCTATTTCGATATTATACTTGGACAAGAGAAAATTTGCTAACTTATTAGACTGCTCATCTACCTCTTTATAGGTTAATTCCAGATCATTAAATATAATAGCTGAAGCGTTTGGCGTGTTAATGACTTGTTCCTTAAATAAGTCTAATACTGTCTTATTATTAGCATAATCTACCTCAGTATCATTAAAACCGTGCAATAATTCCTCTCGTTCTGATTCTTGTAAATAATTCAGTTCATTAATACATATATCTTCGTTCAAAATCAACACTTTAATAAGACGTTGATAATTAGACACAAAACCAACGATCATATTATGATCATAAACATTTTCATTGTAGGTCAAGCCTAATCTTAAATTATCCCCAACCTCTACAAAATTAAATTCTATATCAAAATTACAAGGTACTTTTCCATGATCTATTAATACCCCTATATCCTTTTTTAATTTTTCTATTGAACTTTTATAATCTATTTTATTTTGTAATATAACAAGCATATCAAACAAAGCGCTTCTACTTGTATCCCTTCTCAAATCCAAATCTTCGACTAAACGATCAAATGGATACATTTGATGAGCATAAGCTTCTAAAAATCCTTGTTTTACCTGATCATAAAATTCATTAAAATCAATTGTACCATTTAAAGTATTTCGTAATACCAAGGTATTTGCATAAAAACCTATCTGATCTTCTAATTCAGAATGATCTCTACCTGCAATTGGACTACCAATAATGATATCTTCTTCTCCAGTATATCGATACAATAATACTTTTAATGATGCTATCAAAAACATAAATAAAGTACCATCCTTCTGTTCAATATAACTTCTGATCAATTGGGTATCCTCCTCATCTAAAAACATGCTTAAATGTCTGCCGTCATAAGTCTTTTTTAATGGACGATGTCTATATGAAGGCAAGTCTAATAACGGCAAATTCCCCGAAAGCTTATCTACCCAATAGTTCCTATGGACATTATATTCATTTGTCGTCAAATTTGTCAACTGCCAAGTTGCATAATCTTTGTATTGTATTCTTAAATCAGGTAATTTTAACACATCTCCAGAGTAGTGCTTATAATATGACAATACATCTCTTGATAATACATCCATAGACCATCCATCACTTATGATATGATGCATATTGAAATAAAAAATATTATCAGAATCAGAAACTTGTAATAAACTAAATCGTAAAAGTGGTCCTGTCTCTAAATTAAAAGGTTTGTATGAATCCTCTTGAATATAAAGTCTTGCTTGTTCCTCTGGGTTTTCATACTGACGATAGTCTTTATGTTCAATTTCCAGCCCTATTTCCTCTATATCCAAAATAACTTGTCGTACCTCTCCTTCAGAATCTTCCTTAAAAACTGTTCTCAATATCTCATGACGATCTAAAACACTATTTATAGAACGCTTAAAATTTAATATATCATAATCTCCGTCAAGTAATATACTAGAAGGCATGTTATAAGAGATGTTTCCTCCATCAAACTGACTTAATATCCATAATCTACGTTGCGCATCTGAAATTGGATAACTTAATTCTTTCGCTACATTTGGAATAATCAAATGATCATTTTTTTTAAAAGAAGATAATAAACCTAAATGCGTTTCTAATTTTGGGTTCGAAAATATATCCTTTATACCAAGCTTTACATCAAATGTTATATGGTATTCATTAATTAATCGTATTATTTTAAGACTATGTCCTCCAAGATCAAAGAAATCATCTTTAATACCTATTCTTACTCTTCCTAGGACTTTCTCCCAAATAGAAACAAGTTTTTTTTCTATTTCATTACGCGCTGGAACATATTCAAAGCCATTGTTTAATTCTAAGTCTTCATGATTGGGCAAAGCTTTACGATTAATCTTACCATTTGCGGTTAATGGCATTTCCTTAATAGCGACAAAATAATTAGGCACCATATAAGATGGCAAATGCTCTTGTAAATAGTGTCGTAAATCTGACGAATTCAAATCAGTTGAACAGGTGTAATATGCTACCAAATCTTTATCTCCCGAAATAGATTTTTTAGCCACTACAACCACCATTTCAATCTCTTCTAAAGTGGATAACACATTACCTATTTCTCCTAATTCTATTCGATGACCGCGTATCTTTACTTGATCATCTTTTCTTCCTATAAATTCTAAAGTTCCATCTGGTGTCCATCTTGCTAAATCTCCCGTTCTATATAAGCGTTCTTCTTTTTTAAAAGGATGTTGAACAAACTTTTCGTTAGTTAATTTATCTCGATTTAAATACCCTCTTGATAATCCTAAACCACTAATACATAATTCCCCAACAGCACCTTTTGGTACCAAGGATAAGTACTCATCAAGTATCAGTATTTGAGTATTTGCAATGGGTTTCCCAATTGTTATTTTCTGGTTCTTTTCTAGTCTAGATATGCATGACCATATAGTAGTTTCGGTAGGCCCATATAAATTCCAAACGTTAAAACTTATATTTGTAAGCTGTTCTTTTAATTCTTCACTAATTGCCTCTCCTCCTGAAAGTAAGGTAATATCACTATTTGTATCCAAACCATTATTAATTAATATTTGCCAGTGAGTTGGTGTAGCTTGTATACAAGTTGGTTTTTGGTCTTTTACTATTTGATTAACGTAGTCTGGAGTTTTAGAACCAACATCATTTACTAAAATTACCATTCCTCCCACAAATAATGGAGATAAAAATTCTAAAATCGATATGTCAAATATAAAAGTGGTAAGACTTAAAAATTTAAGATCATGATCAAAACCAAGATCATCTCGCATACTGAATAAAAAATTTATCAGAGTTTTGTGTTCTATTTTTACTCCTTTAGGTTTTCCAGTACTTCCAGATGTATAAATTACATATGCTAAGTTACTTGGCAATAATTCGATTTCTGAGAAATCGAAAGATTGATTAGATTCTAATTCTTGGTCTAAATAAATTACATCTTTAGCGGTATAAACTTTAACAATATCATAAAGACCAGAAGAACTTAAAATAATACTTGAATTTGTATCTTCTATTATAAAATCAATACGTTCTCTGGGATAATTGGGATCTATTGGCACATATGCTCCACCACTTTTTAATACAGCAAGAATACCAATAATCATTTCGGTTCTTTTTTCAATACACATAGCTACCAAATCCTCTTTCTTAATACCTTTTTGTACAAGACAGCTAGCTAATTGATTTGATTTTTGGTCTAATTCTTTATAAGTCAACTCTTCGTCTTCAAATACGACTGCTATGGCATTAGGAGTTTTCTTGACCTGTTTGGAAAAAAGATGAACAAATGTTGCATCATCCGGATAGTTTTTCTTGACACCTTCAGAAATACTTAAAATTTTATATTTTCGCTTATTGGTTAAATATTCTACATCCCCTAAAATTTGTTTTGGATCACTTAAGAAACTTGACAACAAGTTCTTAAAATCACCCATCATAGTGATTATCATATCGATTTCATACACATCACTATTAAAGATAACCTCAAATGAAATTGCATCTCCCAAAGGCATCAAATGAAATTCTATATCATTTTTGCTTTGTACTGCTCCTCCATCTTTTATTTTACTAAACAAACTTTTATCTATCTCTCTAGCATTAGAGTCATCATTATCTCCATGAAATGTTAATAACACATCATACAATGGAGTGCGACTTGCATCATAACTTAATCCCAAAATTTCTACTAACTTATCATAGGGATATTCTTGATGTCCGAAATCTTTTATAACATTTTCTTTAACTTTATCATAAAACTCAATAAAATCATTTGCTGGGTCTATTATATTTTTTAAAGCTAAAATATTGATATAAAAGCCTATCTGATCTTCTAAGTCAGGATGTGACCTTCCAGCAACAGGGCTTCCTATAAGAACATTTTTATTTGACGTATATTTGTACATCAAGACATTGATCGCAGATAAAGTAAGGATAAATAAGCTTCCCTGATGTAGCTTAATGAATTCATACATCCTATCACTTAAATCTTCAGAAAGAAAGGTGCTTAAATACCTGCCATTACTGGTTTTAAACTTAGGGCGAAGTTTTGATGTTGGCAAATCAATCCTTGGCATTTCACCAGATAATCTTTCTAACCAATACTCTTCACTTTCTTTATAACCTTTTCCATCCGTTCGATTAAACTGCCATGCAGAATAATCTTTATACTGTATTTTTAACTCTGGAATATTCGCTGAAACTCCTGCTCTATTTGCTTCATAATATCTCATCACATCTTGAGAGAGAACTCCTAAAGACCAATCATCACTAATTATATGATGCATATTTAAATGAAAAATAAATTTATCATTGGACACACGAAGTAAACCAGCTCTCAATAATGGTCCATTAACTAAATCAAAAGGTTTATAAGAGTCATCATCAATATAGGATTTGCAGGCTTCATAGGAATTTTCTTGATCTCTGTAATCTTTATAATCAATAACAAAATTGAAATCCTCTGGTTCTAAAATAAACTGTCTAACTTCTCCTGATTCTATTTCCTTAAATACTGTTCTTAATATTTCATGACGTTTTATAACCGAAAATATAGCCTCTTTAAAAGCTGGAATATCTTGCTTCCCTTCTAATTCTATTTGAGTAAATATGTTATACGCTCGAGCCTGGTCTTCAAACTGATTTAAAATCCATAAACGATGTTGTGCACTAGAAATTCGATAATGCTTGGCTTTTGGGGTATTTTCAATACCAACATAATTTTGATTTCCAATTTTTTTTAGATCACTTAAATAAGCTATCAAATCTTGTTTTCTGGATTTAATTTCTTCTATTATAGAAGGATCAATCCCTTTATTTGGAATTTTCACAGATAATTCACCCTCAACGAGATTTATATGAATATTTTCTTTAATAAGCTTTGACAGAAATGTTCTCATTTGAAATTATGTGTTAACTTTTAGCTTGAAGTTTTAAGGATCACCCCATATAAAATAGAGTAACTAATTCGAAAGATTTAACCTATGCAGAATGTGTTAATCCAGTTTGAGTGTTCAATTTTTGAGTAGAAAAACAACTAAATTTGTTCTGATTCAAGTAGATTCAATTTGGGAATAGTATTAATTGGTGCTGTATAATTATCTAAAATATACTCTAATTGTTTTCGATATGATATCATTAATCCTTCAATAGTCTCTCTTTCATAAAGATCTATGTTATAGTTAATATTAAACCAAAAACAACCGCCAAGTTCACGGAAATCTATCTCTAAATCATATTTTGCCACACGAGTATCAACATATTTTTTACCTATACCCATTTCCAAAATTGTTCCTTTTTCAATTCCAGCTAGTTGAAAATCTTCTAATATTTGTTCTTCTCTTTGTACTAATAGCACCACATCGAAAATGGGATTTCTTCCTCTAATTTCAGTTAATTCTAAATCCTCTACGATTCTTTCATAAGGATACATTTGAAATGAATAAGATTTTGAAATAGTCTCTTTTACTTTATTGTAAAATTGAAGAAAACTCTCACTTGGATCCACTTGACTACGAACCGCAATAGTATTTATATAAGGGCCTATCTGTCCTTCTAAATCTGGATGATCCCTGCCTAAAGCAGGAGTACCTATAATTAAATCTTCTTGAGACGTATAGTTATAAAGAAAAACTTTCCAGGATGCCATGAAACTCATAAAAAAATTCCCTCCTTGCTCATTTATAAACTTCTTTAGTTTTTTTGTGGATTCTATAGAAATGTTTGTTCCGAGAAGTTTTCCTGAAAACGTTTTTATTTTAGGTCTTTCTTTTTGGTTTGGTAAATCCAAAAGAGGTAAATCTCCAGATAAATGTCCTGACCAGTAATTTTGATATTCTTTTAATTCATTCTTTTCTAATCTTTTTGATTGCCAATCAGAAAAATCTTTATATTGAATTTTTAATTTTGGAAAATCTATCTCTGTACCAGCTTTCAATATTTCAGAAAAAGCCATTGCTTCTCTGGTGAAAATTTCTATAGATTCACCATCTGCAGTAATACTGTGCATGTTATAATAAAAAATGTATTGATCTTCTTTCATTTTAAACAAAGAAGCTCTGAACAAAGGCCCTTTTTCTAGGTCAAATGGAATAAATGCGTCGTTATCGATATCGAATCCAGCACGCTCTTCCTTATCATCGTGACTGCTATAATCAAAATAATTTATTTCAAATTCTAAATCCTCTCTCGATAATATATACTGCCGGACTTCGCCAAATTCATTTACTTTAAAAACAGTCCTTAAAGCCTCATGTCTACCTATGACCATATCTACAGCCTGTCTGAACCTTTCTATATCCAGATTCGCTCCCAACTCCATAGTTCCAGGTATATTGTAAGCCTCAGATCCATTATTCATTTGGCACACATTCCAAATTCGTTTTTGAGCGAACGACAATGGATAACTTTCTTGATGAGTTAAAGGTGGTATTTCAGCTTTTCCAGGGTCTGTAAGATTAGATAGATATGCTATTAATTCCTGTTTATTTGATTTAATCTCACCAATTATGCTTGGATCAACACCAGTTTTTGGAATTTTTACAGATAACTCCCCTTCATTTAGACTTAAATGAATATTTTCTTTAACTAATTTTTGCAAAAGTGTTTTCATTAGATGATGTATATTTATTTTTTAATGAAGAGCTTTGTGATAATTCGATTGGATTTTCTAACTAATACGATCTTTCCGCAATCTTGAAAAGTCCTGATTCAAGATGAATTTTTGTTTCTTTTTTAACATGGATTTTCCCATTGCTCCAAATAGCATTAACTTTTCCCCAATCTATTACACTTTGTACATCTGGAAAAAATCCTTTTCCGCTGTGGTTTGCACTTGTATTACATAAAAGAGGTACTCCACTCAACTTTTTATATTCCTGTAACAGCGTATAAATTTCCAGATTACTATCGGCGCTTACGGTTTGAAGTCTTGCAGTTCCGTCTAAATGAGTAATCGCAGGTATTTTATCTATCCACTCTTCTCTAACCTTATGATCATATAACATATAGGGATCCGGTGTCCCTGGGCTGAAAATTGCTGGTCCATCTTCGACTATACAAATAGGAGCAACTGGCCTATAATCTTCTCTTCCTTTTATCTCATTTAATTTTCCTTTCATTTTTGAAGATACTGGTGCAGACAAAATACTCCTATTACCTAAAGCTCTAGGTCCTAATTCTGCTCTTCCATTTAAAAATATAATAGGTTCATTAAAATCATGAATGATTTTTGCCAATTCTGATATAGAACAATCTGTACTCGTCCAGAAATCATTTTCCTGAAACTCATTTAAAAATGGCCCACTATACACATTCCAATCCAGTGCTAATCTATCAGTATGTTTTACCATTTCTGAGCAAGCAGCTCCTATAGCACTACCAGAATCATTGGGAAAAGGAGGAACCCAAACATCTCTAAACATACCTGAATTTCTTATAGCACTGTTCCATTTTATGTTAAGAGCACATCCGCCTACCATACATATGTTCTTCTTTTTCATAGGATAACGCTCCATCAAACCTTTCAATTTAATTAACAATATATCTTGTAAAAATACATGATAAGTTGCCATAAGGTCTACAGGCTTTACATCATTAATTTCACCATATATGACAAACTCCTTTAGAAGGTTTGTTGATCTTTCGACCAATGTATTAAGGTCGGTAATATTGTCTTTTAAAATATCTCCTTCGTTTCTATTGAAGGTTTCGTTAAAAAATGTTAATACTTCAGGAACGCAGATACCCATAGCAATATAAGCCATAACTTTACCCGCAATAGAGAGCCCTTCTCCTTCGAAATTTGTAAAAGGGTTATAATTGGATGCAAATGAAGCATAGCTATCCCCTTTGATATGAAATATAGGCCCCAAATTATCTATTTCTTTAGTGTCGCTATTAAAATAGAAACATTGTGGAAGCATTCCTCCATCCCAAACTAGTACAAAAGAGTCCTCCTGTTTTGCTGCAAAGGGACTTGTACAATAAGCACTCATAAGATGACCCGAAATGTGCAAATAACTATTGTAAGAGAAATTATTTTTCGGATATGAAAATGACTGTTCTTCTAATACGTTTTCATCTTTTACAAGCATTCCATATTTGCCAAATTCAATTTCAAATTCTAGCCCTAATAGATCCTTGATTTTTGTAAAAAAAGAAGAAACACGGTTTTCGTTATCTGTAGTCTCTTTATTATATTCTCCCCAACCATCCAATACAAATTTATCCACATCTTCAATTTTATATCCATTATCCTTCAATAGAGAAGATAAGAATCTAAGATCAAGGTCTAGCAAGTTTGAAAACCTCGCATTGTTATTCAGTTTTTCCATTTCATAACTGAATATTAATTTTCCATCGTCAATCAATGCTATTGCACCATCATGAGTAAGTTTTAAGCCACATATGATCATATCGTAATCTTTTTATTTGCTATTTATATCCTGAAAATTTGATTTATTATATTTTAATTTCGCTGAATTCACTTTCGTCTATTTTTTCAGATTCCTTAAACCTTAGGTCTATTTCTATTCGTTCTCCTATTAGCTCTATTGTATTTTCTACATAAATACCTCTGAGATCGTACTTTAATCCAAACTCTTTATTAATTTTATTAAGAACTCTGATTCCTCTTAGGCTGTTTCCTCCTACCTGGAAAAAATCATCTTTGATTCCTACATTCTCTATTTGTAAAATCTCTTCCCAAATTCCTACCAATTTTTCCTGAATTTCGTTGTAAGGAGCTACATATTCATGCTTAATATTAGGTACGGGAAGAACTTTTCGGTTTATTTTTCCGTTTTGAGTAAGTGGTATTTCATCCAATCTTATATAAACTCTTGGAATCATATATTCTGGGAGAGTCACTTGTAACATATTTTGGACTTCTTTATCATCTATCTCTCTATCAAGTACAATATATCCTACCAATTGCTTCGCATCATTTTCATTTCCGATAACTATTACTGCTGAATGCTCAATACCATTTACATTATTTAGTGCGGATTCAATCTCTCCTAACTCTATTCTATATCCATTAAGTTTAACTTGATGATCATCTCTTCCTAAAAATTGAATATTTCCATCAGGTAGCCAACGAGCAAAATCTCCAGTCATATATAGCTTTTCATTAGCTTCAAAAGGGTTAGAAATAAACTTCTCTTCAGTTAATTGTTGTCGATTTAAATATCCTCTAGATAATCCTAATCCTCCTATACATAATTGTCCTATTGCTCCAACTGGCACTGGTGATAACTGATCGTTTAAAATGTAGATTTGTGTGTTTGCTATAGGTTTCCCGATAGTAATGTTTTGATTTTTTTCTAGTTTAGTTATACATGACCAAATGGTAGTTTCAGTTGGACCATACATATTCCAAACGTCAGTGCTTATCTCAGTGAGTTGTTCTTTAAGATCTGTACTAATTGCTTCTCCTCCTGATAATAATGTGATATTACTTTCTGGATTCCAACCATTATTCATCATCATTTTCCATCTTGATGGGGTAGCTTGTATACAATTAGGCATAGAGGAATTAATAATTTCTTGGATTTGTTCTGGATCTTTAGAGCCAGAATCACTTATCAAAATAAGTCTTCCTCCCAAAATCAATGGACCAAAAAATTCTAGTATTGATATATCAAAAGTAAATGTAGTTAGACTTAAAAACTTTAGATTATGATCAAAATCAAGTTGATCTCGAATTGCAAATAAGAAATTGAGTAATGCCCTATGCTCAATTTTAACCCCTTTAGGTTTTCCTGTACTCCCTGAAGTATATATTACATAAGCAAGGTCACTGGAAGATGGCATAACATCTTTAGGTAAAGAAAATTCTTTAGCACTAAAAACCTCATCATCATCTAAATAAATCACACTTAAGGAAATATATTCATTAAGTACTTCTTTAAAACTTGTGGAGGATAAAATGAAGTTAGATCTTGTGTCCTTCAATATATAATCAATACGATCTTTTGGGTAATTAGGATCAATAGGGACATAAGCACCACCACTTTTCATTACTGCCAATATTCCGACAATCATATCTATTCCCTTTTCTAAACATATAAGAACTAATTCTTCCTTTTGTACTCCTTTTTCAATGAGATAGTTCGCTAGTTGATTAGACTTTTGGTCTAATTCTTTATAGGTTATAGTTTCTTTTTCGAACTCTATCGCTATGCCATCAGGTTTGGTATTTACTGTAGACACAAATAAATCTACTACAGTAGTATCTAAAGGATATACAACTTTAGTATCATTAAATTCATTCAATAACCTGTCTGATTCCTCTGTAAATAAATAATTTACTGTTCCTATACTTTTTTCTGAACTTTCTAATAAATTAGTTAATAATCTATTATAATGAAACATAAAGTTTTTGATCACTTCTTGATCATAAACCTCGCAATTATACCTAACAACAAAATCTACTCCACCTATCACTTCTGTGAAATCCATTTCCAAATCAAACAGGAGCATTTTATTTCCTAAATTCTGTATATCATCTCCTACTATACCATCTTTTGAAACTTCTGAAGCACCAAGATAATTGATCAGTATATCAAAAAGTGGATTTCTATTAGCCTCTCTTCTTCCATTTAAATCTTCTAATAACTTATCAAATGGATACATTTGATGTTCTAAAGCTTTTAGAGTATTTGTTCTTATTTGATCATATAATTCATTAAAATTGCTACTAGGGTCTATTTGGTTTCTTAACGCTAAGGAATTTATATAAACTCCTATTTGATTTTCTAGATCGGCATGCTCTCTTCCTGCTATTGGATTCCCAATTACAATATCTTTTTCACCTGTATAATGATATAACAATACTTTGGTAGTAGCCAATAACCCCATAAACAAACTTCCTCCTCTGTTCTTGGCAAAACTTTGTAATCGTGTAATTACTTCTTTTGAAATATGAGTCCCTAAGCTTTTACCATTATATGTTTTTTCTTTTGGTCTTATTTTTCTTGTGGGTAAATCTAATGTGGTAATTTCTCCGCTTAATAGCGAAAGCCAATATTCTTTATGTTCTTGATGACTTGCCTCAGTTAAAAGACTTAGTTGCCAAGCTGCATAGTCTTTATACTGAATTCGTAATGGTGAAATATTTGGTACTATACTCGATGTATAGGCTTCATAATATGCCATCACATCTCGAGCTAAAATCTCCATAGACCAACCATCACTAATAATATGGTGCATATTATAATAGAAAATGAATCTATCATCTGATACCTGTAGTAAACTTGCTCTTAACAATGGACCATTTGACAGGTCAAACGATTTATAAACGTCGGATAAAATATATTTTTTTGCTACCTCTTGAGAATTTTTATTATTTCTGAAGTCTCTGAAATCTATAGTAAAAGATATATCCTCAGGGTCTAAAATAATCTGGCAAGGTTCTCCTTTGTCATCTTCTTTAAAAACTGTATGTAATATCTCATGCCTTTCGATAACCGATTTGATAGCTCTTTCAAAACAATCCAAATCATAATCACCGATTAGTTCAATTTCTGTAGGCAAATTATACGCTGCAGATCCTTCTTCTAATTGACTCAATATCCAAACTCGCTGCTGAGCATTGGATAGTGAGTAATGGGATTTTTTGGGTACAACTGGTATTGATGACATTACACCATCTTTATCAGCGTTTTTCAAATATGTAATAATTTCATCTTTATTAGATTTAATCATTGCTACTTGATCGGGTGATATTTTGTTTTTATAGGAAGTGATTTTTATATCATCTCCTTTTAAGAATAATTTAATTTGTTGTTCTCGGAGCTCAACAAAAAGGTCTTTTATATTTATGAATGATGTACTGCTCATATTCAATAGTTTTTGAATAGCTATTCGTTATTTATTTTATTATTTATATCGGATACCCAAAGCAAATTCTTGATAAGATGTATTAGGTTCTATTTGATTTATGTAAGAAGTCTGTTAGAGAGAGAGGTACAATTTTCTTTTCCTGTCTACTATCAAAAACACTGCCCTTAGAAGAGCATAATTTTGATAATGTATCATCTCTTTTCAAGATATTGGTAGTTAGATAACAATAGTGTCTATTTCTTCTTGATCTTCATGTGCTCCCTCCTGCATCCATTTTGTTTGCTCAATCAATGTAGAAATGTCAGCTATTGTCTTATTAGAAAATATATCAGACATAGTTAATGTAATACCCATACTTTTCTTTAACTTGTTTATTAACATTATAGCCTTTAAGGAATCTCCTCCTAACTCGAAAAAATCATCCTCAACTCCCAATTCAGTAATGCCAAATAGGTTTTCAAATAGCTTAATTACCCTAGTTTCTGTTTCATTTTTAGGAGATGTAAAAGAAGCTTTTACTATTCTTCGGTTTACTTTTACATTATTCTTAGGTTTCTCTTCTTTATGAGTATCTTTTGCAGGATTATTTAAATCTCTTTTAGAAACAATAATTTGTTGTAAATTATCATATAAAAAAGAATAATGAAAAGCATTTATAAGCTCCTCAGGACGTATCCACGGATCTTCATCATAAACTCGATCTAAGTTTAAAATAGACCATTTTGTATCTTCCTTTAATACTATGCTATCTATCTGTGCAGAAGCTGATGCATATCCTCCATACGATACTCCTCCTAAAAATGACGATAAACTAGAAAATATTTTAACAAAATCAATCTTTCTTTCTTGTATAATTCGCTTGAGATTGAGCAAACCATTTACTCGTAATGAAAAGTGTTTTTTTATAATGTCATCTTCAATCTCAGATACTAACTCAATATCATTTATTTCTGTGTTTCTGGCTGCATGAATAATTCCGTTTATAGCTCCGTATTTATTTTCTATATTTTCTATTTCCAGTAGTAAATGATCATAGTTAGTGATATCCACATGAAGGCAAGTAACATTTCCCGGTTGTTCCTTTAATTGTTTATATGCTTGTTTTTCTTTTTCGCTCCACTTAAATGGGGCTTTATTAGAGAAGATAAAAACATTGGCTTCATACGCATTAAGTAAATGACCAGCTAACGTACATTCAATATCATCCAGCATTCCGGTAATCAAATAATTCCCTTGTTTTTTTACTAAAGGGGTTTCTATTTTGTCATCTTCCGATATTATGATTGGTTCATAATATAAAACCCATCTTCTGTCATTTCTATAAGCTACCGTATCATACTTATTTGCAACTTTGAATTCTTTGATGATATCGTTAATTGTATAGTTACTAATATCTATATCTAAAAAAGTTGCATATAAATTTTGACTTTCTTGAGCTAGTACATTTAATAGAGTTCCCGAATGCTGATTAACTACTTTATTATTTTCTGCTCCTGTTACTTTATAATTTTTATCATTGAGAACTACTATTTTCTTTGGATTCTTTATTTCATCTAAACCTAAGCCATTAATAATCTTTAAGACATTGTCAAAGGTTTGATTGTATTCTAAATAAGTGCCTTGATTTTTAGAGGATTGTTTTTCGGTTAATTCCCAGTTGTAAACAATGAAATCGAAATCAAAGTTTATATTTTCCAGATAGTCCTTTAGTTCTTTGTACTCATTTTTTTCTTCTGAATTAATGATAACATCCATAGATGAATGAGCTTTGAATTGCTTTCCTTTTGTGATCGTAAACACATCTTTTCCATTTTTCGTAAGTGCTTTTATCAATTCTTCAGAAAATGTAGATTCATCATTAAAAACCAAGTATTTATCTGCATCTGAAAATATCGTTTTTTTATGGGTGTTCTCTGGAGAATATTTCCAAGAAGGCATATATAAAGATTCTGAAATGTTCTTTTGAATCAGATTTGTACCATTTAATTTTAATAAGCTATCGTCTAACTGCACTTTTGAAGGAATGTCATATTCATCAAATGCATATGTAGGTAATGAAATTTTATTTGGTGGATTGTTCTGATAATAGATTGTCCAATCGATATCAAACCCATTTAACCATAGTTTCCCCAAAAAGTCATTAAAATATTGGTTATCGTTTACAATTTCTTTTGGATGCCTAATTGTGGTTACAACGCTATTTTCTAATTTGTGATTCTGACATTTTTTATAAAATGTAGTTAACGTCCTTCCAGGACCTACTTCAATAAATATTGAGTTATCGAGCTTGATCAATTCTTTAATTCCTTTTTCGAATTGCACAGCTTCAACAATATGATTAGACCAATACTTAATTGATGTCGCCTCATCATTTGTTATATAATTACCTGTACTATTAGAAATGAATGGAATCCTAGGGTTATTAAGGGAAATAGATTGTAGCTCTTTTTCAAAATCTTCAAGAATTCCTTCCATCATTTTTGAATGAAACGCATGTGACGTTTTCAAAGTGGTATAAGGGATCTCTTTTGCTACCAACTTCTTTTTGACTAAGGTTATGTTATCCTTGGTTCCAGAAACCACAAAAGAATCTGAAGAATTTATAGCCGCAATGGATACATTTTCTATTATTCCTTTCTCTACCATGTCCACAGTCATCCCTATACTAAGCATATCTCCTTCGGATACTTTAGACATTAATTCAGCTCTTTTACTTACAATTTTCAGAGCATCTTCAAAGGTAAATACCCCACTTATAGTAGCGGCCACATATTCTCCCAGACTATGCCCTATCATATAATCTGGAGCCATCCCAAAGGCAATTAATAATTGCGCAAGAGCGTGTTCAAAAACAAATAGTATAGGTTGCGTGTAAAGGGTTTGATTTATTAGATCAGAGGTTACGGTATCTTCATTAAACAATATACTTTTATAATCTGTACCATTAAATTGTTGAAGTAAATCCAGACCTTCATCCATGAATTCTTTAAAAACAGAAAAGAAATCATATAAGCTTTTTCCCATATTTGGGTATTGACTACCTTGTCCTGAAAACATAAAAACGAAATTGTTTTTTACCTTCACAATACTCTCTTTAGCCTTTTTGTTTTTTAATGATTCAATAAGGTCATCTTGATTTCTGACAACCAAATATTTTGCAAAATCAAATTGTTTTCTTCCTATCTGTAATGTATAAGCCAAACTATCTATATCAATCTCTTGATTATTCTCAAGAAAATTAAGTAGCTCTACTTCATAACTTTCTAAAGCTGTTTCAGATTTTGCAGAATACCTAACGAGTTTATATTCTTTGGTTATCTTCTTTGTATTTGGATGAGTATTTTCCTGAAGGATAATATGAACATTTGTTCCTCCAATTCCTAGTGAACTTATTCCTGCTGTAAGAGGTTTTTCATTTTCAGTTTTCCATGCTGTTGTTTTATTATTTACATAAAATGGACCTCCATCAAAATTAATGGTAGGGTTTGGTTTTTGATAATGTAAGCTAGCTGGGATTGTTTTATTTTTTATGGATAATGCAGTTTTTATTAATCCCATTACTCCCGCCGCTTCATCCGCATGCCCCATATTTGATTTTATGGTTCCAACTGCACATGTATGTTCTCTATCGTTATTAAATACCTTATTAAGAGCTTCAATCTCAATGGGATCTCCTATTTTCGTACCTGTACCGTGTGCTTCTATATAGGAAATATCTTTTGGAGTAACACCTGCAATTTTCTGAGCTAACTTTATACATTCTGATTGTCCATCTACACTTGGCATCGTATACCCCGCCTTTGATTTACCATCATTATTCATAGCCGATCCTTTAATGACCGCATAAATATTGTCGTTATCCTTTAGTGCTTCTTCTAGTCGTTTCAGAATAACCACTCCCGCTCCATCTGTTCCTATGGTCCCGGAAGATTTACTATCAAAACTGCGATTGTGACCATCATTAGACATAATGGATCCATGCATATAGGTATAGCCATTATCTTCATTGGAACGTAATCGTATACCTCCAGCTACCGCAATTCCGCATTCACTAAGCAGTAAACTTCTGCAAGCCAGATGAGTAGCACTCAATGAGGTTGAACAGGCTGTATCAATAAAATAACACGGCCCTGTAAAATTTAATTTATAAGCAATCAAAGATGCCATGAAATTGGGGTTGGAAAGTTTCTCTTTTGTTAATTGATCTACATTCAAATCATTAGTTAACATGGCATGCAAACTCCAATTAAAATCTTTATTAGCTCCTAAAAAAATACCTGCTTTTTTTCTATAAGTATCAATATTGCAACTAGCTTCTTCCAAAGCTTCCCAAACTAACTGATGCATCATTCTTGTTTGAGGATTCATTATCATGGCCTCATCCAATGTATATTTAAAAAATGGAAAATCAAAAGTGTTGGTGTCTTCTATAAATGATGCTGCTTTTATATAGTTCTCCTGATTGATTTCTTTTTTATCAATCCCTCGATCTATCAATTCATCATCTGAAAAAAAATGAATCAACTCTTTCTCCTCTACCAAATTGCTCCAGAGTTCTTCTATATTATTTGACTTTGGGAACTTACCAGACATCCCAATAATGGCTATATCTCTTTTCATTAAATAAATCGTATTAAATCGTAGAAAAAATTAATTAAGTAGTATCGTTGAATTATATATCGCTCATAAAATCAATCAAATCCTCTACATCTTCCATTTCGTTTTCTTCTATTTGAACTTTTTGAACGGTATCACCATTATCAATCTGTTCTGCCAAAGTTCGTATGGTAGGGTATTGAAAAAATGAGAGAACCTTTAAATCTGTATTGAGAGATGAATTAATAAGAGATAATAATTGAAATGCTTTCATAGAATTCCCTCCAATTTCAAAAAAATTATCATCAATACTTAATTTTTCCATTTTCAAGAAATCACTCCATAAAACAGACAATTTCCCTTCCGTATCGTTTCTGGGAGCAATATACTTTTTAGCTTGTGCTAGAGTATCATTTGGAAGGGGCAGTGCATTAAAATCTACCTTTCCATTTGGTGTTTGCGGAAATTCGTCTAGTCTAATTATTTGCTTAGGAAGCATATAATAAGGTAAACGCAACCTTAAGTATTCTTTCAATACCTTATCATCTATTGCATCTATTGTTTTTATATAAGCTACTAGTAATGTTTGATTATTCTCCTCAATAGTGGAAACAACACATTGTACAATACTTTTTTGATCTAGAATTACATTTTCTATTTCTTTTAATTCTATTCGATACCCGTTTATTTTCACCTGGTTATCTAACCTTCCTTGATATTGCAGTTCTCCATTAGGTAGCCAACAGGCTAAATCACCTGTTTTATATATTTTTTCATTTTCTACAAACGGGTTATTAATAAACTTTTCGTCTGTTAATGTTTCATTATTAAGATATCCAAGAGATACTCCATCTCCTCCTATACATAACTCTCCTGATACTCTTTCTGGACATAATTGATAATTGGCATCAAGAATATAAACTTTGGTATTAACAATTGGTTTTCCGATCGTTATATTTTCATCTTCGGCTATCGTTTTTACCGAGGACCAAATAGTAGTTTCTGTAGGGCCATACATGTTATGAATGCTATTACCTACTTGATGAATTAATTTTTGCGCCAGCGATTTTTTTAGTGCTTCTCCACCTACCATAAGCATTTTTATATTCTTTAATGCCTCTCTACTTTTATCATTTAGCAAAAGTTCTTCGTAGAGAGAAGGTGTCGATTGCATATGAGTAATTTTATGTGTATCAATTAAATGAGCTGTGCTTTGACTTTCTGATAATTTATCAATTGTTTTAACGATAAAATCATGTTGTGCACTACCTCTTTTGATTGAATCTTTTAAATCAAATAGATACTTTAGGTTATCGATAACCAATTCTTGATCTACACCAAAATCTATCAAACAGGCAATTTCATCAATCCCAATTTCGTATACTCTATTTACCGTGCTGTGACAAGATTCTGGAGTTCCAAATAAACTACTGGTTTTATAAAATCTCTGATAACCAATATCTAGCAATGGTTCTAAATCGTTATCTAAGTCCAAATCTAATTCTTGAGCAATTGGTTTTAATAAGTTTATAGAGTTTTTGAGGTAATTTTTAAAAGGTCTTTCTACAGTTTGTTTTACAAAATCTATATCATCACTAACAAATGTGTGCAGCATTAGTGCTACCTTATAATTTTTTGGGTTATACCCATTATCCATTAATGTTTGACGATATATTTTTATCTTTTCTTCTAGATCTTCAATACTCTGACCCAATAAATGTGTTAAAATATTCGCACCAATACTTCCTGCATATTTAAAAGTTTCTATACTTCCTGCTGCAGTAATCCATAAGGGTAATTCTTTTTGAATAGGTTTTGGATGTACATGGAATTCATAATCTTTACCTACTCCATTTTTTCTGGTCACCGATTTTCCTTTCCAAACATTCTTCAATGTAGTTATCCCTTCTCTCATAATCTGATGTCGGTTTTCATAGCTATTGGGTGCTAAAACAAAATCGTTAGGATGCCATCCTGAAGCGATCGATAATTCTACTCTTCCATCTGATAAGTTATCGACCATAGACCATTCTTCAGCGACTCTAATAGGGTCATGTAAAGGCAATACAACGCTACCTGATCTTAATTTTATGTTTTTAGTGATTGAAGAAACAGCTGCCGCTGCTACAGATGGATTAGGAAACTGATCTCCAAAATTATGAAAATGTCTTTCTGGAACCCATATCGCCTCAAATTGATTTCTATCAGCAAACTTTGCTCCCTCCAGAAGTAATTGGTATTTGTTTTGTTGTATTGTTGTATTGTCATGAGTTGGGAAATAAAATAGACTAAAGTCCATTTCTGGTTTTGATTCTACTGGAACAGGGCGCTCCAGGTGTATAACCATTTTATTTCCTTCTGTCAAGGTCCATAAAAGCTCTAATATGGAAATATCAAAGCTCATACTTGTCATGGCCAACCAAACATCAGATTCTGATTTAACATCAAACTTATGATTCATCCCTGCAATAAAGTTGCTAAGGTTTTTATGAGACACTTTTACACCTTTGGGTTTACCAGTAGAACCGGATGTATAAATGACATATGCCATCGACAAAGGTTCAGGACTAGTTAATTCAACCTCGCTATTTTCCTTCCATATTATCTGATCATCTAAATTTATTTTGATCAGATCATTAGGCAATACATCCTGAGTTTCATTATTGGTTATTACATATTTTGTTTCACTATTTTTCAGGATATAATCGGTTCTATTAATCGGATAGAATGGATCTAACGGAAGGTAAGAAGCTCCTGATTTTAAAATTCCTAAAATCGCAACAACTACCTCTACAGATCGGCCTAAAAATACTCCAATCGTCGAATTGGTTTGTGCTCCATTTTCCTTTAGATAAATCGCTAATTGATTTGATTTTTGATCTAATTCTCTATAAGTTATTTCTTTATTCTCACAAACAATTGCGATTTTCTCTGAGACAAGTTGAACTCGGTCAACAAATAAATCAACGATCGTTTTTTGAAAATCAATATTCTTTTGAGTGTCATTAAATTCACTGAGTAATTTAGTCCTTTGTGTTTTATTTACATATGAAATTTCTTGAATTTCTAGAGTAGGGTCTTTGATACATCCTTCTAAAAAATTCTCAAAATTGACAATCATATTTTCGATAAATGATTGTTCATATAAATCTATGTTATACTCCACATTTATACTTAAATGATCATCAAATTCTAAAAACGAAAATGTGATATCATATTTGCTTACAGAAGACTTTGAATCTTCATATGATTCGCAACTTAATTCATCAAATAGCTTTGTAAAACTAGTTGAATTACTAGTTTGTTTTTGATAAATTACTAAGATGTCAAAAACTGGTGACCTACTTGTATCTCTATGTAAATTGATTCCGTTTAAGATATCTCCAAAAGAATATCCAGAGTTAGTATATGCTTTAACTAATGTGTTTTTTTGATTATTTACTAATTGGTTAAAATTATCCGATTTATTGAACCTTGTTCTAATAGGTATTGTATTAATATATAGTCCTATTTGATTTTCTAAATCTATATGCTCTCTACCAAGTACTGGCGTCCCTATAATAATATCTGTTTGATTTGTATACCTAAAAAGCAACCCTTTTAACGTAGCTAAGAGAATCGTAAAATCTGTAGTTTTTTGTGTTTTAGAAAAAATATTTAGTTTTTTAAGTAATCTATCATTTAACTGGTGCGATAGACTGTTTCCATTATATGTTTGAATCTTTGGTCTATTCTGATATGTAGGAATATTCAAAATAGGAAGTTCACCTGATAACTCATTCATCCAAAACTGATGCTGTTTCATTTTGTTGTCTGACGAAAGATTGTTCATCCACGAAGTATAATCTTTAAATTGTACCTTTAACTGAGGTAGATCATTTCTTGTAGATGACAAAAATCCATTATACAAAGTGGATACGTCCTTCATTAAAACCTGAAGAGATTGTCCATCAAATACAATATGATGTACGATAATAGATAAATAAAAACTATTATCACTTATTTTTATTAAACATCCTTTAATTAAAGGAGCTTGGGTTAAATCAAAGGATTGTTGATTAAATTCAACAATGGTATCACTTAATGAGTCTTGAGTATCCAAAGTGATCAGATCTAGATTAAAACCTATTGCATCTATCGATTGAATCTGTTGCTTGATTTCTCCATCAGAATTCTGAATAAAGCTAGTTCTTAAAGTTTCATGTCTTTGGATGAGTACTTCAAATGCTTCATTAAGTAATTTAACATTTAGATTTCCTTTAAGTTTGATTGTAAAAGGAATATTATATGCTTTATTTACTTCTGGCATCTGACATAATAACCAAAATCTTAATTGTGCAGATGTAAGAGGGTATGACTCTTGTTCAGGAATATTCGGAATTTCAATATCTTGGGTACTTTCCTTTAAAAATGGAATAATTCCTTTTATGGTAGGGTTCTCAAATACATCCTTAAATGTTATGCTATAGCCGGTTTCTAACTTTATCTTGTTGATTATTTTGGCAATACTTATACTACTCCCGCCCAAATCAAAAAGAACAGATTTTACTCCTATAGATTTAACACCTAAAACTTCTCTCCAGATTTTTACCAGTTCTTCCTCTAGTTTAGTTTGTGCTTTGATAAATTCATTGATATGTACAAAATCACTTTCTGTTGGTTTTGGTAAAACATCTTTATTTATTTTTCCATTGGCAGTTAATGGAATACTTTCTATTTCTATAAAACAGGAAGGAATCATATACACTGGCAACTCTTTCTGAAGTAGTGATTTTAACTTTTGTCTGTTCACTATTCCTTCAGATAATACATAAGCTATCAATTGCTTCTGATCTTGTATCTCTTTTACTGATACTAAGGCTTGTTTTATATCTTTTTGTTGTATTAGTAATTGTTCTATTTCGCCCAGTTCTATTCTAAATCCTCTTATCTTTACTTGCTCATCTTTTCTTCCCGCAAATGCAATATTACCATCAGGTAGCCAATAAGCAAGATCACCTGTATCGTACATCTTCTTGCCTTCTATAAAAGGGTTATTTACAAATTTTTCATTAGTTAATTCCGGACGATTTAAATAACCTCTTGCAACACTATCGCCTGAAACAAAAAGTCTTCCTATAAAACCTATTGGCAAAAGATTAAGGGAATCATCTAATATATATACTTGCGTATTTGAAACTGGTTTCCCTATTGGAATATTAGTTGTATTATTTTTTTGAATCAGATATGAGGTAGTCACTACGGTATTTTCAGTGGGACCATAGTTATTATAAATTGTAAGATTTGTTTCTTTCCCTAATTTTAAAACATCACCACCTGTGACTATTATTAAGTCATCTTTATAAAATTCATCTTCCACCAAATCTTGGCATATCTGAGTCGGTAAATAACAATGAGTTATGTTATTTTTTTTCAAAAAAACGGATAATCGTTGTGTATCAATTCTAGTATCATTATCTGATATTGGGTAAAGAGTGCCTCCGCTAATTAAGTAAGGGCAAATTTCCCATATTGAAGCATCAAAAGCTGGTCCTGAGAATAAAGTAGCTCTACTAGATTCATTAGCTCCATAGTAATTAATATGCCAATAACACAAATTCAATAAGTTTTTGTCTTCTATTACTACTCCTTTTGGTTTACCTGTTGAACCAGAAGTATATATTACATAAGCTAAATCATTAGGGTTTCTCTTTATTTCTATAGCATCATAAATTGGTTTTTGTTCTTTAAATACTGCTATAAATTGTTTATCTATAGTTATTCTACATGCACTATTCTTCTCTATATAAACTATACGATCTTTTGGATAATTTGGGTCAATTGGAAGATATACTCCACCTGACTTTAATATACCTAACATTGAAATAATAAGCCATTTACTTCGGCCTAATTTCACCCCCACCAAATCCTTATTCTTTATGGCGTATTCTTTTAATAAATAATGAGCAAAATTATCAGATATTGAGTCCAACTCTTTATATGTCAGATTTCTATTAGTATCAACAATAGCTATTTTGTCCGGAGTTCTATGTACCTGGTCTTTAAATAATTCTAAAAATGTTTTATTCTTTGGATATATCGTTTGAGTATCATTAAACTCAGATAAAACCTTTTGTCTTTCTTCTTTTGAAAGAAGACATATATTATGCATCGGAGCTTTAGGATTATCTATAACTTGATTAAATACTGTTTCTAAATGAGTTGTAATTTGCTGAACAAAATTATGATCATAAATTGATGTATTATATGTTAGAAATAAATCTAGTCCATTATCGGTTTCCTTAAAAACAAACTCTAAGCCAAATTTTGAAGTTGTCACTTCAACTAAGTGACACTCTTCAATAGATAATTCACCTATTTTTTGTTCTTTTACTCTATTATTCTCTTTATTTTCTAGGGTTAAAATTATATCAAATAACGGATTTCCTCCCAAAAGAAGATCTTCTACCACTTTATCAAATGGATAATTCTGATGATTATAAGCATTAAGAGTATTCTTCTTTAACTTTAAAAGTAATTCTGTATAGCTTTCTTGATCATCGACATTTGTTCTTAAACCTAAAAGATTGATATAGAAACCTAATTGTTCTAATAAATCTGGATGTTCTCTTCCAGATACTGGTGTACCTACTATTATATCATTTTGATTAGTATATCTAAATAGTAAGAACTTAACAATGGACATAAGTCCTATAAACAAAGTAGTATCTTCTTCTTTACATAATTGTTTAAAAGCCCCTATAATATTCGCATTATACGATTTTCTAATAACCCTCCCTTCATTGGTTTCAGTATTTGGTTTAACATTAGAACTAGGTAAATTAAGTATAGGGAGTTCCCCACTAAACTGTTCTAACCAATATTGTTTATGTTCATCCAGTTCTCCATTTTCTAATTGTTCCTGCTGCCATGCTGCATAATCTTTATAATGAATAGGAAGAGGTATCAAAGGGTTTTTATTTCCTTTAGTGTAAACATCATAAAGTTTAAAAATTTCTTTACTTAAAACTTGCATTGACCAGCCATCGCTGATAATATGATGCATCACAAAAGAAAATACATAGTCATTCTTTGAGGTTTTAAGTAATTTGGCTCTTAATAAAGATTCTGATGTTATATCAAATGAATATATTGTTTCTTTAGTAATATCCTCTTTAATGATTTCAACTTTATTTTTTCTTGTGCTTACATCTTCACACTCAAGTACAAATTTACTTTCTGTAGCAGCT
This sequence comes from uncultured Flavobacteriaceae bacterium, assembly GCA_964353005.1. Taxonomy (GTDB): domain Bacteria; phylum Bacteroidota; class Bacteroidia; order Flavobacteriales; family Flavobacteriaceae; genus Aquimarina. The sequence goes on along the minus strand of CAYGUC010000016.1, from coordinate 20,307 downwards.
AAAACTACTTGCTTAACATTTCCTTCTTTGTCTAACCCAAAATTTGTTCTTAATATCTCATGACGCTCAATAAGAGTGTCAAATGCTTTTTCTAATGATTTTATATCCAGTTCTCCAGTAATTCTAAAAGTACTTGACATATTGTATGCCGTATTACCTTCATTAATTTGATTTAAAAGCCATAACCTGCGCTGTGCAGAAGATAAAACGTAATTCTCTTTTGCACCTAACGAGTTAATCGGAACGTATTCTACTTGCAAACTATTCTTTTGAGCTGAAATAAATTTTATCAAACCCTCTTTATGTTCTTTTATTTCATTTAATAACTCCTTTGTCATTACGCCTTTTGGAGCAACAATATCTAACTGATCATTAACTAAATCTATAGAGATTTTTAACTTATTTAATTTACTAAATAGTTTCTGCATAATATTGGATCTAAAATTCTTAGTAATGTAAATTCTAATATTTACAATAATCTATTTGATACAAATTTGTATTTGAATACTATATATTTTACATCCACAAAATTGAGTAGAGAAAAACATATGGTAGCTTATAATAAACTTCCTAAAGGATTTGCAATAAGATGTTTTCGTGAAATCTATAAAGAGAATTTCTCAACTTCAACATCTTTTTCTATAGTGTTATTAAGCAAGCTTTCTTTGGGGTTAAGTGTGCTTTGAATTATGTAAGATTGTTCTTTTAAAATATTATTATGAAATAATGCGCTAGTGGTAATTTTTACATTAAATATTTTATAAATATCATTCATCAGTCTTGTAATTTTTAAGCTATGACCGCCTAATTCAAAAAAACTATCATTGGCACCCACTTTTTCTATATTCAATATTTCTTGCCAAATAATCGCTAATTTTTTTTCGAATTCATCGCGCGGAGCAACATAATCTCTTCTGATAAGATTACTAGGTACTATCTCGGGTAACGCTTTCTGATCTATCTTCCCATTGGGAGTTAAAGGGATAGTTTCTAAAGACATATAATAACTCGGAATCATATATGCAGGTAATTTACCCAGAAGATATAGTTGCAGTTCTTTTGTATCAATAGTACTTTTTTCTGAATAATAAGTCATTAAAACTGCTACTCCATTTACTTCTTTTATAACTGTTAGAACTTGGAGTATACTTTCTGAAAATGACTTAATAGCAACCTCAATTTCCCCTAATTCTATCCTGTACCCTCTTACTTTTACCTGATTATCCTTTCTGCCTAAAAACTCTATAGTACCATCTGGTAGCCATCTTGCTAAATCTCCTGTATCATAAATTCGTTCATTTTTCAAAAAAGGACTTTCTAAAAATTTTTCTGACGTTAACTTATCGTGATTTAGATAACCACTGGCCAATCCATCTCCAGAAACATAAAGTTTACCCGCAACTCCTATTGGTAATAATTGCATACATTCTCCCAAAATATAAGTTTGAGTATTTGTTATTGGTTTTCCTATCGGAATTGACCTATATGTCTTCGTATTTGATAATTTATAGCATGTGCTATATGTAGTGTCTTCCGATGGTCCATAAAGATTTCTAATCTCTGTATTATATGCTAAGAGCTTTTGAGCAATATCCACAGGAAAAGCCTCTCCTGCTAAATTAATTGCAATTACATTAGTTAAATCATACTCTTGGTCTAATACATTTCTAATACTAGATGGAACTGTGTTTAGTAATACCTTAGTATCTTTTTTTAAGTGCTTACCTATTTCTAATGCGCTATCAAGCAATTTTATTTTCTTACCTACAGATAGTGTATAAAATAATTCGAAAATAGAGAGATCAAAACAATGTGAGGTCGAAGCATAAACTACATTAAAATCAGTATTTTTAAATTCCTCCTTTGCCCAATTAATTAAAGCAACGGCATTCTGATGTCTAATCATAACCCCTTTGGGACTCCCTGTAGTTCCTGAAGTGTAAATAATATATGCCAGATCACCCGGTTTTATAGTATGATCTATGTTTTCTTTGGCGTATTTTTTTTGATTTTGTTGGAAATGAATTAACTCATCCTCATCAATTACTAATTTACAATTACTATCTTTTTCTATATAATTAATTCTGTCCTGAGGATAATTTATATCTATTGGAACATAAGCTGCTCCTAATTTGAGTACTGCTAATAAAGTAATTAACAATTTTTCACTCCTTGCTATCTTGACTCCAACAAAATCGTTTTCGGTTATGCCTGCTTTTTTTCTTAAGTAATGAGCTAACTGATTGGATTTTTCGTTAAGCATACTATATGTTAACAATTCACCTTCATACTCAATAGCAATATCATCTGGTGTCTTTACAACCTGTTCTTCAAATAAATCTACTATTGTCTTATCTGTATCATAAACAATCTTTGTACTATTAAATTCTGATAAAATAATTTGTTTTTCATCTATTGTAAGTAATTCTATTGCTTTTATTGGTATGGAAGGTGAAGATAGTATCTGTAAAAAAATTTGCTCCAAATGTGAGAAAACTCCTTCTACGAAAGGTTTTTCATAAATATCTGTATTATACGAAATACTTAATGATAGATTTTCTTCTTTCTCTATAAAAGCGAAAGACAAATCAAATTGAGAAGACTCTGAACCTAAATCAAACTCCTTTACAGCCAGTCCTTCTATCGATTCTCTATATTGAAAACCAGATAGTTGTTGTTGATTTTGTAACACTACCATTACATCAAACAATGGTGATCTAGAAGTGTCCCTATTTAAATTAAGTTGCTCTACAAGTAAATCAAAAGGATAATCCTGATAGGAGTATGCATCTAATAAATGTTGTTTCTCTTTCTGGAGTACATCCAAAAAGCTATCCTTTTCATCAAATTGAGTTCTGATTGCTAATGTATTAAGATATAATCCTATCTGAGATTCTAAATCGGGATGTTCTCTACCCGCAATAGGTGTACCAACAATAATATCTTTTTGATTACTGTATCTATAAAGTAACGTTTTTACCCCAGACATCAAAGTCATAAATAATGTAGCTTGATGTATCTGTGAAAAATGTTTCAATCTTGACAAAACTTTTTCTGAGTAACTATAAGTCAACACATTACCTGAATACGTTTTTATCAACGGTCGTTTTTTAAAACTTGGCAACTCCAATACTGGTAATTCTCCTTGAAAAACATCTAACCAATATTTTTTTGACTCCTTTTGTGAACTTATAGTATTTGTTCTTGACAACCAAACTGCATAATCTTTAAACTGTATGGATAGATCTGGTAGTTTCAAAACTTGTTCTGATTGTAACAACCTGTATCCCTCTAGAATTTCTGAAGTTAAAATCTCTATTGACCACCCATCACTTATAATATGATGCATCGATAAGAAAAATACATAATGATTATTTCCTCTTTTTAATAATGACGCTTTTAATAAAGGCGCTTTGGATAAATCGTAAGGGACATTTTGTTCTTCTTTTATATACTCCTCTATAGAATTATCTGGCGATATTGATTCAGAAAAATCTTTTATAGATAAGTTAAGATCCAAATCTACTGTCGAAACAATATACTGATGTAAAACGCCATTATCACTGTTTTTGAAACAGGTACGTAATATTTCATGACGATCAATCACATAGTTAAAAGCTCTAACAAAATGGTTAATATTAATATCCCCTTCTAAAGCCACTGCACCTGTTATATGATATGCTTGAGTCCCTTCTTTAAATTGGCTTAAAAACCATAGCCTTTGTTGTGAATGGGTCGTAGGGTAAAAATCGGATTCTTCTGCACAATCTATAGATAAAAATTCTTGGTCTTTTAATGTGTTACATAATTTCTCTATAGTCGAATTATTATAGAATAAAGAATACGAAATATTCTTACCCATATTTTTATAGATACGATTAATAATTTGAGAAATCATTAAACTATGCCCTCCTAATTCAAAGAAATTATCTGTAACACCAATCTGTTCTATATGCAAAACATCTTGCCATATCAATGCAATCTCCTTTTCTGTTGTCGTTCTTGGAGCTATATATTCATGTTTCAGGATATTCTCTCCTGTAGTCTCTGGCAAATTATTTTTATCAACTTTTCCATTTGGAGTTAATGGAATTGCATCTAATAGCACATAATAATTTGGCAGCATATACCCTGGAAGATCTCTACTGAGCTTCACTTTTAATTCTTTCTTATCCAAATCTGATTCTGAAACAATATAGGCAACTAGTACCAAACCTATATCTTGTTTCTTAACCACAACTACAGCTTGACGTATTCCTGACTGTGATAATAAAACATTCTCGATCTCTCCTAACTCAATTCGATATCCTCTTATTTTTACCTGATCATCTATTCTTCCTACAAATTCGATTAATCCATCAGGTGTCCATCTTGCCAAATCACCTGTTTTATACAATCTTTTTCCAGGCTGAAAGGGATGGGGAACAAATTTTTCTATAGTTAAATCTTCTCTATTTAGATAGCCTCTTGCCAAACCATCACCTCCTAAATAAATTTCTCCTATTACTCCTATCGAAACTAGATTGCGATTATTATCTAAAATATAACAAGTACTATTAGATATCCCTTCCCCAATAGGGATCGTTTGTATATTTTCTCGAATATCGTTTACAGGATAATAGGTAGAATATGTTGTGTTTTCTGTTGGCCCATATACATGATGAAGTTTAACGTTAGGATACAACTCCTTAAATCGTTTTACGTGTCTTACAGATACTTGTTCCCCTCCAAACAATACATATTTTAAACTTTTAATTGATTCTAATTCTGATTCAATAATAGTATTAAATAAAGCAGTTGTTATAAAAAAACTAGTTATACTTTGCTTTGTCAATATATCCTCAAATTCATTGATATCTAAAAAGATATTTTTTGAAGATATAACCATAGTTGCTCCATGCAAAAGAGGCATGAAAACATCGAACGTAGAACCATCAAAAGAAAAACTGGATAGTCCTAAAACTTTATCCTCATCGGTAATTTTAATGTAATTAGTGTTTTTTACCAAACTTACAATCGGACGATGCTCTATTAAAATTCCTTTAGGTTTTCCTGTTGATCCAGAAGTGTAAATCACATAGGCCAAATTATCTGGCTTAATACATACTTCATGAAGAATACTTGTGCTATTTTGGGTTTTCTTAAAAGCTACCAGCAAAGTTTTATCAATGGTTAACTTACAATTACTATCTTTTTCAATATATTCTATTCGTGATTGTGGGTAATCTGGATCTATTGGCACGTATGCTCCTCCTGTTTTTAAAACCGCTAATAAAGCTATAACAGATAACTCACTACGATCTAACTTTATACCTATCAGATCTTCTGTTTCTATTTTATAATTAGATAATAAATAATTAGCCAAACGATTTGACTCTTCATCTAGTTCTTTGTATGTAAGTTTTTTATCTTCAAAAATTAAAGCTACAGCATCTGGAGTTTTTTTTGCCTGATCTCTAAATAAATCAACTATGGTTTTATCTTTTGGATAATCTGCTTTATTACCATTAAAGTTTACTAATATTTCTTGTTTTTCTTCGGGGGTTAATAATTCAATATTCTTTATTTGAATATCCGGAAAAACTAATACTTGTTTCAATATGTTTTCTAAATGAGAAAAGATAGCTTCTATAAAAGATTCTTCATAAATATCTGTATTATACGAAATACTTAATGATAGATTTTCTTCTTTCTCTATAAAAGCAAAAGACAAATCAAACTGAGAAGTTTCTTGTTTTATTTTAAACTCCTCTATTGCAATACCTGTGAGTTCTTTTCTGTTTCTAAAACCAGATAATTGTTGTTGATTTTGTAATACTACCATTACATCAAATAGTGGTGATCTTGAAGTATCTCTTTTTAAATTAAGCTGGTTTACTAACTGATCAAAAGGATATTCCTGATAGGAGTATGCTGCTAACAGTTGTTGTTTCTCTTTTTTAAGTACATCTAAAAAACTATCCTGTTCTGCTAATTGTGTTCGTATTGCTAATGTATTTAAATACAACCCTATTTGGGACTCTAAGTCTGGGTGTTCTCTACCAGCTATTGGAGTACCAATAATAATATCTTTTTGATTACTATATCTAGAAAGTAAGATCTTTATAGAAGCCATCAAAGTCATAAATAATGTTGCTTGATGTTTTTGTGAAAAATCTTTTAATTGCAACAAAACTTCTTTTGAATATCGATAATTTAAAACTTTACCAGAATATGTTTTAATCAACGGGCGATTTATAAAACTTGGTAACTCTAGTACTGGTGGTTCTCCTTGAAAAACATGTAACCAATACTCTTTTGCTTCTTTTTGTTTATTTTTTTTATTTGTTTCGTTTAACCAAACAGAATAATCTTTAAATTGTATAGATAAATCAGGTAATGACAAAACTTCTCCAGCCTGTAGTTGTCTATAACTCTCTATAATTTCAGAAGTTAAAACTTCAAGCGACCAACCATCACTAATAATATGATGCATCGATACGAAAAATATAAAATTATTATCTGCTAGCTTTATAAGCGATGCCATAAATAATGGTCCTTGAGACAAATCATAACCTTTGCTCTGGCACTCTTGTATATATTTTTCAGCTGCTATATAAGGTATTTCTAATTGAGAAAAATCCTCTAGTAATAATCTATAATCAAAATCTGATTTTGAAACTATATACTGATGTAAAATACCATCTTCATTATTCTTAAAATAAGTTCGTAAAATCTCGTGGCGATTTACCACATAATTAAAGGCTTTTGTGAAATTTTCTAAAAAGATATCTCCTTTTAATGATAGAGCTCCAGTAATCTGATATGCCTGTTTAGTCTCTTCTATTTGACTTAGCAACCATAAGCGATGTTGGGATGGAGTTATTGTATACGAATCTAAAATAGGAGCTTTTTTTATGGCTACATAAACATCTTTTTGTAACAACTTGCTTATACTATCAATAGTTGGATTCGAATAAAAAGTCTTAAAAGGAATCCTTTTATCCATCATCTTATGAACGCTATTAAACATCTGCGAAATCATCAAACTATGCCCTCCCAGTTCAAAAAAATTGTCTTTTATACCTATATCCTTAATTCCTATAACTTCTTCCCATATAGATATTAACTCTTCCTCTATTTTATTTCGAGGAGGTACATAAGTATCTCTTACTATATCTGATGAAATTACATCTGGCAATGCTTTTTTATTTACTTTACCATTGGGGGTTAGAGGAATAAAGCTTAACTTAACAAAATGATTAGGAATCATATAGGATGGCAAATGTTCTGCTAAGTATGATCGCAACTGTGATTTATTAACTACACTACTCTCAACATAGTACGCTACTAAAACTTGCTCTTTTTGAACTATTTTAACTACTACAATTACTTGTTGAAGATTTTCAGAAAATTGTGATATCGTATTTTCTATCTCTCCTAATTCTATTCGATATCCTCTTAACTTTATCTGATCATCTTTTCTTCCTAAATACTCTATGTTACCGTTAGCCTGCCATCTTACTAAATCTCCAGTATCATACATTTTGATTCCCTTTTCGTAAGGGTTATCTATAAATTTTTCTGAAGTCAAATCTGGTCGATTTAAATACCCACTTGTTAATCCTGTTCCCGACAAATAAAGTTTACCTATTACTCCAACAGGCAAAAGTTTTAAATTATCATCTAGTATATAAGCATATGTATTTGAAATAGGCTTTCCTATTGGTACACTACCTGTATATAAATCATTAGTTAATTTATAATAAGTACTGTAGGTTGTATCCTCAGATGGGCCGTAAAGATTACGAACCTCCATAGATAATTGTGTCAGTTTATTTGCTATATCTAAAGGAAAAGGTTCTCCTGCTAAATTTAAAACAGTAACATTTTTTAAATCGTTTCCGTCTTCAAGTATTTTTCTAATTGTTGAAGGAACTGTATTTAATAAAATTCCTTTATCTTGATCTAAGTATGATACAATATCTAATCCACTACTAAGAATTCGTATTTTTTTTCCTACAGATAAAGTATAAAACATTTCAAAAATTGACAAATCAAAACAATGTGACGTTGCAGCATATACTATATCAAATTTTGATACATCAAACTCTTTTTGTGACCATTGAATTAAGGCTACAGCATTGCTATGAGTTATCATTACCCCTTTAGGATTTCCTGTAGTCCCCGAAGTATAAATAATATATGCTAAAGTATCTGAACTATAGATTATATTTAATTTTTCTTTTGAAAAGTCTTCCTGAAATTTATCAAATTTTTCTAATAATGTTGTATCAATTATTAGTTTAGAGTTGCTATCATTTTCTATATAAATAATACGATCCTCTGGGTAATTAATATCTATCGGAACATACGTTAACCCTAATTTCAATACAGCTAATAATGATATTACTAGCCACTCACTTCTCTCTAATTTAACAGCTACAAAATCTTCTGGACATAACTCATGTTCTTTTAATAAATAATGAGCTAATTGATTTGATTTCTCATCTAATGTGCGATAGCTTATTTTTTTATTATCAAAAACAATTGCAATATCATTAGGTATTGTTGCTACTTGTTTCTCAAATAAACTTGTAATAGTTTGACTCGCATCAAAATTAATATTTGTAGCATTAAAATTATTTAATAATAATTTTTCATCATCTACTGTTGTTATAGGTATGACTTCGACTTGTTGAGCTATATGTACCTCTAATTTTTTTATCCAATTCTTGAAGTTTTCCAAAAAATGAATTACAAGATACTCCTCTATAAAATTATTAGAAAAAGATATAGAAATTTTGTAACTATCATTTTTAAGTTTACTTATAAGTAATTGAAAAGGAGATGTTATATTTTCTACATCATTATTATAGGAGAACAAAAAAGAAGTATAATTCTTGAAGTCAGCGCTTTTAACAGATGATTTAGAATAATTAGCATGTTTATAGACTTCTTGTACTTCTTCTTTAACCTCTTGAATATGTTCTTTTAATATTTTACCCTTTATTGAATTAAAAGCAAATAACAAAGGGAGGCCTTTCTTACTAACAATGGCTTCAGAAAAAATTAAATTACCAGCTTCAAAATATCTTTGAGAAAGAGCAGTAAAAACCGAAAGTAAAATGGTGAATTCAGCAATTTCATTTCCAGAGGTTACTTTTGAAAAATAAACAAGTTCATCCTTATTAATAATAAGATTTCTGTTTGAAAAAAAATCAGGCCTCTTTTGCTCAAAAAACTCATAATTATTTAGTTTCTCTTTCCAATAATCTGCTGCTATTTTATGTTTAATAATACTCAAAATATTCTTGTAGTTATAAGGTTATTTGTTGCCTATTGAAGTTTCTTATTTGGTATAAGACTTAGTAATAAACTATAATTAAATCTATATTTTTACAGCCTCTGAAAGATAAGAAGAAGGTATAGTTGCGGTTATATTTTGTTGAAGAGAGTCTATCCTAACTATAATTTTATTAATTCTATTAACTTTTAGTATTTCACATTCTAAACCACTTAATGAACCAAAATTAATTTTTCTAATCTCCCCGACTTCTAATGAACATCCACTAGTATCAATATCATAGATATCATGAGAATTTGTGAACAATTTAATTTTAGAGATTTCATATTCTTTTACCAAGGCATATTCAGTACCAAAACGAATATAACCGCAGGCTCCGTCTATGGATAAAGTGGTGTTAAAATCTTTTGCAGAATTGATTTTAACAAAAACATAAGAATTGAATAATGGTTTAATGATAACCTTTTTTCGGTCACTCCATTTACGAATTGTTTTAACTAAAGGCAAAAAAGCCTCAAGTTGGTTTTCTAGTAAAAGTTGATATACTTTTTTTTCTTGACATGATTTTACATACAAAACATGCCAACCGGTTTTAAGAGTTTTTGACATAAATTAATAATGATTAATGCGCGGAATGAATGTTATATGCTACTGACAAATTTCAATAGCATGAAGTTTTTGATTTATAAAACTGGAGTAATATTTTGATAGGGCTTCGCCTCCTGCACTCCCATAGTTTCTATTCTAAGAAATTTAACGAAGTACATACTGTTAGTTTTTCAAAAACGTTGAGAACATTTTTGAAAAAATTTATTTTAAAAATTTGAATCTAAATAACAAATAATTATCTAGATTCTATTATATAAGTGTAATCTTAAACAATAATGTTACCCTCAAATTAACAATTTAACTTCTATTTAACTATTATGCTGTTTTATAAAAATCAACATTGTTAATCTGTTTATAAAAAAGAATGTTTAATTATTAACAGGTATTTTTATTAAATAATCAAATTCTCGTAAAAAAAAAATGGAATTACCACTTAAATTTTGTGGGAAATTACCTTAAATTCTAGCATCAATTCATAATTAGTAAACTATTTTCAAGAATTACAACACGCAATTCACGGAATCACGTGTATGTTTTTTTTATTATAAAAAATTGATTTTCAAATTTTTACAATAAAAAAAAATCAAAAACTCCTGTTTTATAAAAAATCACGTTTTTTATAAGAAATTAACTACGTAATTTTAATCTTTTATGGGCAAAGTTTCTAAACAGGATAAAGAATTAGTAGTGAATCTTTTATGAGATTCTTTTATAAAACTAAAGACCCTAATTCAATAAATTTTGTTTTTAAACAAAAAAAGACCGTTTAGGTTTAAGAACTCCAAAATTCCAATTTAACGGAATAGAAAAGATGTTAGTACTGGAAGTTTTGGGAAATATAAAAATTCAAAAAAAACAGTCTATTTAAAATTACAATTGAAAACAACCAAAGATTATACTTTAAAATGGTTTCGAAATTTTTGACTTAATAAATCATTAAATCATCCATTGTATTTTTTAAAATACGAATAATATGTTTGCCACAGAGATACACATCACTACTTTTATTTATTTATCAATTCAGTTGTTTATACTATCATTTCAAACAATATATTTTTTATTTAAGCCAGACAGTAAATCAAGACTTCGCTTTCTTTTACTAACATTGTTATTTATCCTTTACAATACTATCTCTGGATTAACTCCTGATGGAGACATACCAATCAAGATGTTATATCAAAACATAATTGCTTGGATTATAGGAATAAGTACTGCTATATATTTTCTCTACTTTATTTACAAAGAGCACAATATAAAACCAATACAGTTTTTGAACATAAAAAATATCATTTACTCTATTCTGATATCATTTATCTTTCTTTTTTTACTTCCATATCTTGTAACAAAGAATCTTAATTTATCTAGAAATCTTTTTTTGATCTTAGCTATTTTTCTATCTATTGCTTGTCTTACAAATATTATTTTCGTTTTAGCAAGAGACTATATAATTGCAAAAAATACTCACTACAAATTTAGAATATTCTGCAGTGGACTAGGAATGATAAGCATTGTTTCCTTGCCAGTTATAATTTTAATATTAGGAGACAACCAATTTATAGAGCATTCTGCATTTAGTAGTGGTTATTTTATAATTTCTTTAAATTATCTAAAACATCAAATCTATAATTCAAAAATAGAACAAGACTTACTTGAAAAATTACAGAAAGAATCTTCAAATAAAACTATTGATAAACAAGACTACCTTGTTAGTCTTTATGGCTTATCTAGCACAGAAAAAGAAATCATGTTACTTATTATTAAAGGCTATAATTATTTTGAAATAAGTAAAGATATTTATATGTCTGAAGATTTAGTTCTAAATTATGTTTCGAATATCTTTAAAAAGACAAAAATTAAAAATCGAGCAGAACTAATGTCATTAATTTTAGAGAAAAATAAACCAAAACAAACTTCTAATAATAATGAAATTTCAGAAGAAACAACCAAGGAAATATTAAAATCACTCTATAAGTTTGAAGCTAAAAAAGGGTTTTTAAAAAAGGGGTTAAGCTTAAAAGAATTAGCTAATAAAATTAATACGAATTCTAAATATTTATCCAAGACCATTAACGATCATAAAAATCTTAACTTTAATACATATATTAATCACCTAAGGATTAATCATAGTATCGAGATACTCCAAACTAACCCTAAATTAAGAAAATATAATATAAAACATTTAGCTGAGATAATTGGTTTTAACAACGCAGAAGTCTTTTCACGTGCTTTTCGTAACGTTACTGGAAAAAAACCATCCGTATACATAAAAGAGCTGTCCGATGATAATACTTGACGTTTTTTGAATTGCTTTTGACTTCATCCAATAAAATATAGAATTCTGCTTCAGCTGAATCTTTTAATGCCAAAGTAAAAGCATTTAGAGTACAATTCAGAGGTGTAAGAAACGTAGATTTCTTCCTATATAGACTAACAACTATTTTTGCATAATAACAAAATCCCACAACTTTTGGTCTTGATCCCCCTTGATCCTGCTTTATCCGTTTTGTTGATCCTACAAAACAAAAAAACCATACATTTAAAATGTATGGTTTTATGTAGTGTGGGCGCTAAGGGATTCGAACCCCTGACCCCTTGGGTGTAAACCAAGTGCTCTGAACCAACTGAGCTAAGCGCCCTTATTTTAAAAAGCAACCTTGTTCCTGATTGCGGATGCAAATATAGCACAGTTTTTAAATCTACCAAAGAAAAAAAGAAAAAAAATTAAATTATTTCTGCAACAACAAATGTACTACCCCCTACATAAATCACATCCACATCTGCAGCCATCTGTAAAGCAGACGTATAGGCGTTTTTTACAGATTTATACCTATCTCCAGTTAAACCAAATTTTAACGCTTTTTTTCTTAATTCTTCTTCATCTAAACCTCTTAAAATATCTGGTTTACAAAAATAATACTTTGCCTGGGCAGGAAACAATGGTAGAATAGTATCTAAATCTTTATCATCAACCACTCCTAAAACTATATGTAATTGATCATAATCCTCTTCTAATAGTTGCTCTAAAGCTATCAATAATCCATCACTATTATGTGCTGTATCACAAATTACCTTAGGTCTTTCTTTTATAACTTGCCACCTCCCTAACAGTCCTGTATTCGCTACAACTTTACTGAACCCATTTTTAATATGAATTTCATCAATTACCCATCCTTTATTTTGTAAAACCAAAATTGTCTGTAATACCGTTTTTATATTCTCTTTTTGGTAATTTCCTTTTAAATCAGACTCATAAATCACTCCTGCATATTCTTTAGCAAAGTATATATCACTTTTACGGTCTGCAGCTTTTTCTATAAAAACTTTTTTAGTCTCTAAAGTTGTTCTTCCTATAACAACTGGGATATGTTTTTTTATAATACCTGCTTTTTCTTTAGCTATTTTCTCTAAAGTATCTCCTAAAAAACGAACATGATCCAACCCTATATTAGTAATTACAGAAACTTCTGGAGTAATAATATTTGTTGAATCTAACCTGCCACCAAGACCTACTTCTATTATTGCAATATCTACTTCAGATTTTGCAAAATACTGAAACGCTAATCCAACGGTCATTTCAAAAAAAGAAAGTTGATTGCTTTCTAAATAAGATCGGTGCTTAGCAATAAAATCTATGATATATTTTTCTGATATCTTCTCCCCATTAATCCTAATACGCTCTCTAAAATCTTTTAAATGAGGAGAAGTATACAAGCCTACTTTATAACCTGACTCTTGTAATACAGAAGCTAGCATATGGCTTGTTGAACCTTTTCCATTCGTTCCTGCTACATGAATACTTTTAAATTTGGTTTCGGGAGAATTTAAATATGCTGCTAATTGTTCTGTATTATGAAGATCTAGCTTATAAGCACTAGCTCCCTCACGTTGATACATGGGCAATTGGGCAAACATCCAATCGAGAGTTTCCCTATAGTTCATACTATTACTATTATTCTGAAAGTTTAAACTGATAAATAATCATTCCTACCTGTTTTACAGGTGCTTTTGAGTCGCTATTAAACTTAGTTGCCATAGCAGCTTTTTTTGCAGGTTCCATTAGACACGAAGCACTATTAGTAGTTCCTTTAACACCAGGGGTAGCTTTTACTACTTTGCCGTTTTGATCTACTTCTATTTTTACAACAACAATACCAGATTCATTACAATCCTGAACAAATTTTTCTTTGTTCAAAGCTTTTCTTCCTCCTAGTCGATAGTTACCATCTCCATCCAGTCCTTTTCCTGTTCCATAATACGACTTTGCATTAGGATCTCCGTCACGACTACCTTTGTCTCCTGGTAAATTATCATCTCCTTCTCCTCCTTTAGCTTTACCATCATTTTTTGGGCCGTTAGAAAAACTATCCAAAATGTCTAATGTAGACTTATCAGGTTTTGGATCTGGCTTCTTTTCTTCTACCTTTTTTACAGGTTTATCTTTTACAGTATTCTCTACAAGTTTTTGATCATTAGGATTAGCTTTCTTTTTAGGCTTATCCACCTCTTTTTTAGGCTTCTTTTTTGCCTCTTTTTCTATTACAGGAGCATCTTCTATGTCTTGGGTAATTACCTTATCTGTGATTTGAGGAGAATGATCTTGTTGCTCTGGAACGGATGAAACAGGCTCTGGAGCAGTTTGTTTGGGTGAAGATTTAATAGGCTGATCTGGCTGTATTTTACCTGACCCTGTTATTGTTGTTCCAAAATTAACTGCAATACCAGCTTCTTCTTCTGGTTCTATATAACTTAAACTTAGATAAAATAATAAAAAGAGAATCCCTATATGTACAATTACTGTCAATATAAAGGATTTTCTTTTATGTTTTGTATCTAGTTTTATCATTATCATTCTGGCCTTACTGCCAATATAACTTTAAATTTATTTCTATTTGCAATATCCATCACTCCAACCGCTTTTTCTATAGGAACTCCTTCTTCTGCTCTTAGAATAATGGTTGGTTCTTTTTTTCCTTGTAATCGAGACAGTAATTCTGACTCTAATCTACTTTGGCTTATACGTTCTTCATCAATATAGTACTGCAATTTATTGGTGATACTCACCGATATGTTTTGTACATTAGAACTCTTTCCTTTAGCTTTTGGCAATATTAAATCCAAAGCTTCTGGAGTAATCGCTGGAGATGTCAATAAAAAAAACACTAATAACAGAAATACTATATCTGTCATAGAAGACATACTAAACTCCGGACTTACTTTATTTCTTCCTCTTAAATTCATATTATGCAGGTTCGTTTAATAAGTCTAAGAAATCTGCAGTATTTGCTTCCATACTATGTATGACCTTATCTGTACGAACCACCAAATGATTATATCCTATATAAGCTATAATCCCAACCACTAATCCACCTACGGTAGTGGTCATTGCAGTATAAATACCTTCTGCTAAAACCCCCATGTCGGCAGTTCCAGAACTTGATGCCAAATTATGAAAAGCCAAAATCATACCAATTACTGTTCCTAAAAAACCTATCATCGGTGCAGCTCCTGCCACAGTTGCAAGAATACTTACGTTTTTTTCTAATTTATAAACTTCTAATCTACCCGCATTTTCAATAGCTTTATTAATATCTTCTAAAGAATGTCCTATCCTAGAAAGTCCTTTTTCTGTTAATCTAGCAATAGGGTTATTAGTCTGAGCACACAAAATTTTTGCCGATTCAATTTTACCACTAACTACACTTTCCCTAATCTTATCCATAAAACCTTCATCGTATTTTGAAGCTGCTTTTATTGCAAAAATTCTTTCAAAATAAATATAAACTGCCACAAATAGCAGCACAAAAAGAATTGATATAATCACAATTGCCCCTGTTCCTCCACTAAGTAAAAGGTCCATTATAGATAAAGAGGTTTCTTCGACTGGTGATTCGATTTCTTGGGTATTTTGGGCTAAAGCGCCAAGCATTAATAAATACATCATTTTGATATTGTTAATTTAGTGTTAGTATACTAACGTTATTTATGTAGGTTAAGTATGTTATTTTTTTTGTTTTATAATATATATATTACTCCTAATAACCCTATACCCCCAAGCACTATTGTGTAAGGAAAAGCCATTTTCACCATTTTAGTATAAGATAATCCGATTAATGGTGCCAAAGAAGAGGTTAATAAAAATAAAAATGCTGCCTGCCCATTAGGGGTTGCAACGCTAGGCAAATTTGTTCCTGTATTAATAGCAATAGCCAATTTTTCGAATTGTTCTCTTGATATAGCCCCACTATCAAAAGCAGCTTTAACTTCTCCTATGTAAACCGTTGCCACAAATACATTATCACTTATCATGGATAAAACCCCATTAGCGACATAAAACATAGACGGTTGTTGACTAGGATCTAAGGAAAGTGCCCAATCTATAATTGGCTTAAAAAGATGTTGATCATGAATCATAGCTACTATTACAAAGAAAACTACTATCAAACCTGTAAATGGAAGCGCTTCTTCAAAAGCTTTACCTAATTGATGTTCTTCTGTTATTCCCATAAAAGCTGTCTGAACAATAATTAAAGCTAGCCCTATAAAACCAACCGGTGCTACATGTAGTGCCAAACCTGCGATTAAAAGTAGTGCCGAAATTGCCTGTACAATTAACCCGTACTTAGATTTATCAGATCTATTTGCGTCTTCGTCTTCTGTATAACTTTCAATAATTTTTCTGGCAACTTCTGGTAATTTTGCTCCAAATCCAAAGGTTCCTGTAGCTTCTAATATTATTGTTGTTACTAATCCTGCAAACAAAACAGGTAATGTTATAGGAGCCATTTTTACAAAAAACTCTATAAAATCCCATCCCATTCTCTCTCCTATCAATAAGTTCTGTGGCTCTCCTACCAAAGTACAAACACCACCAAGCGCAGTACCAACAACACCATGCATAACTAAACTTCTTAAAAAACTCCTGAACTGCTCTAAAGTCTCTCCACTTAATTCTTTTCTATCCAAAACTCCACTATCATCATAATCTCCAGATCCAGAGTGAATCTTATGATAGACTCCATAAAATCCTACAGCTACACTTATCAAAACAGCCGTAACAGTTAAGGCGTCTAAAAATGCAGAAAGTACTGCCGCCAGAAACACAAATAATAACGACAGTACCATTTTAGATTTTATTTTAGTAAACACTTTGCTAAAAATATACATCAACAAAGGTTTCATAAAATAGATTCCTGCTACCATAAAAACCAATAGCAAAACTACTTCTAAGTTCTGATCCACTTCATGATACGCATTTTTTGGTGTCGTCAAATTCAATGCTAAAATTTCAATTGCAAGCAACCCTCCTGACTGCAATGGATAACATTTAAGCGCCATTGCCAGAGTGAAAATAAACTCTGCTATAAATAACCATGATGTTATTGTTGCTCCTAAAAAGAAATAAGAAAATACATTAAAAATTAAAAATCCGATAATTACAGTTTTGAACCATTTCGGACTACTGCCTAAAAAATACTTGAACATAGTTTTATTTGGTTAATACAATTAATATTTACACCAACTGTTTGAGTGCTATCTCAAAAGCTGTTTTACTTATATTAGTTTTTGCTTGTTTATTATTATATGTTTTTTGAATTGCTTTCTTTATAGTTTCAGAAGTATCCATAAAAATAGCTTCATCTGTCATTTGCACTTTTCGCTCCATAAAATAAGCAAATACTCTTGCCATACCACAATTTGAAATAAAATCTGGTATCAGACTTACTCTCTCATCTGTGTACTCCATTATTGGTCCAAAAAATATTTCACTATCTGCAAAAGGAACATTAGCACCACAAGAAATAACCTCTAAACCAGAATCAATCATAGTGGTAATCTGGTCTTTTGTAATTAACCTAGAAGCTGCACATGGTGCAAATATCTCTGTCTGTAAAGACCAAACTCTGTTATTCATTTCATCAAACGGAATAAGCTTTTTACTAAATAATTTATTCCCTTTTTTATGCAAATACAATTCTTTTATTTCTTCAAAAGAAAAACCATCCTCATTTATCAACCCTCCTGCATGATCTATAATCCCCACAACTTTTACCCCCATTTCAGAAAGGTAATAAGCCGCTGCAGATCCAACATTACCAAATCCCTGTACCACTGCTCTTTTCCCTTTTACATTCCCTCCATAAATAGTATAATAATGACGTACTGCCTCTGCTACACCATATCCAGTAATCATATCTGCAACAGTATATTTTTTATTAACATCTGGAGAAAACATAGTATTTTCTAATACTTTAATAACTCCTTGTCGCAATTGCCCAATTCTATTTATTTTATCTGCTTCTGTAGGTTGAAAATGTCCATTAAAAACTCCTTCTTGAGGATGCCAAACTCCACATTCTTCTGTTATTGGTATAACTTCATGAATCTCATCTACATTAAGATCTCCTCCTGTACCATAATAACTTTTTAACAAGGGTGACACCGCTTTATACCATCTTTTAAGAACTCCTTTTTTACGTGGGTCATCTGGATCAAAATTAATCCCAGACTTCGCGCCACCTATTGAAGGACCTGATACTGTAAATTTAACTTCCATGGTTTTTGCCAGAGAAAGAACCTCATTCATATCCAAGCCTTTGCGCATTCTGGTTCCTCCACCTGCTGCACCTCCTCTTAGTGAATTTATTACTGTCCAACCTTCTGCTTCCGTTTCAGAATCTTTCCAATTAAAAACTATTTCAGGTGTCTTATTCTCGTATTTATTTAATAATTCTTTCATTTTTAAAACTTCAATTCATTGAATAACTAATCGTTTTTTAAAAAATTTCAAAAAACAACACATTTACTATCGTACTTTTAAATTAAAAAATAATCCTCCTTACGGAGGTTAGAGTTGAGTCATATTACAATGTATTACAATAAATCGAATTATAGTCTAAATGCGACTTCACAAATATAAAAAACTAAACAAGCAAAAGAGAAAATAAAAATAAAATTATAGTATTTTAAGAGACAGATTTTTATACTTTAAAAATCAACACTATCCTTTTTTAAATACAGCATCCTAAATTGAAAGACATTATCTATAAAATAGGATATTGTAAAAAATGAAAAAAACAGTAAAACTATCATATTATACCTTATATTTGTAGAATCAATAATAAAATCGAGGTTATCTCGATTTATTTTCATCAAAAAGTACGAATATCGTGTTATGCACGCACAGTAAATTATAAAGAAATATGGACTTCAAATTATCCGAAGAGCAGTTAATGATACGCGACGCAGCTCGCGATTTTGCAAAGGCAGAGTTATTACCAGGTGTAATTGAACGTGATAACAAGCAAGAATTCCCTAAAGAACAAGTTAAAAGAATGGGAGAACTTGGATTTTTAGGAATGATGGCATCTCCAGAATATGGAGGTGGAGGAATGGACACCATTTCTTATGTTTTAGTAATGGAAGAATTATCAAAAATAGATGCTTCTTGTTCTGTAATTGTATCTGTAAATAATTCTTTAGTATGTTGGGGTCTTGATACTTTTGGTAGTCCTGAGCAAAAAGAAAAATACCTTACTAAACTTACAACTGGAGAATCTATAGGAGCTTTCTGTTTATCAGAACCTGAAGCTGGTAGTGATGCTACTTCTCAAAAAACTACTGCTATCGATAAAGGAGATCATTATATTCTTAACGGAACAAAAAACTGGATTACCAATGGCAGTTCTGCAGATTATTATTTAGTAATAGCGCAGACCGACAAAGAAAAAAAGCATAAAGGTATCAATGCCTTCATCGTAGAAAAAGGATGGGAAGGATTTGAGATTGGACCAAAAGAAGATAAATTAGGGATAAGAGGAAGTGATACTCACTCTCTTATATTCAATGATGTAAAAGTTCCTAAAGAAAATAGAATCGGAGAAGATGGTTTTGGTTTTAAGTTTGCTATGAAAACATTAGCAGGAGGTCGAATAGGTATTGCCGCTCAGGCTTTGGGAATTGCAGCTGGAGCTTATGAATTAGCAAAAGAATATTCTAAAGTTCGTAAAGCATTTGGTACCGAAATCATGAATCATCAGGCAATTGCTTTTAAACTTGCTGAAATGCATACTAAAATTGAAGCTGCAAGAATGCTAGTATATAAAGCTGCAAAAGATAAGGATAATCACGAAGATTATGACCTATCTGGTGCTATGGCTAAATTATATGCATCTGATGTTGCAATGGACGTTGCTGTTGAAGCTGTTCAAGTACACGGTGGTAATGGCTTTGTTAAAGAGTACCATGTAGAGCGATTAATGAGAGACGCTAAAATCACTCAAATTTATGAAGGAACTTCTGAAATACAAAAGATTGTAATTTCCAGAAGCATTTTGAAAGATTAAATACCTATTATATTTTGACACTGTTTCATTAAGTGTGTAACTTAAAATATCGAGGGTTTGACTTTTTTA
>CAYGUC010000015.1:0-111484 GCA_964353005.1 uncultured Flavobacteriaceae bacterium | reverse complement strand
AACAAGTCGCTTAATGGTTGTTTAAATTTGTCCTAAAAATGGTAGGAATTCCATTGTACGTAAAGCTTTTTTTATAATATACTCCGTTTCTTTTGTTGGGGATTGTTCTCGCCATTTATTACACAATTTTATTACCCAATCGGGTCTTGTTTTACTGGCATCATTTAACCAATTGCCTACAGAATCTCTTACATATTTAGAATCGTCAGATTTAAGTGGTTCTAATATTGTTATTGCTTTTTCAGGAGATTCTTTTAGTTTGTCAATTTTTTTAGTCCATACACCTATTGGTCTGGTAGTCTCTACAGCAAATCGCCTAATATTTTCCTCTTTACTAAAGATCCATTTAGATAAAATATCTATTGCGATATCCAGATTATCAATAATAGTATTCTTAGAAGCAAATATTGCTACTTCTCTAACTCCAAAATGAGAATCCGCAGCAAAAGGAAGAATTACTTCTAAATTTTTATGGATTTTGGTTTCTTTAATCCCTAACCAATGCGCAGCCCAACATCTGGGCACATCCGATATATGATTGGAAAGATAATCTATGATATTTTGATCATTGGTTAATTGTAAAAACGTGTGCCCTATTATCTTAGTGTTAGAATTGGCTGAAGGTTTTTGTTGTGCGGATATACTTTCATAAAAATTATCATACCAATCTAGTTTTCCTAAATCTGTTAAGATATTTTTAAGTAAAATTAATTGATCTACTGCTAACCACTCTATTAAATTAGCAGTTTGTATATTTCCTTTATTTAAATGTTCTAAAACTGTTTTATCTAAATCTTTAAAACTTCTGGGACCTTTTCTTTTAAGAATATATTCTGGGATCATTTTATAAAATTAAATTAAAGTAGTTAAAATGTTAGTAAATAAAACATAATTAATATATAAACATCATTATTCTTCAAATTGATTAAACGTATCAAAATGATACATTTGTACTGATTGTGATTTTATTACTGAAAAAACAGCGACTGCTTTTTCGTTTTGTACAAGATCTGTTGCTGCTGCTTTTGCTGAGTTTATATCCCTCCAATAAATAATATCCACATATTTTCCGTTTTCATTTTTTGCGGTAATTCGTTCTATAAAGCCATAATATAGTTTTATTATATCATTAAGAGAAGATAGTGCCTTCTTGGCTTCTTTTTCTGTAAATCCTGCATTTATTTCAAATAATACTACTTCTACTACTTTGGGTTTGTTGTTCGTTAAATTTAGATTTTGATTAGTTTCTATGCTATTAAACAATAGGTTTATCATAAGAATTAAAATTAGATGTTCAGAATTTTAATCAAAATTAAATTAGGTCGATGACAACCCTATGTCAGCAGTATTTTGAAGAAGAAATAGAAAGATTATACGCTTCTGCACATTTTTTATAATACTCTTCTAAACTAAAGTGTTTTGGAGGGAAAAGCTCTTGTGTTTCGATAAGATGTATAATACGATCGGTTCTAAATTCTCTATAATCATTTCTTAACCTGCAATGTGCAATCATAATCCATGTGTTATTAGTAAAATATACACCTAATGGCTCTACTAATCTTTTACTATACTCTTTAGATGCTGTAGTATACTGGATCTCTAAAACTCTAAAATCGGTAATCGCTTGCTGGATAACAGATAAAGAGTTACTCGGTTTTATTTGTTCTCTATTATAAGTAAATACACGTTGCTCCAGAATTTTTAGTTTTTCTTTTTGTGTGGCTCTCAATACTGCTATTACCTTATCTATCGCTTCTTGGTATTCGTTAATAAGAGATTGATCATTATTGGTATTTATAATCTTAGAAGCTGTGAGTAAGGCATTAGCTTCTTTTTCTGTAAACATAACTGGTGGTAAAGAATACCCATCTACCAAAAAATATCCTGTTCCTGCTTCTGCTCCAATTGGTACTCCTGCATCAGTCAATGCTTGCATATCCCTATAAATAGTACGTAAGCTAACCTCAAACTTACTAGCTAATTCTGCTGCTTGAACAATTTTTTTAGATTGCAGTTTTACTAATATTGCTGTTAATCGATGTAGTCGTTTCATTACTCTGGTTTGGTTTCGTTGGATGGTGTAATCTTATCCATTTCACTTAAATCTGTAGTGTTATTAATAAAATATTCAGTTTCTTCCATATTTTCTTCTGTTTCTGATGTAGACAATTTAGTCGAATTTATTTTTTTGTCTCTTATCATTCCACCAGTCATTATCAAACTGGTTCCTATAATAACAAATAATAAGACCCCAGGCTCAAATCCTTCAATTATAGCTTCGGTAGGTATTGCATAAAATAATAATACCGTAATCAATCCCCTTGGAGCTATAAATAGTTGAGGAGAAATATCTTTCCCCATAAAAATAAGTAATAAACCATATCGTATAGCATAAATAGATATTAATATCAAAATACTTATTATAGTAACTTTTAGACTTAAAAGAGAAGATAAAACTATGGTTAATCCAAAAATAACAAAGAATAAAGTACGAACAACAAAGGCTGTTTCGGCAGTAATTACATGTAATTCGTGATAGATAGATTTTGCTTTTTCGAGATCAAGGTATTTTCTTAGTTTTCCACTAAAAAATAGCTTCATGTTGGTTATTACCAGCCCAAAAATTAAAATTATTATCAAAGAAGATAGATGCATTTTTTTACCTAACGCATATAACAACAATAATACAGAAATAAGTAAAAAGAGTTTAACCTGACTTTTAATTTTCTGAAATATCAAAATAATAGCATAACTAGCGATTAAGGAAATTATGATAGTTATGATCAAATTTAAAAAGAAGCCTCCAACACCAGCATCTTCTGCAGGATTTAATCTGCCAACAAGGAAATAAAATAACATAATCCCCAAAATATCAGAAAATGTACTCTCATAAATATGAAATTCTTTTTTAACCTTAGGTAAGGAAGAAACACTTGGTATAATAATAGCGCTAGAGAGTATCGATAAAGGAGTTGCATATATCCAGGCAGATAACATTGTCATTTCTGGTATTAAAGCCTTTAAAATTACTGCTGCAATAAATGCCGAAGCAATTAAGCCCATTAAAGCAATAGCCAAGGATTTAAAAATAGGCATTAATTTATCACTTTTTAACTCTAACTCTAAAGCTGCTTCTAATACAATCATGATTAACCCTACAATACCAAGAACTTCTAACATAGGAAAAAAATCTACAGCACTCCCTCCAAAAGCTTTTAGAACATATTGTAAAATAACTCCTAAAACAATCAAAAGTAGTACCGCAGGGATATTGGTTTTTTTTGCTATTCCATTAAAAATAAAGGACAAAATAATAATCAATGAAATTTCTATAATAACATTGTAAGAAGAAAATATTTCCATAAAGCAAATGTATAACCAATAATGTAAGTTGATTTGTAAACGATAGAAAAGATAGTAAATTATTTTGAGTAAAAATTTTAGTTAATAATAGTTTTATCTTTGTTGAATAAGTATTTTTTTAAGTCTATTTCATGTGCTGCACAAGTTTTCTCTTTCATTTCGAAGCAAGCCGAATAATAAAATTCTACAATGTGGTTTAAAAAACGAAATACTTAAATTTACAACTAGTATTAATTTTAAAAAGAGTATATGTCTAACAAAGCATTGATTATAGAGGAACGAAGTCGTGATATTGGTGATTTTTTAGTTGGCAGACTTATCCCTTTTAGAAAAAAAAGAATGGTTGGTCCTTTTATATTTATTGACCACATGGGACCAATTACTATAAAAAAAGGACATTATATGGATGTCGATCAGCATCCTCATATTGGTTTGTCAACATTAACTTATATGCTCGAAGGAGAATTACAACATAAGGACAGTACGGGTACAAACCAACGCATTTTACCAGGATCTGTAAACTGGATGGTTGCAGGAAAAGGTGTTACCCATACAGAACGGACTCCAAACGATCTTAGAAATGCATCTGAATTTATTATTCATGGATACCAGATTTGGGTAGCTTTACCTAAAGAACAAGAAGATATAGAACCTGAATTTCATCACTTTGAATCTAATAGTTTACCCAAATGGAATGATAATGGAACTGAATTTTGCTTGATTGCAGGAAACGGATATGGCAAAAAATCGCCAGTACCAGTACATTCTGAATTATTTATGGTAGAAATAAAAACTAAACAACGTTATGAACTACAAATTAAGGGGGAATTACAAGGAGAGATCGGGATTTGTATTATAAAAGGAGCTATTGAAGCTTGTAACGATGTTATTAAAAAAGGTAATATGCTTGTTTCTAAAACCGAAGACACTTGCTCTGTAGTTTTACAACCCGAAACACATGTATTATTATTTGGAGGACAACCATTTAAAGAAGAACGCCATATATATTGGAATTTTGTATCCTCTAGTATTGAAAAAATCGAAAAGGCCAAATTACGCTGGAAAAATAAAGAATTTCCAAAAGTTAGTAACGATAGCACATATATTTCCTTGCCTAAATAGTATATTTTAAAAAAAGAGTATATGCTTTTAATCCAATGTATAATATCCGCATTTTAAGTAAGCACCTTCAGGAAATACAATAGGATGATCTATATCGTGATATGTCTTTTCTAGTATGGTAAACGTTCTTCCAGAGGATAGAATACTATCTTCAGAGATTTCAAAAAAATCTTCTGCCATAACTCTTGAAGAACAAGATGCTAATACCAATATCCCTTTACGTGCTACTAATTTTGCTCCAAGTTTTGCTAGCCTGATATAGCTGTTTTTTGCTTTCAGTATTTCACTTTCTCGTTTTGCAAATGAAGGGGGATCAATAACTACTATATCAAATTGTTTTTTTTCATTTATTAAAGTTTGTAATCCTTCAAAAGCATCTGCTACTATAACTATATGTTCTCCTATATGTGTATTTAATTTGGCATTTTCTTTCGCCATATCCAGTGCTTGTTTGCTTATATCTAAGCTAGTAACTTTTTTAGCCCCTCCTTTTAAAGCATGAACCGAAAAACCTCCCGCATAAGAAAACACATCTAAAACAGTTTTGTCATCTGCTAACTCCCCTACTCTTTTTCTATTATGACGATGATCTAAAAAATAGCCTGTTTTATGTCCATGAATTACATTTGCAGAAAATAAAACACCATGTTCCTTAAAAATGACTACCTCATTTTCTAGTTTCCCATAAATAACTTTTCCATCTTTAAGACCATATAAGTTCCCTTTTGTCTGCAGTGATCTACTTAGTCTTAAAACTACAGTTTCACACTTTGTAATAGAAATTAGATGTTTTACAATCCAGTTTAAATAAGGTAACCAAATATGAGAATACAATTTGATCACTAAAACATTATCATATATATCTGCAATAAAACCAGGAAGGTTATCATTTTCACCAAACAATAATCGGTAACTATTCGTGTCCGTTTCTAACAAAGCTTTTCGTTTTTCAAAAGCCAGAGTTATTTTATTCACAAACCAATCTTCGTTAATTTGTGCTGATTTTCCAAATTGAATAAGTTTTACACGTATCGGCGAATAAGGATCATATAATCCGCAAGCCAAAAAAGCATTTTTCTTGTTATCATATATAATAACTAAATCTCCAGCTTCTCCTTCTGTGTTTTGCTTAACAATACTTTCAGAAAACACCCAAGGATGTTGTCGTTTCGCCATCTTTTCGGCAGAAGGCTTTAATTTTACAGCTAATCTTTTTATTTCTATATTTTGTATAATATTCATCGCAGGCAAGAATACTATATTTTTTGATATTCTTTAAAAGAAATAAATAAAAAACGAGACTATTTTTACAAAGTCTCGTTTTTAAAATAGATTTTAGAGTAATGTTTAATAGTAAAGAAGCCAGAATAGAATATTTTTAAAAAATGTTCTATTCGCATACAATTCTTACATTATCTAGGTTTTGTAAAATTTGATTTGTGTAAATATTTTAGCTAATTTAAACACATAATAATCTAACAATGTATTACTTATTGCAAAAATAAGGCATTATCAGCTATATCTAAATACTGTAAAAACATAAAAAAAATACTGTTTTATGTTAAAAATTACATATTTTAAAAAATATCCAGACAAATGATTTATGAGTAATATTACAACCAATCTATATAAGTAGCTAGTTTGCTATGATTTATACATTTTACTTAAGTTTTATTATGGCAAATAAACATATTTATAAAATTAAATATATACATTTGTAATATGACTGATAAAGAAATATTAGAAATCCATAAAGTTTTGTCCAATTCTACTAGAATGGATATTTTGAAATGGCTAAAGGATCCTGATGCAAATTTTCCTCCGCATAAAGAATTAGGGCATTTTAATGACGGCGTATGTGGTCAAAATATTCAAGATAAATCTGGTTTATCACAACCAACAATATCTCATTATCTAAATAATATGCAAAAATGCGGATTACTTATTACCACACGACATGGTAAATGGACCTATTTTAAGAGAAATGAAAAAGTTATTCAGCAATTTTTGACCTCTATAAATAAAATTTTGTAAAAAAATATACTTAACATATTTACAAAATTAAATATATAATTATAAAAATTCATTCTATGGAAATAAAAAAAGTAAACATTGAAGATAAATTATCTCTTTTCTCAGATCATTGGAACCCAAAAATTGTTGGTGAGATAAATAATTTACAAGTAAAGTTAGTTAAATTGATGGGAGAATTTGTTTGGCATAAACATGATAACGAAGATGAAATGTTTTATGTCCTTAAAGGCGAATTTAAAATGGCGTTTAGAGATAAAATAATTAATATAAAAGAAAATGAGTTTATAATTGTTCCTAAAGGAACCGAACATAAGCCTATTGCAGAAAAAGAGGTTTCTGTCCTGTTAATTGAACCAAAAAGCACGATAAATACTGGTAATACAATAGGAGAATTAACTAAAAATAAATTAGAAATTATATGAAAATATTAGTTATAGGTTCTACAGGAACCATTGGATCTGCTATTTATAATAACTTAAAAAAAGATTATGACACCGTATATGGCGCCCACAGAAATAGTAAGCCTTACTCTATTGATATTACTAAAAAGGAGTCTATAGAGGCATTATTAAAAAAACTGCCAAAACTGGATATTATAATTGATGCAGCAGGAACTGCCATATGGAAACCTTTTTTACAACTTACTGAGAAAGATTATTATGTTGGTATACAAAGTAAATTAATGGGACAAGTAAACTTGGTTCATGTAGCACAAGAGTACATAAGCAATAATGGC
Source organism: uncultured Flavobacteriaceae bacterium (assembly GCA_964353005.1). Classification (GTDB taxonomy): domain Bacteria; phylum Bacteroidota; class Bacteroidia; order Flavobacteriales; family Flavobacteriaceae; genus Aquimarina. The sequence goes on along the minus strand of CAYGUC010000015.1, from coordinate 104,229 downwards.
TCTATAATTCTAACCACTGGTATTCTAGCAGAACATTACGAACCAAATGCTGTAGGTCTATCCTTAGTTAACGGTGCTATACACAGTTTTGTAAAATCGGCATCAAACGAATTAACGCGTGGTATAAGGCTTAATGTAGTAGCTCCTGGAGCTATTGTAGGAGCTTTCCCTGAAAATAAAAAATTTGCAGGATACCTACCTGTTAAAATAGAAGATGTTGTAGGTATTTACAGACAAATTCTTAATAACTCTAGCACAGGAGGAGTGTATAAAATATATTAAAAATTTAAAAATCTAAAGAAATGAAAATTCCAATGTATCAAATAGATGCTTTTACTAAAACTTTGTTTGGGGGAAATCCAGCTGCAATTTGTTATTTACCGTATTGGTTAGAGGATCAAACTCTACAAAATATTGCGATAGAGAATAATCTTGCAGAAACAGGATATTTTGTAAAAAAAGATGACATTTATGAAATAAGGTGGTTTATGCCACATGCAGAGATTGACTTGTGCGGACATGCTACTTTAGCATCTGCTTATGTTATTTTTAATTATCTTGATTTTACAACTAGTGAAATAACATTTTCTTCAAAAAGTGGAATTTTGAAAGCTAAAAAAGAAGAAAACGGGTCTATCACTCTAGATTTTCCTTCTAGACCGCCTGCTCCTATCGAGATTCCTGATGAAGTACATAAAGCATTACAATCAAAACCCATTGCCACTTTTGCAGCCAGAGATATCGTAATCGAACTCTCTTCTGAAGAAGAAGTAATAAACGAAAACCCCAATCTTGATCTATTAAAAGATTTACCTTATTTATGTATCATACTTACTTCTAAAGGAAAAAATGTAGATTTTGTTTCTCGTGTTTTTGATGCAAATGGTATTATTCAGCCAGAAGATCCAGTAACTGGTTCGGCTCATGCTACCTTAGTCCCTTTTTGGGCAAAAAGGCTAAATAAAACTACTCTTAAAGCACAACAATTATCGGCACGAAAAGGAGAATTAGATTGTAGAATAGATGAAAATCGTGTTTTTCTTAGCGGGTATTCTGTTCCCTATTTAATTGGAGAAATTGAAATATAAAAAACCTATATTTTAAGAATTAATATTTATGGAAAATTAGTTTAAAACTAATTTTCCATAAATAACTGATTGATTTTGGTTCTAAGTTTCCGCTTATAATCCTCTTCTAACCAATCTCTATAATTTTTGGTACTCTTACTAATACAATAAGAATATCTACGCACTCGGTATTCTATATCCTGATCTAATAATCTACTTAAAATTCGAGCATCAAAAACATCTTCACTATTTTGAACACACATTTTTGCATGTTGTTCAATAGAATTTTCTAATACCGTCAAACTTCTTAGTCCAAATTTTTTGGTTTTAGAATATTCTTCTTCTATATCAAATTCAATATCTTTAGAGTTTTTAAATTCTTTTCGTAATTCATCAGGAAGAACATATTTAAAATTTCTTTCAATTTCTTCGTCTCCAACTAAATTATCATAATAAAAATCTGGAGATCTAAAAATGGATTGCCAATCTATTTCTGAATTCCATAACCCAAATCTTGCTGTATTATTTCCTAGATCTAAGATAGTAAACTCTGGTTTTGTTGGTAAAATTCGAGACCCCCTTCCTATCATCTGAAAATATAAAGTAAGAGACTTTGTGGCTCTATTAAGGATTACTGTTTCTACCGTAGGTTCATCAAATCCTGTTGTTAAAATACTAACCGAAGTAAGTATTGCATCCTCTGTATCCTTAAACCATTCCAGAATATCTTCTCTTTCTTGTCTACTATTTGTATTATCTAAATGTCTAATTGGATAGCCTGCTTTCTTAAAAGTTTCATATACATAAATAGAAGTATTAATACCATTATTAAAAATCAGTGTTTTTTTACCTTTAGATCTTTCTTCATACGCATGCAAAAGCTTATCCTGCATTTGCATATTGGTGTATAGCTCTTCGGAAGATTTTACTGTATAATCTCCATTCATTCCAATTTTTAAAGACCCCAAACCTACATCAAATGTATAAATTACAGGTTTAGACAAAAAACCGCTTTCAATTAAGGAATTTATAGTATCTCCTACAATCAACTCATTATATTTATCTTTCATAGGAAGCTTCATATTAGAGCTGAGCGGTGTTGCTGTTACCCCTAAAATAAAGCAGTTTTTAAAAAACCGAAAAAGCTTTCTAAACGAATTATAATGAGCCTCATCAATAATTACCATTCCCACATCACGCAATTCTACATCATCTTCGTTAAGCCTGTTATTTAGTGTCTCAACCATTGCAACAAAACACATATATTCGTTTTGGTCGTCAAGTTCTTTTACAGAACTATTTATGATTTTGTTTTTTACACTAAACTCTTTTAACATTTTAGAAGTTTGAGCACATAATTCAATACGATGTGTAAGTACTACCACCTTTTTTTTGGTAGACTCTATGTATCTCCTAACGATCTCAGAAAAGATAACAGTTTTTCCACCACCTGTCGGAAGTTGATATAACAAATTATATTTTTTCGGAAACTCTTCTAATCGGCTAAATATCTTATCAATATCACGTTGCTGATAGTCGTATAGTTCTTTTTTATCAATCTCTGTGGGTTGTAATCCCATGAATACTTTATTAAAAATAAGCTACAAAACTAAGCACTTTTGAAGGTTATATGAAAGAATAACGAAAATATATTTCGAGAACTTATAATTCTTAAATGTTAATTATTCATAATTGTTTAATTACAAAGCCTTTGTTCTTTTAATTTTAACAGTTAAAATCAAATACCTATTCGATGTCAAAAATTGATAAAGATTTAATTCCTGTTCAAGCACTTTTAATACCTAAACCAATTTTATATACTGCAAAAATTTTAAATTTTACTTCTCCTTTTTTAGCTTCAAGATATGCTGCCAGAATATTCCTAACCCCTTTTAGTTACAAAATACCAGATAGAGAAAAAGGAATGTATGCGCAGAGTAAAAAAGAAAAAATATATATTCAAAAAATTAGAAGAGAAGTAATTGTATATAATTATGGTGTTTCTAAAAAGAAAATTCTTTTAGTTCACGGGTGGTCTGGTAGTGGTACACAACTATCCAAAATTGCAGATCAATTGTTAAGTCAAGGGTATGGTACCGTTAGTTTTGATGCACCTGCACATGGCAGAGCACCCGGTAAAAGAAGTATGTTACCATATTTTATTGAAACTATATATCAATTAGAAAAAACTCATGGCCCTTTTGAAGCTGCAATAGGACACTCTTTGGGCGGAATGTCATTATTAAGAACAACCAAGTATGGCCTAAAAATAAAAAAATTAGTCATAATAGGTACTGCCAATAGTATTTCTGCTATTACTAAAAACTTTGTTAAAAATTTACAGTTAGATCAAAAAGTAGGAAAACTTTTAAAAGCATATTTTGACAAAAAATATGGAGAAGATTTAGATAATTATTCTGGAGCTGTTTCTGCAAAAGGAATAACTACACCAACATTAGTAGTACATGATATAAATGATGTAGACGTTCATTATAGTGCTGCTCAGGAAATTAGTGATAATTTAGAAAATAGTAAATTAATAATAACCGAAAAATTAGGACACAGAAAAATCTTAGGAGACCCAAAAGTTATAAATAAGATTATAGAATTCATTTTGGAATAGTTGTTGCTATGTTATTCAAAGCAAATTTGTACGACTATTAATTAAAACTTTAGTTAACTTTATTTAAAAAAGATGAAACATTTAATTTTAGCATGTTTGGGAGTTCTAGTAATAAGTTGTACGAGCAATGCTCAGAAAAATACAGTAAAAAAAGAGAAAAAATATGCTGTTTCCAAAACTAATGCCGAATGGAAGGAGATCTTATCCTCTGAACAATATTATATTTTAAGACAAGCAGGAACCGAAAGGCCATTTTCTAGTCCTTTAAACAAAATATATGCTCCAGGAGTATTTCATTGTGCAGCATGCAATACCCCTATATATGAAAGTAAATATAAATTTGATAGTGGTACTGGTTGGCCAAGTTTTGATCGGGCAATAGATGGAAGTATTGATAAAGATGTAGATTATAAATTAGGATATGCAAGATCCGAATTGCGATGCGGAACTTGTGGTGGGCATCTAGGACATGTATTTAATGATGGACCAAAAGAAACTACAGGAATGCGGCATTGTATCAATGGTGATGCAATGACTTTTACACCCAATAAAAAATAAAATGAGTAAATACCCAATTAAAAAAACAGAAAGCGAATGGAAAGCAGAGCTTTCTGAAGAGCAATACCGAGTATTACGACAAAAAGGAACAGAAAGACCTTTTACAGGAGAGTATAATATGCTTTTTGAGAAAGGTACTTATATTTGCATGGCATGCAAAGAACCTCTATTTGATAGTACTTCTAAATTTGATTCTGGATGTGGTTGGCCAAGTTTTGATGCATCTATAGAAGGCGCTATAGAATACATAAAAGATTCCTCGCATGGTATGATTAGAACAGAAATAGTATGTGCAAACTGTGGAGGACATATAGGGCATGTTTTTGATGATGGACCTACCCCCTCTGGACAACGATATTGTGTAAATTCTGTTAGCATAGACTTAGACAAAAAACAAAAATCTTAATAAACAAAAATTGATATTCATGAAAAAAATTCTAACAATCCTATTTTTAACCACAGTAATACTTACTTCTTGTCGTAATGATGATGATGTCGATCTGGATACTATAGCAAGAACATTTGAAGTTACCAGAACATTTAATGCTACTAATGATTTTGCTGTAGAAGCAGTAGTACCTGATAATGTAGAAGTATTCAATGCGGATGTAGCATTAGTATACATCCTTGATCCTATAAAATCTGCTCAAGAAAATGGAGACGTATGGGAACCACTACCCAGAACTTTTAATTTTTCACCAAGTGGGTTTGCAACATTTAGATATAATTTTATTTTCGATGAACAACAAAACAAAGCAAGTATAGAAATAGTTTTAGATAGTGATGATCTAAATGCATTAGCTACTGATATTACTCAAAATCAAATATTTAGAATCGTAGTAGTGCCTTCTGCCTTTGCAAAAAACACTAAGGTAGATTTATTAGATTTTAATGCGGTACAATCTGCACTGAATTTAGAGTTTTAGAAAAATAAAATTACATTTATCGCTATTATAATAGATAAATACAATAAAAAACATTAAAAATTAACACCAAGTTATATAAACTTGGTGTTTTTTATTAGATTTCATACTAATCTTATTAGTAGGGAATATCCAAATACTTTTTTCATTAGCTGAATTATCCTTAAATTCGTGACTTCAAAAAATTGACACTTATGAACACATATGATATCATCGTTTTAGGTAGTGGCCCTGGAGGGTATGTAACTGCAATAAGAGCCTCACAATTAGGTTTCAAAACCGCTGTTGTTGAAAAAGAGAGCTTAGGAGGAGTATGCTTAAACTGGGGATGTATTCCTACAAAGGCACTATTAAAGAGTGCGCAAGTATTTGAATATCTAAAGCATGCCTCAGATTATGGGCTTACTATAGATAACTTTGATAAAGATTTTGATGCCGTTGTAAAACGAAGTCGCGATGTGGCAGGTGGGATGAGTAAGGGAGTTCAGTTCCTTATGAAAAAAAATAAAATTGATGTTATCGAAGGCTTCGGAAAATTAAAAACCAGCAATAAAGTAACAGTTACCGGGTCTGATGGAAAAGCAACAGATTATGAAGCTAAACATATTATTGTTGCAACCGGAGCAAGATCCAGAGAGTTGCCTAATTTACCTCAAGATGGTAAAAAAGTAATTGGATATAGAGAAGCTATGACTTTAGAATCACAACCAAAGAAAATGATTGTTGTAGGTTCTGGAGCTATTGGTGTAGAATTTGCTCATTTTTATAATGCAATGGGAACAGAAGTTACTATTGTCGAGTTTTTACCTAATCTTGTTCCTTTAGAGGATGAAGAAGTTTCTAAACAATTTGAACGTAGCTTTAAAAAAGCTGGTATTAAAGTTATGACCAATTCTTCTGTAGAAAGTGTAGATATAACTGGTGATGGAGTTAAAGCAACGGTAAAAACCAAAAAAGGAGAAGAAATTCTTGAAGCTGATATTGTTTTATCTGCAGTAGGTATCAAAACAAATATAGAAAATATTGGTTTAGAAGAACTAGGAATAGCCACAGATAGAGATAAGATCGTTGTTAATGATTGGTATCAAACCAATATTCCGGGGATTTATGCAATAGGAGATGTAGTTCACGGTCCTGCACTGGCACATGTAGCCTCTGCAGAGGGCATAACTTGTGTAGAAAAAATTGCAGGAATGCATGTAGAGCCTATAGATTATGGTAATATCCCAGGATGTACCTATGCTACTCCCGAAATTGCCAGCGTAGGAATGACAGAAAAGCAAGCTAAGGAAGCTGGTTATGAATTAAAAGTAGGTAAATTTCCTTTCTCAGCATCGGGTAAAGCTAGTGCTGCAGGAACCAAAGATGGTTTTGTAAAAGTTATTTTTGATGCTAAGTATGGCGAATGGTTAGGATGTCATATGATAGGCGCTGGTGTTACCGATATGATAGCAGAAGCTGTTTTAGGTCGTAAACTAGAGACTACAGGTCACGAAGTATTAAAAACCATACATCCTCACCCGACTATGAGTGAAGCTGTTATGGAAGCTGTTGCAGATGCTTATGGCGAAGTAATTCATATCTAAAATTAAAACACAGTTAACTCTAAGTGTTTTTTTCCTTAAGAACACTTAGTTTTTACAACTGTTTTATACACTAAAAAGTTCGTAGTTAATTTTAAAATTAACTACGAACTTTTTAGTGTATATTCTAATTATCTAATTCTTTCCTCTGGTAAGTTTTGTTCCTTTTTATTACTAAAACAAACGTATATACTTGTTATTTTTTATTTAACAAAAAACTTTGAATTGCAAGTGTATAACTTTGCATACCAAACCCTAGAATTAAACCTCTGGCATTAGGAGAAATATAGGATTGATGCCTGAATTCTTCTCTTGCAAAAGTATTAGAAATATGAACTTCAACCACAGGAACAGATACTGCTTTAATTGCATCACCAATCCCTATAGATGTATGTGTATAAGCACCTGCATTTAATACTACTCCATCAAATCGATCTTCTGCTTCTTGTATTTTAGTAATTAACTCTCCTTCCATATTAGATTGAAAATAAGCTAATTCAGTTTCTTTAAATTGAAATTGTAGTGTAGTAAAAAATTCTTCAAAAGTTTGATTGCCATAGATATCAGGCTCTCTTTTCCCTAATAAATTAAGATTTGGTCCGTTTAAAATTAATATTTTCATAAAACTATTAAATTTGTGTAGAAGTAATATTTATAATCCTTCGTTTTGTCTTCTATTGTTTTTCGTTTTAAACAAATATCCAACAGATAATTGTGCTACAGAATGATTAAAGTTACTATTTATGGTATCCAAATTATTAATATTTGTCAAACCTAAATTATATCGTAGTTGAAAAAACAATCCGCTTTCCAGCTTATATCCAACTCCTAGATTCCAACTAAAATCAAAATCACTAAAAGAATCAAAAAATTCGTCTGGAGTATCCTTTGCCGATTCTGCGGCATTTGCTAAAGTTGCAAATTGTGGACCAGTTTCTAGACTAAATCTGTTTGTAAAATAATATTTGGCAATAATTGGTAATGTCAAATAGTTCAAACTAATTTTGTTCTCTACCCCTTCTTCTTTAAATTTGTATCCTTGAGCAGAGTACAATACCTCTGCTTGCAAAAAAAAGCGTTGGGATACAGGAAACTCTATAACAGCTCCCAAATGCATACGTACTCTTGCATCTGTATCTTTTACATCTCCTGTTATATTTGCATAATTGGCTCCAAATTTAAATCCTGCTCGTGTATACAGTTTTTTATCCTCGTCTTGCGCATACAAACCAGTAACCGAAACGAATAATAAACCTGTAGTAATTAGAAAAAAAATACCTTTCATTTATTTATATATTTTTAACCAGCTTTAGCATCTATAAATTCTAAATAACATAAAACTTATGTATTAAATGCATTGAGCTCGGATTCATATTTAGATTAACTACTCAAAAATAATTTTATTTTTTAATAATCTAATAATTGGAAACAAAAAAAGCATTTCGATACATACGAAATGCTTTTGAATATACTTATTAAGATCTAAAAAAATGTATTAGAACTTATATCCTACTGATAATTGAATTACAGAGTTTTGATTTTTAAATTCTTCATCTCCTGCTTCAAATTCCATATCATTTATATCCGATAACCCTAAATTATATCTAGCATCAAAGAAAACTCCCATATCTAATTGGTATCCTAAACCAAAGTTTAGTCCAAAATCGATACCTTTAAGATTATCTTTAGTATCGTTATCAAATTTTGTTGTTACACCATTAATAGTTGTTTCTCCTTCAGATTTAGCAGAAACTAAAAAACCAATTTGTGGCCCTGCCTGAAGACTAAGACCTTGAGCTACATAATATTTAGCCATTAAAGGAATATTAATGTAATCATTTTTACCTGTTACTTCGGTACTTGTTGATACTATTCCTGCATCAAATTTTTCATCAAATTTCGCTCCTTGTGATGAATATAATACCTCTGGCTGAAAAGCAAATTTGTCTGTTATTGGAATTTCAGCAACTACTCCAAGATGGAAACTAGTTCTACTATCAAAATTTCCGTCTCCAGAAGTATTAGCAATATTTAGACCCGCTTTAGCACCAAATCTAACATCTTCTTCTTGTGCAGTAACTACTAAACTAAAGGAAGCTAGAACTGCAAATACTAATAATTTTTTCATCATAATAGGTTTTATTAATTATGCAGCAAAAATAATTTTTTTATCGATCATGTAACCTATAAATAGTTATATCATTTTTAATTTTTTGTTAATTCGAAAACAACCATTTTAAAAAGAAAAACTACTAAAAAATTGATCCTTATTATAAATAGCTTACATAAATTATTTTGAATCAGACAAAACAATTATTCTTAAACTTTAATATCCTTTTAACGTTTTATACAAGTAATATGTCTAATTTCGCCAACTTATTTTAACCAAAATAATTATTATGAAAAAAATCATTTTAACTGCTTTAGCAGTAGTAAGTTTTACTTTAGCAAGTGCTCAAGAAGAAAATACACCTGGGTTTACTAAAGGAGATGTATTTATATCTGGATCATTTGGATTTGGATCTGAAAAAACTGGAGACAACAAAACAAACACGTTCAATATATCTCCAAGAGTAGGTTATTTTGTTTCTGAAAATATCGCAGCGGGAGCAAGAATAAACTTTTCAAGTGAAAAACGTGAACTTGGAACTAACGAAGAGACATTATCAATCACAACTTTAGGTGCATTTGGAAGATATTATTTCTCTCCTGCAAGTAAATTTTCTCTTTTTGGGGAGCTAGGAGTTGATTACGTTGCATCAAAATTTGAAGAAGAAGGGGAGCCTGATGCTAAATTAAATGGATTTGGATTAGGTCTTGCTCCTGGTGTAAGCTATTTTATCAGCAATAATTTTGCTCTTGAAGCTACATGGGGTATTTTAGGATACAGAACTGTTAAGCCAGATGTTGACAATGCTGAATCAACTAATAACTTTGATTTTGGAGTTAACCTTGACAACATTAATCTTGGTTTAGTATATAAATTCTAGATAATTATAAAATTTTGCTAAGTTCTAAATAAAAATATATCTAAAATAATTTTAGATTTACTAGAACAAGCTTAAATTTTAGCAGAAATACCATCTCATTTATTTGAGATGGTATTTCTTATTTTAACAATAAATAAACTTTAATCAATAATCCTCTTTAGCGAGCAAGCTAACTAACTATGCTTCTAAAGATATTTTTTACTTTCGAATCAACCATATAGTAAGTAAACAATTTAATAAAACTAATAACTAATTAGACTAGGATATAGATAAATTAAATAGTTTCGTAGTAAATTTAACACTATAAATAGAATGAAAAGATCGTTAATAGTTATTACATTAGCTATCATGAGTTTAATGTCTGTATGCGCTCAAAATAAAGATCAAACTTTAAAGGGAAAATGGTTAATTGAAGCCAATACTAATTTTGGTACTGCAAGCTCTGCTAATACTAGTATACAATATTCTAAATTCTCTAACGATAAAGGATCTTTATTAAACCTTGGTGCAGAAGGTGGGTATTTTATAATGGATGATTTAGCTTTAAAAATAGGACTTGGTTACGGATTTGTAGATACTGGCGAAGAATCAAATTCATTAAATACTTTTTCCTATAAAATAGGTGCCAAATATTATATAAATGGTAATATTCCTATTCAGATAGACTATAGTGGTGCCGATACAGAGTTAAATGAAAACTCTTCTTTTTTTGGTATTCAAGGAGGTTATGCTATTTTCTTAGGCAACATAGTAAGTATAGAGCCAGGATTGCGATATAATTTTAGTCTAAATGATAATTTGTATGCAGATGCTTTTCAATTTAATATAGGATTTGTTATTCATCTATAAAATTTTAACATGTGAAATGGGACCAAGCAATAAAGGATTTTGAACATTATTTGCGTATTGAAAGAGGACTTTCAGAAAACTCTATCGTTAGTTATATTTTGGATATTGAGAGATTATTAAGATTTCTTGAAAATCAAAGTAGTACTGCTACTCCCCTATCTATAGAAAAAGAAACAGTACAACAATTTATTTTTGAAACTGCAAAATTAGTGAACCCAAGATCACAATCTAGGATTATATCTGGTTTAAAAAGTTTTTTTAATTACCTTGTTTTTGAAAATTATAGAGAAACTAACCCTATGGAACTAGTTGAATCCCCTAAAATAGGAAGGAAACTACCGGATACGTTATCTGTAGAGGAAATTGATCTTATCATTTCAAAAATTGATTTAGGAAAACCTGAAGGAGAGCGCAATCGTGCAATTATCGAAACCTTATATGGATGTGGTTTACGAGTAAGTGAATTGATTACACTAAAAATATCTAGCTTATTTTTTAAAGAAGGATATATTAGTGTTACAGGAAAAGGAGATAAACAACGCTTTGTACCTATAGGAGATGTAACTCAAAAATATATCAATATCTACAAAACTGAGATCAGGAATCATATGAATATCCAAAAAGGACATGAAGATACCTTATTTTTAAATCGAAGAGGAAAAGGACTTACCCGAGCTATGATTTTTACGATTATAAAACGCTTGATAGAAAAATCTGGAATACGCAAACAAGTCAGCCCACATACTTTTAGACATTCTTTTGCTACCCACCTGCTAGAAAATGGAGCAGATTTAAGAGCTATACAATTAATGCTAGGTCATGAGAGTATTACTACTACAGAAATATATATGCATATAGATAGAAGTCATCTAAGAGAAGTAATGGACAATTTTCATCCTAGAAGATGAAATGAAATATTATAGTAAAAATATGGAGAGGTTTATGCCTCTCCATATTTTTACTATATACTTCGTTTTTTAACACAGATTATGCAATATAACTTCGTTATGAAGCTTTGAGATACAATGAACACTGTTGTTTTCTTACTTTTAGCATAGCATCGCTATGGTTAAAGTGAAAAACAAAGCAAGGCGACAGTGTTTGCAGTAGATCACAGATGAAATAGATTTTCTATTGCATAATCTGGGTTTAAGACCAAATAATTATTGATCACCCAAAATTAATGGCATTCCATCTTTGCCAGAACCAATAACTACTACTTTAGCATTTGATGATTTTGCTAATTGTAATGTAGCTTCGATACCTTTTTCTTTTAGAATTTTATCTGTTAAAGAAGCACTTAAAATAGTGTTAGCTTTTGCTTTTCCTTCTGCATCAATCCGTTGTCTTTCCGCTTCTTTGGTAGCTTTTTCTATTCTAAATTCGTATTCTAAAGATTCTTGTTCTTGTCTTAATTTACGTTCTATTGCTTCCTTAATTGTTGTAGGAAGTGTAACATCACGAACTAGGATCTCATTAAGTTGGATATATTCATTACTAACTATTTTTTGTGTTTCTTCAAAAATCTCTTTTTGAATTGCATCTCTTTTACTAGAGTATAATTGCTCTGGAGTATACCTTCCTACCACACTACGTGCTGCAGAGCGTATGGTTGGTAATAATACTCTAGCCACATAATTTTCTCCTTTTTGTTGATGCAACAAACCTAATTTATTATAATCTGGTTGAAACCATGCAGATGCATCTAACTTAATTTCTAATCCATTAGACGAAAGAACTTGCATTTTTTCAAACACTTCTTGTTGTCTTACTTCGTACACAATTACTTTATTCCAAGGAGCAATCAAATGAAATCCTTCTCCTAATGGCGCCTCGTCAGTTACCACACCACCTGAAAAAGTTTTGTATAATACTCCTGCTTCTCCAGAGCCGAGAGTAACTGTTGATTTAGTAATAAAAACGATTCCTAAAACAATAATAATCAATATAGGCAATCCTATTTTTGGTAATTTTTCCATAATAATTTTTGAGTTTTTAATTTTAAATAAGTCCGTTATACTTTCGTACAAACCATTCTACAGTAAGTAGTAAAAGAAGTATTGTTAAGAGAAACTTCCAATCTAATAAAGATACTACATTTTCCTTGTTTTTCTGGATCGCTTGATATCTTTTATCTTCAAGAAGTTCGTTTATTATACTATCTTTTTGGTTTAAATAATAAGCCTTCCCTTTTGTATTAGTAGCAACGTGTCTAAGTTTTGTTACATCTGCATTAAGAAATTGTTGCTCTACATTATATTCGAGAATTGCAAAACTTCCTGAATGTGTTATGTTTTCACCTAGTACGGTTACAGTATAGTCATAGTTTCCTGCTTGTAGATTACTTAAATCTACATCATATGTATTATTTTTTAATAACATAGGTATTGTTTGAGAGGCTTCAGTTTCTTTATTTTTAAGAATAATCCTTAAATTACCCCTTCTGTCAAACTCATAATTTTTAGTAAAATATTCTGCTTTTACAATAATACTAGCGTTACCATAATAAAAAGATTCTGCAATTGTATTTAATCTGCTTTTTCTTTTATTAGATGCAAGGTACTGTACCAATTTCCCAAAAAACTCATCAAAACTATTAAATTTCTTAGAGTCTAAATAACTTTGGGCTCTCCACCTCCATATTCCTTCGCCGAATAGTACTGCTTCTCTTATTCCATTTTGTTCTATTGTCGTTAATAATACTTCATCGGTTTCTATATTACTTATAGTTTTGTATACTATAGGATCGTGATTCGTATTTAATCGTGTCTCTCCAAAGGTTCCCAATAAAGGAGGGTAATTATTAAAACCTATATCTTCTAAAAGAAATGCTCCATAATTATTATTAAATCTGGGCAGATAATATTCTGTTTGCCTTGTTATTTCTTGAGTATATTTATTTTGTATTTTATTAAGAAAAACCCAATCTGTTTTTGGCCCTGTAATTGTCAAGTAATTCTTTTTCTGTGTATTAAGATCTTCATATACTTGCCTATATCTTGTATTTGGTTGATACAATATAATTAACTGATAATCATTAAAATCTTTATTTTCACTAGGTTTAACAATTGTTATGCTACGCCTTTCATTACTTTCAATACTTTTCTTTATTGCGCCTAAATCGGGATGAATAATATCACTAATTAATAGAACATTAGTTTTTTGATCTATTACTTCTACTGCGAAAGTTTTTGTATTATTTATAGTGTTTTTTTCAGTATCTAAAGGAGCTAATACAGCGGAGTATTGATTAACTCCCACTCTATTTGCAGGCAATGTAAAGTTAATAATATTAGATTTTTTTTGTTCTGAAAATGAAACTGGTTGTGAAAAAACAACATTAGTTCCTGATTTTACTTGAAATATAGTATTGATATCGGCTTTACCTGAGTAGGTAAGAATAGTTTCTACTGGAAATTTATTTTTTAGATACGCATATCTGTTTACGTTTAATTGTTCTATTTTAGTATCTAGTAGAGATATTGTATCACCTACTATAACAGGGTATACAGATTGTTTGTATTTACTACTTTCAAACTGATAATCTTTACCATATGTCTGATTACCATCAGTAATTATTAATATCGGAGCGATGGTATTTTTATAAATTTGATCTAATTCGTCTAGTGATTTTGAAATATTAGTTTGTTTTTTATCAAAAGTAAGAGATATCGAATCCTTTAAATTATCAGAAAACGAATAATATGCGATATCAAATCTATCGTTTAATTTTTCATTTTTTCTGATTTCACTTGCGAGGTTCTTAACATCCTGATCTTTATTTAGATATTTTATAGAAGAAGAATTATCGATTGCAACAACAAGAGTTGGTTTCTCTATATAATATGTATTTTGTTTGAATGCAGGATTAATTATTAATAATAGTAAAATAAAAACACTTAAAAATCGTAAAAACGCAAGAAACAAGATATTTTTTTTCTTGTTTCTTGCCTTATATATATACTGAAACGCGGCTATAGTAATTGCTATTGCTACAGCTGCGATAATCAGTAAAATTGTTTGTGTTTGCATATTTTAAAGCTAGAAGCCGAAAGATTGAAAATTACATATAGTTATTAATGAAATATATAAAGTTCTTACCGATACTCCTTACTTTTTTAGTTTATGTTAGCATTCCTCCATCAACATTAAGTACCTGACCAGTAATATAAGCACTTAAATCACTTGCTAAGAATAAACATGTATTAGCTATATCTTCTGGGGTACCTCCTCTTTTTAAAGGAATTGCATTTCGCCAACCTTCTACAACTTTTTCATCTAGCTTTTCTGTCATTTCTGTTTCGATAAAACCAGGAGCAACTACATTACTTCTAATATTTCTGGATCCTAGTTCTAGAGCAACAGATTTTGAAAACCCAATAATTCCAGATTTTGAAGCAGCATAGTTTGCTTGGCCAGCATTACCTTTTACTCCAACAACAGAGCTCATATTAATGATACTACCTTTTCGCTGTTTAAGCATTGTTTTTTGAACAGCTTTTGTCATATTAAATACGCTTTTCAAGTTTACTTCAATTACTTTATCAAAGTCTTCCTCACTCATACGCATTAAAAGATTATCTTTTGTAATACCTGCATTGTTAACTAATATATCAATACTACCAAATGTTTTCAAGACATCCTGAGCTAATTCTTGAGCTTGTTCATAGTTTGCAGCATTACTCTGGTATCCTTTAGCTTTAATCCCCAGAGTATTTAATTCTTTTTCTAATTTTTCAGCTGCTTCAACAGATGAACTATATGTAAAAGCTATGTTAGCTCCATTTTTCGCAAAAACTTCTGCTATCCCTTTGCCAATACCACGAGTAGCTCCTGTGATAATAGCAGTTTTACCTTGTAAAAGATTCATTCTTTATATTTCTATTTTTGTATGTATATACTATTATAATTTGTGATGTAAATGTAAATTCAAATATAAGAATTACAAATAGGTCATCAACAATAAACCCTATGATTTCTCACAGGGTTTATAAAAAAATGATAATTTATATAATCTTATAATTTTATATCTTCATTTTTCTTTTCATAATTAAAAAGATAATCGATATCCATTTCTTGAACTTCTCCTAACTTAGACAATGCTTTTATGTCTACATCTTTCTTATTTCCTATTACAAGAACATTGTATGTTTCTCCTTTTATATTTTGATCAAAAAAGGATTTAAGATCGGATAAGGTCATGTTCTTGATAGTTTCATACATTTCTTTTCTATTATCATTTTCAATACCTCTTTTCTTTAAACCTTCATAAGTCCAAAAAATATTAGATTTCGTGATACGTTGTGCCGCGATTTTCTTTAAAGTAGCTTCTTTAGCTGCATTAAACTGCTCTTCTGCTTCTGGCATATTCGTCATTAAATCCATCATAGCATCTACTGCTTGAGGCATTTTATTTGCTTGTGTACCTATGTATGCATAAATATAATTAGAATCTCCTTTTTCTTGTGCAGTACTATAAGCAGAAAAGGCTGAATATGCTAATGATTTTGATTCCCTTATTTCTTGGAATACTATAGAAGATAAACCACTTCCGAAATAGGTATTAAACAACCTTGATGCAGCCATTTTATCAGGATCAAATTCTGCTCCTTTTGCCAAGAATATCATTTCACTTTGTACCATATCATAATCAACAAAATACACATTACCTCCAGTTTCTTTTTCTATGTATTTTGTTTTTTCTGGATAGTCTAATAGTTCACCTTTTATTTTATGGTTTTTATTAATAGAAGCTACTGCAGCATCTACATTTTTTCCATAATAGAATATACGTTGTTTAAAGTCACGTAGTTCTTTAATTTTATCTACTAATTCTTTAGGATTGATATCTTGTAATTCTCCTATAGTGTATATGTTACGCAAAGGAGAGTTATCTCCATACATTCCGTAATTCATTAATCCACTCCACAAAATATTTCCTTTTTGTAATTTACTATCCTGACGTCCTTTTGCTATTTGATCTACATATTTAGCATAAGTTTCTTGGTCAGGGACTGCATTACTCCATAAATGCTCTAATAATGCTAAACCAGCATCGAGGTTTTCTTTTAACCCCGAAATGCCTACATAAGTTTTATCAGAACCTGCATTAACACTATAATTTATCCCTAATTTATAAAATTCTTTCTTTAATTCTTCTGGAGAATATTTATCTGTTCCTAAATAATCTAAATATCCGGCAGCTAAGGAAGCTTTACGATCGTGATCCTGCCCCATATCAAAAATAATATTAAGGTCAAATAAATCATTATTAGGGTTATCGATATAAGATACTTGTAAACCACTATCTGTTTTAGTTTCTTTAATCGCAGATTTATAATCTATAAACTTAGGTTGTAAAGCAGGTGCTTCTATTTTTTTAAAGTCCTGAACAAATTTAGATTCTTTGTCTCTATTTAATTCTACAGGAGTAATCCCTGGGTTTTCTACTTTACTAATATTCTTATCTTCTCCTTTACGTTTATATACTACAACGTAGTTATCTTTATAAAAAGAATTTGCAAAATCAACTAATTCTTGTTTTGATATCTTTTTAAGTTCATCCAAATATGCTACTTTGTCTTTCCAATCTTGATGATGAATAAAAGCATTATAATATGCAGAAGCTAATGCCGTATTATTCTCATATTGTCTAGTTTGATTAAGTTTTAGATCATTAATAACAGCAGATATCATCCAATCTTCAAACTCCCCTTTTTTCAGTTTATCTATTTGCGATAATAGTAGATCTTTTACTTCATCTAATGTTTGATTTGCTTTTGGAGATCCATAAAATTGATGATATCCATAATCATTTAAAAATGTTGGAGAACAACCTGCACTTTGAACTGCTTGTTTTTGATTTAAGTTTAAATCGATTAAACCTGCATTACCATTAGCCAATAGCATATCTGCAAGCGTAAGCATTTTTTCTTCTTTTGTTCCTATTGCATCGGTTCTAAATGCTAAAGAAACAGATTCTGCTGTTGGTCCAAAAACTTCTTTTACAACTGGGCTAGTTATTGGATTTTCTTTTGGCAATGTAGGATGAACTACTTCTTTTTTCTCAAACTTGCCAAAAGTATTATTTACCTTTTGTATAGTTTTATCAAAATCTAGGTCACCTACTAATACCATTGCAATATTGTTAGGTACATAATATTTATCAAAATAATTATGTATTGCTACCATCGATGGGTTCTTAAGGTGCTCTGATGTTCCTATCGTTTTTTGTTGTCCGTAAGGATGATTAGGAAATAAACCTTCTAACATTGCTGCATAAGCTTTACGACCATCACTATCTTGTCCTCTGTTAAATTCTTCATAAACAGCTTCCAATTCGGTATGAAACAGTCGCAATACTAGTTGACTAAAACGTTCGCTTTCTACTTTTAACCATTTATCCAACTCATTTGTAGGTATTTTATTTTTATAAACGGTTTCCTCAAACCAAGTATGTGCATTTGTACCTTCAGCTCCAAGAGAGCTAATCATTTTATCATACTCATTAGATATAGAAATCTTAGAAGCTTCTTGCGAAACTTCATCTATTTTTTTATAGATTTCTTTCTTTTTATCAGGATCTGATTCTGCTTTATGTTGCTCATATAAATCAGATATTTGCTTTAACAAAACATTTTCTTTCTCAAAATCCTGAGTACCTATTTCATCGGTTCCTTTAAAAACCATGTGTTCTAAATAGTGAGCAAGCCCTGTAGCTTCTTTAGGATCATAATTTGAACCTGCACGAACCGCTATATATGTTTGTATTTTTGGCTCTTCTTCGTTTTTTGCTAAATATACTTTTAATCCATTTTCTAAAGTATATAAGCGTAAACCTGTTGGGTCATTAGTAACTGTCTCATAATTAAAACCTGAAGCATCTGTATGCTTTTCGACTTTAATTTCTTGTGAGGTATTAGTTTCTGAGGTAGATTTTTTACAATTACTAAGACTAGTAATTATAAATAATAACAAAACCGACTTAATTAATTTCATATGTTATTTTGATTGTTTTTTTGGTGCTTCTAACACCTAGAGTTAATTATTATGAGTTAGTATATATTTTGTGTACTATAATACGGGTAGTAATTGTTAATGTTACAGTTTTTAAGTTTTTTTTAACAAGAAAAGTCTTAAAAGTATAAAACCTCTTGAAAATAAATCAAGAGGTTTTATAGAATATTATAAAAAAAGGGTTGTTTTACCCTAATACTTCAGCTACTTTTTTTCCAATTTCTGCAGGTGAATCTACCACGTGGATTCCACATTCACGCATAATTGCCTTTTTTGCTGCAGCGGTATCTTCGCTACCTCCAACAATTGCTCCAGCATGTCCCATAGTACGTCCTGCAGGTGCAGTTTCTCCTGCGATAAAACCTACGATTGGTTTAGATGTTCCACTTTCTTTAATCCATTTTGCAGCATCGGCTTCTAATTGACCACCAATTTCTCCTATCATTACAACACATTCTGTTTCTGGGTCATTTACTAGTAATTCTACTGCTTCTTTTGTTGTAGTACCAATAATTGGATCTCCACCAATCCCTATGGCAGTAGTAATACCCAATCCTTGCTTTACTACTTGATCTGCTGCTTCATAAGTTAACGTACCAGATTTAGATACGATACCTACATTTCCTTTTTTAAATACAAAACCTGGCATGATACCAACTTTAGCTTCTCCTGGAGTTATAACACCAGGACAATTAGGACCAATAAGTCTACAATCTTTACCTTTAATATAACTTGATGCCGTAATCATATCAGCAACAGGAATACCTTCTGTTATAG
The DNA here is from genome assembly GCA_964353005.1 of uncultured Flavobacteriaceae bacterium. Lineage (GTDB taxonomy): Bacteria > Bacteroidota > Bacteroidia > Flavobacteriales > Flavobacteriaceae > Aquimarina. The sequence continues at coordinate 84,843 of CAYGUC010000015.1, read as the reverse complement.
TTATAATAACCTTTATTCCTGCATCAGCAGCTTCCATAATTGCATCAGCAGCAAAAGCTGGTGGTACAAAAATAATAGTAGTATCTGCTCCTACTTCGTTAACTGCATCTTTTACAGTATTAAAAACAGGTCTATCCAGATGTGTTTGTCCACCTTTTCCTGGAGTAACTCCTCCCACAACATTTGTACCATATTCTATCATCTGACTTGCATGAAAGGTACCTTCGCTACCTGTAAATCCTTGCACGATAATCTTTGAATCTTTATTAACTAAAACACTCATTGCGTTATGATTTTTTTATTTTTTAAAAGAGTTTCAAAAGTAAGCTTTTGAAAACTATAGTTAAAGTGAAAAATAAAAAATTTTATTATTATTTTTCTATTTCTGTAATAAAAGAAATTATACTACCAAAAAACAGTTTGTTAGATTATTATATTTCACTATTTTGTGATAAAAGACATCATGCTTTCTGGATTATTGTCTCCTTGTTGGCTTATTTGAAACCCTCGATATAATTTATTATCTTTTAGTTCCCATATAGTAATAAAATGTGCCACAGCCTCTTCTTTATCAGGAACTTCGATAGTTTTTACAAAGTAGGTGTAGCGTATAGTAACTATATTTTCTTCTGCAATAAGATGACTGATTTCACACCTTAAAGATTCGAAAGACATAGCCATTTCAGTAAACATAGACTTAATTGCATTAAAATCTTTTTTATTAAAACCGAAACTACTATTCCAAAATAATTCTATCTCTGGATGTAAATATTCAGAAAAAATTTCTAAATTATGTATAAGATCTGTAGTGTAAAAAGACTGTACTATATCTTTTACTGTTTTACTCATTCTTTTTTAATTTTTCTATTAAATCAGGAATTTGTCTTATGGAAGCTATTTCTTTATATTTTTTTCTAAAGTCATCTGCAGGTGTTCCAAAGTAGCTTTTGTTAGCTTCTAAAGATTTGCTAACTCCTGATTGCGCAGAAATAATGGCTTTCGTTCCTATTGTGATTGCGCTGGTAATGCCTACTTGTCCCCAAATAGTGACTTCATCCTCAATAACAACACAACCTGCAATACCAACCTGAGAAGCAATCAAACATTTTTTACCAATTACTGTGTCATGACCAATATGCACCTGATTATCTATTTTAGAGCCCTCTTTAATGATAGTATCACCAGTTACTCCTTTGTCTACAGTACATGAAGCTCCTAAATCTACATTATCTTCTATCACTACTCTACCTCCAGAAATTAATTTATCAAATCCTTCTGGTCTTTTTTTATAATAAAATGCATCTGCTCCTAATACTGTTCCAGAATGTATGGTTACATTATCACCTATAACCGTATGATCATAAATACTAACATTGGCATGAATTTTACAATCATTACCAATAGTTACATTATTACCTATAAACACCCCTGGCTGTATAGTTGTATTATTGCCTATTTTAGCTGTTGAAGAAACTAATGAATTAGCTTTCTCAAAGGGTTTAAAATATTGAGTTAATATATTAAAATCTCTAAAAGGATCTTCTGAAATTAATAAAGCTTTACCTTTTGGGCAATCTACTTTTTTATTGATTAATATTATAGTAGCATCACTTTCTAATGCTTTATCATAATATTTAGGGTGATCCACGAAAACAATATCTCCAGAAGAAACGACATGAATCTCATTCATACCAAGAACTGGAAAATTAGAATCTCCTATATATTCTGAAGATATAATAGTGGCAATTTGTTGTAAAGTGTGTGCCTGAGGAAATTTCATTTTCTAAAAATTGAGGAAATACATTAAGATTATTCTTTTATTCTTTCTTTATACGTTCCCTTTTCTGTTTCAACTTTAATTTTATCTCCTTCATTTATAAAAAGAGGCACCATTACTTCTGCTCCAGTTTCCACCGTTGCGGGTTTAGTTGCGTTAGTAGCAGTATTACCTTTAACACCAGGCTCAGTAGCGGTTACTTCAAGAATAACACTTGCAGGCATCTCTACAGAAAGAGGCATTTGATCTTCTGAATTGATAATCACGGTTACCACTTCTCCTTCTTTTAACAAATCAGGAGCATCTAAAGTAGATTTTTGCAATGTAATCTGATTATAATCTTCTGTATTCATAAAATGAAAGGTGTCCCCTTCTGCATATAAATATTGAAATTTATGCGTTTCTACACGTACATCATCAATTTTATGTCCTGCTGAAAATGTATTATCGATAACTTTACCTGAAGTAACACTTTTTAATTTTGTACGTACAAAAGCAGGGCCTTTACCTGGTTTTACATGTAAAAATTCTATAACTTTATAGATGTCGTGGTTGTATTTAATACACAATCCATTTCTAATATCACTAGTACTTGCCATTATTCTTTAATTTCTTATAATTATTATCTATATCTAATTAGAAAAATACCCCTTCATTATTCCTCGTTGCGAATTTTTAATAAACTCTAGAACTTCATCACGCTCTGGAGTAGCTTCCATTTCAGCTTCAATAATTGCTACTGCCTGAGAATTATTATAATTCTGTTGGTACAAAATTCTATATATATTCTGTATTTCCCTTATCTTCTCTGTAGAGAAACCTCTTCTTCGTAGACCTATAGAATTTATCCCTACATAAGATAACGGTTCTCGAGCAGCCTTAACAAACGGAGGCACATCTTTACGAACTAAAGAACCTCCTGTTACAAATGCGTGATTACCAATACTACAAAACTGCTGTACTGCTGCCATACCTGCCAAAACTACATAATCCCCTACATTAATGTGTCCTGCCAATGTACTATTATTAGAAAATATACAATTGTCTCCAACAATGCAATCATGTGCTATATGGCAGTATGCCATAATCCAGCAATTTTTGCCTATCTTGGTTTTCATTCTATCAGTCGTTCCTCTATTGATAGTAACACACTCTCGAATAGTAGTATTATCTCCTATTTCGGTTATAGTATCTTCATCATTAAATTTTTTATCCTGAGGTGTAGCAGAAATAACAGCACCAGGAAAAATACTACAGTTTTTTCCTATACGTGCACCTTCCATAATAGTTACATTAGAACCAATCCAGGTTCCTTCTCCTATTACTACATTATTATGTATTGTTGTAAAAGGTTCTATTACAACATTTTTTGCAATCTTTGCTCCTGGATGAACGTATGCTAAAGGTTGATTCATCTATTATATCTATTATTTTGATTTTACAATTTGCGCCATAAGTTCAGCCTCGGTTACTAATTTACCATTAGCATAAGCAAAAGCCTGCATATGACAAATACCGCGACGAATGGGCGTTATCAATTCTAACTTAAATATTAAAGTATCTCCTGGTAGTACTTGTTGTTTAAACTTTACTTTATCTATTTTCATAAAATAGGTTAGGTAATTTTCTGGATCAGGGACTGTACTTAATGCTAATATACCTCCTGTTTGTGCCATTGCTTCTACTTGTAATACCCCAGGCATTACAGGTGCTCCTGGAAAATGCCCTACAAAGAATGGTTCATTCATAGTAACATTTTTAAGTCCGACAACATGTTTGTCTGACATTTCTAATATTCTATCAATTAATAAAAAAGGTGGTCGATGCGGAAGCATTGCCATAATTTTATTAATATCCATTAATGGTTCTTTAAAAAGATCAAATTGAGGAACTTTATTTCGTTTTTCGATTTTTATAATTTTAGAAAGTTTTTTAGCAAACTGGGTATTAACATAATGGCCTGGCTTATTTGCTATTATTTTACCTCTAATTCTTGTTCCTACTAATGCTAAATCCCCTATTACATCTAATAGTTTATGACGAGCTGCTTCATTAGGATAATGTAAAGTTAAATTATCTAAAATCCCATTTGGTTTTATTGCAATAGATTCTTTACCAAAGGCAACTTTTAATTTCTCCATTGTACTAGGACTTAATTCTTTATCCACATATACAATAGCATTATTAAGATCTCCTCCTTTAATCAAACCATGTTCTAATAACATTTCTAGCTCATGAAGGAAACTAAAAGTTCTTGCGTTGGCTATTTCTTTTTTAAAATCAGATAGATGTTTTAGCGATGCATTTTGGGTTCCTAAAACTTTGGTTCCAAAATCTACCATTGTAGTAACCTGATACTCATCTGATGGCATAACAATAATCTCGCTACCAGATTCTTCATCCAGATATGAAATCACATCTTTTACAATATATTCTTCTCTTTCTGCCTCTTGTTCTACAATACCTGCTTGCTCAAGAGCTTCAATAAAAAACTTACTAGAACCATCCATTATAGGAGGTTCTGAGGCGTTTAATTCTATAAAAAGATTATCTATTTCTAAACCTACACAGGCTGCAAGAACATGTTCTGAAGTTTGAATACTAACTCCATTTTTTTCTAAATTTGTGCCTCGTTGTGTATTTACTACATAATTAGCATCTGCTTCGATAATAGGATTACCCTCAAGGTCTATTCTGCAAAATGCATATCCATGGTTTTCTGGAGCTGGTTTAAAAGTTAAGGTCACTTCTTTTCCAGTATGTAAACCTACACCTGTAAGTGTAATCTTCTTGTTAATCGTTCTTTGCTTGCTCACGACAACGTTACTCATTATTGTTTATCTTTTTCTCTAGTTTATAAATTCTATCTACTATTTTAGAAAGATTTTTGAAATGCACATAGGACTTATTAAAATCAGAATACCCTAAGGCAGGAGAGCCTTGTATTGCTTCCCCGTCTTTTATGTTTCTTCCTATCCCGGATTGTGCTTGAATTCTTACATTATTACCTATAATAAGATGTCCTGCAATACCTACCTGCCCACCAATTAAGCAATATTTTCCTATTTTGGTAGATCCCGCTATTCCTGTTTGAGCGGCAATTGCAGTATGCTCTCCTATTTCTACATTATGAGCAATTTGTATTTGATTATCTAATTTGACTCCTTTACCTATAATAGTAGATCCTAATGTAGCCCTATCTATTGTAGTACCTGCTCCGACATCTACGTTATCCGCGATTACAACATTACCTGTTTGTGGTACTTTGCTATACTCTCCTTTTTCGTTGGGAGTAAATCCAAAACCATCTGCGCCTACTATAGCACCGCTATGTATTACGCAATTATTTCCTATAATAGTTTCTGAATATATCTTGGCTCCTGCAAAAACAACTACATTGTCTCCTAAAACAACGTTATCTCCTATATATACATTTGGAAAAATTTTAGCGTTTTCTCCTATTTTTACATTTTCTCCTACATATGAAAATGCCCCAAAATAAATATTTTCACCAAAAGAAGCTGTTTTAGAAATAAAACTAGGTTGTTCTATTCCTGACTTATTCATCTTTACCATATTGTAATACTCTAATAACTGAGAAAAAGCTTTATAAGCATCCTCAACTCGTATAAGAGTAGATTTTATTTCAGATTCTGCTTCAAAGTTTTTATTTACAATAGTAATAGATGCATCTGTAGAATAGATGTACTGGGTGTATTTAGGGTTTGACAAAAAGGTTAACGAACCTTGGGTTCCTTCCTCTATTTTGGCTAGCTTGGATACTTCAACAGTCTCATCCCCTTCAATCTCTCCGTTTAAAATACCCGCAATTTGTGTGGCTGTAAAAATCATTCTAGCAAAAGTATAAAAAATGTATTAATGTTTGTGCTTTGGATAGCACATAAAATATTTAGTTACTGGTTTTGAAAGCGCTTCTAAATTAAACTGATCTGTTGCCTTAACAATATCTACTATTTTTTTTGATTTGTATAAAATATTTATATTCTGTTTGTTAAGGTGATAAGCTTGGTTCGAAATCGATCCTTCAAAAATAAAATAACGTGCTTCTTCCTCAGAGATTTTATATTTTTCTTTAAATTTTTTCAAATGATTTTCTTTTTTACTCCTAAGAAAAGGTTTATTTTTTATTTTAATTTTTAATAAATCTCTATCAATTATCATTGAAGACAACTTACTTAAAACAAAATCATTAGTATTAGACCACTCCTTCATAGCAGATATAATATCATAATCATCTAATTTAGAAAACGTTTCTAAAACTGTAGAGGTAAAGTTTTGAGAAGTTATTTTATTTTCCAAGAAAAATGATAATGCTTCACTTGCATTTAACTTTTCTCCTTTTTCTACTAATTCTTTAGCTCTTTGTAGTACTCGTATTAATAAATTTTCTGCTACAATGCTTGTTTTATGTAAATAAACTTGCCAATACATTAAGCGTCTGGCTAATAAAAATTTTTCTACAGAATATATTCCCTTTTCTTCAACAACCAATGCATCATCGACCACGGTTAGCATTGTGATCAAACGCTCACTATTTACATTTCCTTCTGCAACCCCTGTATAAAAACTATCTCTTTTTAAATAGTCTAATCTATCCATATCTAATTGTCCAGAGATCAATTGATGTAAAAAATCACGATGATACTCTCCTTTAAAAATTTGAATAGCAAGTGTTAAACTCCCGTTAAATTCTTCATTAATCTTCTCCATTAATCGCAAAGAAATGGATTCATGATTCACCTCATTTACTATACTATGTTCCATTGCATGAGAAAAAGGGCCATGCCCAATATCATGTAATAAGATGGCTACATAAAGAGCTTCTTCTTCTTCTTCTGAAACATTAATTCCCTTAAAACGAAGCACTCTCACAGCTTTCTGCATAAGATGCATGCAACCTAAGGCATGATGAAACCGAGTATGATGAGCCCCTGGATAAACCAAATACGAAAGCCCCATCTGAGATATACGCCGTAGCCTTTGAAAATATTTATGCTCTATGAGATCAAAAATTAGTTCATTCGGAATCGTAATAAAACCGTAAATTGGGTCGTTTAGTATTTTAAGTTTATTTCTTTTTTTCAAGTTCATTTTATCTTTACTGGGGCAAATATACATATATGCATAGCATATAAAGCATTTCAAAATGAAATTTAAACTAAAGAAGTTTATGTTTACAGAACAAATAAATACTATTTTGGGGGTAACCTATAATTAAATTCAAAAATTTGATGAATAAAATAAAAATACTGTGGGTAGATGATGAGATTGATTTACTTAAACCACACATATTATTTCTAGAAAAAAAGAATTACGAAGTAACTAAATGTCAAAGCGGTACTGAGGCTTTAGATATTTTAGAAGATACCAATTTTGACATTATTTTTCTAGATGAAAATATGCCTGGTCTTTCAGGAATTGAAACATTATCAGAAATTAAAGAGAAAAAAGATAGTATTCCTGTAGTAATGATTACTAAAAGTGAAGAGGAATATATTATGGAAGAAGCTATCGGTAGTAAAATTGCAGATTACCTTATTAAACCTGTTAATCCTAATCAAATACTACTAAGTTTAAAAAAGAATCTGGATAATTCTCGATTGGTTTCTGAAAAAACTACTTCAAATTACCAACAAGAATTTAGAAAGATAGCTATGGATATGGCTATGGTGAATAGTTATGAAGAATGGTCTGAACTTTATCAAAAGTTAATATACTGGGAAATTCAATTAGAAGGTATTGAAGATACTGGAATGTTTGAAATTTTAGAATCCCAAAAAGTAGAAGCTAATACACAATTCTTTAAGTTCGTAGATAAAAACTATCCAGATTGGTTTGATGGTAAGGTTGACGCCCCTGTTATGTCTCATACTTTATTTAAAGAAAAAGTAGTGCCTGAAATTAGTAAAAATCAACCAACACTTTTGGTAGTAATAGATAATTTACGATATGATCAATGGAAAGCTTTTGAACCTATAGTCAATAATTATTATAAAAAAGAACAAGAAAGTACTTACTGTAGTATTTTACCTACTGCAACACAGTACGCAAGAAATTCTATTTTTTCGGGTCTTATGCCTTCTGAAATGAAAAAAAGGCATCCCGATCTTTGGTTAGATGACACAGATGAAGGAGGTAAAAATATGCATGAAAATGATTTTCTTGTCGCACAATTAAAAAGATTAAGATTAGATATAAAACATGAATATTATAAAATCACAAATGAAAGAGCTGGAAAAACTTTAGCTGCTAATTTTAAAGGGCTAAAAGATAATGACTTAACTGTTGTAGTATATAACTTTGTAGACATGCTTTCGCATAGTAAGACTGAAATGGAGGTTATTAAGGAACTTGCATCTAATGATAAATCCTATAGATCTTTAACACAAAGTTGGTTTAAAAACTCTCCTTTGTTAGACATGATCCAACAAGCGCAACAATTAGGCTTTAAATTACTGATCACTACTGACCATGGAACCATTAACGTTAAAAACCCTTCTAAAGTAATTGGAGATAAAAACACCAGTTTAAACTTAAGATATAAAACAGGAAAAAGTCTTACTTATGAAAAAAAGGAAGTTTTAGAAGCTACAGATCCAAAAGCTATTTGTTTGCCATCTATAAATATGAGTAGTTCGTTTATCTTTGCAAAAGGAGATTATTTCTTTGCATACCCTAACAATTATAATCACTATGTAAGTTATTACAGAAACACATATCAGCATGGTGGAGTATCTTTAGAGGAAATGATAATACCTTTTGTGGTATTAAATCCAAGATAATTAAACAATTAATGTCTTGGGGTAAATTCAGAAATTAAATTTTCTAATAAAAGATTAAAACTAAAAATAGTAAAACTAAATCTACTTTTATAAAAAATGACCCTAGAATATACGCTAAAGGATCTTCCTGATATAGCAGGTGAAGTTATATCTAATATTCGTAATAAAATTGTACTCTTTGACGCAGAAATGGGAGTCGGAAAAACTACATTGATAAAAGAAATTTGTAAATATCTTGGTGTAAAAGATACTATTTCTAGCCCTACGTATTCTCTTGTTAATGAATATGAATGCAAGGATGGTTTTATTTATCATTTTGATTTTTATAGATTACAAGAAGAAGAAGAAGCGTATCATATTGGTTTTGAAGAGTATTTAGATTCTGGAGCATGGGTGTTTATAGAATGGCCCGATAAAGTTTATAACTTTCTTCCAGATAATATTACAAAAATTAGTATTAAGATATTAAATGACCAAAAACGAGTACTGTCTTTTTAAGCTTTCAATAAAGATTAAAATCTCTGGGCTTACCCAGAAAATATATTTTCAGAATTATACTTTATGTATGTACAAAGGTTTTTGATTTATTAAACAAATTTCACATTTTGAGCTTATTTATGCGCTTATTATTATTCGAACAAAAGCATAAATAGGCTCGATTATTAAAAATCTACCATCAAATAAACATTCCTATTTGTTTTCTTGGCTTTTTTATTCGTAATTTGAGATATAGAATTTCACACAAATGAGTAGTACATCTAGATCTCCTTTTACAAAAGAGCAACTGTTGCCGCAGGAAGAAATGATTGAAGTAGCCCGTAAAAAAGGAAAACTTTTTATTGGAATCCCAAAAGAAACACATTATCAGGAAAAACGAGTATGTCTTACGCCTGATGCTGTTGCTGCACTTACAGCTCATGGGCATAGGGTTTTATTAGAAACTAATGCTGGTACCGGGGCTAGTTTTACAGATCAGGATTATAGTGAAGCTGGTGCTGAGATTACTAATGACAAAAGCAAAGTCTTTGGATGCCCGATTATATTGAAAGTCGAACCACCATCTAAGGAAGAATTAGATCATATTAATCCACAAACGGTATTGATTTCTGCTTTACAACTTAAAACGCAGTCTAAAGAATATTTTCAAGAACTAGCTAAAAAAAGAATTACGGCTTTAGGGTTCGAATTTATTCGGGATTCTGATGGTGCATATCCTGCAGTAAGAGCTTTAAGTGAAATAGCAGGGACTGCATCGGTATTGATAGCTTCAGAATTAATGAGTAGTGTTACTACTTCTGGTTCTGGATTAATGATGGGTAATATTAGTGGAGTACCTCCTGTAGAAGTTGTAATAGTAGGAGCTGGTACTGTGGGTGAGTTTGCTGCAAGATCTGCTATAGGATTAGGAGCAAATGTAAAAGTTTTTGATAATTCTATTACGAAACTTCGTACCATACAAACAAATGTTGGCAGACCATTATCTACTTCTACAATACAACCTAAAACGCTTCTTAAAGCATTACGTCGCTGTGATGTCGTTATAGGTGCAGTTAGAGGGCAAAATCGTGCTCCTATTATTGTTACAGAAACAATGGTAGAACGAATGAAGCCTGGTGCTGTTATTATAGACGTAAGTATAGATATGGGAGGTTGTTTTGAAACTAGTGAAGTTACTACTCATGACCATCCAACTTTCGAAAAACATGGTGTTTTACATTATTGCGTTCCCAATATACCATCACGGTATGCAAGAACCTCTTCGCTTTCTATAAGTAATATATTTACTCCCTATATATTACAAATCGGTGAAGAAGGTGGTATAGAAAATGCTGTACGTTTTGACCGAGGCCTTAAAAATGGTTTATATTTTTATCACGGTATTTTAACTAGTAAACCTATTGCTGATTGGTTTGATCTTTCATACAGAGATATCAATTTATTGATTCTGTAATGTTATCGGTATTCAATTTTGAAAACAATGAAACCATCTGGCGATAATTTTTTCTGTGTATTAAAAAAACAAATATAAGCTATAAGATACTAGCATATAAAAATATAAAAACTCCTATAACCTAAATCTGGTATACTCATAAACTTTACTTATTTTTGGTGCCTAAATATTGTATTTGGTTTATGAAATTTACACAACGATTATTTTATTATCTAGGAGGATTTGCAATAGGACTTATTCTTTTATTTTTCTTTTTGGGCGGAAAAAAAGCTTCTTGTGATTATAGCCCTTCTGCCAGAGTTCTTAAAAATATAAGGATAAAGAATAAAGAATATTCTGAACAAGTATTAACTAATATGCAAACCTATAAAATAGATACCTCTGATATTTCAGAAATTTTAAAAAATGGTGATGTTGATTTTTCTAATAGTAATACTAAACTAGATTCTTGTAAGATTTACTATATCGAAGGTAATAGTAGGGATAAAAATATTAATATGCTTATAGAAAACTGTGATTCTGTAGCTAAAATTAATGTTTTAAATATTATCAAAGAATAATGTTATTTAAAAATATTACTTACTATAATTTCATTTTATAAACCCAATATTGCCTACCAAGTCTTTTAATTTCTTTAGTTTTAATAAATCCTATTTTTTCATACATTATCCTAGCAGAATTCATGAACTCTGATGTATGCAATGCTATGATTTTTTCTCCACTTTTTTTTGCATACCTCAAACAGGAATCCACTAACTCCTTTGCTATTCCAAGACTTCGATATTTTGGATCTACTCCTAAAAAGCGTATATAACACCAATTTTCCTGATATAATTCGGTTGGATTTCCACTTGGAATAAAATAAATCATTCCTACTATTTCTTCCCTTATTTCGCAAACAAAAACTTTACCTATCTGTATCAAGTTCTTTATAGTATCCTTATTTTGAATAATATCATATAATACTTTCCAATTTTCGGGAGTTAAATCCTTAGAAAACTCTGTATAGGAAAGCTTCCCTAAATGATGTAACTTTTCTAAATCTTTAATTCCAGCTTCTCTATATTTTTTAACTTCAAAAATCATCAAATTTAGGTTTTTAGCACAACTTTGTTTTCATAGCCCAAAACCCAAAAGTTTCTTCTCCAATGGTAAAATAATGCTCCCCAGCAACAGAATATCCTTTCTTTTTATAAAACTCAACAGCCTGCTTTTTGATTTTTAGATTAGATAGCCAAAGATAATTATAGTCGTTATCGATTGCTTTTTTTATAACACATTCGTGCAATTTACTGCCGATCCCCTTACCTTCATACCCTTGTAAGACATATATACGCTGTAGTTTACAAACATTAGTGTCTTTAATAAATTCTGTTGGAGAATTCAATTTTAACTTGGCATAACCAACAGGTACAGAGGAATCTTCTTTAATAGCTATCCAATATATATTTTCTGGTTTTTGTAAACTAGAATTTATTTTATGTAATGAAAATGCCGAATCCAGATATTCATTTAAATTATTTGGGTTTTCAAAAAATTCGCCATAAGATTCTTCAAAAGTTTTTCTTCCCAGATAAGAAATATGCTCTGCATCTTTTACTGTAGCTTTTTTTATATGTATCATCTACTATCTTTCCCTTGGTTCTATATTCTTAAAAGTATTCAAAATTTCTTTAAATGTATCTTCATCAACTGGTTTATACACTTTCTTACTACTCACAGGATATTTTTCGAGGCAACTACCAGTTAAGCAATTTTTAGGTCTGGTTGGTCGTTTTTCAAAACCTCCCCCACAATTTGGACATACATTGTGCAAAATAGTATCTACACAATTTTTACAAAAAGTACATTCAAAAGAGCATATCATTGCCTCGTCACTAGAATTAGGCAAGGCTTTATTACAATTCTCACAAGTAGTTCTAATATCTAACATTACGTATCGTTTTTAAGGTTTATATTGTTTTAATGCATTTAGGATTTGCTCTTTTTCTGTTGTTTGTGGTTTAAGAATATATTTTGGTGCTAGTATAGGTTTTACTTCTTTTATTAAAATATTAGTAATTGTGGAAAACGGAAATTCCCCCTTTGTTAATCTTACCAATAATTTTTCCATAAGTTCATAACCAACCGTTCCTTTTGTTACGATCTCTGCGCTTCCTTTTAATTGATACCCTTTTTGAACAAACACATCAATAAAACTTACACACACATTAGAGTTTTCCTGAATGTTTGCTACCGTTTGTGGAGAAGCTATATTTGCTATAATTATGTTTGTATCCTTATAATGTGTGAAAATTTCTTTTGGAGATACATTTGGTATATTATGGATAGAGGATGTTGCCAACCAGCATAAAACACTTTTATCAATGTACTGTATTATATCTTGTGTTAACATCTTATTTTTTAACCTTTATTTTTTAATACATATCTTAAAACTTCCTCTGGAATTTTAGTTTTTTCAGGTAATTCCGTATCCGAAACAGGATCATAAGCTATTTGTTTAATAGGTACAACTCCTGCCCATATCGATGAGCTATAGTCCTCTTTATCGTCTACCACTCCTTCTGTCCTTATCTTAGCAGATGCTGTTTCTATATGTATCTCTATTACCAAAGTAGCATCAAATTCTTTTTTATTTGGTTTCCTTACATTATCCCAATGTCCTGGGATCATATGATTTAATACATATTTTAGTGCCTCCATCTTTTCTGTAGGATCCTCTACTTTTTTTACGGCACCAAATATATTTACAGATCTATAGTTTGCAGAATGATGAAATGCAGATCTTGCAAGCACTAAACCATCCAAATGCGTTACCGATATACTTGCTGTTCCTGCTTCTAATAAACTTAACATCATCCTGTTTTTAAGAGATCCGTGTATATAAATTTTATCTCCTTTTCTAGCATATGCGGTGGGGATAACTATTGCTTGATGATTGTATACATACGCTATATGACACAAAAAACCATCGTCCAAAATAGTATGAATAGTTTCTATATCATAAGTAGCTCTTTTTGAGCCCCGAACCACTTTATTAAGCTCTGAAATTGAATATTTTGTCATAATTCATTTTGTTTATTGTACAAATCTAGTAGTTTTATGGTGTGTTATAATACACCAGTTTATAAATACTTAATAGTCCACTTATGTTTTCTTTTAAAAACAATATTGTACTCACCCGCGATTCTTCTCGTAATTTGTATCTTCAGTTATGTGATCAGGTTATTAGCTTTATAAAATCAGGAAAAATTCCTCCATCTACAAAACTACCTAGTTCTAGAAAATTATCTGAAGATCTTCATGTACATCGTAAAACTATAATTGCAGCTTATGATGAGTTAATTTCTCAAGGATGGATTGAAACCATACCCTCTAGAGGAACTTTTGTTACCAGCACCCTACCATTAATCCAACCTAAACAGTTTAATTTTTCAACTTTAAATAATATAACAAAAGAAAAAAGTGGTTTTTCTTTCAAAACCAGACCTCATTTACTTCGGAAACTAAATGTAAAAAATAGCTTAGAAACATTAATTATAGATGATGGTATTCCTGATCATCGATTAGCACCAAACGAAGAAATAGGGAGGATATATCGAAATATTACGAAAAAAAGCTACCATAAAAATCTCTTAACTTATGGCTCTATATATGGAAACGCAGAACTACGAAAAAACTTAGTTTCTTATCTTAACGAAACCAGAGGTTTAAACATAAGTATGGATAATATCCTAATTACCAGGGGAAGCCAAATGGGTATTTATTTAGCCAGCCAGTTATTACTTACTAATAAAAACCGAATTATTACTGGTTCAACGAACTATATGACTGCGGATAATACCTTTACCGAAGCAGGCGGAATTATAGAACAAATTTCTACAGATCATCATGGTTTAGATACTATTGCTATTGAAAAAATTTGTGAAACCAAAAAAATAAGTGCTGTTTACGTTACATCTCACCATCATCACCCAACTACGGTCACTTTATCTGCAAAAAGACGAATGCATTTGTTACAACTTGCACAACAATATAACTTTGCTATTATTGAAGATGACTATGATTATGATTTTCATTATAGTAACTCTCCTATTCTTCCTTTAGCTAGTAATGATATTAACGGTAATGTTATTTATATAGGGGGGTTTACTAAAATTATAGCTCCTGCTTTACGAATTGGATATTTAATTGCTCCAAAAGATTTTGTGGATGAAGCTGCGAGGTTAAGACGTATCATAGACAGACAGGGTGATACATTATTAGAACAAACTCTTGCGCAAATAATACATACTAAGGATGTACAAAGGCATTGTAATAAAGTAGTAAAAATTTATAAAGCCAGAAGAGACTTATTTTGTTTACTCTTAAAAGAAAAATTAGGTGACTATTTTGATTTTGACACCCCAAAAGGTGGGATGGCAGTTTGGGTAACTTTAAATAAGGCGTATAACTGGGATACTATTTGCTCTAAAGCAAAAGAAGTACAACTTGAAGTAACTCCCGACTGGCGACGTTATGACAATGATAATTCTGGGCACAATGGTATTAGAATGGGATTTGCATCCTTAAATGAAGAAGAAATCCATGAGGTAATTAGTAGATTAGTCGCGGTGTTTGAAAAATTATGATATGACACTTCGTGTCTTAGTGTCTGTTTTTATAAACATCATGATCTATTATCTCTATATAACAAAATTAAGACAACCCTCTACTCTACTTCCAAATCATATTTAGTCAATAACCCTACAAGTCTCGATGTAGTAAATCTAGCTTTCTTTAAATTGTTAATTTCTGGATCTATCACAAAATTTTTGGCAGTTCTAAAATCTACTTTCTCAGCAATAGTTTTTTCAAAAATAGCACCAGTTAAATCACAATTATCTAATTGTGATCCTGTAAGAACAGTTTCGGTAAAATCAACTTCTTTCATACTACAATCTTTGAATACTGTTTTTTTTATATTAAAGCTATAAAAAGATACATAATCCAAGTTACAACGATTAAATTCTACTGCAAATAAAAAATTATTACAAATACTAAAATTTGCTCCCAATAGTTTACAATCCATAAAAATTGTATCTTGAAAAGAAGTTTCTTTTAACATGGTTGTATTAAAATTGCAAGTATCAAATTTACATGCTAAAAATGTTACTACCGACATGTCTGTTTTAGAAAAATCACAATTCATAAATGTGCAATTATCATATTCTTTGGCAGGTAATTTCTGATTTGTAAAATTTTTATTCTCAAAAGTTTGATCAAGGATAAGATTGTTCATTTATCAATAGTTTTATTATACTTTTGTTTACCAAATACAATGCTCTTTTAACTCTAAAACAAAATTCTGTATCGCATTTGATATTTGACAGAATTATTATGATAAATTTCACAAAATTAGATTACAAACACAGTAGTTTTATTCATTAATCTTTATAACAAAATCATAGCAATATGCCTATGATCTCTATGCAAAAAAACAAAAAATATAAATTCATTAAGAGAGTTTTGGTCACTATTATTGTTATTGTAACTTTAATAGTATCCTTAATTGTTTTTATTAGAAGTAAATGGGGGCAGCAAATAATTGTGGAGAAGGCTGTTACGTATCTTTCAGAAAAAACAGATACTAAAATTAATATTGATAAGCTTTATGTTACTTTTTCTGGTAATTTATTGTTAAAAGGTTTTTATATTGAAGATCAAAAAAAGGACACCCTTCTATATTCAAAAAAACTAGAAGCGTCTATAGGCATACTACCACTAGTACAAGGAAAATCACTAAATTTAAAATCTCTGGATTGGTCTGGCGTAGTTGCCAAAATTTCTAAAGAAAACGGAGCTAAAAATTATAATTATGATTTTTTGATAGATGCTTTTTCTTCTAACACAGATACTATATCCTCTTCTCCAACATCTGAATCCTTTAAAATTTCATTAGGTACTATTACTTTAAACTCTATAAAACTTAATTTTAATGATAAAGACGCAGGAACGCAAAGCATCTTAAATTTAGGAAGTTTACATGCTAATATTGAAAAGTTTGATTTAGATGAAATGAAGTTCGAACTAAATAATTTTAATATATCAAACACCAATATAGTATATAAACAAAGTAAACCAATTATAGAAAAAAAATCTTCGCAAGAAACAATCCTACCATATATAAAAACTAATAATATTAACTTTAATAATATTGTTTTATCCTATGTTTCAGAGCCAGAAAAACAAGATTTGTACACCAAATTAGATAAAGTTCAAATACAAAATTCTGAGCTAGATCTAAATAAGCAAAATATCTCTGTTTCTTCCTTTTTTGTAGAAAAGTCTACTATTAACTTTAAAGATTTAAAAGAATCTGAAAATAAAAATGATAAAATAGCCAAAAAAAATAATTCAGAATTTAAATGGCCAGACTGGAAATTAAAAATAAATAAAATTGTATTAGAAAATAATCAAATAAGCTATACGTCTACTAATACACCTGTGCAAAAAAATGTTTTTAACTCTAAATCTATTGCACTTAACAATTTAGATATAAAACTATCAGAAATATTTTTGCAACCCAACGTTTTTAATATCAATGTTCATAATGTATCGTTTAGAGATCGTAGTGGTTTTTCCCTTCGGCAATTTAACGCAAAGTTAAACGCTACAAATTCTTTTCTTGCAATAACAGGTTTAAAAGTAAGAACAAACCAAAGTAGCATCACAGGAAAACTAAATATTGATTTTGCGACTATACCTGATTTTATTAATACACCTGAAAAAAGCAAGATTAAATTATCGCTTTCTCAGATACAAGCTTCTGTTAAAGATGCATATTTCTTTCAACCTTCTTTAAGGGAAAATCTATATATTCAAACACTTTCAGAAAAGGAAATCAAAGGTAGCTTATTTGCAAACGGACAAATCAATAATATATCCTTTGATCATTCTTTTTTACAATGGGGAGATGCTACTCAATTATCTTTGGATGGTAATATAAAAAATGTAACCATACCAGATTCTATATCTTTTCACATAACAAAGGTTTTTGTGAATACTCATAGAAGAGATTTGGTTCGTTTTATTCCAGAAAAACAACTATCTATTAAAATACCAGATTCTGTTTCTTTACATGCAAAAGCAAAAGGAACATTACAAAATATTTCGGGTAATGCCCAACTATCCACTTCACTTGGGGATATTGTAGTAAATGGAACTTTTAAAAATCAAAATACTTCTAATTTTAGTGGAACTATAGAAGTGGCTGCGCTTCAACTAAACAAAATATTAGAAAATAAACAGCTAGGTGCCATTTCTCTTACTGCAAATGTATCTGGAAACGGAAATTCCCTTAATACATTAAATGCTTCTCTGAAAACTGATTTCCAAAAATTCGATTTTAATGGATATGATTTTTCTGCACTAAAACTTAATGGAAAAATAAAAAATAGTATTGGTGAATTAAAAGCTAATTTTAAAGATAAAAATCTAAACTTAAATGCAGTTGCCATTATAGAATTAGATACCATATCTTCAAAGTTAGATGTTACTGCAAATATTATTGGAGCAGATCTATACAAATTAGGCGTTACTAAAAAAAGTATCAAAACAAAATTTGATCTACACACCATATTTGAAGGAAATTCTGAAGATTTCGCGTTAAAAACAGATGTTTCTAACGCAACCTTTGTATACCAAAATGAACCCTATACTTTGCAAAATGTTAATCTGGATATTCAAACTAATAATGAAAAAACAAAACTTACTATAAAAAGTGGTTTTTTAAATGGAAATCTTTTTGCTAATACAGGTATTACCCCAATGATAGATGCTGTAGAGAAACAGTTTTCAAACTATTTAATAGTTAGAGATATAGATACCATACAATCTATTCCTGTAAAAATGGAATTAAATCTTGCATTTAAAGAGACTCCTGTATTAAGCGATGTATTAACTGAAGGATTTAAAAGCTCGGATACCGTTAGTGTATATGCAAAATTTGATGAAAGTAACCATTCTATATTTGCTCAAATAAAAGCTCCTAATATTACTTATAATCAAAGTAGTTTGGATAACTTTAGGATTAATATAGATGGTTCTGAGAAAAAAATGGGTTTTACTATGAGTTGGGACTCTATTAAATCCAGTCCTGTTGCAATTAATAAGACTAAACTTGAAGGAGTTTTATCGAACCAGAAACTACGTTTAAACTTTGATTCTTTTGATAAAAAAGGATCTTCTATTGCACATATAGTATCTGAATTAGAAATAATCAAAGATACCATACATTTTCGTATAGATTCATCTTCTTTAATTTTGGATAAAACTCCTTGGGAAATTCATAAAAACAACTCTATTGCTATTGCTAATAAATATATATATATCAAAGATTTTATTATTAGGAAAAATGAACAGGAAATAAACATAAATTCTGAAAGGCCGGATATTAAAAAGAACCATGTTAATATTGATTTCAAAAAATTTAAACTTTCGCATTTTACGAACTTCTTAAATGAGTCTCAACTATTGGCAGCCGGAGAAATAAACGGTGACATTTGTATAGAAGAGCCGTTTGGTAAAACCGCTATTCTGGCAGATCTATCCATACAAAATCTCGCTGTTACCGAAATCCCATTAGGAGATGTTACCCTAAAGGCAGAAAGTAAAGAATATGCTTCTTATGATTTTGATCTTACATTAAAAGGTAATCCTATAGATATGTCTCTTCAAGGAGATTATATCCCATCTAAAGAAGGTGCTAAAGTTGATTTAGACTTTGTGTTGAATAAATTAGATATGAAAACTGTAGAGAGTTTTACAAAAGAATATATATCTAATACAACTGGAACGTTATCTGGAAAAGCAAAAATAAATGGAAGCCTCACATCTCCAAAATACAATGGTAATTTTAATTTTACCGATACTGGTGCAACAATCAATAAACTAAATACAAAATTCACACTCCCTTCAGAAGCAATTAGTATAAATAATAGTGGAATATTTCTAGACCAATTTACTATTGAAGATGAAAATAAAAATAAATTTACTGTTAACGGAAAAATAAAAACAGAAACTCTATCTAACCCCATTTTTGATTTATCTCTAAAAGCAAAAAACTTTAAAATACTTGATTCCAGCAAAGAAAATAACGACCTTTTTTATGGTAAAGTAAACATCAATACCGATCTTTCTATAAAAGGAAATCTTATAATACCTATCGTTAGAGGAAATATAAGTATGGAAGAAAATTCTGATTTTACCTTTATCATACCAGAGTCAGAATTAGAAATAAAAGAACGCGAAGGTGTCGTAATTTTTGTAAATCGTGAAAACCCAGATGCTATTCTAACCCGTGTTGAAAAAAATCAATCCGACTTTTCTTTTTTAAAAGGTTTTGATTTGGATACTAGATTAAATGTAGGTAAAAAATCTTTATTTAAAATTGTAATCGATGAAAGAAACAATGATTATCTTCAAGTCTCTGGTGAAGGAGATTTTCTATTCGGGATGGAACCCAATGGAAGAACTACATTAACGGGGCAATATGAAATAAATGATGGCAAATACAAAGTAAGTCTCTACGACTTGGTAAGTCGTGAATTTGACATTGCTCCCGGAGGTACCATTACATGGAAAGGAGATCCTTTAGAAGCAGAACTAGACGTGAGGGCCATTTACACCCTAGAAACCTCTGTATCTGGATTAATGGCTAGTAAAACAACTTCTCAATCTACTGCATCTTTAAATAATTATAGCAGAGATATGTCCTTTTTGGTATATCTTAATGTAAATGGTGAATTATTATCTCCAGAAATATCTTTTTCACTAGATATGCCAGAGGATGAACAAGGATTATTAGGTGGATCTGTATATAGTCGTATTCAACAATTAAATAATCAAGAAGCAGAACGTAACAAACAAGTATTTTCTTTATTAGTTCTAAATAGATTTTTTCCTGAATCTGGTAATGATGGTAGTAACGGTGGGGTAGCTTCTTTAGCCAGAGATAATGTTAATAAAGTATTAGCTGGACAACTAAATAATTTTACAGATAAAATTATAGGCAAATCTAATTTAGATCTTAATTTTGGATTAAATAGTTACTCTTCTTATGAGGGCGACTCTTATAATACTAACACCGAACTAGAAATTAATGCACAAAAGAAATTTATGAATAATCGTTTGATTGTTCAAGTAGGAAGTACAGTAGATGTAGAAGGAAATAGTCAGACAACAGAAGAAGGTAGCCCTATTATAGGAAATGTTAGTTTAGAATATCTATTATCAGAAAATGGAAGATATCGTTTAAAAGGTTTTAGAAAAAATGAATTTGAAAGTGTAATAGATGGACAACTTATTGTTACAGGAATCGCTTTTATTTTTAATAGAGAGTTTAACAAGTTTAAAGAACTGTGGAGCTCTTCTGTTAGAAAAGAATTAAAAAGAAGAGAACAAGAAAAGAGAATAGAAGAAAATAATAAAAATGATAATTAAGTCTTGAAGAGTACATCTATACCGTATTTATTACTATTTATAAGTATTACATATTCTTGTAGTATTCATAAATTTATTCCACAAGGAGAAAAATTATATAATGGTGCTGAGATTACCATAAAATCTGAGGACACTATAAAAAATATCGATAAAATTAAAGATCATTTAGAAAACGTGGTACAACCAAAACCTAATACCACTTTATTAGGTATTAGACCAGGTCTTTACTTTTATTATAAGACTCAAAAACAAAAATCTAATTTTATATATAGATTCCTTAATAAAAAATTTGGTGAAAAGCCTGTGTACATGTCTAATGTTAATAAAGAACGATCCAAAGAACTATTAGACAACAGACTTAAAAACAGAGGTTTTTTTAAAAATAAAATAGGTTATGAAATTATTGATAATGACAAAACAGAGACGATACAATATCATTTAACTATACAAAAACCATATACCCTTGAGACTTATCAACTAGATAGCATCTCTTTTCCTATTCAAACAGATATAAAAGAAGCTCTTCATAAACCTCTTATCAAAAAAGGAGATCGATTTGATTTATCCTTATTTAAGATAGAACGGGAACGAATAGATAATAAACTTAAATCAAAAGGGTATTACAATTTTAATTCTGATTTTTTAATTTTTGAAGCAGATACCAATCAATATAAAAATAAAAAATTTGATCTCTTTCTCAGATTAAAAAAAGAAGTTCCAAAAAAGTCTATAGTTCCATATGTGATTAATTCTGTTAATGTATATGCCAATTATTCTTTAGAGACTGAAAAAGTAATAAAAGATACCATAGCATATGATAATACAAATTTTATACAAGATTCTATATTTTTTAAACCAAAACGATTATCTCCTCATATACTTTTTAAAAAAGGACAGTTTTATAGCCCTAAAACATCTAAATTAACCAGTAATCGCTTATCTTCCATAGGAACCTATAAATTCGTAACTATAAGATATAAAGAAATAGATAGTATAAATGATGGAGTTACTCCTAAAAAGATAGACGCTAACATTTATCTTTCTCCTTTAAACAAGAGAGCTCTACGAGTCGAGATTCAAGGAGTTTCTAAATCTAATAACTTTGTTGGTCCTACTCTATTAATGCGGTACAGTAATCGAAATTTATTTAAAGGAGGAGAAACCTTTAACTTAACCACTACAGCAGGATATGAGACTCAAATAGCCAGTGGTAATAATGCGGGGCTTAGTAGCATTCAACTAGGATTAAATGGGGATCTTATCTTTCCTCGTGTTTTATTTCCTGTAGATATAGGTAATGATTTTAAATATGCTATTCCAAATACAAAAATAAGTATCGGAGGAGAATTTCTGGATAGAAGCAAATTATACAGCCTATTTTCAGTAACATCATCATTTGGGTATAACTGGAACGCAAATCGCTTTGTATATCACGAATTAAACCCTATTAGTATTAATTATGTTAACCTTTCTAATACCACACAAGAATTTGATACTATCTTAAAAGAAAATCCTTTTTTAAGTAGCAGTTTTGAACAAAAATTTATCGCAGGACTTACTTATACCTTTATATATAACGAACTAAATGATAAAAGTATTAAAAACCCTATATTTTTTAATGCCAATGTTGATATTGCTGGAAATACCCTAAGCCTATTTAATAATAACAATAATGAAGAATCTAATACATTTCTTGGATTAGAATATGCACAATATGCAAAAGCAGATGTAGATTTTAGGTATCATTTAAAAATTGGGGAAGATAAAAGAATTGTAACCAGATTATTTGCAGGATTGGGGTTAGCTTATGGTAATTCTGAAACTTTGCCTTTTTCTAAACAATATTTTTCTGGCGGACCATATAGTGTACGCGCTTTTAGAAGTCGATCTTTAGGACCAGGTAGTTATACCCCTGAAAATGAAGATACAGGTGAGTTTTTTGACAGAGTTGGAGATATTAGATTAGAAGCAAATATAGAATATCGTTTTCCTTTATTCTCTTACTTTAAGGGTGCCATATTTGCAGATGCAGGAAATATTTGGTTAACCAAAGAAAATAGTGCTTTATCTAATGGTGTTTTTTCTAATGATTTTATTAGTGAACTTGGAGTTGGTGCGGGAGTTGGTATACGAGTAGATATTCAAAACTTTGTAATTCGTTTTGATCTTGCTGCTCCCATAAGAAAACCCTTTTTACCAAAAGAAAAAAGATTTGATTTCGATCTTAAAAATCCTATTTTAAACTTTGCTATCGGATATCCATTTTAGAAAAAATAATTCAAGAAGATACTTACTATTTTTCTACATTTTTATAATTAATTTTCTTTCGTAATTCTCCATGGCGGATTTTTTCTATTATCTCCTGCAAAATATAAAACAATTTGATTTCCATCAGGGTCTTTTAGTCTTGCTTCTTTCCATAGCCAAGTCTGGTCTAAAGGTAAATGATCAAACACTATACCTGCCGTAAGTAACCGATCCACTTCTTCCTCTAATTTTTGTGTTTCAAAATAAACATATGTTCCATCTCCTGTAGGTAATGTTTCTACCTGATGAATAGAAAAAGTAGTATCTCCCTCAGGACATTCAAAGCGAGCGTACCGAGGTAATGCTTCTACAATTAATTGTAACCCTAGTTTTTTATAAAAAGAAATAGATTGTTCTACATTTATAGATGGTATAGTAATTTGGTTTAAGTTCATTTTCAAATACTTTTACGATTACTATTTTCTTGCTAATAAACTTAAAGTATCTCTTCCTAAAAAAAGAAGAGATACTTTATCTAAATATTGTAGGCACTCAAAAACATGGATAATCTAGTTTTTACAACTTTCTTCTTTTCTTTTCTTGAGAAAGTAAATTTAGTTCTCGGCTAGTTTGTCCTGCAACCGAAGTATTTTCTTCTGCCCTACGAATTAAATATGGCATTACATCTCGAACAGGACCAAAAGGAAGATATTTCGCTACATTATATCCTGCTTCAGACATGTTAAAACTTATGTGATCACTCATCCCAAATAATTGACCAAACCATACTCTAAAATCATTTTTTGCAATACCTAATTCCTCCATTAACTCCATAGCTAAATAACTACTATTTTCATTATGTGTTCCGATAAAAACAGAAATATCACTTAAATTTTTAAGTATATATCTCATGGTTTTATCAAAATTTTCATCAGTATGCTGCTTATCTTTACAAATAGGTGTTGGATATCCTTTTTCTTTAGCTCTAGCATTTTCTTTTTCCATATAAGCGCCACGAACAATCTTTACTCCTATCTTAAAATCATATACTCTTGCTTCTTCATGCAATTTCTGTAAATATTCCAGACGATCGTGTCTATACAACTGTAGCGTATTATAAACGATTGGTTTTTCTTTATTATACTTACGCATCATTTTGGTTACTAAATCATCTGCAGCATCCTGCATCCAACTTTCTTCTCCGTCTACTAATAAAGCAACATCACAATCATATGCTTTTTTACATACGATATCAAAACGTTCTTCGATACGTTTCCATTCTTCTTCTTCAGCTTGGGTTAATGCGGTTCCTTCGGTTTTCTTTTGCCAAACCAAAAAACGTCCAAATCCTGTTGGTTTAAACACACTAAAAGGCATTGCTTCTTTTTCATCTGCAAACTCTAGCAACCTTAAAGTCTTATTTAGTACTGCATCAAATTGCGCTTCTTCTTCCTTACCCTCTACAGAGTAATCCAATACAGAACATACTTTTTTACCATACATTTTATCTACAACAGATAAACAATCCTCTTCACTAACTCCTCCACAAAAATGATCAAAAACCGTAGCTCTAATCAATCCTTGTACTGGTAAATGTGCTTTTATAGCAAAATTTGTAACTGCGGTTCCGATTCTAACCAAAGGTTCGTTAGATATCATTTTAAACAGAAAGTATGCTCTTTCTAATTCTGAATCACTTTTTAAAGCAAATGCAGTCTCGGTATTATCAAACAATTTATTTTGTCCCATTAAAAGTTAATTTATAGAATCTTTATTTTTTAAAGCATATTTATAGAGATAACGTAGATTTCTATAAACATAATCGCATTTATTTTATAATATCTGCAAATATAGAACTTGCGAGTTTATTTTATTACAAATTCTGCTTAATTTCGCTTTCGTTAATTTAACATTATTATGAAACCGATAATCTCAAAAGATTCCATTGTACATTTTGGTCAAGAATGCTATACTGCTTTAAATTCGTATTTAGATACGGCCAACCATTCAAAAATATGCATCCTTGTAGATAACAATACTCATGAACACTGTTTATCTTTATTAATGAGTAAAATTGAAAAAGAATATGATATTGAAATTATCGAAATTGAAAGCGGTGAAATTCATAAAAATATTGAAACCTGTAGCGGTATCTGGAATGCTCTTTCAGAATTAGGAGTAGACAGAAAAGGGTTAATGATTAATCTTGGTGGTGGTGTGATTACCGATCTTGGTGGTTTTGTAGCTTGTACCTATAAAAGAGGTATCAGCTACATTAACATCCCTACTTCTTTATTAGCAATGGTAGATGCTTCTGTTGGAGGAAAAACTGGTGTAGACTTAGGTAATTTAAAGAATATGGTGGGGGTTATTAGCGAATCTGAAATGGTACTAGTCGATACCGAATATTTAAGCACTTTACCTGTAAATCAAATGTGTAGCGGGTTTGCAGAAATGCTAAAACATGGATTAATTCAAGATAGAAATTATTGGGAAAAAATAAGTGATCTTTCGCAACTTGATTTAGAAGATTTGGATCAAATGATCTATGACTCTGTAGTAATTAAGAATAAAATCGTAACCGAAGATCCTACAGAACAAAATGTTAGAAAGTATCTTAATTATGGTCATACTCTCGGTCATGCTATTGAATCTTTTTATCTCACTAATCCAGAAAAACCAACCCTTTTGCATGGCGAAGCTATAGCAATAGGAATGATAATGGAGGCGTTTATATCTGCCAAGTTACTATCCCTTTCTGTAGATGACTTACAAGATATTAGTAACGTTATTCTTGCTACATTCCCTAAAATAGAAATTGACCCTAACGATCACTCTAAAATTATGGAACTCCTTATTCATGATAAAAAGAATGAAAAAGGAAATATCTATTTTGTATTATTAAACTCTATTGGAGAGGCTACCTATAACTGTATAGTTCCTAACGAATTGATTCTTAATTCTTTTGCATATTATAATTCGTTATAAAGAAGTTTTTTTTACATTTAATTTTAAAGATTGTTGATTTGAAAAAAAAACTATTAAAACTTCTTAAGATTTTTATACTAAGTATCTGTTCTTTAATCATTATTACTATTGCAACAGTATATTTTTCATTACACGAAAAACTTCCTAAAGGAGAAACGAGTAAAGAAGCAGATATGTATGCTTTAAAAATACAAAAAGCAGTACACCATGATAAATATCTAAATACTAAGTTTTTGCAGTGGACTTTTAGAAATAAAAATCATTATATCTGGAATAAAAAAGACAATACTGTCGAAGTAGAATTTGATAGGAATAAAGTATACCTTGATCTTAATAATCCTAAAAAAAGTAAGATTTTAGCCTCTCAAAATTCTTCTAAAAAAATTATAAAAAAAGCTCTGGACAATTTTAATAATGACTCTTTTTGGCTGGTTGCCCCGCATAAACTTTTTGACAAAGGAACTACTCGTAAGTTAATAACTCTAAAAGATAACTCTAAGGGCTTACTAATCACTTATGCATCAGGAGGAACTACTCCTGGAGATTCTTATCTATGGAAAGTAGACAAAAATTATCGCCCTATTAGTTATAAAATGTGGGTTTCTATACTTCCCATAGGTGGTATTGAAGCTACCTGGGAAGATTGGACAACAACAAAAAGCGGAGCTTATTTATCGCAACAACATAAATTACTTGGTTTTGGGATTCCTATTACTAATCTAAAAGCATGGAACGATTAACATAAAAAGGGTGAAGTATAAACCTCACCCTTTATAAATAGCCCAAAAATTATATTATACTTATTTTATAGATACTTTTTTGGTAATTGTCCTCTTTGCATCTGTTACCTGAACAAAATACATACCAGGAGAGAATCTACTAATATCAATAGTATGTTGATCTTTTCCTCCAGGAGGAGTATCTAAAGCTACAACTTTTAGTACTCTACCGTTAATATCTTTAATAGATAATTTGGATGAAGTATTCAACACATTACTAACTTCAATAGTAAGAATATCATGTGCAGGGTTTGGATATGTTTTAATTTCAAATTCTGTAGAAACTAAAGTATCTTGTAATGATGCCTGAGTAGCAGAACCACAACGTCCAAGATTTCTCCAACCAGTTGAAGTTCTCTCATATAAACTACCTTGATATGTAACTCTATCTCCTACAGAATATGCTGTACCGCTTGAATATGCAGGTACTCCTGCACATGGATCAGAAGGATTAGAAGGGCAAGGTCCAAGGTTTTTCCAGCTAGATCCCGTCCACTCGTATAAGTTACCTTGATAAGTAACTCTATCTCCTGCTGAGTAGGTTACCGATCCAGACCAAGGGCTTACACCAACACAAGTAATTCCTCCGCCATCATTACAACTACCTGTAGATGCATAAGTATCTTGACTACATTGAACAGTAAAACTATCTATAGTAGTATTAGACGAATTTTTAGCTTCCCAATTTGCACCTCTTGTAGTTGAAACTTGTCTTGTTTGTCCAGAAGTAATCGAAAATCTAGATGTATTATTCGTAAAGTACTCTAAAGTACAATCGGTATTATTATTAAATGTTACTGTTGCAGAATCTCCTGTATTACAACCTGTAGTACCACAAGTCTGAAGACAACTTGCAGAACTTATAGTATTACGAATTACGTTTCCTGGTTGAGTACCAAATCCTTTTGTAAAATTAATTCCTGCACTGGTAAGATGACAATAACTCATAATAGTTCCTCCATCTGATGGGATTGCTGGTCTGGAACAATTACCTTCTACATTATAGCAACCATCAATGGCTGTATTATTTCCATTCCATACACAAGCTTGTGTATGATTAGAACCTAAATTATGTCCCATCTCGTGTGCTATTACCATTACAGAAAACGAATACGTAGGTACATTACTAAACGTTCTGTTAATACCAGAAACCCCATAACGTATATTAGATCTACAAACACCTGTTAAATATGCTACTCCACCAGAGAAATCATATGTGGCAAAGTGTCCTAAATCTGCTCCATTTAAACCATTTCTTTCTCTATAACTAGCATAGTCAGACAATCCGCTAAAAGGCTGTGTAGAGGTCCATGCATTTATCTGAGATATTTTTACAGTCATATTATCATTTGCATATAATATTGCCACCTGGTTAAAAATAGATTGCAGGTAATCTGATGCTTGCTGGCTTCCTCCTTTATCTCTAACAACATCATTTCCTATATCAAAGTATACTTTTACACATTTTGCTGCGGCTTTACTAGTAGAAGGGTTTTCTTTAAGCTGTTCCTCTGTATAGCCTTCATAATTTGCTTCTGTGCTACATGTGAAGTCTTGTAAATGAAGTAAATCATTATCCTTATACACAATATGCTCTGTACTATTTTTAAGCTTACCCATTACTAAGTTTCCATTATCACCCTCTAAGCTAATAACTCCAGAAACCTCGCCATCTAACAAACTTACTGCTGCAATAGAGTTTGATTTACCACGTACTACACCTCTATAATGAGATATGCCATTCTTATTTTGAACAACATTACCAGATGGCATTTCTACCATTTTAAAATCCTCTGTAGTAATATCCACTTTTACTAATTCTAATACCATAGAAGTTTTTTGCCCAGGGATTTCTAAATTCATAGTTTTAGGAGCATTAGACTTCATAGATGTTAACTTATTTGCATCTAATGAAAATAAAGTATAATCTTTAACTTCTTTGGGTAATTGAATATTAGTTTTTTGTTTAGCGGTTATTAAACCAAACAAATTAACGTCTTGAAAATTAGAACCTTGGCTTTTTTGATGTTGTACCAACTCATTAGGTTTATGCTGTTGTGCTTGCATAAAATTTATTACCATAAAAAAGGTAATTGCAATTTTGAACATGTTTTTCATCGTGAATAGTTTTAATTTTGAAGAATTTTTATATTGACTATATTGGGCTATTAAAACTGTCAATAACAAAAACTTCAAAGAGTTTGTGAACTAACAAGTTACTAATTTTATGAAATCAACAAAAAAACATATCAATAAGCTTAAAAAAATACAAAATAATCTTTTTTATTGTTAAAAAAATATTTTATATTCAATAACAAAGTATATTTAGACCAAAAAAAAAAATAATTGTAAATTAAAAAAAACTATTACATTTCATAAAGTTTGATTTTTGATTAAAAAAATGAGTAATTGTACTTATTTAGATCTATAATTTATAGCATTGATAATAATTTTACACTATTCCTTACAAAACAAAAATAAATTCTTACATTATTTTTTATGAAAGAAAATTAGTACTCTAAATCTATGTAATAAACTCATTTAAAACACTGTTAAACAGTACTTTAATATAAAAAAAATATAATTTAATATTATGGATACATTAAAACTATTCTCGACTATATATTGATTTAACAAAACTGAAACTCTACCTATTTTACAAAACACATTCAAATAACTACATTTGCAATCTTGGTAAAAAATTTATGATCACATCAGAAGAAAATATTGAGGTTTTAGGGGCACGTGTTCATAACCTAAAAAACATAGATGTTACTATACCTCGTGAAAAACTAGTAGTCATTACAGGTCTTTCAGGATCAGGAAAATCATCCTTAGCATTTGATACTATTTATGCAGAGGGGCAACGACGCTATATAGAAACTTTCTCTGCCTATGCAAGGCAATTTTTAGGAGGATTGGAACGACCAGATGTAGATAAAATAGATGGCTTATCCCCCGTTATTGCTATAGAGCAAAAAACAACTAGTAAAAGTCCACGCAGTACAGTAGGTACAATAACCGAGATATATGACTTTCTTAGACTATTATTTTCAAGAGCAAGTGATGCCTATAGCTATAATACCGGAGAAAAAATGGTTAGCTATAGTGATGAACAAATTAAAAATCTTATTCTTAAAGATTTTGCAGGTAAAAAAATAAATATCCTCGCTCCTATTATACGTTCAAGAAAAGGACATTATCGAGAATTATTTGAACAAATTGCTAAACAAGGTTTTGTAAAAGTACGTACCGACGGAGAAATTAAAGATATCACCAAAGGAATGAAACTAGATCGATACAAGACTCATGATATAGAGATTGTAATCGATCGATTAATGGTTACCAAAGATCAAGATAACTCAAAACGTCTTATGGAAACTATTAATACAGCAATGTATCATGGAGAAGATGTTTTAATGGTTATTGAGCAAGAATCAAAAGAAGTTAGGTTCTTTAGTCGTAATTTGATGTGCCCATCTAGTGGAATTTCCTATCCAAACCCAGAGCCAAATAATTTTTCTTTTAATTCTCCTAAAGGGGCATGCCCCAAATGTAATGGCATAGGTAATATTTATGAAGTAAATTTAAAAAAAATAGTACCAGACGATTCTAAATCTATAAAAAATGGTGGTTTAGTACCACAAGGTCCGCAAAAAAACAATTGGATTTTTAAACAATTAGAATTAATTGCGCAACGCTTCGAATTTACTCTAAATGACCCCATAAAAAGTATTCCAAAAGAAGCCATGCAAGTTATACTATATGGTGGGAAAGAAAAATTTAATATAACAAGCAAAACTCTGGGGGTTACCAGAGAATATAAAATCGACTTTGAAGGAATAGCTACTTTTATAGAAAACACCTATAATAATAACGATTCTACTTCTTTAAAAAGATGGGCTAAAGATTTTATGGATAATATCGAATGTCCAACGTGCAATGGATCTAGATTGCGTAAAGAATCTCTTTATTTTAAAGTTAATAAAAGAAATATTGCAGAATTAGCTGCAATGGATATTATAGAACTTACAGATTGGTTCAAAACTCTTCCTACCCAATTAAGTGAAAAACAGAATAAAATCTCTGGTGAAATCATAAAAGAAATCAACGCAAGACTTCAATTTTTAATAGATGTCGGACTTACATACCTTTCTTTAAACAGAAGCAGTAAATCTCTTTCTGGAGGAGAAGCGCAACGTATACGTCTGGCCACACAAATTGGCTCCCAACTTGTAGGCGTTTTATACATACTTGATGAGCCAAGTATTGGCTTACATCAAAGAGATAATGAAAAGTTGATTAACTCCCTTATTCAATTAAGAGATATTGGGAACTCTGTGATAGTCGTAGAACATGACAAAGATATGATAGAAAGAGCAGATCATGTTATTGATATAGGGCCATTCGCAGGAAAACACGGAGGAGAAATCATTAGTCAGGGCACCCCGCAAGAATTACAAAATTTTAATACCCTTACTGCAGATTATTTAAGTGGAAAAAAACAAATTAAAGTACCATCTAAACGAAGAGAAGGAAATGGGAAAACAATTTCACTAAAAGGAGCTACAGGAAATAACTTAAAAAATGTATCGATAGATATTCCTTTAGGCAAAATGATTGCTGTGACAGGAGTATCTGGCAGTGGAAAATCTACTCTAATTAACGAAACATTATACCCTATACTTAATGCATATTATTTTAATGGTGTAAAAAAACCAATGCCATATAAAAGCATTAAAGGACTCGAACATTCAGATAAAGTAATAGACATCAATCAATCCCCTATAGGTCGTACTCCTAGATCTAATCCTGCTACTTACACAGGTGTCTTTTCTGAAATACGAAATCTGTTTGCAAAAACTCCCGAAGCTATGATTCGTGGTTATAAACCTGGGCGTTTTAGCTTTAATGTTACAGGTGGAAGATGCGAAACCTGTAAAGGTGGTGGATTAAGGGTTATAGAAATGAATTTTTTACCAGATGTATATGTTGAGTGCGAAACCTGTCAAGGAAAACGTTTTA
Organism: uncultured Flavobacteriaceae bacterium; assembly: GCA_964353005.1. Lineage (GTDB taxonomy): Bacteria > Bacteroidota > Bacteroidia > Flavobacteriales > Flavobacteriaceae > Aquimarina. The sequence goes on along the minus strand of CAYGUC010000015.1, from coordinate 52,791 downwards.
ATAGAGAAACCTTAGAGATTAGGTACAAAGGCAAATCTATTTCTGATGTCCTAGAAATGACAATTAATGAATCGTGTTTATTTTTTGAACAAATTCCAAAAATTTCAAGAAAATTAAAAACAATTCAAAATGTTGGTCTGGGATATATAACGCTAGGGCAACAATCTACTACATTGTCTGGTGGAGAAGCACAACGAATTAAATTAGCTACAGAATTATCCAAAAGAGATACGGGTAATACTTTCTATATTTTAGACGAACCAACTACCGGATTGCATTTTGAAGATGTTCGTGTTCTAATGGATGTTCTAAATAAATTGGTAGACAAAGGAAATACTGTTCTTATCATAGAACATAATATGGATGTGATAAAAATGGCAGATTACATTATAGATATAGGATACGAAGGAGGAAAAAATGGAGGAAAAGTAGTTGCTAAAGGAACTCCAGAAGAATTAATTAAAGCTAAAAAAAGTTATACTGCAAAGTTTCTAAAAAAAGAGTTAGAAACTACAAATTAAAATATAAAACTTATGCAAAAAGAACAACACCATAAAGGATGGAATCAAATTAAAACCAATGATTCCTGGGCAATTTTCAAAATTATGGGAGAATTTGTCAATGGATTTGAAAAAATGAGTAAGATTGGACCTTGTGTATCTATTTTTGGCTCTGCTCGTACAAAAACTGATGACAAGTATTATCAATTAGCTGTAGATGTGGCAAAACAAATCGTAGATCATGGGTATGGCGTTATTACTGGCGGGGGACCTGGTATTATGGAAGCAGGAAATAAAGGAGCCCATCTTGGAGGAGGAACCTCTGTCGGATTAAACATAGATCTCCCTTTTGAACAACACGACAATCCATATATAGATAGCGATAAAAGTTTGGATTTTGATTATTTTTTTGTTCGTAAAGTGATGTTTGTAAAATATTCTCAGGGATTTGTAGTTATGCCAGGGGGGTTTGGTACTTTAGACGAGTTATTTGAAGCAATAACATTAATACAAACTAAAAAAATAGATAAGTTTCCTATCATACTCGTTAGTACAGAATTTTGGGGCGGACTTATTGATTGGGTAAAAAGTACGCTGCTCCAAAAATTCGGAAATATTAGCCCTGGAGATTTAGATCTTATACATATTGTAGACACTCCAGATGAAGTGTTACAGATTTTAGATAAATTCTATGCAGAATATAATTTAAGCCCTAATTTCTGAAACGTTTTAATATTAAAACAGTTATTAATTTTAAAGATTAGTTTTACAAAAATGAATTAAAAAATATCTTTAATTAATCGTGAAATTTGAAAATAATAAAACTATATAATTTTGTAATTGCCTTTTTTATATTTTCTGCAGTCTATGCACAGCATAATATTATTATCAATGCTGATTTAGATTCAGAAAAGAAGGTGCTAACAATAAATCAGGAAATAACCTATACTAATTCCTCAAAAGATACTCTTACAAAAATATTTTTTCACGATTGGGCTAATAGTTTTTCTAATAAAACAACTCCTTTAGCAAAAAGATTTAACGAAGATTTTTTAAAACGTTTTTACTTTGCAAAGAGCGAGGATCGAGGCGCTACAATTATTCAAAACATAACAAACAACGAACAACAATCCTTACAATGGGGTCGTCAGGAAGACACTGTAGATATAATGTGGATACAACCCTCTACCCCTATCTACCCAGGAGAGAATAAAACCTTTCATATAAAATACAAAATAAAAATCGCTAGTAATGAATTCACCAGATATGGGTATCATGATAATGGAAATTTCAGTTTAAAGTATTGGTTTATAATCCCTGCTGTTTATGACACGAAATGGCACACATACAGTCATAAGAACTTAGATGACCTATACGCACCTATAATTAATTATCAAATAAATTTCACTTTACCAAGTACGTACACTATTTCGAGTGATTTAGATCAAGAAAAACATATCCTTTCTAATGATGAAACCAGAAAAACGGTACATTTAAATGGGGATAAAAGAAATGCAATAAATCTTTACCTCGAAAAAAGAACCTCTTTTTATAGTTTTTCTGCCGATGGAGTTCAGTTTATAAGTAATATAGATGATAATGATCTTATTCCTGAAATGAAATCTATTGCAGTAGATAGGATAATGGAATTTTTGCAAAAAAAACTAGGTCCTTATCCTTTTGATAAAATTTTAGTCTCGCAAAATGACTATAAAAATAACCCTGTATATGGTTTAAATCAATTACCCGACATCTTACGGCCTTTTCCAGATGGTTTTCAATATGAAATCAAACAACTAAAAACTATAACCGAAAAATTTCTTGAAAAAACTATAATAATAGATCCAAGACACGATGCTTGGATAAAAGATGCCATACATATTTATCTTATGATGTCATATACCGAACAATTCTATCCTGAAATGAAAATGATCGGTAAACTTAGTAAAGTTATTGGTTTACGATGGTTTCATGCTGCAGATCTAAAATTTAACGACCAATATTTTTTAGGATATAAAAACATGGCTCGACTTTTTTTAGATCAACCATTAACACAGCAACAAGATAAATTAGTAAAGTTCAATAAAAACATTTCTAATGCTTACAAAGCTGGAATCGGTTTTAAATATTTAGAAGATTACTTAGGCGATGATAACCTTGTGGATAAAAGTATTAAAGATTTTTATTCTCAAAACGTTTTACAATACACCAATTCCAAAACCTACAAAAAAGTACTTAATTCTGTAACAAACAAAAATATAGATTGGTTTTTTGATGAATTTATAGGAACCAATAAAAAGCTGGATTTTAAAATAAAATCTGTAAAAAAAATTAAAGACTCTTTACAAGTAACCATAAAAAATAAAGGAGATAATGTAATGCCAGTTTCTCTTTATGGTTTTAGAAAAAAAGATTTAGTTTCCAAAACTTGGGTCATGGGCGTTAATGGAACTACTAAGGTCAAAATTGCAAATGAAGATATTAGTAAACTTGTAATTGACTACGACCAGAATATTCCTGAAATAAACAGACGAAATAATTATAAAAATCTAAACTGGATATTTAACAAGCCTATTCAATTTAGAGTTTTGCAAGATCTTGAAGATCCTAGATATAATCAAATATTTTTTATTCCAGAATTCGAGTTCAATATATATGACGGTTTTACAATAGCCTCAAAATTTTATAATAGAACTGTTATTAAAAAAGACCTTGAATATAAGATATCTCCTGCATATGGTCTTAAATCAAAAAAAGTACTAGGATCTGCTTCTATTTTTTACAGGCAACAACTATCTGATTATGGATTATACCAAATACGATATGGCATAAACGGAAGCATGTTTAGCTATGCTCCTGACCTATTATTTAAAAGGCTATCTACATCAGTAAGTTTTCATTTTAGACCAAAAGATTTAAGATCTAACGAAAAACAAAGGCTATCTATTAGAAATATAAATGTTTTTAGAGATAGAAGCAAAGAAAGCCCTGTGGTAACACCAGACTATAATGTTTTTAACGCCAGATATAAATATTCAGATTTTAATCTTATCAATTTTCTTGGATATACAATAGATTACCAAGTATCCAAAAACTTTAGTAAACTATCTACTGCTGTAAATTATAGAAAATTATTTCTTAACAACCGTCAATTAAACCTTCGTTTTTTTGCAGGATCCTTTATTTTTAATGACACTAAAAAAGATGGAGATTTCTTTAGTTTTGCGCTAGATAGACCTACCGATTATTTATTTGATTATAATTATCTGGGACGTAGCGAAGATACTGGACTGGTAAGCCAGCAGATTATTTTGGCAGAAGGAGGATTTAAGTCGCAACTTGAATATTCATTCGCGAATCAATGGATAACTACTTTTAATGCAAATACTAATATTTGGAATTGGATTTATGCATATGGCGATGTAGGTTTAGTTAAAAATAAAGGAGTTACCCCTAAGTTTGTATATGATGCGGGTGTTCGTTTAAGTTTGGTTGCTGATTATTTTGAACTTTTCTTCCCTATAGTTTCAAATAAGGGTTGGGAAATTTCCCAACCAAACTATGAGCAACAAATTCGGTTTATTATAACTCTTAGCCCAGAAACATTAATTGGGCTTTTCACCCGAGAATGGTATTAGATGGCTTTTCTAATTTTGAAAGAAAAATATGTGAAAATTTTGAGTATTCGTTAACCAATCTTTAAAATACCCTAAAAAAACAACAATCTTCTAATAAAAAAGCATTTTAATTGAATTATATTCAAAAAATTTAAGAGTTTACGTCTTGCAAATGGTTAGTATTTTAACTAAATTTGTAATCCATAATAAACATCGTTCACATGCAGTCTGAAACAGTTACTTTACCCAATATTTCTTTCGAAGAGTATAAAAGTCAAATACTTAGAGATTATAAAATTGCTATAATTAGTAGAGAATGTAGCCTTTTAGGTAGGCGGGAAGTATTAACTGGTAAATCTAAATTTGGAATATTTGGAGGAGGAAAAGAACTACCACAACTTGCAATGGCAAGAGTTTTTCGCGATGGAGATTTTAGATCAGGTTATTATAGAGATCAAACGTTTATGATGGCTATTGATCAATATACGGTAGAACAATTCTTCGCTGGATTATATGCACATACAAATATTGAAAAAGAACCTTTTGCTGCAGGAAGACAAATGGGTGGTCACTTTGCAACCCATAGTTTAAATGAAGATGGTACTTGGAAAGATTTAACAAAACAAAAAAATTCAAGTTCAGATATTTCTCCAACAGCAGGTCAAATGCCTAGATTACTTGGACTTGCACAAGCTTCTAAAGTATACCGTAATGAAAAAAGCATTACAGATAGCTCTAATTTCTCTACTAAAGGAAACGAAGTAGCTTGGGGCACTATTGGAAATGCAAGTACCAGTGAAGGTTTATTTTGGGAAACTATAAACGCCGCAGGTGTACTACAAGTGCCAATGGTAATTAGTATTTGGGATGATGAATACGGGATTTCTGTTCATGCAAAACATCAAACAACTAAAGAAGATATTTCTCTTATTCTTGAAGGTTTTAGACGTGATGAAAAACATGAAGGGTATGAAATCTTTAAAGTTAATGGTTGGGATTATGCTGCTTTAATAGATACATATGAAAAAGCAGAAAAATTAGCTCGTGAAAGTCACATTCCTGTTATTATTCATGTCAAAGAATTAACTCAACCACAAGGACATTCTACTTCTGGATCACACGAAAGATATAAAAGTGAAGAGCGTTTGAATTGGGAACGAGAGTATGATTGTAATAAAAAATTTAAAGAATGGATTATTGATCATAAAATTGCTACATCAGAAGAACTATTAGAATTTGAAAAGGCGGCAAAAAAAGAAGTACGAAAAGGTAAAACTGAAGCTTGGAACGCTTATTTATCTGAAATAAAAGCAGAACAAAAAGAGGCTTTAGAAATTTTAAAACTAGTTGAAAACAAAAGTAGTAACAAAAATTTCATTTCTCCTCTAGTAAACTCTTTATCTTCTAAAAATGAACCTATTAGAAAAGATATTCTTGAGGCTACAAGAAAAACATTACGATACATTACCAAAGAAAATTTTGAAGAAAAATCAACTCTTCAAAAATGGATAAATAACTACATAGCCACTATACAACCAAAATACAGTGCTCATTTACATAACGAAAATGAATCTGCAGTAATACACATTAATGAAATAAAGCCAGAATATGATGCAAATGCCGAAATAGTTGACGGTAGAGTTATTATTCGAGATAATTTTGACGCGCTATTTTCTAGATTTCCTGAAACACTAATCTTTGGAGAAGATAGTGGTAAAATTGGAGATGTAAATCAAGGATTAGAAGGGCTTCAGGAAAAATTTGGTGAAATTAGAGTTTCTGATACAGGAATTCGAGAAGCAACAATAATCGGTCAAGGAATAGGTATGGCTATGCGTGGGCTAAGACCAATCGCAGAAATACAATACTTAGACTATATCCTATATTGCATACAAGGTCTTAGTGATGATCTTGCAACACTACGCTATAGAACCTTTTCTAAACAAAAAGCTCCTTTAATCATACGAACCAGAGGACATAGACTAGAAGGAATATGGCACTCGGGTTCTCAAATGGGAGGTTTAATTCACTTATTAAGGGGGATTCATATTTTGGTACCAAGAAATATGGTAAAAGCTGCTGGTTTTTATAACACTTTAATGGATAGCGACGAACCTGCATTAGTGATAGAATGCCTTAATGGTTATCGTTTAAAAGAAAAAATGCCTTCTAATTTATCTAAGACCAGGACCCCTGTGGGCGTAGTAGAAACTATTAAAGAAGGAACAGATATTACATTGGTGTCTTATGGTTCTACTCTACGATTGGTAGAACAAGCTGCAAAAGAATTATTAGCAGCAGGCATTAATGCAGAAATAATTGATGTTCAGTCTTTACTCCCTTTTGATTTAAATCATGACATAGTAAAAAGTATCACCAAAACTAATAGGTTATTAATTATAGATGAAGATGTTTCTGGCGGAGGAACAGGATATATTTTACACAAGCTAATTGATGAACAAAATATATATCAATATTTAGATAGCAAGCCACAAACTTTAAGTGCACAACCGCACAGACCAGCTTTTGGAACCGATGGAGATTATTTTAGTAAACCATCTATTGAAGATATATATGAAAAAGTATACGAAATCATGAATGAAGTTGATCCTGTAAAATACCCAGATTTAAGATAAAAAATACTGGTTACTATTGGTAATCTTCTATTTTCAATCTTTTACCATCTTTATAAGAGATTACAAATATTCTTTTATCCAATCCAGAGTTTATTAAAAATTTTCTGAAATCCTGAGCCTCGTTCAGGGTTTCGAAAATACCTAAGCTCATTTTGTAATAGGAGGTGTCATTATAAATAAGTGTGTTGGTATATTTTTCTGAAATCGAGGGGATTCCTTTAGAATTAAATGCTTTAAGTTGTACAGAATATACGGTATCTTTTTCAATCAATTTTCTGTATAAATACAGGTTTTTTATCGCTTCAAGATCTACTTTTTCTTTTTCCAGCATTTCTAGTTTCTCCTTTGTCAAAACCAATTCTTCCTTAATTAAGGACGTTTTTCCTAGGTCTTCTTTTTCGGAGTTATTAAAATAAAAAGCATTAATTATAAGAAAAATTGTTGAAAATAAAAATACAAAGAAAAACACCCCTATTAACCTATTATTTTTTTTTGCTTTTTTATACCTCTTAGATTCCTCTTTTAAAAGATCTTCAAGTTTTTTCTGTTTAATTTCGGATTTTTCTATCTGATAATGTAACGATAAAAGATCCTCATCTTTAATAACTTTCATTGTTGGGGGTATCTTAAGAGTTATTTGATATTTTAAGTTAATCGCATAAATAATACTTAAGGAAATTCTGTTCCACTATTTTATAAAAAACAGTATTATAAACTCTAAAAATTTTGAATATCTTATTAAAAAATGATCTTTTTGATAAGATTTGAACAAACTACCAAAAGAAATTTAATAAGCTATTTTTAATCTTCGTACATGCTTTGTATTCAAAGTATCTAAATTAGAAGATTTACAAGTATGGTTATGAATATAATAATTATTATACAAAAACACAATGTATCTTCACTTTTATATATACCAAATATGATTCATAATTTCTTTATTGGTACTTATATAAAAATCCTAAATACTATAAAATATGTCAAATCAATACCCTAGGAGGAAGCTCAAGAAATATTCTTCTATAAATACATTTTGCTTTCAAGGCAAATCTAGGAGAATTAAACTCAACAATATGAATCAAAAAATATTTATGGTATCCATTTTATATTTTTAAAATCTGGTTTTCTCTTTTCAAGAAATGCATTTCTTCCTTCTTTTGCTTCATCTGTCATATACGCTAGTCGGGTAGCCTCACCTGCAAAGACCTGTTGCCCTACCATCCCATCATCTGTAAGATTCATTGCAAATTTTAACATTTTTATAGAGGTAGGAGATTTTTCCAAAATTTCTTGCCCCCATTGATATGCTGTATCTTCTAATTCATCATGTGGTATAACAGCGTTAACCATTCCCATATCATAAGCATCTTGTGCAGAATAATTTCTACCTAAAAAGAAAATTTCTCTGGCTTTTTTCTGCCCTACCATTTTTGCTAAGTATGCAGAACCATACCCCCCATCAAAACTCGTTACATCTGCATCTGTTTGTTTAAAAATTGCATGCTCTTTACTTGCTAATGTAAGATCGCAAACTACATGCAGGCTATGCCCTCCTCCTACTGCCCATCCTGGCACCACGGCAATTACCACCTTTGGCATAAATCGAATAAGCCTTTGTACTTCTAATATATTTAATCTATGCATCCCATCTTCTCCTACATAACCTTGATGTCCTCTTGCTTTTTGATCTCCACCACTACAAAAACTATACACACCATCTTTTGTAGAAGGGCCTTCTGCTGAAAGCAAAACCACTCCAACCGATGTATCTTCTTGTACATGATAAAAAGCATCATAAAGTTCACTTGTTGTTTTTGGCCTAAAAGCATTACGAACATTTGGTCTATTGAAGGCTATACGAGCAACCCCATTAGATTTTTTATACGTAATATCTTCATATTCTTTTACAGTTTTCCAGTCTATCGAACTCATTATTTATTTTATTTATACTTTCAAAAATACTATAATATATGATATCAAACTAGAAGAATTAAAGACTTCTAAACACTAATGAATACATAATCTAAAAAAATTAATAAACCATTAAATTAGACACCTTTTTAAATTTCTGAATAGATGTAACTTTCTGCTCTTTTTGTCCAATACAAACTATCCTTCCATCTTTTTTCTGCTTGATAATGTGTTTTTAACTTTTGCATATAGTCTATAAAAGCTTTTTCTACTATAAAACGATATGTATTAAGTGCATTTTCTTTTCCGGATAATAAATCTGCCATCGCATGTCCTCCATAATACCCAGAGGCTAATGCCGAAGTAATACCGTAGGATGATATCGGGTCATAAGAGTACGCCGCATCCCCTACTGCTAGCCATTTTTTTCCATAAGGAACTTCCAGATAACTCGTGCCAGCAGGGATTATACTTAATTCTTTCTTTTTAAAAGAAACTTCTTTTAAAATTTTGAACAAATGTTTAGTTGATTTTAATTCTTTTTAAGTTGGTTTAATAGTTATTTAGTTAAAACAGACAGTATCTATTTTTATCAAATTTAACCCTAAAAACAAAACAATCAAAAACATAAATATTTGTTTTACAATTATATCTTTTGTATTTTATATTGCAATTATTGGTTTGTACAAACTCTTATAAATTAACACATCTTTTTATATACTTTTGATTACTTTTTCATGAAATGATAATATATTTACAAATATGAAATTTCTTTTAACTATACTTATTGTAAGTATCTGCTTTGTTTCTTATGGACAAGAGGACAACCTAAGCTCTATAGCTATAGAATGGGAAGAACTGAGCGCACCTTTATCTTTTGAAAAAAGTGAATTTGAAATAACTAAATATCAATTACTCGAAGTTAATTTAAATATAGATTTAAGACGTCAATCCTTAAGAAAAAGTTATACTATGCTCATGGATTCTCCTAAATACAAGGATGTCTCTTCTATATATACGGTAAAATCACCTAAATCAAAAAGCTCGGGGTTTACCATATCTGGTAATGGTTCTAATTTTAATACTACTAATAGTAGTATTAAAAATAACGCCTATAGAGATGCAGGTATCTATCTTTATAATAACCACTATAATCCATATAACACTACCAATAGGCGTAATACGATATTTATTTATTAAAAGAGTATTTGATATATTACTCTATAATTCGTATTCCATCTTCTTCAATTGTAATTTTTCTTGCTTTATAAAGGGTTCCGATTGCTTTTTTAAAGCTTTTTTTACTTAATTGAAAAACTTCTTTGATATCCTCTGGATCTGACTTATCATTTAGGTTAATAAAACCACCACTAGCCTTTAACTCTTTTAAAACTTGATCTGCATTTGGTTCTATACTTCTAAATCCATGTTGTTGTAGAGTAAGATCGATTTTACCATCTGGTCTTACTTTTTTTACAAATCCTTTAATTTGATCTCCTGGTGTTATTTTTTGAAAAATTTCGTCTGCATATACCAACCCTAAGTGTTTTTGATTTACTATCATATTCCATCCCTGTGGTGAAGGGTGGGATGCCATAAGCTCTACTTCATCATAAGGAGATAATAAAACCAAGGAATTATCCAGAAAAGCATTTGTTTTACTAGAAGCTACCAACCTGTTGGTTTCCTCATCCAGATATACATAAACAAGATACCAACTACCTTTACGCATTTTAGAAGCTTGTTCTTTAAAAGGTACGAAAAGATCTTTTTCAAGACCCCAATCTAAAAAAGCACCAATATCAGATACATTTGTACATTTAAGATATGCAAAAGATTTTACAGTTGCATATGGCTCTAATGTAGTCGCCACAATACGTTCTGCACTATCTAGATACACAAATACTTTTAATTTATCTCTAATTTGAAATTGTTCTGGAACATATTTATTAGGCAATAAGACTTCATCTCCATCATCATCACAAAGGTAAACCCCCTGATCTCTTTCTCTTACAATTTCTAAAGTATTATATACACCAAGTTTAAGCATTATATTTTATTTTGCGCAAAGATACTTTTTTATCATTATAGCATCGATGATTTTAAACAAAAAAGGCGTTCTTTTAAGAACACCTTTTTTAACTTTAATGTATTATGTACTACTATTTGTTATAAACAGACTCTTTTCCAAAATGTTTTGCCAAAAGATAATAAACAACAGCTCTATATTTATTACGGTTAGATTTTCCGTATTTTTCGATAACAGCAGCTATAGCTTCATCTAATTTTGGACCATCAGAAAGCCCCAATTTTTTAATAAGAAAGTTTTGTTTTACCGTAGTCAACTCTTTTTCATCGCTACCAGATACAGTAGAAGCGTCACTATTATAAATAGAAGGTCCACAACCAATAGTAACTTTGGTTAAAAGATCCATATCTGGAGTCTCCCCAATTTTATCTTTAATATCTGCGGCATACTTTGCGATCAATTCGTCTCTTTTACTCATAAGATGATAGTGTTTTAGGTTTTTAGTTATTTTACAATTTGTATTTCAAATATAGATGAATTATAAATGAATATTTTATCTTAAAAGTATATTAAACCGTGATTATTAGATAAAATACTTAAAATAATCGATTAAAGTACTGTCATTCTCTTTTCTTGGTGTAAAAATCTCTAATAATTGAGGGGTGTTATTATTTGTATAGATTTCTTGAATTCCTTTGTTAACATCTTTAAGATCATAAGCAGCATGATAATCAAATCCAAACATTTTACTTAAATGTATAGCTGTTAGATTATGAGCTGTTTCAAAATATGTACTAAAGTTAAGACTTTCTTCTTTACCAGGTAGAATTCTAAAAATTCCTCCTCCTTCATTATTAATAATAATAATCTTAAAATTAGATGGAATATACGAATTCCATAACCCATTACTATCATAAAAGAAGCTTAAATCTCCTGTTAGTAATGTCGTAGGAATCTTTGAGATCAATGCAGCTCCTATAGCAGTAGATGTACTACCATCAATACCACTAGTACCTCTATTGCAAAACACCCTAAATAAAGGGCTTAGAGTAAATAATTGCGCATAACGAACTGTAGAGCTATTACTTAGTTGTATCATTTGTTCATTTGGAATCCCCTTAAAAACAGCCTCGTATGCTTTTAAATCTGTAAAAGAAATCTTTTTTAAATATTCTTCATGTTTTATTCTTCTTTGATCTCTAACCGAAAGCCAAAATGGCTTATAAGTACTTTTATTTACCTCTTTGTTTTTAAAAAATCTGGCAAAAAATAAATCAGGCTTTAATTTTATATGTTCTGTAAGACAAAAATAAGTGTCATATGCTTTTTTTGAATTAATATGCCAATGTGATTTTGGTTGATATTGTCTTAAAAAGCTTTTGATACGTTTAGAAACCACCATCCCTCCTATAGTTAACAAAATATCTGGTTGTAGCTCCTTAAACTCTTCTTCTTTTAAAGTCGATATTAATTGATCAATACAATTAATATGAGAATCATGATGAATATTTGATGTAGTTTCTGTTAACACCAACACAGACGGATCTTTTGCAAAATATTCTATCCATTGTTGATCTATCGAATCTGGAGAGTTAACTCCAATAAGTATCATTTTACGTTTTGCGTGATTCCATTCTAAAAGCATTTCTGATTCTAATTCTTCGGAAAACTGGTGATAAGGTGTTTCTACAGGAATATTTTTTGGAGTAATTGTAGGGAGCTCTATCTTATCATACAATGGTTCATAAAAAGGGACATTAATATGTACCGGTCCTTTTTGCTCTATTACCATATTAAGAGCCAGATTGATTTCTCTCTCATTATGCTTCTGGGCCTCTCGTTGTTTTTGAATTACTTTGGGATCATTAATTGTAGTTTCTGCAACTACCTCTGAATATAGGTTAGCAGAGTATAAAATATGATTTTCAAATACATTTTTTTGTCGAATCGTTTGCCCATCTCCTATATCAATTCTTTCTACTGGTCGATCTGCACTTAAAACCACCAATGGGATATCGCTATAAAATGCTTCTGAAATTGCTGGATAATAATTTAACAATGCACTCCCCGAGGTACACACTAAAGCAACTGGCTTTTGAATTTGTTGTGCTATACCTAAAGCGAAAAAAGCTGCGCATCTTTCATCTACAATGCTATAACACTGCATCTTTGGATGCTCACTAAAACCAATTGTTAAAGGGGCATTACGTGATCCTGGTGAGATTACAATATTTGTGATTCCTTTTGCCTCACACAAAGCAACGATAGATTGCGCCAAAGGAATTTTTGAATATAATATTTTCTTCATTCAAATATCTAAATTACAACATCCAACTAGTTAATTCAAAACTTTAAGAGACTTTAAAACAAAACTTTTTTCATTGTTTCTGTTTTCTTAACGGTTTCTTCCCATTCTTTTTGTGGATCAGAATCTTTTGTGATCCCTCCACCGATATAAAGTAAAGCTTTTCCTTTTTTAAATTCCATACAACGTAAGTTTACAAATATATTGGATTGTACAACACCATTTACATCCATATTAACCTCTCCCAAAAAACCAGTATAATATTTACGATTATACGCTTCATTATTTAAAATAAAAGTTTTGGCTAAATTTTTAGGCAAACCACAAACGGCTGGAGTTGGGTGTAAAGTTTTAATTACATCCTTCATTCCATAATTCTTTATATCTAAGATTCCTTTAATATCTGTACGAAGATGCAAAAGCGTACCTGCTTTATGTGTATATGTTTCTGAAACTTCTAAGTTCTTTAAAAAACCACCTAACTCTTTGATTAAAAAATCAGTAACCATTTTTTGCTCTACTAATTCTTTATCTCCCCAATTTACATTTATAGTATCTATATATGGCTGAGTACCTGCAAGAGCCATAGTAAAAAAATTAGTGTTTTTAACACAAACAAGAGTTTCTGGAGTAGCTCCCAACCAAGTACCTATTTCTGGATGATGCCATAAATAAACAAAAGCGTTCGAATATTTTTTGATCAAACGTTGAAACACCTGTAAACTACTAAGTGAATCTGATCTTAAAATTTCTTCTTTACGAGACAACACTACTTTTTTAATACTACCAGATTCTATTGCTCGAACTCCTTTTTTAACAAGCTGGATATGTGCTTTTCTTGTTTCCTTATCTTTTTCAGAGATATTTTGTATTATCTCAAAATTTTGATTATCGTCTTCAGCTTTCTGTTCAGAAATCTCAACACTATAATAGTTGCTTTTTTTAACAGGAATGATTACGGTTTTATCTTTGTTACTAAAAGGAGCAAAAACAAAACCAGAAGTTAAAAAACCTTTCGACTCATGTACTTTACTATCTTGTTGAAGCAAGACTTGTAACACACTAGAATCAGATTTTCTGTATATTACAAATGGTAACTGTTGTTCTGTATGATTTCTAATTTTAGCATAAATATCTTCTATGCACATAATTATTTATTTTTTGGAAGTGCAATAGTTGTTAGTTTTACTATAGATATAAGGTTTTCTTCCTCATCCCTGATTTTGATATCCCATAACTGTGTTGTACGACCATTATGTATAATCTCTGCTTTGGCATATACATTTCCTTCTTTCACACTTTTTACATGATTAGCAGAAATTTCAATACCTCGTATATAAAAGTCTTTTGCATTTAAAAACATAAAAGAAGCTGCGCTACCTACACTTTCTGCAAGAGCAACCATTGCCCCACCATGTAATACCCCATCTGGTTGATGCACTTTTGAGGTAACAGGCATCTTAGCAACTAAATAATCCTTTCCTACTTCACAAAAAGAAATATCTAAAGTTTCCATCAAAGTATTTTTACACATTTTAGCACATTGTTCCAGTACTTCTTCCTGAGTCAATTTCATAAGTGATCGTATTTAAAGCAAAAATATAGAATGTGTATCAATAATTCTAAATTATACTATTGGTAATTTTATATACTTGTGGTTAATAAATTATACCTCTTTACTTTTAATATAAAAAAGAAATTAAATCTATTAATCCCTTCGATTTTTTTAGAAAAAAAAATCGAGATATCTTGTGGTCTTTAATTGATGAATGGTTTTGTCTTTAATAAATAATCTAGTAACAATTTCATGAGATTAAAACCAAAATAAAGGATTTAATAATACTTTTGTATCAAAAGCTTATGCATACTAACGAAAAAGAAGTTTCTTATACTACCACTAATTCTTACTCTACTTTAAATACCTTAAACTCTAACACCAAAACTGTTTGGTTAGTTTTTCATGGTATTGGATATTTAAGCAGGTATTTTATTCGATTATTTGATAGTTTTAATAAAGAAGAAAATTATTTTATTGCTCCACAGGCTCCAGCCAAGTTTTATAAAGGAGAAAACTATAGAAGTGTTGGTTCTAGTTGGCTTACTAAAGAAAATACCAAAACAGAAACCAAAAATGTACTGCAATATATAGATGCTATTATGACCAAAGAAAATATCCCTGAACATAAAAAGTTGGTTGTACTAGGATATTCGCAAGGAGTGAGTATTGCGAGCAGATGGGTTGCCAGCCGAAAAATAAATTGCGCTGCTTTGGTTATGGTTTCTGGTGGTTTTCCAAAAGAATTACACAAAGAAGATTTTAATTTTTTAACCAATAAAACAAAGATTGTACATATACTGGGGGAAAAAGATCCTTATTTTGAAATTGAAAAAGTAGAAGCAGAAAAAATACGGGTAGAACAAATTTTACCACAAATTGAATTTAGAACACATTCTGGAGGACATGAATTAGATACCAAAACATTACATGAGTTGTTTTAGGATCTGTTTTTTATATATTATTTCTTCAACGCTTCTATAGCAGATCGGCTATGTACAGTATCATAAATTATAGTTAGTTTTTTAATTTTATTATCCGAATTTAAATTTATAATATCTACTACTTTAAAAGTTACTTTTTTTCCGTCTTTTAACTCCCAATTAAAATCAAAAAGTAATGAAATCCTATTCGTATTTTTTTCAAAAAACAAACCATCAAACTTTAACTCAGATGCGTTAGTATCTTCTGCTAAAACTTTATAAAAATCTTTGGCTTGCATTATTCCATATAACGGCGACTCTACAATCCCATCTTCTGCAAATAAACTAACTACTTTATCCACTTCATTTTTTTCTAAAAACGCAAGGTAGTTATGAGCCACTTCTTCTTTTGTAATATTCATAAATATCTTTCTTTAATAATTTCTAAATGATGCTTTTGATGTCCTGCTAAGATATGCCCTACTACTCTAGTACTCATAGGGCTGCCACTAGCCTCTCCTATTCTTGTTAACATTTCATCTGTAAAACTTTTGAATAGAGAAATCGAGCAGTTCCTAACAGCATTAAAATCTGTTATTAAATCTTCTTTACTAAGATTATTTGCATTAGAGTTAGGTACATAATCATCCTGTTCAAACCCCATAATTGGTGTTTTGTCGTTTCTGGCAAAACGCAATGCTCGATACGCAAAAATACGTTCTGTATCGATTATATGTTGAAACACTTCGGCTATAGTCCATTTTCCCTCTGCATAAGCATGAGTAAATTTTTCTTGAGGAATAGATTGCACAAAATCTACAAATTCTTTCTGGCTATTTTTTAGTCCTTCTACAATATTGGGATATTCTGCTTTAGAGATATAGGTTGCGTAATACGAATTATATTCTCCTTCTTTTATTTGAGATAACATAGATTTAGAATAAAAATGAGGTGGAATTTAACAATTCCTACCTCATTTCTAATAATATTAACAGCACTTTATTAAAATTTATGCTGAATTACGGCTGGCATTAATGTTTCCAAACAAAGATCTGGTAACCATTTTTTCATAGATTTCGAGATCTTTAGGATTCACTTCTTTAGATTTATGTAAATCTTGTATTTTTTTCAACGCATATTGCTGTATCGTAAGCAATGGTAAAACAATATTCTCTCGCATAGCAATAGATGCTTTTCCTGCTGGTTCATTTTGCATTAGCTCTGTATACCCTGTTAACTTAAGAATCAATCTTTTGGTTAGCAGATACTCCTCATGAATAATGTCCCAAAATGCTCCATATTCTTTATCTTCTTTCATGTAGGCTGTGAGTTCAAAAAATGACTTGGTAAGACTCATCATACTATTTGCTATCAAAGTTCTAAAAAAGGGAGAACCTTTATACAAGGAGATCACTTTATCAAACATATTTTTATCCTCAAAGCTTTTTAATGCTGTTCCCACACCATAAAACCCTGGTACATTTTGTTTTAATTGGCTCCAACTCCCTACAAATGGAATAGCTCTTAAATCTCCAAAATCTAAACTTGTACCTGTACTTCTTTTAGATGGACGACTACCTATGTTTGCTTTTCCATAATATTTTAAGGTACTCATATTCTCTAAATATGGTAGAAATTTAGGATGATTCTTAAAATCCACATACGTTTGGTAACTTATATCTGCAAGCTCCTGCATCGTCTGTTTATTTTCTACAGAAAACAGATTTCCTTCGTTACTGGTAAGTTCATTTTCTACTCCTGCGCCTAAAAGTTGCTCTAAATTATATTGGCAAGAATCTAATGTTCCAAAATTAGAACTAATTGTTTGTCCTTGAATAGTTAATTGAATCTCTTCATCTTCAATGGTTGGACCAAGAGAAGCATAAAACTGATTTGTATTTCCTCCTCCTCTTGCTGGCGGACCTCCTCTACCGTCAAAAAATATTACTTTTATATCATATTTTCTGGAAACTTCGGTTAAAGCCTCTTTTGCTTTAAAAATCCCCCAGTTTGCCATTAGATATCCTCCATCCTTTGTTCCATCAGAAAAACCAAGCATTATGGTTTGTTTCATGCCGCGACGTTTTAAGTGCTCTATATATACAGGGTTGTTATATAAAGACTCCATCACCAGATGAGAAACTTGTAAATCTGGTACAGTTTCGAACAAAGGTATTACATCTACAGTTGGTAATTTCCAATCACAAAGCCTAATCATAGCAAAGGTTTCCATTATATTAAGCTCACTACCATTGTTACTAATTATATAACGATTAGCGGCTCTCTCGCCATTATTTTGTTGTATGGTTTTAATGGCATATATAGATTCTAAAGTTGCTCTGGTTATATCATCGTCAAAAATAGAAGGATCTAGTTTACCTGTAGTTTGAGAAAGTACTTCTATTTGCTTTTTTTCAGAGAGAGTTTCATAATCTTTAGGAAAAATTCCTAGGTTTAATGCATTCGTTTTTTCAACAATATTGGTTAGTACCTTGTGATGAACTCTGGAGTCCTGTCGGATATCCAGTATACCAAAGTGAAATCCAAATATTTTTACTTTATTAATTAAATCTTGTAAATCTTCAAGGAATAAAGATTGATGCTCTGCGATTAATTCTTCTCGTATCTCCAGCAAGCCATTCATTAATGTTTCTATAGATAAAGGTTCTGCTGTTTTGGCATAATAAAAATTATCATAAAGAGCATTTTCTAAAACCATTATTTTATCCTGTAAATTACCAAAGGTAATTCGGCGTTTTAACTCCCGTATATCTCTATAGTAATTTAATAATATTGTTTTACGCAAACGCTTTGCTACTTTTAATGTAGTTTCTGTAGTTACAAAAGGGTTTCCATCTCTATCTCCACCAGGCCAAAACCCTATATTTATTAACTCATTTTCAAGATCTTCCCCATCAAATACATTTTGCTGAATATAACTATAAATATTTCCTGCTGCGTGATAAAAAACATTTTCCAAATACCAAATTAAGCTAACTGCCTCGTCATAAGGAGTAGGTTTTTCTTTCTTAAAGAAAGCGGTTTTACCTAATTGAGAAAGCAGTTTTTTAATTCTAGAAGAGTCATTGTTTCGAATAGAAGCATCCAGATCATGAATAATACCTAAAACTGTTCCTGGATAAAACTGTGTAGGATGAGCAGTTAAGGTAGGTCTAATTTTAAAACGCCTTAGATACTCTTTAAGCTCTTGTAACTGTCCTTTTGCTTGCGCCTCCTCCTTTATACTTCTTAATGTACCACGACCATCCATATTGTTAACAACAGGAAATGCAGCATCTTCAATAGCATCAAATAATACTACTTGTCGCTCTATATATTGAATAAACCTAAATAATAAATCGTGCTTTTCTTTAAGTGTAGGGGTATCCTGATAACGCGAAAAGAAATCTTCTATAATTTCTGTTGGATTTTTATGATTATCATATCCTTTTTCACATACTTCTTTAAAGAGTGGCAACAATACTCCTGTATTGCTTATGGAATCAAAAGGTAATGTGATAAATATACTATTGTATATCTGGTACTTTGCTAGAACATTTTCATTAAAACGTTCAATTTTTGGTTTTCTAGCCATTTGTGTGGTGGTATATTGGTTTTTGGTTTAAATAATGAATTGCCTCTTTACAAAAAAACCCTTTAAGTAATTTCTTAAAGGGTTTTTATTGTATAAAAAAGAGCGTCCCTTTATAACTCCTGAAAGATAGAATGCATTAAACGTTTTTTATCATTAATACTTTCTTCTAATGAGATCATAGTTTCTGTTCGATACACTCCATCAATATCATCTAATTTAAAGATAATCTCTTTGGCATGATTGGTATCTTTTGCTCTTACTTTACAAAAAATATTAAATTTTCCTGTGGTAATATGAGCTACTGTAACGTATGGTATTTGATTAATTCTTTCTAATACAAATTTGGTTTGCGAAGTATTTTGAAGATAAATACCCACATATGCTATAAATGAATAGCCTAATTTTTTGTAATCTAGTGTTAATGAAGATCCTTCAATAATACCTGCTTCTTCCATTTTTTTAACTCGAACATGTACGGTACCTGCAGAAATCAACAATTTTTTTGCGATATCTGTAAAAGGTGTACGGGTGTTTTCAATCAACATGTCCAGAATTTGGTGATCAACTTCGTCTAATTTAAACTTTGCCATAGTATTTTTATTATTTTCCCGATTATTTACATTGCAAATTTAGCAGAAAAATACAGTATCTGCATATTTTATTTTAAATTTTTACTGGTTCTATTAAGAATAATTCAGAGTTTAAGTAAAATTTTAACAACTCAGCCTCTGGAACTATCTCTACTGTAACGTTTTCGTTACGTATCTCTCTTTTTTTACCTTCGACCTCTCTATGACCATGAAAATTTTGTAAGTTATCTACTTTAGCAATTTTAGGTACAAATTTCACTTCATTATTTACTAGTTCTTCACTGTATTGAACAGCTATATCTACATTTTCACCTTTTAGAATTACATCTCTTATGATAATATCGTAAAAACATTTTCCGTTTTCAGGTATCAAAAAATAATCTTCATAATTTTTACCCGTAATTTTTGTGGTAGCTATATATTGTATTGCTGTTATTAAGGAATAAAAGATGTATTCTCTTGTTTTTTCTCGCTCATAATCACCAGGGTGATGTCCTGCTTCAAATAGTATAGTTGGAATTCCCATATTTGAAAGTGTATCTCCTACACAATTCAAATTAAAACTATCATCGTATCTCCCTATCCTATTAGGAATACATTTTTGAAGTACAGAATTCATTTTGCTTATAATATCCATAGCAATTTTACGACTTTGCGTTATAGAGCGCTCCATATCGCTTGCTGGGGATAAAAAAGATACGGTTGCAGGGTAATTAGATTGTCCCGCACTAAAAATAGTACGTTGCCCATGAAGATTAAAAGCAAAATCTGGTTGTATGCGTTCTACCAAATCACTAAAAATAATACTTTCTTTTTGTGTTTTTTGCTGTGCATCCCTGTTAAGATCTACTTGGTTATAATTTAGCCTGGTATATGCTTTTGCTCCATCTGGGCTTAAAATAGGTATAATATATAAGGTGCATTCTTCTAAAATTTCTTTCCCTAAAATGTTTGAGGTATCGGTAAGTAGATTTAAAAGATCAAAAAGAGCTTTTGTAGTTGTGCTTTCATTGCCATGCATTTGGGACCAAAACAAAAGTTTGTTAGATCCTTTTCCAAATTTAATTAGATGAATAGGAGCGTTGTTTTCAGACAAACCAATTTCTTTTACCTCCAATTTTTTAGAAAATATCTCTAACAGGGGCAAAATATTTTCTAAAGTAATGTACCTACCATATAAAGAATCCTCTTTGTATGTAACAAACCAATCTAGTAAATTTTTAGTATCCATATCCTATAATAAAACTACGAAATTACTACAGTTTACCGAGGTTTCATAACAAATACATTTATTATTTACACTTGTAAACCCATACTTAGTTTACAAGTGTAACAGGAGTCTATTTACATTTGTAAACAGAGATATTTTATCTGTTTGTTTACAATCCTAAACACACACCTTCCTTATCTTTCCAAATGTATTTAGCATATTAACAATTAATTAATTAGTGTTTTGTATTTATCACTAAAAATTAATTATCAAGTAATTATAACAATTTACTTAAAGTATTTATTTATAACACAATCTTTCTTATTTACATTTGTAAACAGTTATTATTTTTTATTTTGTTTACCTTTGTAACACATAACCTATTAAATAAAGTTTACAATGGTAAACGAAAAAGATTTTGGGAAAAGAATCCAACAAATTATGGATTACTATGCAGTATCAGCTTCTTCCTTTGCAGATTATATGGGTGTGGGTCGATCATCAATTTCACATATACTTAGTGGTCGAAATAAACCTAGTTTAGATTTTGTAATGAAAATAACCGAAGCTTATACTGATGTCGATTTACAATGGCTTTTATATGGAAAAGGAACTTTTCCTAAATCTGAAACTCCTGTTTTTGAAGAACCTAAAGATGTACCAAAACCACAACCTGTTTACAATGTTAAACCCTCTTCTACTTTAACTCCTGATCCAGATTTATTTTCACAATCAGCTCCTCAAAAGGAAAGTTTAGAAGAGCTTATTTCTACAAAAGAAAAAGATTCTACCAGTATCTCTTTAGATTCTAAAATAGATCGTATTGTTATTTTTTATGTCGATGGTACATTTAGTTCTTACCAAATGAAAAAAACTTAACAACTTTTCCTCTCCTTACTATTAACTTTATAGAAATAGATTTACTTTCGTTTATAAATTGATCTAATATGAAGCGGATAACTTTACTTCTTTTAATCCCTCTTTTTATTACCAGTTGTTATCAACAAGAACGTAACTGTACAAATTTTCATACAGGAACTTTTGAGTTCGAAACTTTTTTAAATGGAGAACTTACTAAAACTACTTTTATTCGAAATGATACTATAGAAATAGATTATTTTAGAGGAAAAAGCGATACATCCAGCATTAGATGGATTAATGATTGTGAATATATTGTAAAAAATTTACATCCAAAAAATATGGCAGAAGAAAAAGCTATACACATGAAAATATTAAATACAAACAAAGACACCTATACTTTTGAATATGGTTTAGTAGGTGCAGCAAATAAACAACGAGGAACTGCAAAAAAAGTAAAATAATGTTTGAAATTTTTTCATGAACAGATACTAGAATTACTTTACTAACACTTACTTTGTTTAGAAATTATTATTGGTGTAAGACAAAAGCTTATATAAATTTTACTTTATTATTATACAATCTCTTATAAACAATATCATGGTTATTAAAATTGCAGAAGGAAACCTTAAAACAAAATATGGCGAGTATCATGAAATACTTTTTTATGATGGCCAAAAAGAATCTTTTGCTTTAATTATGGGAAATGTAAGTGGTGAAGAATCGGTATTATGCAGAGTGCATTCTTCCTGCATATTTGCACATCATTTTAATAGTATTGAGTGTGATTGCAGAGAGCAAATGGAGATTTCACAACAGCTTATACAAAAAGAAGGAAAAGGTGTTATAATTTGGCTAGATCAAGAAGGTAAAGCCAATGGTCATTTTGCTCTTTTAAAAAGTAAGGAACACAAAAAATTGGGGGTGCCACAATCGGAATCGTATAAAGCTGTAGGTTTTAAAGAAGATGCACGAGATTTTACAAAAGCAGCTGAAATTTTAAAAGAATTAGAAGTTAAATCTATTAGAATGCTTACTAATAATCCTAAAAAAACTGCTACTTTAACTCAACATGGTGTAAAAGTAGTTTCTGTTACTCCTATAAAGATTGATCCAGGAGAAAATATAGAACTTAGAAAAGATCTCGAAGATAAAATGAAAGAAGGTCATACTTATGATTTATAATAATTTGTAATAATTTTTCACTCCTAAAAATACTACACTATTGGATAACACTAAATTTGTCCCTACCACTGTACAAAAAAGAATAGAGCTCCTCGATATATTTCGGGGATTCGCTGTATTTGGAATATTTATGGTGAATATCGAGATTATGAATTGTACATTTATTAATCAAGAGATATTTAGTACCCAATGGAATTCTAACCTTGATCAATTAGCGGTTCGTATATTGCAATTGTTTTTTTACAGCAAATTCTTTCCAATCTTTTCTTTTCTTTTTGGTCTTGGGATTGCAATGCAAATAATGAGTCGAATTAAAAACAATACATACTCCTTTCCTTTTTTTATAAGACGAATGGCAATACTATTTGTTTTTGGTTTACTGCATATTATTTTTTTATGGTCTGGAGATGTTATACACCTGTACGCTATACTGGGCGTATTTAGTTTTTTTCTTATAAAAAAATCAAATACCGTCCTTATATGGTGTATGTTTTTATTACTCCTATTTCCATTTTACGAACATATCTTTAGTTTGTTTTTCGATTGGATTGGATTTTCTCCTTCACAAATTCTGCAAGAATATTCCTCCAAAAAAATAACGCACACTATTCGTTACGATTCGTATATAAATGGAGTTAAACTTCGTTTATTAGAATATGTTTCTAATATTCCGGTTTTATTCTTTTATCTAGCTCCTATTGCTTTATCCATGTTTACATTAGGAATTTATTTTGGGAAAAACGACTATATAAACTCTATAAATATTGTAATAGAAAAAATTAAGAAACCAATATTAGGTATAGCAATTGTATCCAATATATATCGTTTAGCATTTTTATTTATTCTTCCTAATTATCCGATATATAAAAACGAAATATTTCATTCGGTTTTTATTAAACTAATGGTTATTTCAGATATTTTTATGGGGCTTTTTTATCTGTGGGTTATTGCTTGGTTATTACAATATCCTGTATGGAAAAAACTATTTACTCCTTTTACATATGTTGGCAGAATGGCATTAACCAACTACATAATGCATAGCGCTATTGGTTTATTTGTTTTCTCATCTGTAGGGCTACAATTGTACGAGACTTTAAGCCCTTATGAAACTGCCATGCTGGCAATAGCAGTATTTACTCTACAAGTAGTTTTTAGTAAGATATGGCTGGATTATTTTAATTACGGCCCTTTGGAATGGATATGGAGATGTTTTTCTTACAAAAAAATATTACCTATTAAAAAAATAATCTCTAATCCAAAATCTTCATAAAAACACATACATACTTTATCTTTTGTATAAATATGATACTACTGTAGTATTATAATTATAAAAATTATATGCATTTTTGCAAAAATCGAATATATCACTTCTAATTATATCTAAAAATGAGTCTGGAAAGAGAATTAAATAAACGTAGTGGATCTGTATGTGAATTATCTGGAGAAACAGAAAATTTAAGAGTATACGAAGTTCCTAAATCTCCAGGAACTGGATTAGACTCACACATTTTAATTTCTCAAACATGTTTAGATCAAATTGAAGACCCTGAAAAAATAGATCCAAATCACTGGCGTTGTCTTAATGATAGTATGTGGAGCGAAGTTCCTGCTGTACAAGTGATGGCGTGGAGAATGCTAAACCGATTAAAATCTGAAGGCTGGCCGCAAGATTTGTTAGATATGCTGTATCTGGATGAAGATACTATTGCTTGGGCAAATGCTACAGGTGAAGGCGATGACAAAGAAAATGCTATAAAACATTTAGATGCCAATGGTGCTATTTTACAAGCTGGGGATTCTGTAGTTTTAATTAAGGATTTAGATGTAAAAGGAGCTAATTTTACTGCAAAACGTGGGACAGCTGTTCGCAATATTTCCTTAGTGCATGATAATCCAGAACATATTGAAGGTCGTGTTAGCGGACAACATATTGTTATCTTAACAAAATTTGTAAAAAAATCGTAACCAACAAACTATAAAAAACAAAGACGATGTAGTAAATCAAATTCAACATGACTACTTCTATATTAAAAAAAACTGTGATTCTACTATAAAGTAAAATCACAGTTTTTGATGTAAAGATTTAAACTTTTTTATATTAGAAATTCATTTCTTACAATACATTCATGTATTTATAACGAGCTTCATTACAAAAGTAACCTCTTGCTCGAAATGCTCTAACTTGTGAGGGCTTAGATACTATAGCACTCCCCTGTATATCATGTGTCCAACAGCTCCAAGCTTTTTCTCCATTAATATTTTTTAATTTTGATTTTTCTATTTCAAATTTTTTAAACTTTTCTAGTGTACATTTCATGATATCTATTTTTTAATTAATACTCTTTAAAAGTATAGAAATACCAAAATCTAAAGTTGTTTAATGTATAATCGTAGCCATTACAACTATAGGTGTTAAGTCTTAACTTATATTTGATAAACAAAAAATAGTCTGTTAGTACCAGTTACCTTCATTTAAAATGTTGCAAGAAAAGTTATGTCGGTAAGAATAATTTTCGATATAAAACTTGTACTTCTGTAAAACCAAACAGAGCATCAAGACAGATTTTATTAAAAAATAATAAAAAAGTATATAATTATATAAATATTATACTATTATAAATATAGAATTTACTTTTTTATTAAAAAAATATATAATTTTAAACTAATTATATGATATAATAAGCTAAGTTGTTAATTTATTTTAGAGCGAATCTTAGCGTACTATATAAAATTAATAACTGATGACAAACAAAAAACAACGTGTTAAGTTTAAAAGTTAAATTTTTATGTATTAAAAACAACGTACTATAATTAATTAACAACTGATAATAATAAATTATTAACTTTTAGTATATTTATAGTAACGTATTAAATAAAAGTTTTAACTAATTATATAATATAAAACCTTTTTTATATGTTAAGTTAAATATTATCTATTCCAATGCCATAAAATCAAAAACTATGCTAAGACGCACCTATAATTTTAAAGATACATTACTTCTGGAATGGGGAGATATCATAATTGAGCATTTAAAAATAGATATAGAGCAATTTGCAGATTTTGATGCAAAGTTTGATACTAATTTTATCGTTTACTTACAACAATTGGTAGATAAAGCATATAAAGAAGGTGGTGATTTTTTTAATATAGTCGAATTAAAACAAAAAACAATATCTGTAGAAAATGCTATGGAAGCCTGCCGTACCTATTACAGAAAATTAAAATATTGGGTTGTAGAAACTTTTCCTGATGATCCTGCGATACAGAAACACTTTGGGGTGGGAATGCTTAAAAATATTCGTAACAGCCAACCAAAAATGGTACAGTATATCGAAGGTCTTGAAGAAATCATAGAGGAATATCGGGACGCCATGATAGCTGCAGGAACTCCCACAGAATTACTAAACAAGTCCTCTACCCTGTTACAGACCTTACGAACTGCTAATAAGCAGCAGGAACAAAAAAAAGGTACACGCGCTATTGCTACTGCCAGACGTATAGAAACCCTTAATGAGTTATATACTACTTTACAAAAAGTAAATACTGCTGCTAACTATGTTTTTGAAGAACAACCAGCCAAACGAAAACTATATCGTACTCCAATTAAAAGCAAAAAATCCCCTAAAGAATAAGTACTCAAAATAATGTAGGATACTACTACATCTTCATAAAGTTGAAGTTAAATTAGTAGTACAACCATGTGTTTTAGTATCTATCCTAAAACAAACTTGCTTGTTCTCCATCTCCTTTATCTTCATCTTTATTAGATGACGAATCTCTTGATTCTTGATTATCCGTAATTTCTGAAGAAACATTTTCTTCTTCTATTACCTCTATCTCTTCAGTAGGAATAGATTCTGGTTCTTCATACGGTAGTGGATCTAACAGATTGATTTGTTTTACCATATGCGTGGTAAGCTGATTTCCTAAAGCTTTAATCCCTTTAATAGAAATAAATTCTTCTAAATTTACTTCTTCATTTGGTCTTTGCTCCTTGCCTCTTATTTTGGTAAATACAATTTCTGCAACAGGGATATAATCTGTAGAAACGACTTCTAAATAGGATTTTAAATGTTCGGTTATAAAGGTTTCTTCTCGTTCTGTACTTTCGATCAAAAATCGTTTTACATAATATTTTTCTTTTTCTCCATCCCAATAAATAGCAGATATTGGTTTTTGAGGTTTCCATTTTTCAAGGACGATCATATCCGAGCTAAAATGTAATGTCATTTCTGGTATTACGGTTTTTGCAATCCCTTTTTGCGTAATTATCAAAAGCCTGTCTTCTCCTCTAAATTCGCCTAATAATTCTCCTCTTCCGTCTACATTAAGGCGTTGTACAGAGTCATCAAACCAGATTTTACGAGGTTTTAAGGTCGATACTCCTTGTTCTTTTAACTCTACTCGTTTAATATTATATTTGGTAACTATATTTCCTTTTACGCCTCTTCCTTTAATTAAGAGGTCTGCAAAATCGAGATCAAATTTTAATTTTTTAATACTTCCTGCCTGTCGTAACAAAATAGTTATTACTTCGGCTTCTCCATTTGGATTAGCAGAAAAGTATATCACTTTAGATAATTTTTTACCTTGTGCTAAATCATATTCTTTGTCTCTGGTTACCCCTGTTACTGCAAAACGTTTTACATAGGATGCTCCTCCTTTTCCATCTTGATAAATCATATTATAAATAGTGCGTTTGTCTTTCTTTTTAAAGACTGCTACATGAATAATATCTTTACCTATAAAAGTTTTTGCATCTACTTTGGTTACTATCAACTTAGCATCTGCGGTAAAACAAATAACGTCATCAATATCAGAACAGTCTGCAACGTATTCGTCTTTACGAAGAGAAGTCCCAACAAATCCTTCTGCTCTATTAACATACAATTTTGTATTACGAATGACTACTTTGGTAGCCTCGATATCATCAAAAATCTTGATTTCTGTTTTACGTTCTTTTCCTTTACCGTAAGTATTCTTTAACCTTTTAAAGTAATCTATAGCAAATTCTATAAGATGCTCTAGGTTATGTCTAACTTTTGCTATGTCTTCTTCGAGAGCATCAATTTTTTGTTGTGCTTTATCGATATCAAATTTAGAGATACGTTTAATCCGTATTTCTGTTAATCGCACAATATCTTCTTCTGTAACTGCTCTTTTAAGGTGTTTTATATGTGGCTGTAGCCCTTTATCAATTGCTTCAATAACCCCTTCCCAGGTTTCTACTTCTTCGATATCCCGATAAATACGGTTTTCGATAAATATCCTTTCTAAAGATGCATAGTGCCATTGCTCTTGTAATTCCTCTAATTGAATTTCGAGTTCTCGTTTTAATAGTTCTACAGTATTATCTGTAGATCGGCGTAGCATTTCTGAAACTCCAATAAAGTTTGGCTTATTATCTTCGATAACACAGCCTAAGGGAGAAATAGAAACTTCACAACTTGTGAAAGCATATAAGGCATCAATGGTTTTATCTGGAGAAATCCCTGGAGGAAGATGTATTAAAATCTCTACTTCTGCAGCAGTATTATCTTCTATCTTTTTAATTTTTATCTTCCCTTTTTCATTTGCTTTAAGAACAGAATCAATTAAAGTAGTAGTTGTGGTAGAAAATGGTATCTCATTAATAACCAATGTATTTTTATCTAATTGCGATATTTCTGCCCGCACTCTAACTTTACCACCTCTCTGTCCATCATTATAGTTGGTAAAATCGGCTATACCAGAGGTTGGGAAATCGGGTAATATAGTAAATCGTTTACCTTGCAAATGTTTGATAGATGCATCTATTAGCTCTATAAAATTATGTGGTAAAATCTTAGTGCTTAATCCTACTGCAATACCCTCTGCTCCCTGGGCTAATAATAAAGGAAATTTAACGGGTAAATTTATAGGTTCTTTTTTACGACCATCATAAGATAATTGCCATTCTGTAACTTTAGGATTGTATACTACATCTAATGCAAACTTAGATAAACGAGCTTCAATATATCTGGATGCTGCTGCTCTATCCCCAGTAAGGATATTACCCCAGTTACCTTGCATATCGATTAGGAGTTCTTTTTGCCCAACTTGTACCATAGCATCTGCAATACTTGCATCCCCGTGTGGGTGATACTGCATGGTATGTCCAACTATATTTGCTACTTTATTATATCTACCGTCATCTAAATCTTTCATCGAATGAAGAATACGGCGTTGTACTGGTTTTAAACCATCCTCTATTGCAGGCACGGCACGTTCTAAAATTACATAGGATGCATAATCCAGAAACCAATCTTTGTACATTCCTGTTACCTTGGTGATCACCTCTTGTGGTTGATGATCCTCTGGTATAGAATCGTGATGTAGTTCTTCGTTTTCGTTTTCCAAATCCATATATAATTTCTGGGGTTATTTATATGTTTAAAAGTGACAAAAAAATAATGTTTTATTTTTATAGAAATTTACTTTTTTGAATAGCATCTTTTTATAATTCTTCTTCAATAGTATCTAATTCTACTTTTAAATTATCTATGATAAATTCTTGTCGATCCGGGGTGTTTTTTCCCATATAAAAAGATAATAGATCTTCTATAGATCTTTCTTTATCTAACATTACAGGATCTAACCGTATATCATCGCCAATAAAATGAACAAATTCATCTGGTGAGATTTCTCCTAATCCTTTAAATCGTGTTATTTCTGGCTTACCTGTTAGCTTGGTTATAGCATCTCTTCTTTCTTGCTCAGAATAGCAATAAATGGTTTCCTTTTTATTACGTACTCTAAATAAAGGGGTTTGTAATATATATAAATGTCCTTCTTTTATTACTTCAGGAAAAAATTGTAAAAAGAATGTAATTAGTAATAATCGTATATGCATACCATCTACATCGGCATCTGTTGCTATTACTATATTATTATATCTTAAATCTTCTAAAGACTCTTCGATATTTAGTGCTGCTTGTAAAAGGTTAAATTCTTCATTTTCATACACAATTTTTTTACTCATATTATAGCAATTAAGAGGTTTTCCTCTTAAACTAAAAACGGCTTGTGTATTTACATCTCTGGATTTGGTTATAGAACCACTTGCAGAATCTCCCTCGGTAATAAATAAGGTACTCTCCAGATTTCGTTCGTTTTTACTATCGGTAAGATGCACACGACAGTCTCTAAGTTTTTTATTATGTAAACTTGCTTTTTTAGCTCTATCCTTAGCTAGTTTCCTGATCCCTGACAGGTCTTTACGCTCTCGTTCTGCCTGTAAAATTTTACGTTGCAGATTTTCTGCTGTTTGCGGGTTTTTATGTAAAAAATTATCTAGTTTGGTTTTAAGAAAATCATTAATATAGGTACGTACCGTAGGCAGTTTCTCTCCCATTTCAGTAGATCCAAGTTTAGTTTTGGTCTGACTTTCAAAAACAGGCTCCATTACTTTAATGCTTATAGCAGAAACAATCGATTTACGAATATCACTAGCCTCATAATTTTTGCCATAATACTCTCGTATTGTTTTTACTACTGCTTCTCTAAAAGCGGCAAGATGCGTACCCCCTTGTGTGGTGTGTTGCCCATTTACAAAAGAATGATACTCCTCGCTATATTGTGTTTTACTATGGGTTATAGCAACTTCGATATCTTCTCCTTTAAGGTGAATAATATCATACAATCTATCGTCTTCATTTATCGTATCGGATAGCAGGTCTTTTAATCCGTTTTCAGAAAAATATTTTTCTCCATTAAAAATAATGGTTAAGCCAGGATTAAGGTACACATAGTTTTTAAGCATCTTTGCTACATACTCTGTACGATACTTATAATTTTTAAATATGGTATTATCTGGCACAAAAGATACCTTGGTTCCTCTTCTTCGAGAGGTTTCGTCTAAGGTATCCTGATTAATTAGGTTTCCTTTTTCAAACTCTGCAGAAGCTGATTTACCATCTCGAGTAGACTCTACTCTAAAAAATGAGGATAATGCATTAACTGCCTTGGTACCAACCCCGTTAAGTCCTACTGATTTTTTAAACGCTTTAGAGTCATATTTTCCTCCGGTATTCATTTTGGATACTACATCGACAACTTTACCTAATGGTATACCACGACCATAATCTCTAACGATAACCTTATCTCCTTGTATAGAAATCTCGATGGTTTTACCACCTCCCATTACAAATTCATCGATAGAATTATCGAGTACTTCTTTTACTAAAATATAAATTCCATCATCTGCAGAAGATCCGTCCCCTAGTTTTCCAATATACATCCCGGGACGCATACGGATGTGTTCTTTCCAATCGAGGGATCGTATATTATCTTCGGTATATTTGGTTTCGTCGCTCATAAATTTTGGGTAGAATGCTTGCTAATATAATATATCATGTACAAATTAAAAACAGCCAACCCACAAAGTAATTAACAAATCTATAGGTAATTTTGTTGATTATTTGATAGGCAGTAAGTTGACCATTTTAATACAGATACTTTTTAATAAAAAAACAGGTTTTGATATGTCTTTGCAAAATAGTTATAAAAAGATTTCTCATTTTTAGATTATTTAAGCTTTTAATAGGGGAAGTATTTTTATAAATCCAAAAACTCCTCTTTAAAATTAGAGATAAAATCATTTATATATTTCTTATTTTTATCTTCTTTTCTAACTACCATATAATGAGATCTCTTTACACCATGCTTCCCTATCCTTTTAAAAACTAAATCTGTAGGTAATTTTATAGATTTTAAAGACCATTTTGGCATACACATAACTCCCATATTAGCATTTACCATTTCTAAAGAAACTTCGGTAAGCGGTATTGCTGAAATTTTTATAGGAATAATTTTATTTGGTTTTAAAAATTGCTCGTAAATAGAAACCGTTTCTAAAGGAAAAGAATGAATTATTAAATGAATATTCTCAAAATCAATATCTTGTATATATTCTAATTTACTAAGTCTGTTTTCCTTATGCATTATAGCAAAAATTTCATCTTCAAAAAACTTAGTACTAGATAACAAATCCACAGAAGGTTTTGAGGTAACTATCGCTATATCTATTTCTTTTGATAACAATTTTGAAATTGGTTGATGTGTAGCCTCCAAAATTAAATCCACCTCTATATCTGGAAATAATATTCTCATTTTTTGAATAAACCCAGGTATCCCTTGATAAAAAGAATAACACTCTGTACTTACTTTAATGACTCCTTTGGATCCAAGTTCTATTTGCTTTATAGTAGTAAATCCCTGCTCTATAGTATGTAATACCTTGTTTGCAATTTTATGTAATTCTACGCCCTCCTCGGTAAGTTTCCACTTATTTCTTGTTCTGTAAAACACTTTAAAACCTAACCTGTCTTCTAATTCTTTTAATTGATGGCTTAGTGCAGATTGCGTTAAAAAGAGTTTTTCTGAAGAATTAGCAATATTCCCTTCTTCTGTAATCGTTTTTATAAGTCTGAAATACTTAATATCCATACTCACAAATCTACAATAATACTATGATACCTAATATGAAAATATTTCAATTATAGTATCAAATTATTCATTTATACACATAGGAAGAAGCAATGAACAGATATTACATTTAACAAAACAAAAACACAACATTATGGAAAATCAAATTAAATTTTACGAAAATAAATTAGCTTATGAAATGGATGCTTCTGATCTATTTGAAGCCTTAGAAAATAAAGAAAATATTATAGTGGTAGATACCAGACAAGCTTTTGGGTATAATAAAGAACATATTCCTTCTTCAATAAACCTACCACATAGAGAGATGAATATCGAGAATACAAAACATTTAGATAAAACCAAAACTTATGTTTGTTACTGCGATGGTATTGGATGCAATGCCTCTACCAAAGGAGCTTTACAAATGACTAAGTTGGGCTTTACTACTAAAGAATTAATTGGCGGAATTGAGTGGTGGAAATTTGATGGTTATGCTACCCAAGGAACTACACCTACAAAAGGTTCTCTTATTAATTGTGCTTGCTAAATGCTATATAATGACTATTAGATATGCAAAAGAGACAGATATAGAACAGATCATAGCATTATGTGAGGAGCATGCCCTTTATGAAAGGTCTAAGTTTGAAAAAGAAAACAAAAAAGAAATGCTTTTTAAATACCTTTTTGGACCCAAAAAGATATTACAATGTATTGTTATTGAGCAAAAACAGAGATTACTTGGTTACGCTACATTTATAAAACAATTCTCGACCTGGGATGCCTCTTTTTATATCTATCTGGATTGTTTATTTTTAAAAGAAGAAATACGAGGTAAACGAATTGGTAATACTATAATGGGTGTTATAAAAGAGTATGCTTTATCTGAACAATGCAAAACTATACAATGGCAGACTCCTGATTTTAATAAACAGGCACACAGGTTCTATAACAAATTAGGTGCAAAATCTAAATCTAAGGAACGTTTTTTTTGGCAACTATAAACGTGTTTTTTAAATTATTTATAAAATAGTAAATTTAGTGAATACTTGTGTTTATGGAATATATTATAAAAGAAAGAGTTCGTTTTTAAAAACGAACTCTTTCTTTTATAAATCTTTAAACATTCATGGAAGATTTAATTCTATAAAATTGTTGATTAATTTATTACAATCATTTTATCACAACTAGCCTTTTAACCATGCTTTTCTAAGAGCTTCGCCTTCTTTTGTTGGATTTTTGGTTATTGCAAGCTTTTTTCCTTTGGTATAAGACTTAGTAACCTTTGTTTTAATAACTACCTCTTCTCCTGCTCTATCTAATTTAACTTCGACATCGTCTCCTTCTTGCCACTGAAATGTAGAACCTAATATATTATTGGCATTTTGTAAGGTTAGCTTAGTACCATTTACCTCTATAATATCATCATTAGGTTTAGCACCATTTTCTGCCCAAAAGCTATTATCTTCAACTAATTCTGTAAAAAATATACTTCCTTTTTCTTGATTACCTGCTACAATTAAAGCTCCCGAATTTTGAATATAATTAGTTTCTACTTTTTCTGTAACAACCTCTAGATCTGCTTTCTTAAAAAAATCTTCATAATTAATCGGTGTCTTCCCTATAACATACGTTTTCAAAAACTCTCCAATAGATGGATATGTCATTTCTGTAATTTCTTCTATAATTTTATCATCTTCAAAAGGTTTGTTTTTACCATATTTCAAGGATAATTCTTTCATTAAAGATAAAATTCCACGATTACCATTACTTTCCTGACGCATTAAAATATCGATACACATACCTATTAATGCCCCTTTTTCATATACATTAATATAATTAGAAGCATACGGTTGCTCTAATATATTTTCACTCATTTCTGTAAAGCTCATTGTATCATCAAAACCACTGGCTCCCTGAATTTTATCCATTATTTTATCATAAAACTCTTGCTCTTTTACTAATCCTTGATTAACTTGAAACAAAGTTGCAAAATACTCTGTTACCCCTTCATACATCCATAAATGTTTAGAAAACGTTGGGTTATTATAGTCAAAATAATGTACATCTTCAGAATGTACACTAAGTGGTGTTACAATATGAAAAAACTCATGTGATACTACATCTATCATTGCAGAAGCCAAAGCTTCATCTGGCATTTGTTCTGGTAATACAACAACGGTAGAGGTATGGTGTTCTAATGCTCCAAATCCCATAGGGGCATCTTCATTACCAGATGCTAAATACAAATATATATCATATCTGGGTGTACTATTAATATCCCCAAGGTATGCCTTTTGAGCTTTCATCATTTTAAACACCGTTTCCTTTATTTTAGACGCGGTATGCACTTTATTTGGAGAATAAATACTTAATACAATTTTAATATCTCCTACCATAAACTCTTCAATATCCAGATCTCCATACATCATTGGGTTATCTGTAATTTCAAAATATCGTGCCGCCAGATATTTATCTGTTGTAACAGCCCCATCGGTACTAGTCTCAGATCCTATTTTTTGTAACGCAGAAGTTCTTTTCATGGTTGTAGGAGCTTTTACCTCTAAAGCATACTGATTATTGTTCAGTACATCAAAATAACCAATAAATCCATGAAGATTCAACACATAATTCTCTGGTTCGATGTTAGTTCCTGATGGAGAAAAAGGGGTTCCTATATCGGTATTTTCTATATCGTAAGTATCATTTACAAAATAACTTATCTTATCTAATTGTTTTGCATTAGGAATAGCCCAGATATTAGTATCTTCTTTAATGGTTTTAAGCTCTTTACCTTCATAATCAAAAGCCTTAAAATCATCTATAAATTTTCCAAAATCACTAACGGCATAAGTTCCTTGCACGACTTTTGGAATATAATATTTTACTGTATCCTGAACAAATCTTCCTGGATTAATAAGTACTGGTACCTTATCTTCATTTACTTGGGTTAAATCTATAGCGGTTGCTATTGGTAAGTTTGTTGCTATATCATTTGTAAGGTTCTTGGTTCCACAACCAATTAATAATACACCAATTGAAATCTTGGCAAGTGTTTTCTTCATTTTATAAAATTAACTGTTTACTATTATCTAGACTCTAAAAAAAGCTCAGTGTTTCGAGTTTAATTGTGCAAAATATGCAATTTGTGTAGACTTTAGCTTATTTTTAGCATTTTTTATAATAAAACCATGCATTTTGGATGTACTAATAGACAAGCATCGATTACGATTCTCTAAAGATTTTGATTTACTCAATCCAGATAATACAACTATAATTTTCTTGCATGATTCTTTGGGTTGTATTGAGTTATGGAAAAATTTCCCTCAACAAATAGCATTTAAAACAGGCTGTAATGCTATAGCATATGACCGACAAGGGTATGGAAAATCGGATCCTTTTACCTTAAAAGAACGAGAACTTAATTATTTAGAAAAAGAAGCGCATGTTTTAGGTAAAATACTAGAAATAATCCCGTCTAAGGATATTATTTTATTTGGGCATAGTGATGGTGGCAGTATTGCTTTATTAACCGCTGCTTTATTTCCTGAAAAAATAAAAGGTGTTATAACAGAGGGAGCACATGTATTTGTGGAACAAGAAACTCTTAATGGGATTAAAACTGCTAAACTGGCTTATAACACAACATCTTTAAAAGAAAAATTATACAAATACCATGAAGATAAAACAGATGCTGTTTTTAGATTATGGACAGAAACCTGGCTTTCTGAAAAGTTTAAACTCTGGAACATTGAGCAATATTTGCCAAAAATAAAATGTCCTTCGCTAATAATTCAAGGAGAACAAGATGAATATGGTACAATCGATCAAGTAAACTCTATTATAAAAAATACATCTGGCAAATCGACTTCTCTTATAATACCAAAAACAGGACATACTCCTCATAGAGAAAACACGAGTGTTGTTATTAAAAATGTTGTGTCTTTTATGAATAGTTTAAAACAAAATAAATAGTAATATTATTAATGTATTAAATGTTTGGCTATAATATCTTTAAGATCATTTTTATCTAACGGTTTATTAATGATATCATTCATTCCTATTTCTAAGCATTCTTCTTCTACCTCACTTAACTCTGATGCAGTAAGAGCTATAATAGGTGTAATTTGATCAAACTCTCTAATACGCCTGGTTGCTTCTGTACCATTAAGATATGGCATATTAAGATCCATTAAAATAAGATCAAAATCCTCTTTTTGAACCATCTGTAGTGCATTAAAACCATTTTCGACTATAATACAATCGTATCCTATTATACTTAGAAGATTTTTTGTAACGATTTGATTTATCTTATTATCCTCTGCTACCAATATTCTTCTATAAATATTATTTATAGAATTATTGTGCGTATCTACATCCTGCTCTTCCTTAACTTTAATTATTTCTAATTTTAAATCAAAATAAAAACGAGTACCTCTACCTTCTTTACTATCTAAATGAATTTGACTATCCATCATTTCAAGAAGATTTTTCACAATAGATAATCCTAGACCTGTCCCCTCTGATTTACTAAATTCTCTGCCAACTTGAGAGAATTTTTCAAATACAAATTCTTTTTTATCTTCTGGGATACCTACACCGTTGTCTTCTACTTCGTATCGAATAGTTACACAATCTTTTTCTAAAGAGATTATTTTAATTCTAAGCCATATTTTACCATTTTCAGTAAATTTGGAGGAATTTCCTATTAAATTTATTAAAATTTCAGATACTTTAAGAGAATCAACTTGCAGAACGTCTGGTAATTCTTGTGGTATTTCAAGGATTAGTTCATTATTTTTATTCTTTGCTTGATACTCAAAAGAGTGTAGTAAATTTTGAGAAAGTTTAAAAAGATTAGTTGGAGTTTTAGTTAACTTTTCGTTATTAGACTCTATCTTACTTATTTTAAGAACCTTATTTATTAAATCTAACAAATAATCTCCAGAAAACTTTAAGGATCTTAGTAATTTTTTATGCTTTAGAGCAATATCATTTTCTTCTAATAACAAGGTAGTAATGCCAACAACACCATATAGAGGTGTTCTTAATTCATGACTTACAGTAGAAATAAATTGAGATTTTGTATTCGTAAGTTTTTCAGCTTCTATTTTAGCTTCTATTAACTTTTGATTTTTCTTTTTTAAATTATCGTTACTTTTTTTCTCTGATTTATATTTTCTAAACATAAAAAGTAGCGTACCAAACAACAGAATAAGAACTAGTATTAGACTATTAATAACAAAATCCTTTTTAGCTATTTCTTCCAAAAAAAATTCATTATTAATAGTTTTTTCTGGTTTTTTCTGAATATTCTGATCGTAATTTATTTCTAATTTTTCTCTGTTATTTTTTTGTAGTAATCCTATTTCACTAACAAAACATTGCATTTGTCCATATCCAACAAATACAAAAAAACATAACAATGCCATTATTTTCAAGCCCCTTTTACTCATAAATCACCATAGCCTAATTTTACTATGTTACTTTTTTATTTAATATAATACTAGCATAGCATTACCTTGCGCTAGCAAACACCTTATATATTAAGCGGTTAAAATAACAAAAAAAATAGTAACTATCTTTACAAACGTTATAGTTACTTCTTATACTCTAATAATCTATTTCTAGATTACCTGTTTTTATTAGAAATCACATATACTCCTAAGATGACAACTACGGCTCCTAAAATCTGAATATAGGATAGATTTTCTCCTAAAAAAAAATACGCAAGAACAATTGTAGATACAGGTCCCAAACTTGCTATAATCGAAAAATCTGAAGCTCCTAATTTGGCAATAGCTGCTGAAACTAAATAAGATGGAATAATTGTTGAAAAAATAGCCATTATAATACAAATAAGGTATAATTCTAATGGGTAACTCATTATATCTTGCCTATCAAAAATTATATATTGAATTATAATACACATAGAAGATACTATCATTGCATAGGAGGTAAAAGTTATAACTCCAAATTTTGGTATAAGCCATCCACTACCAACTAAATAAATAGCATAAGTCAAGGCGCTCAAGAAAATTAGTGATGCTCCTAGAGCAATATTAGTGCTTTCTAACTGCACTTCTCCCCAAAAAGTAACTATCACTCCTATATAGGTTATTAAAATAGCAAATAACTGTTTATTTGTGATGATTTTTTTAAAAAATAGCCATGAAATAATAATGACTAATGTTGGATAAACAAAAAGAATTATTCGTTCTAAGCCAGCTTTTATATACTGCAAACCTAAAAAATCAAAATAACTAGCCAAATAGTAGCCTACAAATCCAAAAAACAAAATCCAGACATAATCTACCTTTCTAATTTTTTCTTTCTGTATCGGCTTTTTGTGTATAGCAAAAATCAGGTATATTGGTAGTGAGAAAAGCATTCTAAATAATAACAAATGCTCTGAGGTTATGTTATATTTATATGCTAATTTAACTAACACTGCTTTTGCAGAAAATAAGACAATACCAATAATGGCTAAAATAATTCCTTGGGATGATAATTTGTTGTTTTGCATCTATCAAAAATAATCCTACTTGTTTTCAATATCGATTTTTAAAAGCTATTACTACGATACCCAACAAAAAAACCTTTCTAGGGTTACCAGAAAGGTTTTTGAAATCAAAATATTTTTTTTTTACACATTAAATAAGAAATGCATAACATCTCCATCATTTACTACATAAGTTTTACCTTCTACTCCTAATTTACCAGCTTCTCTAGCTTTAGATTCGCTTCCATACTTTACAAAATCCTCATATTTTACTACTTCAGCACGAATAAAACCTTTTTCAAAATCAGTATGGATTACTCCTGCTGCCTGTGGTGCTGTTGCTCCTATATTTATAGTCCAAGCTCTAACTTCTTTAACTCCTGCTGTAAAATAAGTTTGTTGATTTAATAACTTATATGCAGCTCGAATTAAAACAGACGCACCTGCTTCTTCGAGACCAATATCTTGTAAAAATATTTTTCTTTCTTCATAATCCTCTAATTCTGTAATATCTGCTTCTGTCCCTACTGCCAAAACAATTACTTCTGCATTTTCTGCCGCAACTGTAGTTTTTACTTTATCTACATAATCATTACCAGAAACAGCTGCCCCTTCATCTACATTACAAACGTATAATACTGGTTTATCCGTAATAAATTGCCCAGGTACCACATAATTGATTCTGTCGTCTTCAGAAATATTTAAAGCTCTAATTGAAATTCCTGCTTCTAATCCTTCTTTTAATTGTAATAAAATAGATTCTTCTTTTTGAGCCTCTTTATTACCCGTTTTAGCTGCACGTTTTACCTTATCTAATTTTTTATCTACACTCTCCAGATCTTTAAGTTGTAACTCTATATCTATAGTTTCTTTATCTCTAATAGGATCTACAGAACCATCAACATGAACGATATTGTCATTATCAAAACAACGTAAAACATGTATGATAGCATCTGTTTCTCTAATATTACCTAAAAATTGATTTCCTAATCCCTCTCCTTTACTTGCTCCTTTTACTAAACCTGCAATATCCACTATTTCTACTGTAGCAGGAATTACTCGTTCTGGATTCACTAGCTCTTCTAATTTTTCTAGTCTCGAATCTGGTACGTTAACCACTCCTATATTTGGTTCTATAGTACAAAAAGGAAAGTTAGCACTTTGCGCTTTGGCATTAGATAAACAATTAAACAATGTTGATTTTCCAACATTTGGTAATCCTACGATTCCTGCTTTCATGATACACAAATTAATATGTTTTGGGATATTCTAAAGATTCTGTTCCCAATTTTAAGAATGCAAAGATAACGGTATTCTTACATAGTATACAAATACAGTTTCATCTGTTTTATCATTTTTGTTTTTGATGACTTATAATACTACTTTGTAATCTTATATATGCTTTTATTTAATTTTTAGATTTACTATTAAAATCCATCTAAAATGATAAAATAGGACTCAAGAATTAAGCAAATAATTATAATAAATATAATAATCAAAGTTTTTTGCCCCTCGTTAAACAAACTCAATCTTATCATTTTTATATTTTTTTGTAGTTTTATGGACTAATACATACACAAATGAAGGCTTTAAAAATTATAGCAACAACAGTATTAATAACAGGATACATCACTTTTGGTTACGCTCAAACAGAAAAAAATAAAACTCCAGAAAATTCTTCTGAAGAAACTATAACTAAAATAATACGTATTAAAGGTGCTAATGGAGAAGAAAAGGTTATAAAAAAACAAGAAGTTATAACAAAAAAAAGTGAAATAAAACTTAATCCCGAAGATGAAGGAAAAACAGATCAATCTGCAATATACACAGATAAAGAGGTAATCGTAAAAAAATCCTTAGCTTCTACTGAAATGGGGACGTATACAAAAACCCCTGATGAAAAAGGATATACAATAACTTTTTTTAATCAAAATAGCAATCAAATAGCTAAAGTAAGACCTGTAAGTAACGAATATTATATTGTTAATTTTGGGGATAATAATAATTGCCTTGGTCATTTTGATACAAACAATAATTTTATTATTGAAAAATATGACTCTAAAATAGATCAAGTTACAGTTACAGTATATAAAATCAAAATGTGATAACTAGCACAGTATGCACTTAGACATATAACTTCTCCACCAAAAAAAGGGTAGTAATTTATAAATTACTACCCTTTTTTCATTAAGATGATCTTAACAAAAATTAGATATCAACAAACAATACATTTAGTAAGGTTTTCACGTAAAAAATTGAATTTAAATCATCATTTTTGAATATATTTTAAAAAATTCTTAAAATTTTATGTTAAACAAAGTCATTTTAGATATATTTAGATCCACAATCATCTAAACAAATATTTAACATATGAAAAAACTCGTATTTATTTTAATCGCATTATCTTCCAGTTTGTGTTTTTCACAACAAACTGTGACGGGGCTTGTCTCTGATTCTGATGGATCTCCATTACCCGGAGTTAATATCATCGAAAAAGGAACCACTAATGGTTCTACAACTGATTTTGATGGAAAGTACAGTATTGAAGTTAACCCAGAAAGCACTTTAATATTTAGTTACATCGGTTTTAATACCAAAGAAGTAGCTGTAAACTCTCAAAGCACTATCAATGTTTCTTTAAGTGATGGAGCAGAACTTGAAGAGATAATTTTAGTAGGGTCCAGAGCATTACCAAGAAGTAATACTACTTCTTCGCTTCCTGTAGATGTGTTACCTGCAAAAGAATTAGCCTCTACTGGTCAAATTACATTCGATAAAGCTCTACAATATAAAATACCTTCTTTTAATACGGTACAAACACCAGTTAACGATGCTACCTCCTTATTAGATCCTTACGAAATTAGAAATATGGGACCTAGTAGAACGTTAATCCTTATTAATGGTAAACGTAAAAACTTAAGTGCCTTACTATACACTCAAACCTCTCCAGGAAGAGGAGAAACAGGTTCTGATATTTCTGCAATACCAACAGATGCTATCAAACGAGTAGAAATATTAAGAGACGGAGCGTCTGCACAATATGGTTCTGATGCTATTGCAGGGGTTATGAATATTATTTTAAAAGACAATCCTGAAGATGGATCTGTAACTGTAAGATCTGGCGTTACTTCTGAAGGAGATGGGGAAATGGTAGGAGTTAGTTTAAACAACGGCTCTTCTATCGGAGAAGATAAAGGTTTTTTTAATTATACTATAGATTTTTCTAAAGTTAATCTTGCAAACAGACCTGGAGATGTAGATGCAGAAGGAGAGTTTGCTGATTTTGGAGGTACTAGAGTTGGAGAAAGACTTGAGGATATAAATGCCTTCTTAGCCAGACGTCCGGATGCCGGAAACATTAATGGTGCACCAGAAACGGCTGCAGCCAAATTTTTGGTGAATGGTGGGTATGATATTAATGAGAATACACAAATCTATATGAACGCTGCTTACGTGTATAAAAAGGTAAACAGTTTTGCTAATTATAGAACTCCATACTGGAGAGATATTCAAGATTCTCCATATTTGGCAGATTTCTTCCCTGACGGTCCAAATGGGGCTTATGATGGATATGTTCCTACTTTTGAAGGAGATCTTAACGACTATAATGCTACGATTGGTTTTAAAACCAAAAAGAATGGTTGGAACTATGATCTAAGTTATACTACTGGTGGAAATACACAAGATTATACAGTTAACAATTCGCATAACCGTAATACCGTATACTCTCCTTCGACATGGATCGATACAAATGGTGATGGTATAATAGATGATGGTGAAGTTACTGAGGGTTCTGAGTTATATAGAGAAAATAGTCCTATATCTTTTGATCCGGGAGGAACTGGATTTAGACATAGTGTAGGAAATATTGATATTGCTAAATTAGTAACCGATCAAATCAGTATTGGTTTCGGAGCCGAGTTTAGAACAGAAACTTTTGAAATCATCGAAGGAGATCTTGCTTCTTATGATGGTGGTGGTGCAGATTCTTTCGCTGGTAACAGACCAGAAAATTCGGGTAAATTTAATCGTTATAACTTTGGAGGATATTTTGATGTCTCTGCAGACATAACCAAAGATTTTTTAGTAAATGGTACTGTTCGATTAGAGGATTATAGTGATTTTGGAGAAGCTTTTGTTTGGAAATTAAGTACTAGATATAAGTTTTTACAAGATAAATTAACTCTAAGAGGTTCTATATCTACAGGATTTAGAGCACCTACATTACACCAAATATACACTCAAAAAGCGCAGTATAGTTTTATTCCTGGACAAGGAATTCAAGTGGGTGGTTTGGTTAACAATGTTTCTCCTCAGGCAAGATTATTAAATCTTGATAAATTAGATGCAGAAAAATCTACAAACTTTACAGTTGGTATTGGTGCAAAAATAAATAGTAAAATTAATTTTACTGTAGATTATTATAATATTGCAGTAGAAGACAGAATTGTTTTAGGATCAGAAGTTACTCCTCCTGCAGGACCTGCTTTTGAAGGTTTATCTGATCTAAGTTTCTTTGTAAATGCTTTAGATACCAAAACATCAGGAATTGATCTAGTAGCTAATTACAGAGATATTACCTTAGGAAAAGGAGAACTTGGTTTTAGCCTATCTGGTAATTACACTATAGAAAATGAACGAGATGGAAACGTTAAAGATCCTGCATTTTTAGCTGGAACTGGTCAATCTGTGGTTAATGATACTCAAGAAGCGTTATTCTTTACCTCCAGACCTGAGTATAAAGTAATACTTGGTGCTAATTATGATATAGGGAAATTTAGTTTTTCTTTAAATAATACTTTATTTGGTCCAACTAGATTTAAAAATCAAGGATTACAAGATTTAGAGTCATTAGTAGGTGGAAATGCTGCTGATAGTGATGGTAAATCTGATTTGAGTGTTGAATTTTTAACTAAAGTAGTAACCGATTTAGGTATAAATTACAATGCAACAGATAAATTAACGATTGCACTAAATGTAAATAATCTTTTAAATGTTTTACCAGAATGGGAGTTTAAGTCCCTTACTCCTACAGGAACAGCAGTTTTAAATAATGCAGCAGCAGAAAAAACAGCTTCTAACCTAATTACATTTAATCAAAGATATTCACAAATGACTTATGATGGATATCATTTTAGCCAATTAGGTACTATGTTTAGCTTATCTTTAAACTATAAATTATAAACTCTAATTTAATTTAATACTATTACCCTCCTTTGTTTTCTTAAAAATAAAGGAGGGTAATTTTTTGTAATACTTTTAACAATAAAATCTTTCTTTTTATATCCCTTATCAATGCGTAGAGTTATACTTTTGCAAGAAATTTAGTTATATAGTAATGAAATATTTAGTACGCTACTTCTACAATCTTCTTGTTTCAAAAGGTGTTTCTGAAAATACAGCAGAATATTTAAACCTTATTATAGGCTCTTGTATATTACTTGTTGTTCTTTTTATTTTAGATTTTGTGATGAGAAAAGTTATCGTCACTATTTTTAAAAACTATGCTTCTAAGTCTAAAAACACTTTTGACGATTATCTGGTTAAAAATAAAACTTTTGATTATCTAGCGCATATCGTTCCTCTATCCCTAACTATTTGGATTGTTCCAATATTATTTCATGCTTTTCCAACAGCAGAAAAATATTTAGAAAACTTATTTGCTATAATGACTACTGTTTTAGCTATCTGGATCATAAGAAGTATTTTTAGAACATTTAGAGATTTTCTAAAATCTTTAAACTCTTTTAAAGACAAGCCAATAGATAGTTACGTTCAAGTATTTATGATTTTTATATGGTTTATAGGTGCAATCCTAATGTTTTCTTTTATAACTGGAAAATCTATATGGTCATTTTTAACTGCTCTTGGAGCCATGTCGGCAGTTATTTTATTAATTTTTAAAGATACAATATTAGGTTTTGTCTCTAGTATTCAAGTTGCAGTA
Source organism: uncultured Flavobacteriaceae bacterium (assembly GCA_964353005.1). Classification (GTDB taxonomy): domain Bacteria; phylum Bacteroidota; class Bacteroidia; order Flavobacteriales; family Flavobacteriaceae; genus Aquimarina. The sequence continues at coordinate 7,986 of CAYGUC010000015.1, read as the reverse complement.
AATGATACCGTTAGAATCGGAGATTGGATTACTATGGAAAAATATGGTGCAGATGGAGATGTCATTGAAATTAATCTATCTTCTGTAAAAGTTCAAAATTTTGATAAAACTATCACCACAATACCAACCTATTACCTTACTTCAGAATCTTTTAGAAACTGGCGTGGTATGATGGATTCTGGAGGAAGACGAATTAAAAGAGCGCTTCTTATTAAAACATCAAGTATTTCATTTCTATCTAAAGAAGATATCGAAGAATTGAAAAAAATAGAGATTCTCAAAGAATACCTTACTCCTATCCAAACAGAAATTAATAATTATAATCAAGAAAACTCTATAGACAAAAGTATATTGCTCAACGGTCGAAACTTAACCAATATGGGAGTTTTTAGAGTATATCTAGAAATATATTTACAAAAACACCCTTATATTAATAAGGAAATGACAATAATGAGTCGCCAGTTAGAGCCTTCTGCCCAAGGAACACCTTTAGAAATATATGCTTTTAGTAATGACAAAGTATGGAAAAACTATGAAAAAATCATGGCAGATATTTTTGACCACTTACTATCTGCAATTCCATATTTTAAATTAGAGGTTTTTGAATTACAATTTAACCCCTCATTGAAAACTTAATAACCAGAGGATTATCGCAAAAAAAACATGTTTTCGGAAGCATACCTCGTGAATTTGCTCCAAGATTATTAACTATAGAAAAATAAATTATTAAACTAATACAACTTTTATGATATCAAGTTTTAGGATTATTAGCTATCTCGAAGGTATTTCATACCTATTAATACTATTTGTAACTATGCCTTTAAAGTACATGTTTGACTCTCCAGAGCCTAATAAAATTATTGGTATGGCACATGGCTTTCTATTTCTAATTTACATCGTATTTGCAATTCTTGTAAAATATGAAAAACAATGGACTCCCAAAACTTTGGCTATTGTATTGCTTTGCTCTATCATCCCTTTTGGCACCTTTTGGATGGATAAAAAATATCTAAGTAAAACAGCTTAAAATTATTTATAGTAGAATATCCAGAATAGATCAATAACCTCTAAGAGAGTTAAAACCATATCATTCTGGATATTCTATCCTAAGATGGTATATATTAGTTAGTTTACGCTTAAAAACTTTTTTAATCTGTTGTATTTCTTTAAAAGTGATATTTGCGTTAATAAATTGATCGTCTTCCATCTGTTTACTTACAATTTTCTCTACAAACGTATCAATTAAACTACTCGTTGGATTTTTAAGACTTTTTGATGCAGCTTCTACACTATCACTCATCATTAAAATAGCAGTTTCTTTAGAAAAAGGCTTTGGTCCTGGATACCGAAAATCTTCGATGTTTACATTTTCATTACTTTCTTTTTCTTTAGTATAAAAATAATATACCAAACTCGTTCCATGATGTGTACGAATAAAATCAATTACCCGATCTGGTAGTTTATATTTCTTGGCGATTTCTATACCCAATATCACATGATTTATAATAATTCTTGCACTTTCTTTAGGAGATAATATATCGTGAGCATTACCAGAAGCAGATTGATTTTCGGTAAAATAGGTTGGCTTAACCATTTTACCAATATCATGATACAATGCTCCTACTCTTACCAACATTGCATTAGCGCCAATTTCATTTGCAGCTGCCTCTGCAATATTAGCTACATTTAGAGAATGATGAAAAGTTCCGGGAGCTTTATTAGATAGTTCTTTAAGTAAAATAGAGTTTGTATCACTAAGCTCTAATAAGGATACATCAGAGATTAACCCAAAAATCTTTTCATAAGCATAGATTAAAGGATGTACGATTAAAGTAGTAAATCCACTAATTACAAACAGACCAACAACCGTCCAATCTATATTATTTATATTACCTTCATGAATTACGTGAAAAGAAATATATGCAATAATATATATAGATGTAATTTGCCCTACAGAAATAAACAAATTAGCTCTTTTAAAAGACTCTGAAATTGTTAATATTGTTACTATACCAGCTATAATTTGTAAAAAAGTATATTCATAACTGTTAGGCACTACAAATCCAAGAATTAATACTGTTACTACATGAGTAAACAAACCCAACCTAGAATCAAAAAATGCTTTTAATATTAATGGTAAAATACAAAGTGGGACCACATATATAAAACCTGATTTATATTTAACAACCATTGTTGTTATGAATACCATAAAAAGAACATTGAAAAAAATAAAGGTTACTTGTGTATTATTATCATATATCTCTTTTCTATATTTTTTAATAAACAATAAAAGCATCATTAATGCCAAAGAAACTAAAACACAATATCCTAAAACTATCCAATAAAAGTTTTTATCACTCCATACCTGAGATTCGTACTCTGCCTTTAATGAATTTAAAATTTGTAATTTCTCTCCTTCTACTACTTCCCCTTTTGCAATAATTCTAATTCCTTTTGAAACACCTCCTCTTGTAGTAAGAACTTTTGCTAGTTCACTTTCTAATATGCCTTCTGTTAATCTTTTATTTAATTTTACATTTGGTTTTACAACATCATAATATAATGCTACAAAATCACTTTTAAACTTAATATATGGACTATTATCTATGCGTGAGCTAATGGTTTTAGTTAATGCATTTGGAGTAAAAATTTGACCATAAGTAATAGCTTCTGCTGTATTGCCTTTATTTAAAAATATCTGTCTTTTCTCATTATAAGAATAGGTTTCTTGCAAAACTCCATATTTATATATATCATTAAGTAATATTCTACCAAAAAGTTTGGCTTGATCTTTAGTACTACCCTGATTAATAACGGATAAGTAATTAGAAAAAGCGTTATCATACGATTCTTTAGCGGTATTTGCTATTATAGTATCATATTCAAAATATGGTATTACATTATCATTAATCTCTTTTTTTTCTACTTCAATCTCTGCTTCAGTTTTTGCTATAGCAAAATCAAATGGGGCATATAGGTTTTCGTATTGCCAAGGCTTGCCTTTAGCAAATTCATATTTAAATATTCCTCCTTTTGGAAACAGATATACAATTAATACTGTAGTACATATAAAAAGAAAAAATCTGTATATAGAAGATTGTTTTCTGTATAATTTATTTAAAAGCCTTTTCATCTGTGTATAATTTTTGTATTCTCAAAAGCCAGATGAAATTGCCAATAATTACTCTGTTTTGTATTCATTTATAGTTTTGGCTCATTTCATATTCTGTAAATGAACCAAAAGTACTAAAAAATTAGGGAGCATTACATTAACATTCTTATTACCAACTTCCCTATGCATATACTTCAAAAATCATTAAATTCGCAAAATAACAATACACACACTTTTAAAATATAAATAATGAGTAAAGAAGTAGTAATCGTATCTGCAGTACGCACGCCAATTGGAAGTTTTATGGGAAGTTTATCTACCGTTCCAGCAACGCAACTTGGAGCTACTGCAATTAAAGGTGCACTAGATAAAATAAATCTGGATCCTTCATTGGTTCAGGAAGTATATATGGGTAATGTTGTACAGGCTGGGAACGGGCAAGCTCCTGCTAGACAGGCTGCAATTGCTGCAGGAATTAGTGATACTGTTCCTTGTACTACCATTAATAAAGTATGTGCTAGTGGAATGAAATCTGTTATGCTTGCAGCACAAGCAATAGCTCTTGGTGATGCAGATATTGTTGTTGCAGGAGGAATGGAAAACATGAGTTTAATACCACACTACGTAAGATTAAGAACTGGTCATAAGTTTGGTTCTCAAACTTTAGAAGACGGTATGCAAAAAGATGGATTAGTAGATGCATATGACCAAAATGCAATGGGAGTATGTGCAGATCTTTGTGCTAACGAATATAGCTTTAGCAGAGAAGATCAGGATGCATTTGCTATTCAATCCTATGAGCGTTCTGCAAAAGCATGGGCAGAAGGTAAATTTGATAATGAAGTTGTTCCTGTTGCTGTACCACAACGTCGTGGAGAACCTGTTATGGTTACAGAAGATGAAGAATACAAAAACGTAAAATTAGAAAAAATACCTACATTACGTCCTGCGTTTTCTAAAGAAGGAACCGTTACTGCGGCAAATGCTTCTACTATAAACGATGGTGCTGGAGCTGTAGTGGTTATGAGTGCAGAAAAAGCGGCAGAACTTGGATTAAAACCTCTAGCAAAAATTAAAGGCTTTGCCGATGCTGCTCAAGAACCAAAATGGTTTACAACAGCTCCTGCAAAAGCATTACCAAAAGCAATAGAAAAAGCAGGAATAGCTCTTGATGATGTTGATTTCTTTGAGTTTAATGAGGCTTTCTCTGTAGTAGGACTTGCAAACCTGAAAATATTAGGTCTTAAAGATACTAATACAAATGTAAATGGTGGAGCTGTTTCTTTAGGGCACCCACTAGGTTGCTCTGGAGTAAGAATATTAATTACATTAATTAATGTTTTGGAGCAAAATAATGCTAAGATAGGTGCGGCTGCCATTTGCAATGGTGGAGGTGGTGCGTCTGCTATGGTTATAGAACGAGCATAATAACATAATACAGATACTATAAGGTTTAAATTTAAACCTTATAGTATCAACTATTTATCGTGATAACCAAAATCAAAAATTTTAATTAATATCTGACGTTTTATCGTCTGTTTTCTATAAAAAATTAATGCAATACGGTATTTGTAATCTAAGTATTGTCCCATTACGTTTTGAGCCTCAGGATACAAGTGAAATGGTTTCTCAAATATTATATGGTGAACATTTTAAAGTTCTGGAACAACGTAAAAAATGGAGTAAAATTCGTTTAGCTTTTGATAATTATGAAGGCTGGGTTGATAATAAACAATTTTTAGAAATAACTGCAGAAAAATATAATGAGTTTGATAAACAACCTTTCTCTATAGTTGGGGATCTCATAGAATTTGTAAGTTGTGAAAATGATCAATTAATGCCAATACCTTTAGGAGCGTCTTTAGGTGCTCTAGACTTCTTTAATCATTACTATGAAGGTACTCGTATTATTGAACAGCAAGAAAAAAAGAACATTATAAATACAGCATTCTTATTTCTTAATGCTCCTTATTTATGGGGAGGAAAAACAAATTTTGGTATCGATTGTAGTGGTTTTTCGCAAATGGTATATAAACTTAATGGATACAAATTACTTAGAGATGCCTCTCAACAAGCAACGCAAGGGGATTCACTTAGTTTTATTGAAGAAAGTGAACCTGGTGATCTAGCCTTTTTTGATAATGATGAAGGAGCTATAACCCATGTTGGAATTATGATGAAAGATAACTATATCATTCATGCTCATGGTAAAGTACGTATTGATCGTATTGACCACTCTGGTATTTATAATGTAGACAAACGTGTACATACGCATAAATTAAGAGTTATTAAACGAATTATTTAATCCTTAATTGAAGGGCTAATTCCTCTGGGACTCGTCTCGAAAACAAAATGTATTTTCTGAAAGTATACCTGGTGAGAGTACTCTTAGGTTTTTGATTATGTTTTTCTAAAAGAAAATCATTTAAACTTTTATAAGCGTTTAAAAACCTGAAGCTATTTATTACTTCGGGTTTTTTATTCCAAAATTGTTGGGACCCTCTAATATCTTTTTAACTTTGAAACTCGGATTATCAATTTGAAATACAGAACCTTAACCAATATTAAAAAATCTACTCTATATTCATTTACAAAAACTTACCTTTTAAAAAAGATATAATTATTTAGTATGTAAACAATATTAAAATGGCTTACAAACCAATTAAAATACTACCTGTTCAACCTAAGGATGTCGAAAAATTATTACATATTGGTCGACAGACATTTTATGATGCTTTTGGACCACCACACAATAGCGAGGAAAATATTACTAGTTATTTAAATGAAAAATTTACTTTAGAAAATATCGCAAAAGAGATTAATAATCCGAAATCCAAGTTTTATTTTGCGATTATCAATAAAGAAATAGCTGGGTATATTAAAATAAATTTTGATTATGCACAAACCGAGCCTATAAATAATAACTCACTAGAAATAGAGCGAATTTATGTTATAAAAGAATTTCAAGGTAAAAAAATAGGCCAATTATTTCTGCAATACACTATTAAAATAGCCAGACAAAAAGAAATAGATTTTATCTGGTTAGGTGTTTGGGAAAAGAATATCGATGCAATACGATTTTATAAAAGAAATGATTTTAAACAATTCGATACACATCAATTTTTACTAGGAACAGATTTACAAACAGATATTATCATGAAATTAGAGTTATAAACTATAAAAGAAAATTTTATGATTTTACTAACAATTTTAATTAAATATTTACTTAATTTTGAAACGATCATTTCAGTAAGATAATGCCAAAAGAAGAAACATTTAGTAGAGTTCAGGTTTTAGAAAAAGCAACAGAAGTATTTCATAAAAAAGGATACAATGGTACTTCTATGCAGGATTTAGTAGATGCAACATCCTTAAACCGTTCTAGTATTTATAATTCATTTGGTAGTAAATTAAATATGTTTTTAGAAGTTCTTTCCTTTTATCAATCTGTACATAGCAAAAATTTTAGTCGTGGGTTAGCTAAATCATATAACGCTAAGGAAGCGATTGAAACTATTTTTGATCTCCATTTAAATGAAATAATTAAAGACAATGATCGAAAAGGATGTTTAGTGATAAATTGTAAATCAGAGATGGCTAATCAAGAGGTTTCTATAAAATCATTTATGGAAAAAAATCAAGAAAGAATGATCGCTATGCTCGAAGATATTGTAACAAAAGGACAAATGGAAAAGATTTTTAATCAAGACCAAACAGCAAATCAATATGCATTATATCTTTTTTCGTCTATACAAGGATTACGAATGATAGGAATTTTAAACAAAAACGAAGAAGAGCTTAAAAATCTTATATATATAACAACCAAGATCTTATACTAAATTTTTTTAATTTATTTTGAAATGATCGTTTCAATAAGAATCTATAAATATAAAAATAATCACAATGAAAAAGTTACAAAACAAAGTAGCCATTATTACAGGTGCAAATAGCGGTATTGGATTAGCAACAGCCAAACTATATTTACAAGAAGGCGCCAAAGTTGTACTTTCAGGAAGAAGGCAAGAAGCTTTAGATGAAGTTGCAGCTACATTAGATGGGGATTTTATTACTGTTAAAGCAGATGTGTCTATTGCTGCAGATAATAAAAGATTAATTGAAGAAGCAACAAATAAATACGGAAAAATTGATATTCTTTTTCTAAATGCAGGTATTGCTCCTCCTACTCCAACTAATGAAATTACAGAAGAGCATTATGATACTTTATTTAATACTAATGTAAAAGGTCCTATATTAGCAACAAAAGAAGCCATACCTTATATAAATGATGGTGGTACTATTCTTTTTACCAATTCTATTGTTCATCAAAAAGGATTTGATGGATTAGGAGTGTATTCTGCAACCAAAGGTGCCTTACGTGCATATCAACGTGTTTTAACTTCAGAATTAAAATCCAGAGGCATACGTGTTAATTCTATCGCCCCAGGACCAATAGATACTCCTATTTATGGAAAAATGGGACTCCCACAAGATGTTGTAGAGGAAATGGGTAAAGGTTTTGCACAACAAGTACCATTAGGTCGTTTTGGAACTTCAGAAGAAATAGCAAAATCAGCATTATTTCTAGCTTCAGAGGATGCTTCTTATATAAACGGTGTAGAATTAGAAGTAGATGGTGGATTAAGTCAGGTATAAAATATACTTGTTCTAAAAATGTAAAAAGAGGGTGTTTGACTTTTCAAACACCCTCTTTTTAGATACCTAAAAATAGAATTTTTTAAGTTACCCACTTCATGCTTTAGTGCCATTATTAAGTTATTTTTTTACTTTATCTATAAAAACTATACCTTACAAAAAAGCATTTAGAGGTCAGTAGTTAATTACTTATAATTTCTTTCTGATAAATTTTATCACTG